>CALYQW010000011.1 GCA_945290265.1 uncultured Erwinia sp.
GCAGTTGACTTTTAATCAATTGGTCGCAGGTTCGAATCCTGCACGACCCACCAGTTTCAAAGGTACCTTACAGGTGCCGAGCGTGCAGGGTTCGAACCTGCAGCAGGTCGAGTATCACGTAGTGAGACAATGTTGCCGCAGGCAACAGCCTGGAGGGCGTGGCGAAGCCGAGTCATCCTGCACGACCCACCAGATACCGAAGTTATCTTAAGTTACCGGATGTGCAGGTTTCGCAGGCACAGCATAATTTTGGGTGATTAGCTCAGTTGGTAGAGCACCTCCTTTACACGGAGGGGGTCAGCGGTTCGAGCCCGTTATCACCCACCATAGTTTCAGATTTCGAGCGGGTCGTTAGCTCAGTTGGTAGAGCAGTTGACTTTTAATCAATTGGTCGCAGGTTCGAATCCTGCACGACCCACCAGTGTAAAAAGGCGCCCTAAAGGCGCCTTTTTGCGTTTCTGACCGTACCCTGTTAATCCCGACAGTGCTACAGATAAAGCAGCCGGATACGAAAAAGCCCGACTTCAGTTTGGGTTTTTGTGTCTGCTATCTGTCCGGCAGTGCTGCACTTGCTGAACCTGTCATCCTGCCATCTTCTCCGCTTTGATCGAATTTTCATCAATTTGAATTAAAGAGCTAACGCGATTTATCAGCATGACGTAGAGTTAATGTGTTGAGTTTCAGCATAAGGAGAAGAAAGAATGGGGGGCTATTTTAAAATCATCCCATCACCGGTTGGTGAATTGCGGCTGGTGGCCTCAGAACGCGGACTGGCGGCGATTTTGTGGCATAAAGAGCGTACCGGTCGCTACCATCTGCCGCTGCCGTTAACTGAAGATCACAATAATCCCATTTTGGTCGAAACCGAGCGCCAGCTGAGCGAGTATTTTGCCGGGACACGTCGTCAGTTCGCCCTGCAGCTGAATGTCAGTGGTACTGAGTTTCAGAAAAAAGTCTGGGCTGCGTTGCTAACGATCCCCTTCGGTGAAACCCGGAGCTACAGCCAGATAGCACATCAGATTGGTAATCCCGCCGCCGTGCGCGCCGTCGGTGCCGCCAATGGCCGTAACCCATTGTCGATTATAACCCCCTGTCACCGCGTGATTGGTGCCGGTGGTCAACTGACCGGTTTTGCCGGTGGACTCGGCGTAAAGCAGCATTTGTTGCAGTTTGAAAATCAGCAGCTAATGGTTCTGGCAGGCTGACCATAGCAGTGATGTTAAAAAATGTGCGACAGCAGGTTCTGTTTCGGTTACTTTGTTTAGTATATAAAACAAATAATCCAGTGTTTCAGCAGTCATGGCCTTTATTACACATATTGGTTGAGTTTAAAAAACGAGAACCCTGCTATGAGCCTGATGTTCACCCCTGAGGATGTTATTTATCCGTTTACGCCAAAACCTGCCCGGCTTAACGCCGGTGAGCAGGCATTTTACCGGCAAAAAATTAATCGATTGCTGCGTGAACGCCATGCGGTCATGGTGGCTCACTATTATACCGATCCTGAAATTCAGGCGCTGGCGGAAGCCACCGGGGGAGGGGTTGGCGATTCTCTGGAGATGGCGCGTTTTGGCAGCCGGCATCCGGCAACCACGCTGCTGGTCGCCGGGGTGCGTTTTATGGGAGAGAGTGCCAAAATACTCAGCCCGGAAAAAAACGTCCTGATGGCCACGTTGCAAGCGGAGTGCTCACTGGATCTCGGTTGTCCGGTGGAGGCGTTCAGCAAGTTTTGCGACAGCCATCCTGACCGCACCGTGGTGGTGTACGCCAATACTTCCGCCGCGGTTAAGGCGCGTGCCGACTGGGTCGTGACCTCAAGTATTGCCGTGGAACTGATTGATTATCTCGACAGCCGGGGAGAGAAATTCCTCTGGGGACCGGATCGTCACCTTGGCCAATATGTCACCCGCCGCACCGGTGCGGATATGTTGTGCTGGCAGGGTAGCTGTATTGTTCATGATGAGTTTAAAACCCAGGCGCTGAGCCGCCTGCAGCAGCTGCATCCTGAAGCCGCCGTGCTGGTGCACCCGGAATCTCCGCAGGCCGTTGTTGAAATGGCTGATGCAGTCGGCTCTACCAGCCAGCTGATTCAGGCCGCGCAGCAGTTGCCCCATCAGCAGCTGATTGTGGCGACCGATCGCGGAATATTTTACAAAATGCAGCAGGCCTGCCCGGATAAGCAGCTGTATGAATCGCCAACGGCGGGTGAGGGGGCCACCTGTCGCAGCTGCGCCCACTGCCCGTGGATGGCGATGAACGGCCTGCAGGCGATCGCTGAGGGTCTGGAGCATGGTGGCCAGCAGCATGAAATCAACGTTGATCGGGCGCTGCGCCAGCGCGCGCTGATCCCCCTCGATCGGATGCTCAACTTTGCCGCCGATCTTAAACTGCGGGTTAAGGGTAATGCCTGAACCTGATACTGACTGAACGGATAACCCTATGGATTTTTTCAGTACCAGCAATATCCTGGTTCATATTCCCCTCGGAAGCGGTGGCTACGATCTCTCCTGGATTGAAGCCATTGGCTCACTGGCCGGCCTGCTGTGTATCTGGCTGGCCAGCCTGGAAAAGATCGTTAACTACGCTTTCGGACTGCTGAACGTCACGCTGTTTGCGATTATCTTCTTTCAGATCCAGCTGTATTCCAGCCTGCTGTTACAGCTGTTCTTTTTTGTCGCCAATATCTATGGCTGGTACGCCTGGAGCCGACAGAACAGTGACCATCAGCAGGTGCTGACCATACGCTGGCTGCCGCCGCTGGATGCCCTGAGCTGGGGGGGGATTTGCATTGTGGCGATGGCGCTGATGACCTGGTTTATTAACCCGGTATTTGCCTTCCTGACGCGTATTGCGGTGACGCTGATGCAGCAGCTGGGGATTAACGTGGTGATGCCGGTATTACAGCCGGACGCTTTCCCGTTCTGGGATGCCTGTATGCTGGTATTGTCGATTGTCGCGATGATCCTGATGACGCGTAAATATGTGGAAAACTGGATATTGTGGCTGGTGGTGAATCTGATTAGTGTGGTGATCTTCGCCCTGCAGGGGGTTTACGCCATGGCGCTGGAATATCTGATTCTGGTAGCGATAGCCCTGAATGGTCTGTGGTTGTGGAGTAAAAGCGCCCGTCAGGCGGGGCTGAAATCAGCCCCGCTCAATAACGGTTAGTGATGATGATGCTGGTGGCCGCTGTGGTCACCGGTAATCCAGTGCATATCGCAGTCATCCCCTTCACAACGCTGATATTCCATCTGCACCGTGGCATGCTCAATCTGATAATGCTGGTGCAGAAATTCATGAATATGTCGCAGCAGCGCATCGTGATCCTGTGGTGGGATCACCTGGACATGCAGGGTGATAATCGGCTTTTCCCCGACCTGCCATAAGTGAACGTGGTGAACATTGCGCACTTCCGGCACCGTTCGCACCAGGTTTCTCTGCAGTTTCTCCACATCAATATGCGTTGGTGCGCCTTCCAGCAGTTCATGGGTACTCTCTTTGATCAGTACCCAGGCGCTGCGTAATACCAGCAGCGATACCAGAATCGAGAGGATCGGATCGATTGGCGTCCAGCCGGTCAGCAAAATAATGATGGCGGCAGCAATCGCACCCACGGAACCCAGCAGATCGCCCAATACATGCAGCGCGGCGGCGCGCACGTTCAGATTTTTCTCCCCGCTGCCGCGATGCAGTAACCAGAAAGAGAGCAGATTGGCCAGCAGCCCGCCAATGGCGACCACCAGCATCATCGCGCCGGCAACCGGCTGCGGCTGGGCAAAGCGCTGAATGGCTTCCCAGACAATCAGCACGGTAATCACCAGCAGGGCGATGGCATTAACAAAGGCGGCAAGGGTGGTTAAGCGCAGTAAGCCAAAGGTACGGCGCTGATCCGGCCTGCGGCTGGCAAACTGCACCGCCAGCAGAGCCACCAGCAGCGCGGCGGCGTCGGTCAGCATATGCCCGGCATCCGCCAGCAGCGCCAGCGACCCGGATAACCAGCCGCCGATCACTTCGGCCACCATATACAGCGCAGTGACTAAAAACGCCGCCAGCAGGCGGGAACGGTTACTGCCCGTTGCAGTGTGGTTATGAGACATACAACCCCTGAGTTATTGGCTAATTCTGCCTTAATAATAGGAGCTTATTTTTATCTGCGTTAGCGTTTTCTGCATTTTACTGAGTGCTGGTGCAGGCGGGATAAACCCGCAATAAACGGTATCGCTGATACCGTTTATCCTGCCGGAAGCGGGCTGAGGAGCGTGTCTGACGGAATTCAGACCTTAAGCATTTTTACCGTGGCATCGATATCAATTTCATCTTCCGAGAAAATCAGCGACGTGCCCTGGAAGGTGGTGATCACCAGTTTTTTCAGCGAGCGCATTTCAGCCGGTTCAGCCGTTGTTTTTGGTCGGATGCTGTTCATCAGAACCCCGACCGACAGCACCGGATTTTCTTTATCAATACCGCTATCGGCAGGCACTTCTTCGCTGTAAACCAGATATGACTTAATTGAGGTCAGCTTCAGCTTCTCACCGGCGATCCAGATATACTTACTTTCCGCAGCGACTTTTACCGCATAAGCGGACAACCCCTTGTTATTGGTGGTTGGCTCAAAGGTGACCGCCGCATCTTTCTTAATCAGCTCAGGATTGGCGACCTTAATCACATGAAAATAGCGGTTATCGCCGTTTTCATCTTTGATAAATCCAAAACCCTTGTCTTTAAACCAGGTTGTGATCGTACCGTTCATCGCCATCTGTTCTACCTGCTCTGGTATCTGCTTCAATTTTGCAGCGCGCAGTGTAAAGCACAACGCCTGCGCAGACCAGTTTTTAGCGTAGCACATGGCCTGCAGACGCAATAGTGATGGATCAGTCCCCCAGGGCATCAAACAGAGACGCGATATGTATATCCACGGTATCCAGTGCGGCGACAGAAAGTTGAGCATCAGCAAATATCAGCGGTAACTCGGTACAACCAAGTATAACGGCCCCGATACCGTTATCCCGATACATCCGTTCCACTATAGAGAGAATGCGTTCCCGCGTTTGTGGCTTTACAATGCCTCTCTCAAGTTCATGGTAAATTCTGTCTGCAATATACTCAATTTCATTTGCTGCAGGAACCACCACGTTAATACCGGCTTCGATAAACGGCTTTTTAAAAAAATCGGCTTCCATGGTAAAACGGGTTCCCAGCAGACCGACCTTCTCCAGTTGCTGGTTTTTTACCTCTGCACAGGTTGCATCGATAATGCTTACCAGCGGCACCGGGCTGCGCGCCTGAAGTTGGTTAAACACGATATGCGGGGTGCTTCCTGTCAGAGAGACGACGTCTGCTCCTGCTGCAACCAGATTATTTACCGCCTTTGCCAGATAATCCGTCAATCCCGCATAGTCCTGCTCAGCACACATCGCCAGCACGTCATAGACGTTAATACTTTCGATGGTCAGGTTCGGAAAGAAAGAATCCCCGGTGCGCTTATTTGCCTCATAGACAAATTTACGGTAATACAACAAGGTCGATTCAGGCCCCGTACCGCCAATCAGCCCAAGTTTTTTCATTTTTCCTCACTTGTTGTGGGTAATTACTAATGTAGCGACGGTTTGGCAGGATCAAAAAAGGCCTCACGAAGGAAGCCTTTTATGAAATTCTCGCTAATACAGGCATCGTTGAACAGGGCTGTACGCTCACATAGCTATAGCACCTGTCTCTGAAACAGAGCGTCGGGTAGGCTGCTGCTTGCGTCAAGTATAGAATCTGTTCAGCTGATGCGGGTCAGGCACTATAGTTGGAAAATTAGGGAAAGCCGATGTCCATTAACTCAATCACCCTCAGTGTCAAGATAGTTGGCACCCCTTAGTTAATTTACGCTGCTTTTTTCCCGTGCCGGATTCAGCGTTACCGGACCTTCCGGTTGCCTGTTTCGTTTTTTTCCTGACCAGCGCTCCGGTTGCGCTTTCTGCGCCTGACTATATCGGTGCTTTTTGCACTCTCGCAGTACCTTATAATAATTTTTTCGTAACGTAGTGGAATTATTAACTATTAGAGTGATTTTTTGGAGGAATAAACGTTATGGACAACGAATTTCAGATTGCAATGTCTCCCGTTCAGCTGGCAGCAGTGCTTTCAGATAAGTCGGTTACTGAATCCGAAGGGATGAGCAATCGCTTGCTGGGCGGTCTTGACTTATTGATGAGGAGTATTGAACTGGCAGGTGCAACAACACTCTGCATGGTGCCAGAGCCGACCGGACTCACTAAAGCGGCCTGTGTCGTTGTGGGTGCGCATAGTATGGATAGCATCTACACGGCAATCAACCGGGTACTGACCGGGCATAATACCCGTACGGCCACATATCCGACTGCTGTTTCCCTCGCTAAACAATTCGGTGCAGATGATAAAACAGCATGGAATATCGGCCTGACGGTGGATGTTGGTGTACCGGCCGCATTTGGGCTCACTGTCGGGCTGCACGTATTGTTTACGTCCGTGCCGGAAGATTCAAAATAGCGGAACATGAAGCTGTGCAGGCTGTCAAAGTGGGCAGACATACAATGGCAAAACACGTTGCAATTTCTGACAACGAATTACTCGCCCGACTGGCTCGTAGTCCCCGGATGCAGTCTGTAAGTTCCTTTTATTCAGTTCAGCATGCTGAGAAAGCAATTAGTATGGCGTTGAAAGCCAACCGGCTTAAAATCATCCACTGAGCCAATTGGGGAAAAAATACCAGTCCTCTGGAACTGGTGTATAAAAGTGGTACCGCAGTAGGTTACGGATTCAGGCAGGGTAAGACGGTAAAGGAAACCTGTTCATCCGTGCGGGTAGTCTTGCTTAATCAATATTACAATGGTAAACCTTATTATGTTATCACGTCTTATCCGTGGATGGGGTAAAAAAAAACCAAAGGATTACCCTGCCGTAAAGGGTATGTTGAGAGTATTTCTAAGCTCCCGTCATGACGACTTCGGAAATAGTATTAAAGAAATTCTGGAAAGCTATATGGATTATCGGATGCCAGTTACTGATGCGTGGAGTGAAATAAACTCACTGCTACTAATTGAAGATGATAATGAACTGAATGATCTCTTAACAGAAATGGCTGGCAACGAATTTTGCCCCGAATTCTGTGGCGAAACATGGCGAAGCTTTTTACACAGAGTAGTGAACATTCTGAATTCTGCACATTAATCGTTAAGCCCACGTTTTGTGGGCTTTCCCCTCAATTGTTCCATTTCCAAATTTATATTCAGCATTGTCAGGCAGGGCTGTCCTCACTAAATTTACCATCTGCCACTACAAATCACCCGGCAACCCCCATTCCACACAATCCACCAAAAAATCCACCAATCCACCGCGTTAATCTTATTAAAAATTTGATTTACAGGGTTATTGGTAAGCGAAGTGAGATACAACCAGTGAAAGTACCGTCTGGCAAGGGCTGTACCGGCCACGTCTGACCTAAAGTCGATTTACAGCACCGGGCTCTGACGTTAGATTAACTGACAACATTATCAGGCTACAGTGCCACAGAAAGACGCGGATTTACTATGAATTACCAGAATGATGACCTAAGAATTAAAGAGATAAAAGAACTCCTCCCCCCGGTAGCCCTGTTTGAAAAATTCCCGGCGACAGAAAAAACGGTCAGCATCGTTGCCGAGGCACGGCAGGCAATTCACCAGATCCTTAATCAGCAGGACGATCGTCTGCTGGTGGTGATCGGTCCCTGCTCAATTCACGATCCAAAGGCAGCGAAAGAGTACGCAGCGCGCCTGCTAAAACTGCGTGAAGAGCTGAAAGACAGCCTGGAAATTGTGATGCGGGTTTATTTTGAAAAGCCGCGCACTACGGTGGGCTGGAAAGGGCTGATTAACGATCCTTATACTGACGGCAGTTTCCGGATTAATGATGGTCTGCGCATTGCCCGCCAGCTGCTGGTGGAAATCAATGACAGCGGGATGCCGGCAGCCGGTGAGTTCCTGGATATGATCACGCCGCAATATGTTGGCGATCTGATGAGCTGGGGAGCCATTGGCGCACGTACCACCGAATCTCAGGTACACCGTGAGCTGGCTTCCGGCCTTTCCTGCCCGGTAGGCTTTAAAAACGGCACTGACGGCACGATTAAAGTGGCGATTGATGCCATTGGTGCCGCCGGCGCGCCGCACTGTTTCCTGTCCGTCACCAAATACGGCCATTCGGCGATTGTTGAAACCAGCGGCAACAAAGACTGCCATATCATTCTGCGCGGTGGCAAAGAACCTAACTACAGCGCCCGCCATATCAGCGAAGTGAAAGCCGGACTGGAAAAAGCCGGTTTAACGGCGCAGGTGATGGTGGACTTCAGCCATGCCAACAGCTGCAAACAGTTTAAGAAACAGCTTGAGGTGGCGGATGATGTTGCCGCGCAAATTGCCGGTGGTGAAAAGGCCATATTTGGCGTGATGATTGAAAGCCATCTGGTGGAAGGCAGCCAGAGCCTGGAAAGCGGTGAGCCGCTGGTTTACGGCCAGAGCGTGACGGATGGTTGCATAGGTTGGGAAGATACCGAAACTGTGCTGCGCCAGCTGGCCCAGGCGGTTAACGCCCGCCGCAGTTGAACGGCCGGGACCAGGGTCTGGGCTGCTCCACTGCGTGGTGCGGGTTTTGGGGTAGCTCCGCTGGTTTTTGTTTTTTTAAATGCCAGGGCACTCCGCTACGCGGAAGCTAAGGTCAACTACGTTTCTCCATCCCGCTGCGCGGGCTGGCGACAAGGGGAGAACATCGCCTTCTCCCCTTGACCCCGCGCTAGCGGCTGGCACTGCGCCCGCTAAAGCGGGTGCCCTCGGCAATGCCCTTTCCCGAACGGACCAGCCTGATTCGCCGTCCAGGCGAAGCAGGCTTCGCGCCGCCGTCCATGGCGGCTTGTTCTGGGAAATGGCATTACCTCGGCTCCGTTTTTAAAGCCGCACCAACATCAAAAACCAGTTCAAAATCAGAATCTTAAAACCAAAATCCAAAAGAATGCTTTGGTTTTTATGCCTTTGCCTTTGCCTTTGCCTTTGCCTTTGCCTTTGCCTTTGCTTTTGCTTTTGCTTTTGCTTTTGCTTTTGCTTTTGCTTTTGCTTTTGGTTTTGGTTTTGGTTTTGGTTTTGGTTTTGGTTTTGACTTTTGGGCGGCATAAGGAACGTCGCCGAGGTTACGACGATTTCCAGGACGAATCGCCATGGACGGCGATGAGAGGCGTGCTTCGCCTGGACGGCGAATCACGCCGGTCCGCCAGAAATTGGCGTGGCCGAGGGAACCCGCTTTAGCGGGCGATGTGACGCCGCAAGCACGGGGTCAAGGGGCGATTGCGCTTGATCGCCCCTTGTCGCCAGCCCGCGCAGCGGGATGGAGAAACGTAGTTGACCTTAGCTTTCGCGTAGCGAAAGTGCCCTGGCCTTTGAAAAACCAAACAGCAAAATCAGCGAAGCCCTCCCCCCTGGCTCCAGCTACAAAAAAGCCCGCATATCACTATGCAGGCTTAATCATCAGGCAAAACCCCTGGCCGTCAGGCCAGAAGCCCCCAGCGCAGCGAATTACTTCGCTTTACCCTGGTTAGCCACCGCCGCCGCTTTCGCCGCGATTTCATCCGCATTACCCAGATAGTAATGCTTAATCGGTTTGAAGTTCTCGTCGAACTCATACACCAACGGTACGCCGGTAGGGATATTCAGCTCAAGGATTTCGTCTTCGCTCATATCATCCAGATATTTCACCAGCGCGCGCAGTGAGTTGCCGTGTGCGGCGATAATCACTTTCTCACCTTTCTTCATGCGCGGCAGAATCGACTCATTCCAGTAAGGCAGCACGCGGTCGATGGTCAGCGCCAGGCTCTCCGTGGTTGGCAGCTGTTCATCGGTCAGAGACGCATAACGCGGGTCGTGTCCCGGGAAGCGTTCGTCAGCGCGATCCAGCTCTGGTGGAGTCACCGCGAAACCGCGACGCCATTGTTTTACCTGCTCATCACCATATTTGCTGGCGGTTTCTGCTTTATCCAGACCCTGCAGCGCACCGTAGTGACGCTCATTCAGACGCCAGGATTTCTCGACCGGCAGCCAGACCTGATCCACTTCATCCAGAATGTTCCACAGCGTATGGATGGCACGTTTCAGCACGGAGGTATAAGCAAAGTCAAAGGTAAAGCCTTCTTTCTTCAGCAGCTGACCGGCAGCTTTTGCCTCAGTGCGGCCTTTTTCTGACAGGTCAACATCGTACCAGCCGGTGAAACGGTTTTCCTGGTTCCACTGACTTTCACCGTGACGAACCAAAACCAGCTTAGTTACAGCCATAGCTTAACTCCTTAATAAACTCATGTTTCTGTGATAATGGTGAGCAGTTAACGGCCATCCGGCGTGCGCTGGCCATCTTTATGAGCATTACCATAGCGGAAATCTGTCTGGCGCGTAAGTCCGAAGCGTACTGATGCCCACTTTTCGCCCACTTATCAGCAGGCGGTTAACCGATAAATCGTGGTTGAATGAAAGGTTTCACCTGGCTGTAACCAGCAGGCGGGCTGCGACCATTCCGGGTGCGCGGGGGAGTCCGCCAGAAATCCCGTTTCCAGAGCAATGCCCTGATAATCCGCATAGCGTTGCTGGTCGCGGGCAGGGGTACCGGCAAGATAGTTACCGCTGTACAGCTGCAGTGCCGGGGCGTCGGTTATCACGGAAAGCATTAACTTACCGTCTGCCGAACAGAGTCGTGCGGCAGGCTCACCATCAGAGCGATTAAGCAGAAAACCGTGATCGTAGCCTTTTTTCAGCTGTTGCTGTTCATCGCTAAGAAAATCCCGCGCCAGGGTTTTCATCTGGCGGAAATCAAAGCCGCTGTTGCTGACGCTGGTCGGCGCGGCGGCAGGTAAGCCTGCGGCGTCCACCGGCAGCCAGAAGTCGGCATTCAGCTGCAGCTGATGCTGACGGGCATCGCCGTGCCGCGCATCCAGATTAAAGTAGGCGTGGTTGGTCAGGTTAACCGGGCAGGCCTGATCGACGGTAGCGGTATAGCTGATACTCAGCTGGTTATCGTCATCCAGCTGGTAGCACACCAGCACCTGTAAGTTTCCGGGAAAGCCCTGATCGCCATTGACAGATTGCAGGCGATAGGTCACCGCCTGGTCACTCTGGCTGAGGATTTCCCAGCGACGTTTATCAAAGCCCTGCGGGCCGCCGTGCAGCTGATTTTTTCCTTCATTAGCGGCCAGCGGCCAGCAGCGGCCATCCTGCTCCAGCCGCGCGCCGGCAATACGGTTAGCGTAACGCCCGACAATGGCACCGAGATACGCCGACTGCTGCAGATAATCGGCAGGGGTATCGCAGCCCAGCAGCGCTTCACGCACGCTGCCATCCGGCAAAGGCACCCGGGCAGAAAGCCAGGTGGCTCCCCAGTCCATTAAGGTTGCTGTCATCCCGGCGGTATTGCGCAGCGTGGTGATATTCCACGGCTGACCATCGGGTGGCAGCGGGTTTTCAGTTAGCATGGGCCGGCTCCTGCTGAGGCTTTACAGATATAAAAGGTCTCTTTAATCCCGGTTTCAGCCTGGTAGCGCGCGGCGACCACTTTCTGTACCGCTGCCACCAGATGCTGCGGCATCAGCGCCACTACGCAGCCGCCAAAGCCTCCGCCGGTCATACGCACACCGCCGTTATCGCCGAGGCAGGACTTAACGATATCCACCAGCAGATCGATCTCCGGCACCGTGATATTAAAGCAGTCGCGCATTGAGGTATGTGATTCTGCCATCAGGCGCGCCATCAGCGGCAGATCGCCCTGTTGCAGCGCTTCTGCGGCGTCCAGGGTGCGCTGGTTTTCGGCCAGCACATGGAACACCCGCTTCGCCGTCAGCGGTTCAAGCTGCGCGCGCGCCTGCTCAAACTGCGCCAGCGGCACATCCCGCAGGGAATCGCGGCCAAAGAAACCGGCTCCTGCTTCACACTGCTGGCGGCGGATATTGTATTCGCTGGTGACCAGGCTGCGACGTACGTTGGAGTTGATAATCACCACCGCTAAATCCGCTGGCATCGGTACGGCACGGGTTTCCAGGCTGCGGCAGTCCAGCAGCATGGCGCAGTCTTCTTTACCGAGGGCCGATATCATCTGATCCATAATGCCGCAGTTACAGCCAACAAACTGGTTCTCTGCCGCCTGGCCATTAAGCGCGATGGCAGCGCCGTCCAGCGGCAGCTGATACAGCTGCTGGAAAACCGTCCCCACCGCCACTTCCAGCGAGGCTGATGAGCTTAATCCGGCGCCCTGCGGCACGTTGCCGCCGATCATCAGATCGGCACCGCCAAAATCCGGCTGCAAAAGTTGCAGATGCTTTACTACGCCGCGCACGTACCTGGCCCACTGATACTCCGGGTGCGGCGTAATGGGTTCGTCGAGAGAAAAAATATCCTGCTGACTGTCATAATCAGCGGCGGTCACCCGCACCTGACGATCGTCGCGGCGGCCACAGGCGATCACCGTCTGATAATCAATGGCGCAGGGCAGTACAAAACCGCCGTTATAATCGGTATGCTCACCAATCAGATTGACCCGCCCCGGAGCCTGAAAGCAGCGGGGTGCCGCGTAGCCGTAGCTGGCCTGAAACAGTTTACGAACCTGGTCCGCTAACGCCATGATTAGTCTCCCGTCTGGCGAAAATGAATGTCACTGACCGCCCGCAGCCGCTCTGCGGCCTGTTCGGCGGTTAAATCGCGCTGGCTTTCTGCCAGCATCTCGTAGCCAACCATAAACTTACGCACCGTGGCGGAGCGCAGCAGCGGCGGGTAGAAGTGAGCATGTAGCTGCCAGTGGGCGTTATCCTGCTGATTAAAGGGCGCGCCGTGCCAGCCCATGGAATAGGGAAAAGAGCAGCGGAACAGGTTGTCGTAACGGCTGGTGAGTTTTTTCAGCGCCAGCGCCAGGTCCTGGCTCTGCTCAGCGCTGAGGTCGGTCAGCCGTTGCGCCGCGGCTTTTGGCAGTAGCAGGGTTTCAAACGGCCAGGCCGCCCACCAGGGCACTATCGCCAGCCAGTGTTCAGTCTCGACGACCGTGCGGCTGCCGTCCTGCTGTTCGCGGGCGGCGTAATCCAACAACAGCGGCGAAGCGTGGCGGGCATAGTAAGCACGCTGGAAATCATCTTCACGCTGCGCCTCGTTAGGCAGAAAGCTGTTAGCCCAGACCTGACCGTGCGGATGAGGATTGGAGCAGCCCATCGCCGCGCCCTTATTTTCAAATACCTGCACCCAAGGATACGCTTGACTCAGCTCGGCGGTTTGTTGTTGCCAGGCGCTGATGACCTGCTGAATATTGCTCAGCGTCAGCTCCGGCAGGGTTTTACTGTGATCGGGGGAAAAGCAAATCACCCGGCTGACGCCGCGCGCGCTGGCACAACGCATCAGCTCATCATCGCTTTCCGGTGCATCCGGGGTATCGCTCATCAGGGCGGCAAAGTCATTGTTAAATACCCAGGTGCCCTGGTAATCAGGATTGCTATCGCCGGTAATGCGGCGGTTGCCGGGACAGAGAAAACAGTCGGGATCGTGCGCTGGCAGGGTTTCTGCGGACGGATTTTCCTCGGCACCCTGCCACGGGCGTTTTGCCCGATGGGGGGAAACCAATACCCACTGACCGGACAGCGGGTTATAGCGGCGGTGGGGATGATCCACCGGATTAAATGTCGACATAACAGTCACTGGCTAACCTCTCACGCATCGGCTGATGGCGGGGAAAATAACATAACCGGCGCAGAAAAAGCGTGACCGCCGGTCAATAATGGAAGCGTTTACACTAGAAACAAAAAGCGGGCTTGTTTATCAGATAACAGGAAAATGGAAACGATTACATCCACGCAGGGCGGTGATGACGGGAGTCTGTCAGCACCAGGCTCCGGGAAAGCGGATTACAGTCTGTCCTGCTGATAGCGGTAGCTGTCGCCCTCAGGGACAAAGGTCAGGCGATGGGTAATGCAGGCCGGAGCATCTTCGGCATGATGGGAAACAAACAGCAGCTGGGTGCGCCCTTCGCCGCTGAGCAGATCAATAAAGCGTCGCACCAGCAGGCGGTTAAGCGGATCCAGCCCCTGTAACGGCTCGTCCAGAATCAGCAGCGCCGGATGTTTCACCAGTGCGCGCACAATCAGCACCAGGCGCTGTTGCCCCCAGGAGAGATCGTGGAACGACGAATCGGCCAGCGCGCCGGACATGCCCAGCAGCGCCAGCCATTGCCCGGCCAGCGCCAGCTGGCGATCGGACACCCCCTGATAAACGCCGATAGAATCGAAAAATCCGGACAGGATCACGTTACGCACACTGCTGCTGATGCGGTAATCCAGATGCAGGCTGCTGCTGACATAGCCAATATGCTGCTTAATATCCCAGATGGTTTCGCCACTGCCACGACGGCGACCAAACAGGGTTAAATCGTTGCTGTAGCCCTGCGGATGATCGCCGGTGATCAGGCTGAGCAGGGTGGATTTTCCCGCGCCGTTGGGGCCAACAATCTGCCAGTGCTGGCCGCGATCGACCTGCCAGCTGAGCTTATCCAGCACGGCTTTATCGTTGTAGCTCACCACGCCGTCACGCAGAATAATCAGCGGTCCGTCATTTAGCGTTGGAATGGCGCTGGCATCTTCCGCTTCCGGTAGCACTGCCGTCAGGGTTTCGCCGTGCGCCAGCTGGGCAATCAGCGCCTGACTGAGGATCGCCTGACGCGGCCCGGCTTCACTCAGGGTACAGTCCGCCAGCACGCCAACCTGCTGCACAAAGTCGGGGATATCGTCAAAGCGGTTCAGCACCAGCACCAGGGTAAAATCGGGCTGTTGCAGGGCGCAAAGGATCTGCGCCAGGCTGGCGCGCGAGGCCACGTCGAGGCCATCAAAAGGCTCATCAAGGATCAGTAAATCGGGCTGCGACATGAATGCCTGGCACAGCAGCGTTTTACGGCTTTCACCGGTAGACAGGTATTTAAAACGGCGCGCCAGCAGGGCACTGATGCCAAACTGTGCCGCCAGCTGCTGACAGCGCTGCGGGTCGGCAACCTCAGACTGAATCACTTCCTCTACCCGCAGCCCGGTATCGTCTTCATCAGCGCTGAGCAGATCGGTATTATTGCGCTGCCATTCATCTGCTACCAGTTTTTGCAGCTGTTCCAGAGAAAGTCGAACCGGACGCTGAAAGGTGTTGTTGACCGTACCGCTGAGGGCAGGCAGCTCGCCGGACAGCGCGCGCGCCAGCGAGGATTTACCGCTGCCGTTGGCACCGACAAAGGCCCAGCTCTCTCCGGCATTGATGGTCAGGTCATTAAGATTTAAGGTGCGGGTGTCGCTCAGGCGAAAAATGCCCTGGGTAATTTGTAATCCAGCCATAATCTGTTCCATTCATCTCTGCGCAGCCTGAACTGCCGTGTCAGCATTACCGTCAGCGGGCCGAATAAATTTAACCCGAAGGCACAAAAGGGCAGTGCACTTTCTGGCACTGCCGTTACAATAGCACTTTTATTACACTGTAAAATGAGGCTTCCATGCTGGAGTTACTGAAAAGCCTGGTTTTCGCTGTCCTGATGGTCCCGGTGTGTATCGCGATTATCCTGGGTTTGATTTACGGACTGGCTGAAATCTTTAACGTGATCTCTAAAATTGGTCACCGTGATGCTCAGCCACAGGCAAAACCTCGCCAGTAAAGCTGCTTTTCTGCGCCCGGCTTCTCCGGGCGCACCGGTTTATCTCCCTGCTGTAACTAAATTTTTTCTCTCCCGTGCCGATAAAGCCTGTGACGATGGGACCAGCTGTCGCTATATTATTTAACCAATTCCCCCATCAGGAGAAAATCCATGTCGGTAAAACTGAAGCTCTGGTTTGCAGCCGCGGCGCTGACCCTCAGCATCCCGGTGCTGGCCGCCGGTCAAATCACCGTGTTTGCAGCCGCCTCGCTGACTAACGCATTACAGGATATCGCCAGCCAGTACCAGCAGGAAAAACAGGTAAAAGTGGTCTCATCCTTTGCGTCGTCATCGACGCTGGCGCGCCAGCTGGAGCAGGGGGCACCAGCCGACCTGTTTATCTCCGCCGATCAGCAGTGGATGGATTATGCGGAGGACACAAAAAGCGTGGATGCCAGCACCCGCTATACCCTGCTGGGCAACGACCTGGTGCTGATTGCACCGCGCGCCGCCCATCCGCAGCCGGTCACCATTACTAAAACCACTCAGTGGCAGCAACTGCTGCACGGCCAGCGTCTGGCGGTGGGCGATCCCGATCATGTACCGGCCGGAATATATGCCAAAGAAGCTCTGCAGAATCTCGGTGCCTGGCCGCAGCTGGAGCCGTTGCTGGCGCGCGGCAATAACGTGCGCGCGGCGCTGGCGCTGGTCGAGCGTGATGAAACCCCGTACGGCATTGTGTATGGCTCTGATGCGGTAGCCAGTAACAAGGTACAGGTGGTCGGCGTGTTCCCGGCAGAAAGCCACAAAGCGGTGGAGTATCCAATGGCGGTGGTCAGTGACCATAACAGCCCGCAGGTACGCGCTTTTTATACGTATCTGAAAGGCCCGCAGGCGGCAGCGGTGTTTAAACACTATGGATTTACCCCGCGGTGATAGTGCTCAGTGAACCGGAGTGGCAGGCGGTGGCGCTCAGTCTTAAAGTGTCGCTGGTGGCGGTGCTGTTCAGCCTGCCGTTTGGCATTCTTACCGCCTGGCTGCTGGTACGCCGTCAGTTTCCCGGTAAAACCCTGCTGGACAGCCTGATCCATCTGCCGCTGGTGTTACCGCCGGTGGTGGTGGGCTATCTGCTGTTAATCGGCCTTGGGCGGCGCGGAATTATCGGTCAGTTTCTTTATGACTGGTTTGGTATCAGCTTTATGTTCAGCTGGTGCGGGGCGGCGCTGGCCTCGGCGGTGGTGGCATTTCCGCTGATGGTGCGCGCTATCCGCCTGGCGCTGGAAGCGGTAGATACCCGGCTGGAACAGGCGGCCCGCACCCTGGGGGCCGGCCGCTGGCGGGTATTTTTTACCATTACCCTGCCGCTGACGCTGCCGGGCATTATTGTCGGTACGGTACTGGCATTTGCCCGTTCACTGGGGGAGTTTGGCGCCACCATCACCTTTGTGTCGAATATCCCCGGAGAAACCCGTACCCTGCCGCTGGCAATGTATACCCTGATTGAAACCCCCGGTGCGGAAGGGGCGGCGGCACGGCTGTGTGTGATTGCCATCGTGCTGGCGCTGGCCTCGCTGCTGCTGTCTGAATGGCTGACGCGCTGGGGAAGAAAGCGTCTGGGGGTAAGATGTTAGAACTCGATTTCACACAGCAGATGGGTGAAAACTCGCTGACGGTAAAGCAACGCCTGCCGGCCAGCGGCACCAGCGCGATTTTTGGCGTATCAGGCGCCGGGAAAACCACGCTAATCAACGCTATTGCCGGACTGACGGTGCCTGATGAAGGCCATATAACTCTCAATCAGCGGGTGCTGAGTGACCGTCAGCAGGGCATCTGGCTGCCGCCGGAACAGCGCCGGGTTGGCTATGTGTTCCAGGACGCGCGCCTGTTTCCCCATTACCGGGTGCGTGGCAATCTGGAATATGGCATGGCGAAATCGATGCGCGCAGAGTTTGACAGCGTGGTGCAGTTGCTGGGTATCGAAGCGCTGCTTGGCCGCCTGCCGTGGTCGCTGTCCGGTGGTGAAAAGCAGCGGGTGGCGATTGGTCGCGCGCTGTTAAGCGCCCCGGAAATCCTGCTGCTGGATGAACCGCTGGCGTCGCTCGATCTGCCGCGCAAGCGTGAGCTGCTGCCGTGGCTGCAACGGCTGACAAAGCAGGTAAAAATACCGATGCTGTACGTCAGCCACAGCCTGGAAGAACTGCTGTATCTGGCGGATAACGTGATGGTGCTGGATCAGGGGCGGGTACGCGCTTATGGTCCGCTGGAGCAGGTGTGGGCCAGCAGCGCCATGCGCCCCTGGCTGCCGCGCGCCGATCAAAGCAGCGTGCTGCGGGTTCAGGTGCTGGAGCAGCATCCCCACTATGCCATGACCGCCTTATCGCTGGGCGATCGCCATATCTGGGTCAGCCGGATAGAGGCGGAGCCACGCACGCCACTGCGTATCCGTATCGAGGCCAGTGACGTCGCTCTCAGCCTGCAGCCGCCAGTGAACAGCAGCATTCGCAATGTACTGCCGGCACAGGTGGAAGAGCTGCTGGAGATTGACAGCCAGGTTGAGGTTAAGCTGCGGGTGGGGCAAAGCGAGCTTTGGGCGCGCATTACCCCCTGGGCGCGCGATGAACTGCGTATCCGCCCGCAAATGTGGCTGTTTGCCCAAATCAAAAGCGTGGCGGTTAATCCCGGCGAAGGCTACAGCACTTCTTTATAGACGATTTCCGCGATCGGTAATCCCCTCAAGAAAATTGGAGTGCTCTAAGCAAATATTAGGAAGTCAACAAATGAAAGCCGATCTGATTAATCCGCTTTATGACGGTATTTCCAACTGATTGCAACGAAAGCCGTTGAGGCTGTTGATTTCATTGGTTCGAAATATGGTAATTGGTTTTTGTGCTTGATTAATGCCTGTTGATTATAGTAATACTGGAATACTCAGTAAGTAAAGGAAATGACGGTATGGATACGGTAGAAGAACTTCACGGAACGTACTTTTATGATGGCTCATCTAATCTAAGTGCGGGTGAGCTATTTTTTTTGGATCATGGTTGATGAAACCCGCGATCACTTGGGTATCACAGATATAGCGGCAGTAGCAGGGATTTACCTTGGCTCAAACAGTGTCACTGTTGCGGGTAAATTAGCTGGGGCACCCTCTGGAACCTCGGTAGCGTCTGTGTACTCCAGGAGGTTATTCCGGGGGCGAATGATGCCAGTAAGATTACCAACATGGATTGGTTTTCCTCTAACGCCAAAAGAGTCATGACTGAGAGGTTGGGGACTTTTGTGGGTAGAAGCATACCATTAGTTGGTTGGGTAATTTTAGCGGCTGACGTGTCGATTATTTCATTTAAAGCAGTTAACAAATATAACGTAATCGCACATCCTTCTGATCGTCTGTGGTAGGTGCTGAATGAGCAATTCAGATAACATAGAACAACAGGTCATGAACTGGTATAAAAAAAACTGGAATGGGCGTGTTTTTCCATTGTTCAGAAAACCAGTTTTGACACTGGAAACGAGCCTCTCTACGGGTAAGTATCCGTGGGCAGATGAAGACGCGATAGAAATACTTGATAATTACTTTACAAAATTCGCAGTAGACCGGAAAAGCTTTACTTTTGAAAACTACTGGCCCAATGAAGAGATATTTCTACCGTTGAATTTCTTACGTTCAAAAGAAAATAAATGGAAATGGATCGAGCCAAAACCATTAACCCTGAAAATGCTCCTTGAGTCAGCCAGGGCTGGTCGCTGGCTTTACGATTAAAAGGAGTTTATATGGGAATCCCGCACATAATTTGTCGCTGACCTGTCTGATATAAATGAGAAAAAACTAATCTCAAATGCTCTTATGTCATCGGATATTTAATAGCATTTTTTCAAAGTATTAAACTATAAATTAGCAGAGTTTTTATTTTTTTTATTGGGTATTTTGGGGGCGTGTTAATACAGCAAGAGAGATGAATGGGATGGCGTAAAGGTGATATGCGAATCGGTGATTATATGACGGCACAAACATTTGAGCATATGCCGCCAGTAATAATCTAAACCACTTCTGCATCAAGATCCGGATACCACAAAAAATCACTTATGTTGAAACATGTTCAAAATATTTGTTAACTGTCTCAGCAATTCCGGCCTCCGTATTATCACCAATCACCAAATCAGCGCGGGCCTTAATTGCCTCGTCGGCATTTGCCATTGCCACCCCGAGTCCTGCGGCTTCAAGCATGCTCAGGTCGTTATAGTTATCACCGAAGGCCAGCACCTCGCTCATCTGATAACCGTTGGCTTCGACCCATTCGCGCAGGCGTTTACCTTTACTGTTACCGGCTTTTGCGATATCAACCTGATCCTGCCATGACCATTCGCAGGCCAGGCCGAGGTCGGTTTCAAGCTGTTGTGCGAAGCGGGCCAGCATCGTGGTATCGCTGTGCGCCAGAGCAAATTTCCAGATGGAATGCGCACGCTTTGCCGCATCGGCCAGGCTGTTAACCTGTACAAACACAGGACGCTGTGCCGGCGGCAGAGATTCAGCCCACTTCAGGGTGCGCTGCACGTGACCGGTTTCATGCTGATACATCATGGCATCATCGGCATACAGCAGGCCGGGGATACCGGCATCGTCGAGACGGCGAATCACCGCCTGTACCTGATTTTCCGGCAGCGGATCGGCGCTCAGCACTTTTTTTGCATGATAATCATACAAATAAGTGCCGTTACAGCAGATAGCAGGTGTATCCAGTTCCAGTGCCTGATAAAAAGGATGAATTGCCACATGGTGTCGTCCGGTGACAATCACTACCTTGATCCCAGCCTGGCGGGCTTTGGCCAGCGCCTTGAGCGAAGCGGGAAGAATGGTTTTGCCCGGGGTTAACAGGGTGCCGTCAAGATCGAGGGCAATAATTCGGTAGCTCACGGGCGACTCCCATAACAGAATATGAGATGTGAGTGTACACCCTGATGCGGTGGTATGAAAAATCAGCCGAGTGCGCTGCCGCAGCCAGGGGAAAAGTACGCTACGCTTTTGCCAGTAATCCGTTCACAACAAGGAGCATGCATGAAACAAGTTGTTTATACCGCCAGCCCGGAAAGCCATCAGATCCACGTATGGCAGATGAATGAGGCAGGCGGGTTAACGCTGCTGCAGGTGGTGGATGCACCTGGTCAGATCCAGCCGCTGGTGGTCAGCCCGGATAAACGTTTTCTGTATGGTGGCGTGCGCCCGGATTTCCGCGTGGTGGCCTGGCAGATTGACAGCGAAGGCAAACTAAAAGAGGCAGGGCAGGCACCGTTACCGGGCAGCCCGACCCATATTTCTACCGATCGCCAGGGACGCTTTATTTTTGTCGGTTCTTACAATGATGCCTGTGTCAGCGTCAGCCCGGTGGGCGACGATGGCCTGCCCGCTGCGCCGTTACAGGTGGTAAAAGGGCTGGAAGGTTGCCACTCGGCCAATATTGATCTGGCCAACCAGACGCTGTTTGTTCCGGCGCTGAAGCAGGATCGTATTACGTTGTTTACCCTGGGAAGCGATGGTCATCTGACGCCAACCGGGCAGGGCGAAGTGAAAACCGCTCCCGGTGCAGGTCCGCGTCATATGGTGTTCCATCCTAATCAGAAGGTGGCCTACAGCGTTAACGAGCTGGACAGCACCGTGGACGTCTGGGGACTGGAGCAGGGGGAAGTCAGTCATATTCAGAGCCTGAGCATGATGCCGGACGATTTCAGTGATACCTGTTGGGCGGCGGATATTCATATCACCCCGGACGGTCGTCTGCTGTATGCCTGCGATCGTACTGCCAGCATTATCACTGCCTTTACTGTTAGTGATGATGGTAAGACCCTGACCCGTCAGGGGTTCTGTCCAACCGAAACCCAGCCGCGTGGTTTTAATATTGATCGCAGCGGGCAGTTTGTGATTGTTGCCGGACAGAAATCACACCATATCACAGTGTATAAAATCAGCGGTGAGAAGGGCGAACTGCAGGCGCTGGGGCGTTATGCGGTAGGGCAGGGTCCGATGTGGGTACTGGTGAGTTAAGGCGATTCCCTTATGGTATCCGCCGGGCGGTGGGCTGGGTTTGGCTTTGTGTTTTAAAAAGCCAGGTCAAGGGCGTTTCACCAGTCCGCGCCAGCGAGTGGCACTGCGCCCGCTTGAGCGGGTATCCTTGGCAATGCCCTTTCCCTTTGGTACAGTCTGATTCGCCGTCCAGCCGAAGCAGGCTTCGCGCCGCCTTCCCTGGCGGCTCGTCCTGGGAAGGAGCATCGCCCCGGCTGCGTTTTTAAAGCCGCACGAAGGTCAAGGTCAAAGGCAGGTCAAGTTCAAAAGCAAAAGATAAGAAGGTGGGAATTTATGAAACGACTGATTATGTTGGCTGCGGTTTTACTGGTGTCGGTTTCCGCATCGGCGACGGTGAAAACGCTTAAGGGGCAGGTGGGCAAAGAGGTGCATATTTCGGTGGAGGGTAATCCTTCAACCGGTTACAGCTGGATGCTGAAAAACCTGCCGCAGCAGCTGGTCTTTGTCTCCAGTGAGTATCAGCAGTCAAAAGACTGCAAAACCGGTATGGTTGGCTGTGCGGGAACCCAAAACTTTGTCTTTATCGCCCAAAAGCCGGGCAAAGGCGAACTCACGTTAACCCATGGCCGGGTCTGGGATAACAAGTCCTGGCAGGATAGCGTAATCCTGGTCGATATCCGGAAGTGAGTGGATGCACAGAACCAGTTAACTGGTTCTGTATCCAGTGGTTAAAATTCCCGTGACAACGTTAAGTAGCCGTTAAAACGTACTGAGCATTCTTCATTATTAAACAGGCTGGAAGCGATAAAAATATCGCGTTGCCCTTTGGAATTAATAAAGGTGTACTTTGCGGTAATGCTTTTAGCGCCATTGGTGTAATATCCCTCAAAATAATCACTTTTTTTCAGTTTTGGATCTGTTTGAGAGTTAAAATCCGTTGCTGCCATTTGTTCGGCAAATATTTTCGATACCGGGACTGTTTCCAACACATTGACAGCAGCCATTTCTTCCACCAGGTCTGCCCGGTTTATATGCAAATCCCGGACAATGGCGTCAGTTAGATCAATGTACATTGAAGCACCAATCTTTGCGCAACCAGCATCTGCGTTAGCCCAGGAAAACGCGGGAAGAGCGATAAAAAAAGCGGCGTAAAATTTTTTCATGTACTATTCCACTGTTAGAGAATTATCACCACTTTCAGTGATTTTCTTTCTGTACTGCAGTTGTAGTATTATACAGCCGTCTGAGGCTTCACCAGGACGCCTGGAACTGTCGCCATGGATCATAAAACCATCACGTCCGCACATGTTATTGGAACTTGATGGTGTAAGACGCATAGTCCAGGAGCCCGTTTTGTTATGGTGGAATGGTTTGCCAATTGTATAATTCCCACGCGGGATCGGGCCTTTTTCTTTAACGCATTCTTTCGACGTATCGTTTTTATATCCTGGCCTTCCTGAATATTGCGCTGAAAATTTATAGGAACCATTAAGATAAAAACTTCGTGTATTAACCTTATAAACCCATCCCATAAGATAGCATTCCTTTTTCCTGATGATTATATTCCATTCTCTTAATTGATTTTTATAATATTTTGCTGTAATGGTCAACTGAAACAGAGCGGCAGGTGCGGATTACTTCTGTGCGAAGAATGAAAATGCCTTATGCCTGGCTGTCGATAGTGATAAAAGAGAAAGGTTTAAGTGAATGTATTTTTTTAACAGAGTCTATATTAAAAGATGAAAACTATTTATTTTTCGGCAGTTGTGTTGATACTTTCTTCCTGTGCTTCATATGCCGGGCGTGGTTTTGAGATTAACTTTGCGGGTAAGGATTACCATGCAGAGATAAAGTCAATATGTTCCCCCTGTGATTTGGTATGTAACAATGTTTTTTTTCAGGCTGTAAATAAAAAAGATAACAGTAAAATTAAGTTAACAGGAAAATCTTTGAATACATCAGGAAGTATGGATTTCAGAGGATATATTTTCCAGAGCAAAAAATTTACATATACATTGCTGGAACCCGGAGTATCGGGGTATTCCGAAGACGAATGGGGATTGGCTATAGATGAAAAGATAGCTGCTGAAGGATATAAAACCATTCTCGAAGAGCCGTTAAAGATCACGTCTCAGCATGGTGTCTGTAATCCATAAATTCAAATCCGGATTGAGGGTAGATGACAAAGCCATTTTTATTTATCCACTCATCTGTTTTGACCCGGATTTCGACCTGGCCATTGACCTGGAATTCGACCTGGCTGTTGACCTGGATTTTGACCTGGCTGTTGACCTTCAGGCGGCATCAGGAACATCGCCGAGGTGACGCGGATTTCCAGGAAGAGCGGCCAGGGAGGGCCGCGAAAGGCGTGTTGAGCCGGGATGGCGAATCACGCCGGTCCGCCAGAAAGCGGCGTGGCCGAGGGTACCTGCGCAGCAGGCGATGTGACGCCGCAAGCCCGGGTGCAGGGCGGCGGCGACTGGCCGCCCTGCTCGCCAGTCCGCGCAGCGGAATGGTGAAACGTCGTTGACCTGGCCCTGGCTTCTAAAAACACAACCAGCGGAGCTAAAAACAAACCAGGCCCCGCGCCCGGCGGAATGAACAGCAGGCATTCGCCTGCCGCCCTCCTTAGTTGAAATGTGCAGTAATCGACGCACTCGCCAGACTGTGAAAGTGCACATTAAACCCAACCATCGCTCCGCTGGATCCGGCATCCAAATCCAGATGCGCCACATCCAGCGCATGCACGGTAAAGATATAACGGTGGCTTTCGCCCTTCGGTGGCGCTGCCCCGCCGTAACCGCTGGTGCCAAAGTCAGTACGCGTCTGCAATGCCCCGGCAGGCAGCCGTGTGCCATCGGTGGTACCGGCACCTTCCGCCAGTTCATTCACCGTTGCCGGCAGGTTGGCAACCACCCAGTGCCACCAGCCGGAACCGGTGGGCGCATCAGGATCGTAGCAGGTGATGACAAAACTTTTGGTCTCTGCCGGCGCCTCGCTCCAGGCCAGGTGCGGCGAGAGATTTTCTCCGCTGTAACCCATAGTATTCAGCACCTGACGTTCAGGCAGTTTATCGCCGTGATTAAAACTCTGGCTGGTCAGTTTCATTGCTTCTCCCGTTATTACTGGTGAATGTGCTTCTCAGGATTATCCAGCCAGAGAAGGTATCATATCTGCCCGCAGGATGGGGCGCTTTACGCGCCGATCACTGACGGAGAAACAGCTCAGGCCTATCCACCGCCCGGGCAATCGCCGTGGTCAGCTGCGCCAGGGCCTGCGGGGTTATCACATAAGGCGGCATCAGATAGATCAGGCGACCAAACGGACGTATCCACACCCCCTGGTCAACAAAGAAGCGCTGTATCGCGGCTATATCCACCGCACGGCGGGTTTCCACCACGCCAATCGCCCCCAGCACGCGCACATCCGCCACTTCTGCTGCCGCCTTTAGCGGCAGCAGGGCGCTGCGTAACTGCGCTTCGATGGCGGCCACCTGCGCCTGCCAGTGATTTTCATTCAATATTGCCAGGCTCTCGCTGGCCACCGCGCAGGCCAGCGGATTGCCCATAAAGGTCGGGCCGTGCATAAAGCAGCCGGCAGCGCCGCCGCTGATGGTATCTGCCACCAGGCGGGTGGTCAGCGTTGCTGAAAGCGTCATGGTACCGCCAGTCAGCGCTTTCCCCACGCAGAGAATATCCGGGGTTATCTCAGCATGTTCGCAGGCAAACAGCTTACCGGTACGACCAAAACCGGTGGCAATTTCATCTGCAATCAGTAGTAACTGATAGCGGTCACAGAGTTCGCGTATGCGGCGTAAATAGTGGGGATGATAGAAGCGCATGCCGCCCGCACCCTGCACAACCGGTTCGAGGATCACCGCCGCCAGCTCCTGATGATGGCGGGCGAACATCTGTTCCAGCGCATCGGCAGCGTCGGGCTGCCACGGGTCGTCAAAACGGCAGGACGGAGCCGGGGCAAACAGATGCTGTGGCAGGTAGCCCTGATACAGGCTGTGCATGGAATTTTGCGGATCGCAGACCGACATTGCGGCAAAGGTGTCGCCGTGATAGCCGTTACGCAGCGTTAAGAAACGCTGACGTTTTTCCCCCCGTGCCTGCCAGTATTGCAGCGCCATTTTCATTGCTACTTCGACGGCTACTGAGCCGGAATCGGCCAGGAAAACGCACTCCAGCGCCGCCGGCGTCATGGCAACCAGCTGACGGCACAGCGCAACCGCTGGCGGATGGGTAATGCCGCCGAACATCACATGCGACATCTGCCCGATCTGCTGCGCCATCGCCTGATTAAGACGCGGATGATTATAACCGTGGATCGCCGCCCACCAGGAGGACATACCGTCTGTCAGTTGACGGCCATCGCTCAGCTGCAGCTGAGTGCCGCTGGCCGCCACCACCGGATAGCAGGGCAGCGGGTCGCGCATTGAGGTGTAGGGATGCCAGATATGATCGCGGTCAAAAGCCAAATCGTCGGGGGTCATGAAATCACTTGTAAACCAAAATAAAAAAAATTAGTTTACAAGTATAACCAGGCCGTAAAAATAAATGACAGTCTTTTTTTGGAGCAAGCAATGGCAACTCGCTGGACCCTCGCCGAGGCACAAGCCTTATTTAATAAGCCTTTTCTGGAACTGATGTTTGAAGCACAGCAGGTACACCGTCAGCACTTTGACCCGCGTCAGGTGCAGGTCAGCACCCTGTTGTCGATCAAGACCGGTGCCTGTCCGGAGGACTGCAAATACTGCCCGCAGAGTGCGCGTTATAAAACCGGGCTGGAATCAGAACGCCTGATGGAAGTGGAAGAGGTGCTGGCGTCAGCGCGTAAGGCGAAGGCTGCCGGTTCCGGGCGCTTCTGTATGGGCGCAGCGTGGAAAAACCCCCATGAACGCGATATGCCCTACCTGAAAAAAATGGTGGAAGGGGTGAAAGAGATGGGGATGGAAACCTGTATGACGCTGGGAACGCTCAGCGACCAGCAGGCGCAGCAACTGGCGCAAGCCGGACTGGATTTCTATAACCATAACCTTGATACCTCACCGGAATTCTACGGCAATATCATCACCACCCGTAGTTATCAGGAGCGCCTGGATACCCTGGATAAAGTGCGTGATGCCGGGATCAAAGTCTGCTCAGGCGGCATCGTCGGGCTGGGGGAAACGGTAACCGATCGCGCCGGACTGCTGGTGCAGCTGGCGAACCTGCCCACGCCACCGGAAAGCGTGCCGATCAATATGCTGGTCAAGGTAAAAGGTACCCCGCTGGCCGATAATGAGGACGTGGATCCGTTTGATTTTATCCGCACCATTGCGGTGGCGCGTATTATGATGCCGCGCTCACATGTGCGCCTCTCCGCCGGACGTGAGCAAATGAGCGAACAGACCCAGGCGATGTGCTTTATGGCCGGGGCCAACTCGATTTTCTACGGCTGTAAGCTGCTGACCACGCCAAACCCGGAAGAAGATACCGATATGCTGCTGTTCCGCAAGCTGGGCTTAAACCCGCAGCATACCCAAACCGAAGCCGGGGATAACCAGCAGCAGCAGATGCTGTCCGCACAGTTGATCAATGCCGATACTGCCCAGTTTTATAACGCGGCGCTGTAATGAGCTGGTCACAACGCATCAGCCTGGCGCTGGCACTTCGCCAGGCCAGCGGCCACTATCGCCAGCGCACGTTGTGTCAGGCGGTTGACGGCCGCCGCTTACGGGTGGACGGACAGGAATACCTGAATTTTTCCGGCAATGATTATCTGGGGCTGAATCAGGATGCGCGCATTATTCGCGCCTGGCAGCAGGGGGCGGAACGTTACGGCGTGGGTGCCGGCGGATCCGCTCATATCACCGGCTATCATCCGCCGCAGGCTGAGCTGGAGCAGCAGCTGGCCGACTGGCTTGGCTACTCCCGCGCGCTGCTGTTTATTTCCGGCTTTGCCGCTAATCAGGCGGTGATCCACGCGCTGACCGGCAAAGACGACCAGATCATTGCCGATAAGTTGTGCCACGCCTCGCTGCTGGAAGCCGCCAGTCACAGCCCGGCCACGCTGCGCCGCTTCGCGCACAATCAGCCATCGGCGCTGGCGGATCGCCTTGCGGCGTCAGCCAGCGGTGAGCGGCTGGTGGTGACCGAAGGGGTGTTCAGTATGGATGGCGATCGTGCTCCGCTGGCAGAACTACACCAGCTGGCGCGCGATCATCACAGCTGGCTGCTGGTGGATGACGCTCACGGCGTTGGCGTCTGCGGTGAGCAGGGGCGCGGCAGCTGCCAGCAACAGGGCGTAAAGCCTGAGCTGCTAATTGTCACCTTTGGTAAAGCCTTTGGCCTTAGCGGTGCCGCGTTGTTATGTGATAACGATACCGCTGAATACCTGCTGCAGTTTGCCCGTCATCTGATTTACAGCACCGCCATGCCTCCGGCGCAGAGTTATGCCCTGCAGAGTGCGCTGCACTGTGTGCAGCAGGGTGACGATCTGCGTCAGCAGTTGCAGGACAATATCAGCCGCTTCCGCCGTGGCAGCAGCGGGCTGCGCTGGCAGCTGTCCCCCTCGAACAGCGCCATTCAGCCGCTGCTGGTGGGTGAGGCTGAAGCCGCAGTTGGCCTGTCGCAGCGTCTGCGCCAGCAGGGGTGCTGGATCAGCGCTATCCGTCCGCCCACGGTGCCTCCCGGCACCGCCCGACTGCGCATTACCCTCAGCGCCAGCCATCAGCCGCAGGATATTGAACGCTTACTGGAGGTGCTGCATGCCCTCAGTAGTGAATAAAACGGCCATTGCGGCGGCATTTGGTCGTGCGGCCCGCAGTTATAACCAGCATGCACAGCTGCAGCGCCGCTGCGGCAACCGGCTGATGGCACTCTCCCGTGCCGGCAAAGCATTGTCGGTGCTGGATGCCGGATGCGGCAGCGGCTGGTTCAGCCGCCAGTGGCGGGAAGCTGGTCATCAGGTTACCGCGCTGGATCTGTCGGCGGAAATGCTGCAGCAGGCTGCACAGGCAGAGATGGCCGACCGCTATCAGCAGGGCGATATTGAAGCGCTGCCGTTTGCCAGCGCCTGTTTTGATCGCAGCTGGAGCAATCTGGCAGTGCAGTGGTGCAGCGATTTGCAGCGGGCGTTAAGTGAACTGTTGCGCGTGACCCGGCCGGGGGGCCAGGTGCTGTTTTCTACCGTGGCGGCGGGCTCGCTGCAGGAAGTAGAGCAGGCATGGCAGCATCTTGGGATGCCGGCACCGGTTAACCGTTTCGCCACAGAGCAGGCGATCCGTGACGCCATTCCGGCGCAGGGCAGGCTGCATCTGCACCCCCTGACGCTGAGCGAGCGTTTTCCGGACGTGCTGAGCGCCCTGCGCTCGCTGAAAGGGATTGGTGCTACCCATCTGCATCAGGGACGCCAGGCGCAGCCACTGACGCGCAGCCGTTTGCAGCAGCTTGAACAGGGCTGGCCGCGTGACGGCCAGGACTGCCTGCTGACCTATCAACTTATGTTAGGAGTCATTGATTGTGAGTAAACGCTGGTTTGTTACCGGAACCGATACCGAAGTCGGGAAAACCGTGGCCAGCTGCGCGCTGCTGCAGGCCGCAGCTGCTGCCGGTTATCGCTGTGCCGGCTATAAGCCAGTGGCATCCGGCTGCGAAGTCACCGCTCAGGGACTGCGTAATGAGGATGCGCTGGCGCTGCAAAAATACTCCCGGGTGGTTCTGCCTTATGAGGTGGTTAATCCTCTTGCCTTCCGGGAGCCAACCTCACCGCATATTGTCAGTGCCGAAGAACAGCGTCCCATCGCCTTCAGCACCCTGAGTCGCGGGCTGGAAACCATTGTCCAACAGTCCGACTGGGTGCTGACGGAAGGGGCAGGCGGCTGGTTTACCCCGCTGTCTGCGGATTCCACTTATGCTGACTGGGTGGTACAGCAACAGTTGCCGGTGATCCTGGTGGTGGGGGTGAAGTTGGGCTGCATCAATCATGCGATGCTGACGGCGCAGGCGGTACAGCGCAGTGACCTGCCGCTGGTGGGCTGGATTGCCAATACCATCCTGCCGCCAGGTCGCCGCCATCTTGAGTATATGGAGACGCTGCGTCAGCGTATCCCGGCCCCTCTGCTGGGGGAAATACCGCACCTGGCGGCGGATCGGGGGATGGATAACCTGGGCCAGTACCTGACGCTGCCGTAAGGGCTCAGGAGGAGAGCGCAAACCAGCTTTCCAGCAGGCTGTCGTTCAGTTCAGGTATCGGGCCACCGGCCACGTTGCGCCCATGGTGCAGCAGCACAAACTGATGCGCGACATGGCGGATCAGCACCGGCTGCTGCTCCAGCAGCAGAACAGTCATACCAAATTCAGCGGTCAGCTGTTGCAACAGGCTGATGTACCCGGCCTCCTGCTCCGGCGTGGCGCGGAATTGATCGACAATCAGCAGCCCGGGCTGGCATACCAGCGCGCGCGCCAGCGCCAGCAGTGGCCGATCGCCAGTGGATAAGTTGCTGCATCGCTGCTGCCGCTGGCGATAGAGGGTGGGGAAGAGATGGTAAATAAACCCGGGCAGTGTGCGCTGACTGGCAGTCTCTGCGCCTGCCAGCAGGGCAATATGCAAATTTTCTTCCACCGAAAACTGTGAGAACAGCTGCCAGTTTTGCGGTACATAACTTATCCCCAGCGCCATGCGTTGCTCCGCGCTCAGGGGCAGCAGATCGGCAGCCGGCAGATTATCCTGCTGCAAGACGATCGAGCCACTGTTTACTGCCAGATGCCCGGTAATGCAGTTAACCAGCGTGGTTTTCCCCATGCCCGTTTGACCGATCACCCCGGTACAGCTGCCGGCAGGCAGATCCAGATCCAGATCCCACAGGCTGTGATTATGCCCGTAATAATGGTTAACAGAACGCAAACTCAGCATCTGATTTTCTCCTTCAGCCGTTTCGGGACGAGCGTCATGCCAGCGCACTGCCCGCACCCTGAGCAGGCAGTGATAAAGATTCACTAAGCAATTAATGTGCCAGAATGGCGAGAATAAACGGAATTCCGCCAAAAATAGGATTATTCCTACACCAGAATGAAATAAAAGTTTAATACTTTTTATGTTTATTCAGGGGTGATAAGGCGTTTTATGGCACAGCAAGCCGGTTTATGGTGCAGGGGATGCCCGATTACAGGGCAGCCGGCAACAAACTGCCAGCATAGGTACATTTTTTTTGGAGTGAAGTCTCGCAGATTAGGGCGAAAAAAATAAAAAAAATAGTTTTAACATGCCTGATGGGGATGGGGGATGATTTATACACATCAGATGTCACAGGCGCTACAAACAGTTATCCACCATTCCTGTGGATAACCTTGTGTATTAGATCATGAAAACCTGTGCCACGCGAGAGCGGACGCGGCTTTGGCTCGGGTTGTTGAGAAACTCGGCTCAAGGTCAAAACTGATATGAATCAGGTGGTTAATTAAAATCAAGCGTCGAAAAATTCCGGCGAACCAGGCAGGTAAATTTTCTATAAGCCAGCTTGACAAATATTTAAAGTTAAAATGCTGCGGGGCTGCCCTGAGCCTGGCTTTTCGCTGTTCACCATCATGTTATCCGTCGCTAACGCGCCACAGTAAGTTTTTCATTGTCCGTCTGTAATTTTATACAGGGTAATTTTCTGGCAAATTTGCCACAGCGGGGTAAAATCAGATCTTTTGTTTCATCGATTTTCAGCAGGTAGCCCATCCATGAGCAAAGTCTTCAAGCTTAACTCTGAGTTCAAACCCTCCGGCGACCAGCCAGAGGCCATTCGTCGTCTGGAAGAGGGGCTGGAAGATGGTCTGGCGCATCAGACCCTGCTGGGGGTAACCGGATCCGGTAAAACTTTTACCATTGCCAATGTGATTGCCGATCTGAACCGGCCAACCATGCTGATGGCACCGAACAAGACCCTGGCGGCCCAGCTGTACGGTGAAATGAAGGCATTCTTCCCCGATAACGCGGTCGAGTATTTTGTCTCTTACTACGATTACTATCAGCCGGAAGCCTATGTGCCCAGTTCAGATACCTTTATCGAAAAAGACGCCTCGGTTAATGAGCATATTGAGCAGATGCGTCTGTCAGCCACCAAAGCGATGCTGGAACGGCGCGATGTGATTGTGGTGGCTTCGGTCTCGGCGATCTATGGTCTGGGCGATCCCGACCTCTACCTGAAAATGATGCTGCATCTGACGCGCGGTATGGTGATCGATCAGCGCGCGATCCTGCACCGTCTGTCTGAGCTGCAATATACCCGCAACGATCAGGCGTTTCAGCGCGGAACCTTCCGCGTGCGTGGTGAAGTGATCGATATCTTCCCGGCAGAATCAGACGATTATGCCCTGCGCGTTGAGCTGTTCGATGAAGAAGTCGAGCGACTGTCGATCTTCGATCCGCTGACCGGTCAGGTTGAGTCGGTGATCCCGCGTTACACCATCTACCCGAAAACCCACTATGTCACGCCACGCGAGCGCATTCTGCAGGCAATGGAAGAGATTAAAGTGGAGCTGGCGCAGCGCCGTGAAGTGCTGCTGGCGGGTAACAAGCTGCTGGAAGAGCAGCGTCTGACGCAGCGCACCCAGTTTGATCTGGAAATGATGAACGAACTCGGCTATTGCTCAGGGATCGAAAACTACTCGCGCTATCTCTCCGGGCGTGGGGAGGGGGAAGCGCCACCCACCTTATTTGACTATCTGCCGGCTGACGGTCTGCTGGTGATTGATGAATCGCACGTTACCATTCCGCAGATTGGCGGCATGTACCGCGGTGACCGGGCGCGTAAAGAGACGCTGGTGGAATACGGTTTTCGCCTGCCTTCAGCGCTGGATAACCGGCCGATGAAGTTTGAAGAATTTGAGGCGCTGGCACCGCAAACCATTTATGTTTCCGCCACCCCGGGTAATTACGAGCTGGAAAAATCCGCTGGTGACGTCATTGACCAGGTGGTACGGCCAACGGGCCTGCTGGATCCGCTGGTTGAAGTACGTCCGGTGGCGACTCAGGTCGATGATTTGCTGTCCGAGATCCGCCTGCGGGTGGCAATCAATGAACGGGTGCTGGTGACGGTGCTGACCAAACGAATGGCGGAAGATCTGACCGAGTACCTTGAAGAGCACGGTGAGCGGGTGCGCTATCTGCACTCGGATATTGATACCGTTGAGCGGGTGGAAATTATCCGCGATCTGCGTCTGGGCAAATTTGATGTGCTGGTGGGTATCAACCTGCTGCGAGAAGGGCTGGATATGCCGGAAGTATCGCTGGTGGCGATCCTTGATGCGGATAAAGAGGGCTTCCTGCGCTCCGAACGTTCGTTGATCCAAACCATTGGTCGTGCGGCACGTAACCTGAACGGTAAAGCGATCCTGTATGGTGATAAAATTACGCCATCAATGGAAAGGGCGATTGGTGAGACCCAACGCCGGCGCGAGAAGCAGCAGCAGTATAATCAGCAAAATAATATTGTGCCGCAGAGTTTGAATAAGAAGATCGCAGATATTCTGGAGCTGGGTCAGGGACTGCCGAAAAACAAAACCAAAGGCCGTGGCAATAAAGCACGCAGTCCGGTGGAAGAGGATGCCAGCTACGTGGATCTGTCGCCGCAGGCGCTGCAGAAGCGGATCCAGCAGCTGGAAGCGCAGATGCAGCAGCATGCGCAGAATCTGGAGTTTGAGCAGGCAGCGCAGGTGCGCGATCGGTTGCATGAGGCGCGGGAATTGTTTATAGCCTCCTCCTGAGGAGAGGGCAGGCGAATGCCTGCTTTTCTTTCTGCTGGCTTGTTCTGGAAACCGTCGTCACCTCGGCTCCATTCCTGATGCCGCCTGTAGGTCACAGTCAAAACCAGGGCAAAAAAGACGGGGTAAAAGAGCAGAGAATCAGAAATTAAAAGCAGGTATTAAAAAATTGCAGGGAAAATTGCTGCCTTTTTTTAAGATGCGTGTTTTTTGACATCAGTCCGCGTTGTATTTTTATAACTGCCGTCAATCATGGAGTTGTAACAATGAGTAGTGATACGCGCAGGACGGCCGGTTTTAATCGCCCCGAGCTATCAGGCTGACTGCCTTTTCCAGCGCCTTGCGCAACAACTGGCGCTCGTGACGGTAACGAATATCATCGGCCTCCAGCGGTTGTTGGATAATCAGACGGTCACTGGCGGCACCGGCCATCACCCCGGGGCCAAGTAACAGTGCGTCGATTACCCGTTTACCGATCGCCTGCTCCATCATCGTCAGCTTGTCCGCCGGGGTCAGCTCACCCGCCGGGCTGTGTTCTTTACCCAGATTATCAATAAACACCATCCCGGCAGGGGTTCTGCGCAGCGCCTGGGCAATCTCAGGCACCAGTAACACCGGCATCAGGCTGGTATAAAAACTGCCGGGGCCAATCAGCAGTAAATCAGCTTCGGCAATGGCGTCCAGCGCTTCACGCGTGGCAGGCACCTGCGGTGCAAGGCGCAATTCACGCGGCGGCGTGGACATCGAATCCACCTCGGTTTCGCCGTGGATCTGCTGACCATCAGCGGCCAGTGCCACCAGATCCACCGGTTGTTCTGACATCGGGATCAGAAACGCATCTACTTTCAGTAGATTGCGGATCAGATTGATCGCTTCGTAAGGGCGCACGCTCAGATTATCCAGTGCCTTTAACATCAGATTCCCCAGATTGTGACCGGCCAGCTCGCCGCTGCCGCTAAAGCGATACTCAAACATCGCTGACGCCACTCCAGGCTCGGTGATCAGCTGGTTCAGGCAGTTACGCATATCTCCCCAGGCAATACCGCCCTCAGCGCGCCGGATCCGGCCGCTGGAGCCGCCGTTATCCGTGGTGGTGACAATGCCGGTCAGGCGGGAGCCCAGTGAGGACAGAGCCGACATCACACGGCCCAGGCCGTGACCGCCGCCGATGGCCACCACGCGATCCAGGTCAGCTAAAGTGCGATTACGCATATGTTCTAACATCCGGGTTAACGATTTAATTTATTGCTTATCTTACGCTATCCGGCGAACGCAATGCGCAAGTGAGCGCAAATTATGAGAATTAATAATCGAAGTCGCGCTGGTACAGAGCAGCCAACAGCGTTAAAATTTGCCACTAAGGTTTACCGGTTTGCGGTAAATCACACTTAGCCCTGATACCTGCCTCCCGCAGTGGAAATGGTGTCCTGGCCGCAGCCCATGCGCTGCCAGGGTGCAGAAAGAAATGCCTGCATCTCCCGAACTGGAAAGGTGTGCCCGGTGCCTCAACTCACTGATAATTTCGCGCGCAGATTTTATTATCTGCGTCTCTCTGTTACCGACGTCTGTAATTTTCGTTGTCGCTATTGCCTGCCTGATGGTTATCAGCGGCCGGAGGCGAAACCTCAGAGCTTTTTGTCGCTGGATGAAATTCGTCGCGTAACCCGCGCTTTTGCTGCGGCAGGTACTGAAAAAGTGCGCCTGACCGGTGGCGAGCCGTCCATGCGCCGTGATCTTACCGAAATCATCGCCGCCGTGCGTGAAAACAACGCTATCCGCCAGCTGGCGATGACCACCAATGGCTATCGCCTGCAGCGCGATGTGGCCCGCTGGCGCGAAGCCGGGCTGACGGCGATAAATGTCAGTATCGACAGCCTTGACCCGCGCCAGTTTCATGCTATTACTGGCCAGGATAAATTCGATGAGGTCATGCGCGGTATTGACGCGGCCTTTGAAGCCGGTTTCAGCAGGGTGAAAGTGAATACCGTGCTGATGCGTGAGCTGAATTATCGCCATCTGGACAGTTTCCTCGCCTGGATACGCCATCGCCCCATCCAGCTACGCTTTATTGAGCTGATGGAAACCGGTGAGGGCGGCGATTTGTTTCGCCAGCAGCATATTTCCGGTCTGAAAGTGCTGGGCCAACTGCTGAGACAGGGCTGGCAGCCGCAGTCACGCGCGCGCAGCGATGGCCCGGCACAGGTCTTTACTCACCCAGACTATCTGGGTGAGATTGGCCTGATCATGCCTTACGCCAAAGACTTTTGCGCCAGCTGTAACCGTCTCAGAGTGTCTGCTCAGGGTAATCTGCATCTTTGCCTGTTTGGTGATGGTGGCGTATCGCTGCGCGATTTGTTGCAGCACGACGCGCAGCAGCCCGAGCTGCTGGCACGCATTGCCGAAAGCCTTGGCAGTAAAAAGGAAACCCATTTTCTCCATCATGGGAATACGGGTATTACACAGAATCTGGCTTTTATCGGCGGCTGATAAGGATCTTACTATGAGCAAAAGTGCAGCAAAATTTATCCCTCTCAACGTCACGGTAGTGACGGTGTCCGATCGTCGGACAGCAGAAAATGACACCTCCGGCGATTATCTGTGCGGCGAACTGCGTGCGGCCGGCCACCAGGTACTGGATCGGGTGATTGTAGCGGACAACCGTTACAGCATCCGGGCGCTGGTATCGCGCTGGATTGCCAGCAGCGATGTGCAGGTAGTATTGATTAACGGCGGCAGCGGATTTAATCGTGAAAACAGCACGCCGGAAGCACTATTACCGCTGTTTGACCGGGAAATCGCCGGTTTCGGTGAACTGTTTCGCATGGCCTCTTATGAAGATATCGGCACCGCCACGCTGCAGTCGCGCGCGGTGGCCGGCATGGCTAACCAGACGCTGATTATGGCCATGCCCGGTTCTGCCAGCGCCTGTCAGCTGGCCTGGGAGCGCATTATTGCTGAACAGCTGGATGCGCGTACCCGCCCCTGTAATTTCGTCTCACATTTAAAGAAACCCTGATATGTCCAGACTGACACACCTTAATCAGGCCGGTGAAGCGCATATGGTCGATGTTTCCGCGAAAGCAGAAACCCTGCGCGAAGCCCGGGCAGAGGCTTACGTGGTGATGAGCCCACAGAGTTTGCAAATGATCCTCGATGGCCAGCATCATAAAGGCGATGTGTTTGCTACCGCGCGTATCGCCGGTATTCAGGCCGCCAAACGTACCTGGGAGCTGATCCCTCTGTGTCATCCCCTGATGCTGAGCAAGGTAGAAGTGAAGCTAAGCGCTGAAACCGGGCAGCATCGGGTAAGAATTGAGTCTTACTGTCGTCTGACGGGCAAGACCGGCGTGGAGATGGAAGCGCTGACGGCGGCGACGGTGGCCGCGCTGACCATTTATGATATGTGTAAGGCGGTACAGAAAGATATCACCCTCGAAGGATGCCGGTTATTAAGTAAAAGTGGCGGTAAGTCGGGTGATTTTCAGGCGGATGTGAATGATTAAGGTATTATTTTTTGCCCAGGTACGTGAACTGGTGGGCACTGACAGCCTGATGCTGACGGCAGAGTACGCCGATGTGGCGGTACTGCGTGCAGCCCTGGCGGCGCGTGGCGAACGCTGGGCGCTGGCACTGGAGTCTGACCGGCTGCTGGCCGCCGTCAATCAAACCCTGGTGCCAATGCAGCACCCGCTGCAGGCGGGAGATGAAGTGGCCTTTTTCCCGCCGGTTACCGGAGGATAATCATGGAGCAGCGCATTCGTGTGGGGGAAGCCCCCTTTGATATGAACCAGGAATATCAGTGGCTTAACGCCAGCGACAGCGACGGTGCTATCGTCACCTTTACCGGCAAGGTGCGCAATCATAATGCCGGTGAGCAGGTGAGTGCGCTGACGCTGGAGCATTATCCGGGCATGACGGAAAAAGTGCTGCAGGAAATTATCGCTGAGGCTGCAGAGCGCTGGCCGATGCAGCGGGTAACGGTACTACACCGTATCGGCAGGCTGTTGCCCGGCGACGATATTGTGCTGGTAGGCGTCAGCGCCGCACACCGTCAGGCGGCCTTTGACGGTGCGGCGTTTATTATGGATTACCTGAAGACGCGTGCGCCGTTCTGGAAGCGGGAAGCAGGCAATACGGGTGAGCACTGGGTGGTGGCGCGGGACAGTGATAACCAGGCAGCTGCCCGCTGGGAGTAGGTGCCGTCAGGCGCAACGGCCCTTTGATCCCGTGCTTTTAATAGCCAGGTCAACTGCCAGGTCAAAAGCGTTTCACCATCCCGCTGCGCGGACTGGCGAGCAGGGCGGCCAGTCGCCGCCGCCCTGCACCCGGGCTTGCGGCGTCACTTCGCCCGCTAACGCGGGTTCCCTCGGCCACGCCGTTTTCTGGCGGACCGGCGTGATTCCCCGTCCTGGCTCAGCACGCCTTTCGCCGCCGTCCTGGCGGCTCCTCCTGGAAAACCGCGTAACCTCGGCTTCGTTCCTGATGCTGCCCAAAAGTCAACGGCCACGTCAAGGTCAACGGCAGAGGCAACGGCCAGGTCAGGGGGGCGTCTGTCTGATATACTGATGGCGTTTATTATCCAGCGAGTTAATCACTATGTCTGTTGTTCGTTTTCGTCAGCCCGTTATCGCTTTGCTGATGCTGCTGGCGGGCTGTAGTCAACATACGCCACTGCAGCCGGCTCCACGCCCAACAGAAGTAAAACAGCAAATTACCCGACTGCTTCCTGCCGGGGTGCGTAATGCTCAGGGCTGGGCCAGCGATATTTATGTCGCGGTGCGCGGTCAAAACCTGTCACCTTCACTGGAAAACCTGTGTGCGGTGATTGCGGTCACCGGGCAGGAATCCGGTTTTAATGCCGATGCGCCGGTCGCGGGCCTGCCGAAGATTGCCTGGGCGGAGATCGATCGCCGTGCCGCCAGACTGCACATCCCTGCTTTTCTGGTCAGAACCGCGCTGATGATTAAATCACCCGATGGACGCAGCTACAGCGAGCGCCTTGATCGGGTAAAAAGCGAGAAAGAGCTGAGCGCTGTATTTGATGATTTTATCGGCATGGTGCCGATGGGGCAGACCCTGTTCGGTAAACTGAACCCGGTACATACCGGTGGTCCGATGCAGGTTAGTATCGCCTTTGCCGAAGCCCATGCTAAAGGCTATCCGTACCAGATTGATCAGAGCATTCGCCGTGAGGTGTTCAGCCGACGCGGCGGGATCTGGTTTGGAACCCTGCATCTGCTGGGCTATCCGGCCAGTTATTCCGCGATGCTGTATCGCTTTGCCGACTTCAATGCCGGCTGGTATGCCAGTCGCAATGCGGCATTTCAGGCCGCGGTTACCCGCCTTAGCGGCATTAAACTGGCGCTGGATGGCGATCTGATTATTTACGGCTCTGATGACGCCAGCAGTACTGAAAAAGCGCTGCGTACCCTGAGCCCGCAACTGGGCTTAAGTCAGCGTGCTATTCGCCAGGCGCTGGAGCAGGGGCAAAGCCCTGATTTCAGCAAAACTGCGCTGTGGAAACAGGTCTTTGCCCTGGCCGACAGCGATGCCGGTAAACCAGTCCCGCGTGAGATGCTGCCTGGGATCAAACTGGAAAGCCCGAAAATTAGCCGTAACCTCACCACCGCCTGGTTTGCCCAGCGGGTCAACAGCCGTTATCAGAGCTGTCTGGCGCGCGGGCGTTAAGTGCGCCTGCGGCAGCAGGCTGGCATTAAAAGGGGAAGTTGTGCCAGACTGACAGGTGATATCGACAGTTTTCTTAACCAACAAGGGGTAAATACATGGACAGATATCCGCGTTCCGGTGACTCGATTGTGCAACGGACAGGCAGCGGCCTGTCAACCTATATGGCGCAGGTGTATGGCTGGATGACCTGTGGTCTGCTGCTGACCGCGTTTGTTGCCTGGTATGCCGCCAATACGCCAGCCATTATGCAGCTGATTTTTGCCAACCGCTTCAGCTTTATTGGCCTGATTATTGTGCAGCTGGCCGTGGTCTTTGTGCTGTCAGGGATGGTGCATAAACTGAGTGGGGCGCTGGCGACCGGGCTGTTTATGCTCTATTCCGCCTTAACCGGTCTGACGTTAGCCAGCATTTTTCTGGTTTATACCTATTCATCGATTGCCAGCACCTTCCTGGTGACCGGCGGCATGTTTGGTGCCATGAGCTTGTGGGGTTACAGCACCAAACGCGATCTCAGCGGCATGGGTAGCATGCTGTTTATGGCGCTGATCGGGATTGTGCTGGCCTCACTGGTGAATATCTGGCTGAAAAGCAGTGCGCTGATGTGGGCTGTAACCTATATCGGGGTGGTGGTGTTTGTCGGGCTAACCGCCTATGACACCCAGAAACTAAAAAATATCGGTGAAGGCATCAGCGCCGATGACAGCGAAAATATGCGCCGTTATTCCATTATGGGCGCGCTGACGCTCTATCTCGATTTTATCAACCTTTTCATGATGATGCTGCGTATTCTCGGCAATCGCCGCTAGTCTTTGCTGCCACCAAAAGCAATGGGGTGATTCTTAATTGTTCACCCCATCACGAATTTTAACGAAAATTTTTCTGCCTTTTATGACATAATGGCAAGTTGTTGTTGTCTGCCGGTGGCAGAATAGTGGCAAGGCATTGTGCCTGAACCACTTTCTGTCGGTGTGATAACCGGTACTTAAAGTTGTCCGCTGAGGCGATCCTGATTAGCGTTACGTTCAGGTTTCGCATGGCGGGCTGCAGGAGAAATTAATGAAATGGTCTAATCGTATTCAGATTATCACCGGACAAAATTGTCTTCATCTTGTCATGCATTTGCTGGTAATAGCCGCACTGGTATGGGGATGGAAACACCAGGCTCTGATGCAGGTCAGTACGATTTTACTGGCAACCTATGCAGTTATCTTTGTTGCTATGCTGGTCACCCAACGTATTTCCCGTCTGCGCCCCCTCGGCGATTTCCTTGAAGATATTACTACTACCTGGTATTTCGGTGCCGCGATGCTGGTACTGCTGCTGCTGTCCCGGGTGATCCCGAATCCGGTAATACTGACGGCCGTGGGCGTAGTGATGGTAGCTGGTCCGGCAGTGGTGTCGCTGCTGGCAAAAGATCCGGTCCGCAGACGCCAGACCGGTTCCCGCAGTTAAGGATTTCCCGCCCGCCTGTCAACTGCAGGCGATGGCGGGCGTTATCTGCCGTTACAAAATATCTTCCTGTTCCTGCGTTAGCGAAGAAATTATCGCTGCTGTCAACGGCGCGGATCTGTTATAGTTCTCCGCTTACGCACCGTGGTTTGTGCCCTCATGCAAACGTCAGGGTTGCCTGGCGTCATTACCCCCCTCTGGAAACTACACCGTGCTACGGTCAGGGTGGGGGCGGAGTTAGTCTAATTTATGTCATTTGATGCTCTCGGCCTGAACGCCGATATTTTGCGTGCTGTCTCTGAACAGGGATATAACCAGCCAACCCCGATTCAGAGCCAGGCGATCCCTGTGGTACTGTCAGGCCGCGATTTGATGGCCAGCGCTCAGACCGGTACCGGTAAAACCGCCGGTTTTACTCTGCCATTGCTGCAACGTTTGAGTGGCAGTAATCCGCACCCGAAAGGACGCCGTCCGGTTCGCGCCCTGATCCTGACACCAACCCGTGAGCTGGCGGCGCAGGTGGGTGAAAACGTACGTGATTACAGTAAATATCTCGATTTGCGCTCGCTGGTGGTCTTCGGCGGCGTCAGCATTAATCCGCAGATGATGAAACTGCGTGGTGGTGTTGATGTGCTGGTGGCAACGCCTGGTCGCCTGCTCGATCTGGAACATCAGCGTGCGCTTGACCTGTCTAAAGTTGAAATTCTGGTACTGGATGAAGCCGACCGGATGCTGGATATGGGCTTTATCCACGATATTCGTCGGGTGCTGGCTAAGCTGCCGGCAAAACGCCAGAACCTGCTGTTCTCAGCCACCTTCTCTGATGAGATTAAAACCCTGGCAGAAAAGCTGCTGCATAACCCGGAACTGGTGGAAGTTGCACGCCGCAACACCGCTTCTGAGCAGGTGACTCAGCATGTTCATCTGGTGGATAAAAAGCGTAAGCGTGAACTGTTGTCCCTGCTGATTGGTCAGGGTAACTGGCAGCAGGTGCTGGTGTTTACCCGCACCAAACATGGCGCGAACCATCTGGCTGAACAACTGAATAAAGACGGGATCACCGCTGCCGCTATCCACGGTAATAAAAGCCAGGGTGCGCGTACCCGTGCGCTGAGTGATTTCAAAAGCGGCGCGATCCGGGTGCTGGTGGCAACCGATATTGCCGCCCGCGGTATCGATATTGAAGAACTGCCGCACGTGGTGAACTACGAGCTGCCAAATGTGCCGGAAGATTACGTGCACCGTATTGGCCGTACCGGTCGTGCCGCCGCGGTGGGTGAAGCGCTGTCGCTGGTGTGCGTTGATGAGCACAAGCTGCTGCGTGATATCGAGCGCCTGCTAAAACGCGAAATTCCGCGTCTGGCAATCGAAGGCTTTGAGCCAGATCCGTCAATTAAGGCAGAGCCGATCGTTAACGGACGCCAGCAGCGTGGTCGCGGCGGTAACGGTGGCGGTCAGCGCAACGCTGCCAGCCGTGGTAACGGAAGTGGTGGTAACAGCACTGCCGTTAACCGCAGCGGCAATGGCAATGGCGGTGAACGTCGCCAGGGACAGGGCGCCGGCGCACGCGGTCCACGCTCTGAAGGCGGTAATGGCGCACCGCGCACCAACCGCACCCGTCAGCGTCGTGCCAACCCGGCCAGCCACGATTAAACGTTTCCGGGGTGACCGTCCGGCTGCCCCGTAATCCTTCTGTTGCAGGTTTTTCATGCGTGTATTGCTGGCCCCTATGGAAGGGGTACTCGATTCTCTGGTGCGCGAACTGCTGACGGAGGTCAATGATTACGATCTCTGTATCACCGAGTTTTTGCGCATCGTCGATTCCCTGCTGCCGGTAAAATCGTTCTACCGCTTATGTCCCGAATTGCGCCATGCCAGCCGAACGCCGTCCGGCACGCTGGTGCGTCTGCAGCTGCTGGGACAGCATCCGCAATGGCTGGCTGAGAATGCTGTGCGCGCGGTGGAACTGGGCTCCTGGGGCGTTGATCTTAACTGCGGCTGTCCGTCAAAAACGGTGAATGGCAGCGGGGGCGGGGCAACCTTATTAAAAGATCCTGAACTGATTTTTCGCGCCGCCAGTGCCATGCGTCGGGCGGTGCCCGCACATCTGCCGGTTACCGTTAAGGTGCGTCTGGGCTGGGACAGTGGTGAACGACAGTTTGAAATTGCCGATGCGGTGCAGCAGGCAGGGGCGACGGAACTGGTGGTACACGGCCGTACCAAAGAGGATGGCTATCGCGCTGAAGCCATTAACTGGGCGGCGATTGGTGAGATCCGCCAGCGCTTATCGATCCCGGTGATTGCCAACGGCGAAATCCGGGACTGGCAAAGCGCGCAGCAGTGCAGTGAAATTACCGGCTGTGACGCGGTGATGGTTGGTCGTGGCGCACTAAACGTGCCCAATTTAAGCCGGGTGATTAAATATAATGAGCCGGCGCTCCCCTGGCCGCAGGTTATCCGGTTGTTGCAGAAATATGCCCGGCTGGAAAAGCAGGGAGATACCGGTATGTATCATGTGGCGCGTATTAAGCAGTGGCTGGGCTATCTGCGTAAAGCGTATCCCGAGGCCAGCGAATTATTTACCCGCATCCGTGCGCTGAAAAGCTCGGCTGAGATCGCCACGGTGATTGATAATCCGTGGGCGTAGCGGTAAACCACGCTGTTCGTACCGCTTATTGTCACGTCACGAGGATTCAGGAAAAGTACTTTGTTTACGCCGTGGATTTATCCCTGCCTGGTTTTTAGATGGCATAAAATGCTAAAAACTTTAGCGGTAAATAACCGGCATTTTTGTTTTCTTATGTCTGATTTAAACGCGTGAAATAACGTTAAAAACAGGGGTATGTTAAATGCCTACCTTAGTTTAATCTCAGATGCGCATGTTTTCCGCCACAGCGAATTTTCAATCCTTACGATTTTAAAGTAGTTTTATTTTCTTTTTAGTTTACCAGACCTGTCGCTTTCTTAAATGAGAACAAAACTGCAGTGATTCCACCGATGGCATTAAATTGCCGCCATTCAAACGGCCTCCTTATACTCGCGTGATATCAAATTATTGATACTCCTGATAATGATACAACTGGAACGTATTGTCAGCACGGTTAACCAGGCATCGCAGGGAATTGCCCGCATGTCCGGTCAAATCGCAGTGGGTAATGATGAGTTAGCCAACCGCACCCAGTCTCAGGCCAGTGCGCTGGAGCAGACCGCAGCGGCGATGGAGGAACTGAGCAGTGCGGTGGTGCAGAACTCCGAAACGGCGATTCAGGCAACCACCGTGGCACGTGATGCGATGTCAGTCGCCCAACAGGGTGGCAGCGTGATGCAGGAAGTGATCAGCACCATGCAAGAAATAGATTAAAGCGCTCGTAAGATCGGTAATATTACCACCCTGATTGATGAAATTGCTTCGCAGACCAATTTGTTGTCACTGAATGCGGCGGTTGAAGCGGCGCGAGCCGGCGATCAGGGGCGTGGTTTTGCTGTAGTGGCCAGCGAAGTTCGTGCGCTGGCACTGCGTTCCGCCGAAGCGGTCAGCCAGATCAAGGCATTGATTGAAAGCAGTACCGAGCGGGTACAGAAGGGTTCTCAGCTGGTAGCCGGTGCTGGCACCACCATGGGGCAACTGGTGAGTGCGGTGGAAAATGTCACCTCACTGTTGGATGAAATCAGCATTGCCTGCCGGGAACAGTCGGAAGGGGGCAGCAGGTAGGGATTGCGGTTAGCCAGATTGACGGAGTCACGCAGCATAATGCGGTGTTGGTGAAAGAGATCTCGGTTGCGGCTTCCCGCCTGAATGGTGAAGCCCAGAATCTGGTACAAACCATGTCTAACTTTAAACTGCGCTAACTGCCAATACAAAAGCCGACGGAACAGGGAGGTTCCGCATTAAGCGAAATTAACCGTGGCAGATGGTTACGCCTGCTGCAGTTTGCATTTCCTCACTAACAGCAACAATCACGCCTGACAGAACAATCTCGCAGTAAAATAAGTTTACCTCCCGCCCGCCAATCTTATTATCCCCCTGAATAAAAACTAAGTTTAGAAAAAATATCGCTGTGCTGGCAGGTAATTATCTGTGTAATAAGTGCGGTTGTAAGGGTTGTCGTGGTTACTGATGAATGAAATCAGTATCGCCTGTCGGGAACAGTCAGAAAGGGAACAGTAGCCAGAAATTGCGATTAACCAGATAGACGGTGTCATACAGCATAATTCGGTACGGGTGCAAGGAATCTCGACGTACTGGATGGTAAACGCATGAAGGGATGCAAACCATAGCAGGCTCTACGCTGCCATAAGGACAGATCCGCGGCTACAGGGAGGACAGGATCAGGGAAAATGAATTTCCCCTGACCGCAGCAACGGGTTATTAAACGGTAAAATTACATACCCTGCCATTCTTCTTCCCCAAAGACTGACCGCCTGCGCCATACAGGCTGGCAGAGTCACTGGCCTGGCTGGCGATCCTCTGCAACTGGCTGTTTTTCTGCATATGTCGCTCTATCAGCGTACAGACCTGATTATTCATATCATTGGCTTCCGTTGTCTGCAGCGTAATTCGCTGCCACTGGGCAGCAAGTCGCTCATCAGAGGCATAAGGGGCAGACTGCCTGCTTTTATCTTCCGCCTGTTTGCGTAAATAGTCGCAGTGCTGAATGGTGGCCAGTAACTGACTTTTACTGTCAGAAAGGATCTGCAGCGAGACCGGATTGATCTGATGACGGTTTAGTTGATTCACTTCTTCTTTTAACATTGCGTTCAGCTCAGTCAGAGCAATATGTAAATGTTTCAGAACCGGAAATAGATTTTTACTGGTCATTACTTCTTCTGTTTCAGGAAAGTTGAGAAATGTCGTTTACTAATGCTGAGGCAATCTTCTGGTAGTCGATCTCATAGCTGCCTTCAGCCAGCGCATGGCGGATCGCCGGCACCTGCGATTCATCAGGATCCTGGCCACTGAATGTTTCCAGTTGTCTGGCCTGCGGACTGAGAGTGACGTGTTGCTCAGTGGGATAAATCTGCAGACCCGGTTGTTCGCGCATTCCGCGACGCGCAGACTGCTCCTGTAACCCGTTGTTACCTGCTGATGCCGGCACGGGTGACGTCCGATCGATATTCATTGTTTATCTCCACAGATGAAAAAGGATGATATCGGGTTATACAATGCTTATCGGGACTTCGTAGAAAAACTAAAATTATTCACCATCAACCAGTTCCACCTGACCGCTTGCGGTGACCTTACCGCTGATAATTTTGCCGGAATGGGTTCGCAGACGCAGCATGTCTCCCACGGCGGCGTTGGTTAACGCTTTTGCCCGTGAACGCACGCTAAAGCCCTGACTCTGAACCAGGGTATCAACCTGCTGACCATGACTGATACGCCATGGTTTGCGCAGCTGATTCTGCTGCAGTGGCTGGCCGGGCTGAATGACGCGGGTGGCGGTTTGGCCGACGATCTCTGCGGCGCTGAACAGCACGCCGGGCGGCAGGAAGTCGGCAGAGCCACTTTGTGGCTGGATATCTTCCATATCGATAATCGTACCGGCCGCCAGCTGGCGACGGCTGACAAACCAGTTGCCGCTGGTCTGCACCTTGATTTGAATAAACCTGCGCTGCTGCCCACAGGTTGCCGTGACGGTTTTATTGCCCGTCAGACGCCGATCGCGGGCATTTATCGACAGCTGCGGCTGCGCACATAATCCGGCCAGCTGCGCCGCTGGCGTTATCAGCGTCACCTGACGGTTCAGCGGGGAGTCACTGCGTATTGATTGCTGGGTATTAAGCCACTGTTCAATCTGGCTGCGTAATGGTTCAGTATCAGGCGCGCCTGTTGCCATGCTGGCAGCGGGGAACACCATACTTTTGACAATCAGCGACAGCAGTAAAAACGGGGAGAGAAAATTATGCACAGGATCCCTGAAAATAATAATTAAGTTTCTGCTTCGAAGTGTCGTGATTATACGGAAAATAAAATAAATTCTAAGGCGGTATATGGCAAAAAAAATGCAGCCATTATTGCGTTTAACCTTGTTCAGTAACGAAAATAATCAGGAAAAATACCGTTACTAGTGTTACCTGTTTTTAGTATAAGTTTCACCCTCTACACCAATAAAATATCCCGGATAATTTCAGTGCCAGGAATAAATAAGATGAATAATAAGCTCGATAATGCGCTGCGTTTTCATCAGGACGCATTGAGCCTGTTAAGCCGCCGTCAGGAAGTGTTGGCATCTAATATAGCTAATGCAGATACACCCGATTATTTAGCCAGGGATATTGATTTTTCAGCAAAATTACAGCAAGCAACCGCAAGAAATCAGGCAGTTAACGGGCCTGTTAACTTAACCCGCACCTCGGCGGCACATATTCCGGCGGTCGCGCATCACGATGTGGAGCTGTTGTACCGGGTGCCGGATCAGCCTGCAGCGGATGGTAATACGGTAAATATGGATCGCGAGAGAATTAACTTTGCTGATAACAATATTAAATATCAGTCAGAGCTGACGTTCCTTGGCGGTGAAATCAAGAAAATGATGAACGTAATTAATCAGGGTTAATCATCACCATGTCGCTATTTAGTATTTTTAATATTACCGGTTCAGCGTTGACCGCGCAGTCGCAGCGGTTAAACGTCAGTGCCAGCAATATGGCCAATGCTGACAGCGTGGCAGAGCCTGACGGCTCGCCTTATCGCGCGCGTCATGTGGTCTTCCAGTTTAAAGGTCAGCCCGGTGAGTCTGTCGGCGGTGTGGAAGTCACTGAGGTAGTACAAAGCAGCAAGCCGGATCGTCTGGTTTACCAGCCGGGTCACCCGCTGGCTGACGGACGCGGTTATATCCGTATGCCGGAAATTAACGTAGTGGACGAAATGGTGAACACCATCTCCGCCTCGCGCAGCTATCAGGCCAATATCGAAGTGATGAATTCAGCTAAATCGCTGATGTTAAAAACACTGACCCTCGGTCAGTAACGGAGCTAACGATGTCAGTCGACGCAATCATCAATAACCAGAATCAGGCCACCAGCCGTAATGGCGCTGGCATGGGTAACAGTGCGGCGGATTTAACCCAAAGTTTTATGACTCTGCTGGTGGCGCAGATGCAAAACCAGGATCCCACCAACCCGATGGATAACAACCAGCTGACTTCACAGCTGGCGCAGTTTAATACGGCTGCCGGAGTGGAAAAGCTGAACGGTACGGTGGAGAGCGTCGGCGGGCTGATGTACACCATGCAGCAGATGAGTATGGCCAGCTGGGTAGGCCGTGACGTGTTGATCAAAGGCGACAGCACGCTGTCGCACGCCGAAGACGGTAATAAAGAATTTGCCTTCAACCTTGATGGCGATGCCGACAAGGTAACGGTGACCCTGACCGGTGACGATGGCAGCGTCTGGACGGCAGAACTGAACAATGTGGATGCCGGGGTCAATACCTTTAACTGGGACGATCTTTCCGGCTTCCAGCCCGCCGAACCGCCAACAGGTAGCGAGGCAAATTATAAGGTCAACCTGTCCGCCAGCAATGCCGAAGGCGATGCGCCTGAGGTTATCGCGTTGAAAAAAGCGCAGGTGGAAGGGGTGTCCTTTGAAACCGGCATGGCAAGGTTGCGTCTGGGCGCTGACGGCATTATTGGTCTGGATGAAATATTCCTGATCCAGTAATGCTTTTTTATTTATTAATAACGCGGTAATTCATAATGGGTTTTTCACAAGGTCTTAGCGGTCTTAATGCAGCTTCGCAGGCGCTGGATGTGGTTGGTAATAATATTGCTAACTCGCAGACGGTTGGCTTTAAATCCGGCGCAATCGCGTTCGCGGATGTCTTTGCCGGTTCGCAGGTTGGGATGGGCGTGCAGGTTGCCGGGGTAAATCAGAACTTTAGCGGTGGAATTCTGGCTCAGGGGAACGGAGCGCTGGATATGGGTATTCAGGGCAACGGTTTTTTCCGCCTGGTGAATGATGCCGGTAAAGTCTATTACAGCCGAAACGGCCAGTTTAAGACCAATGAAAATGGTTTTATTATTAATAACCAGAATATGATGCTGACCGGTTATCAGGCTACCGGCACGCCACCGGCTATTATTCCCGGCTCACCATTAGGGCCAATTAAGATCCCTGGCGGACAGATGCCAGCCAGCGCGTCCACTACTGGTACCATGTCCGGTAATCTTAACTCTTCAGAAGAAATTAAAGATCCCCTGCAATTCGACCCGGCGAAAGGTGACTCATATAACTATATGAGTCAGGTCGATGCTTATGACAGCCTCGGCAATAAGCATACGGTTAACGTGTATTACGTTAAAACCGCCGACAATCAGTGGACGGCGTTTTCCAGCGACAGCTCGGCACCGGTTACCGAGCCCGGTACCGGCGAGGTGGTATATAACCAGCTTGATCTGCAGTTTGACAGCAATGGTGCATTAACCACCGATCCCGCCACGCTGAACGTCAAAAGTAGTAGCCTGAACGGCGGCAACCCACTGGATCTGGCACTGGATCTAACCGGGATGAGCCAGCAAAGCGCGGACAGCGAAATGACCAGCCCCAGCACCAATGGTTACCCGCCAGGGCAAATGAATGGCTATCTGGTGGGGGATAACGGTCAGGTGGAAGCCTCTTACAGCAATGGACAAAAGCAGCTGATCGCGCAGGTGGTGCTCTCCAGCTTTACCAATACCGGTGGGCTCTCCTCAGAAGGGAATAACTGCTGGAGCGAAACCCCGCAGTCCGGCCAGCCGGTTAACGGCATCTCCGGTTCCGGCAACCTGGGCATGCTGTTTGGTAATCGGCTGGAAGCGTCCAACGTCGATCTGGGTCAGGAAATGGTCAATATGATCGTCTATCAGCGCAACTACCAGTCCAATTCGCAAACCATCAAAACCCAGTCAGAGCTGCTGCAGACTCTGGCTAATCTGCGGTAATCCTGAATTATGGATCGCGCAATTTATACCGCCATGGGGGCGGCCAGCTCGGCGCTGAATCGTCAGGCAGTGACCGCCAATAACCTGGCCAATGTCAATACCACCGGTTTCCGCGCCCAGGTGGCGGCGTTCCGCGCCGTGCCGCTGGACGGCCCCACGCTGCATACCCGCGCGCTGGTGACGGAAAGCACGCCCTGGCATGACGAAACGCCGGGAGCGATTAACCAGACCGGACGTAACCTGGATGTGGCGCTACGGCAGGATGGCTGGCTGGCGGTAATACTGCCTGATGGCACTGAAGCCTACACCCGTAACGGCAGTATTGAGGTGGACAGTGCCGGGCAGCTGACCGTAGGCGGCCTGGCGTTAAGCGGTGACGGCGGTGCGGTCAGCGTACCGCCACAGGCGGAACTGACCATCGCTGACGATGGCACCATCAGTGCGCGTAATGCCGGTGACGGGCCGACTTCGCTGTCGGCGGTGGCAAAGCTGAAGCTGGTCAATGCGCCGCTGCACAGCCTGCGCCACGGTGATGACGGGCTGTTCCATCCTGAGAAAAACGCGCCGCCACCGGTCGCAGACGCACAGCTGCGTCTGATCCCCGGGGCGCTGGAAAGCAGCAATGTCAGTCCGGTGCAGTCGATGGTGGCGATGATCGCCACTGCGCGTGGTTTTGAGATGAATATGAAGGTGGTCGGCAGCGTGGATGAAAACGCCCGGTCAGCCAACCAGTTATTAAGCATGAGCTAACTTGTGCCCTCAGGAGTAACCCTATGATCCGCTCGTTGTGGATAGCGAAAACCGGTCTTGAAGCCCAGCAGACCAATATGGATGTGATCTCAAATAACCTGGCGAACGTCAGCACCAGCGCCTTCAAGCGTCAGCGCGCAGTCTTTGAAGATCTGCATTATCAGACGCTGCGTCAGCCCGGTGCCAACTCGTCAGAGCAGACCACCATCCCGTCCGGCCTGCAATTGGGAACCGGGGTGCGTCCGGTGGCGACCCAGCGTATTCACAGCCAGGGCAATCTGGCGCTGACTGAAAACAGCAAGGACCTGGCGATTGAAGGTCACGGTTTCTTTCAGATACAGCTGCCGGACGGCACGGCGGCCTACACCCGCGATGGTTCTTTCCAGATCGACCAGGATGGTCAGATGGTGACCTCCAGTGGTTACCCGGTGCAGCCATCCGTTACGCTGCCACCGGATGCGGACAAGCTGAACGTGGGCAGTGATGGCCTCGTCAGCGTCACCATTGCCGGCCAGAGTATCCCGGTTCAGGTGGGGCAGTTAACCCTGTCCACTTTTATCAATGATTCGGGGCTGGAAAGTATTGGCGAAAATCTGTACCGCGAAACCCAGTCCTCCGGCGCACCTAATGAAACTACGCCAGGGATTAACGGTGCCGGTACGCTGAAGCAGGGTTACGTGGAGAACTCCAACGTTAATGTGGCCACTGAGCTGGTCAATATGATCCAGACGCAGCGAGCTTATGAAATTAACAGTAAGGCGGTCTCCACCTCGGATCAGATGTTGCAGCGACTGGCGCAGCTCTGATTGGTATCGTCCGGTGAGCCAGCAAATGAATAACCTGTTAACCCCGCGCCTACTGCCCGCAGCCGCACTGCTGCTGCTCAGCGGCTGCGCGCTGGTGCCCCCTCAGCCACTGGTGGGCGGGGCCACCAGTGCCGTGCCGGCGCAGCAGTCGTCAGTGGCCGCCAGCGGTTCGATTTTCCAGCCCGGTGAAGCGATGAGCTACGGCTATCAGCCGGTGTTTGAAGATCGTCGTCCACGTAATGTCGGTGACACCCTGACCATTGTGTTGCAGGAAAATGTCAGTGCCAGCAAAACCTCCTCCGCCAGTGCTAACCGTAACGGGGGAATCGATCTTGGCTTTGACGCCGTGCCTCATGCGCTGAGCGGACTGCTGGGCGGCGATCGCGCCAGTGCGTCGATAAGCGGGAAAAATGATTTTTCCGGCAAAGGTGGGGCGGCAGCGAAAAATACCTTCAGCGGTACCATTACCGTCACCGTGACCAGACTGTTGGCTAACGGCAATCTGAACGTGGTGGGGGAGAAGCAGATTGCCATTAATCAGGGCACGGAATTTATCCGCTTTTCCGGGGTAGTTAACCCACGAACCATCAGCGGCAGCAACAGCGTGGTGTCGACCCAGGTGGCCGATGCGCGCATTGAATATGTTGGCAATGGTTATATCAATCAGGCACAGCAGATGGGCTGGTTACAGCGTCTGTTTTTAACTCTTTCACCATTTTAAACCGGCTATGAAAACACGACTTTTAACCCTGCTGCTGCTGACAGCTGCCCTGCTCGCCCCGATGGTACAGGCAGAACGTATCCGCGATATTACCTCGGTTCAGGGAGTACGCACCAATGCGCTGATGGGGTACGGGCTGGTGGTGGGGCTTGATGGCTCCGGCGACCAGACCATGCAAACTCCGTTTACCACCCAGAGCCTGAACAACATGCTCTCCCAGTTGGGCATCACCGTACCTCCCGGCAGCAATATGCAGTTGAAGAACGTGGCTGCGGTGATGGTCAGCGCACAACTGCCCCCCTTTGCGCGCCCGGGCGACAAAATCGATGTGGTGGTTTCTTCTCTTGGTAATGCCAAAAGCCTGCGCGGTGGCACGCTGCTGATGACCCCGTTGAAAGGCGTGGATAATCAGGTTTATGCGCTGGCCCAGGGCAACCTGCTGGTCTCCGGTGCCGGTGCCAGCAGTGGCGGCAACCGGGTGCAAAGCAATCAGCTGAATGGCGGCATGATCAGTGACGGTGCCACGGTGGAGCGTGGCGTGGCGGTGGATTTTGCCGCGCAGGAGGTGCTGCGTTTACAGCTGCATGAAGAAGATTTTTATGCGGCGCAGCAGGTCAGCGACACCATTAACCGCCGCTTTAGCGGCAGCGCCATCGCGGAAGATTCCCGCACCATTAAATTATTCGCCCCGCAGGACAGCGCCGGCAAAGTGCGCTTCCTTGCTGAAGTACAAAACCTGCCGGTGGCGCTGGAAGTGATGGATGCCAAAGTAATTATTAACTCACGTACCGGCTCGGTGGTGATGAACCGCCACGTGACCCTGGGAGCCTGCGCCGTGGCTCAGGGCGATCTGATGGTGGAAGTGCTGCGCAACCAGCAGGTCAGCCAGCCGGATACCCCGCTGGCGGGTGGTGAAACGGTGGTCACTAATCAGAACGCGGTTTCGTTACGTGAAGGCAGTGGCTCGCTGCAAAAAGTGAATACCAGCACCGATTTGAACAGCGTGATCAATGCGCTTAACCGCCTGGGGGCAACGCCAAATGATTTGATGGCGATCCTGCAGGCAATGAAAAACGCCGGCTGCCTGCGGGCAAAACTGGAGATCCAGTAATGAACCTGACCTCATTTAACCTGCACGCCGCTTTTGATACCAAAGGGCTGGACGGATTGAAGCGCCAGAGTGCCGCGCGTCCGGCTGAGGCGATGCAGGCGGCAGCAAAGCAGATAGAAGGTCTGTTCCTGCAAATGATGCTGAAAAGTATGCGTCAGGCTGGCCTGAGCGATGGCCTGATGAACAGTGCCTCAACCGCCATGTTCAGAGATATGTACGATCAGCAGATCGCTCAGGACCTGGCGAATAAAGGTAGCCTCGGCTTCGCCCCGTTGCTGTTAAAGCAGCCGGGAGAAACCGTGCCGGCCAGCCACCCCCCCCGCACCCGACCGGTGGAACTGGCGGGGCAACTGACCCACTCGCTGCCACGCACCCTCGCTGCGCCTGCAGAGAAAAGCCGCGGCGACGCCCCCGCGGTCGCCGCACAGGGGCAGGGGCAGGGGGCATTTATTTCGCGCCTGCTGCGTCCGGCGATGGCGGTGGCGCAGCGTACCGGAATTCCGCACCAGCTGATTATCGCTCAGGCGGCGCTGGAGTCGGGCTGGGGGCGCAGCGAAATTCTCACAGCGCAGGGCAAAACCAGCCATAACCTGTTTGGGATTAAAGCGACACCTTCGTGGAAAGGGAAAACCACGGAAATTACTACCACGGAATATGTCGATGGTGTGGCGAAGAAAGTCAAAGCCGCTTTCCGGGTGTACGGCTCTTATACCGAAGCGCTGGCGGATTACGCCACGATGATTGTTAAAAATCCGCGCTACCAGCAGGTGGCGCAGGCAGATTCGGCAGAGCATGGCGCCTATGCCCTGCAGCGCGACGGTTATGCCACCGATCCGCATTACGCCGGCAAGCTGATTAACATTATCGACCAGGTCAAGAACAGCGTGAGTCACAGTATTAATGCTTATAAGAACGATCTTTCTGCCCTGTTTTAATTCCGGCCAGGGAGCCGGTAAACCGGTGCAGTAACCCCCTCTGGCAGCCTGTAGTGTAATTTTTGCAATTGAATGTGGTGATGTATGAATCTGATGTATCTGGCCCGGAGTGGACTGAACTCTGCCCAGTCTGCGCTGCAGGTGGTGGGCAACAACTTAAACAATGCCATGACGCCAGGCTACAGCCGGCAGAATATTCTGCTGGGTGAAGCCGGGGGTCATATCGTCGCGAACGGGTTCTTTGGCTTTGGCGTGCAGACTGACGGGGTGCAGCGTGCCTGCGATGGCTTTATTAATAATCAGCTGCGTGATGCGACCACCCATTTTATGGCGTACAAAAGCCGCCTTGAGCAGCTGACTCCCATCGACAATATGCTGGCCGATGACAGCACCAACTTTGACAGCTCGCTGAACGCGATTTTCTCCGCGCTGGAAAAAATGAATGACGATCCGGCGAAACCGGCGTTACGTCAGGGGGCTTATCAGCAGTTTCAGGCGATGGCCGCCAGCCTGAATAACCAGAGCACCACCCTGGATGGGCTGGAAAAAAACACCAACCAGCAGATTAGCCAGAGCGTGACGCAGATTAACGATGCGGCAAAGCAGGTGGCTGAACTCAACCAGCAAATCGACAAGATTTATGCCCAGACCGGCACCCTGCCGATGAACCTGCTGGACGCACGGGATAATGCGCTGGGTGCGCTCAGCGAGCTGACCGGGATTAAAGTTAATGAAAACAGCACCACCGGGCGGGTTGACGTCATCCTCAGCAACGGGCTGCCGCTGGTGAATGGCACCACCACTTATCCGCTGAAGGCGACGGTGGCCAACGATAATCCGCGTCAGATGGTGGTGTCCTATATCGACGGTGCCGGTAACGAACTGCCGCTGGACGAGAGCAAAATCAGCGGCGGCAAGCTGGGCGGGCTGCTGCAGTTCCGCGATAAGGAGCTGGTGAGTGCGCGTAACCAGCTGAATCAGCTCAGCCTGCAAATGGCGAATAAATTTAATCAGGTTAACCGTCAGGGCTTCGACCTTAACGGCCAGGCCGGCGAAGATATTTTTACCATCAGCGCAGCCCAGGCGATTGCCAACCGCAATAATGCCGGTGACGGCCAGCTGACGGTGAGCTTCAGCGATATCACTGCCATCCAGGCGCAGGATTATACCCTGACCTTTAACGATCCGGACTGGCAGGTCGAAACCGAAGACGGTCGCACCATTACCCCGACGGTGGCAGCAGACGGTTCGCTGGAGTTTGACGGTATGACCATCATGCCGGCTGGCAGCCCGCAGGCTGGCGACAGTTTTGTGATTAATCCGGTTGCCGGTACTGCAGGCAATATTCGCGTAGGGCTGACGGATGGCGACGGTATTGCCGCCTCTTCCTCGCCCGATCCGGCGGAAGAGAGCAATAACGAAAATCTGAAGGTACTGCTGGCGATCCGTGACCAGGCGGTGGTGGGCAAATCCACCCTGAGTGAGGCGTTCGCCAGCCTGGTGAGTTCGGTGGGGTCGGCGATGTCATCGCTGAAAACCCAGGGGCAAACCGGCTATCAGGCGCTGGAAGCGGTGGCCCGGCAGCAGCAGGCGGTATCTGGTGTTGATCTCAATGAGGAGTTTATCAACATGCAGATGTTCACCCAGTATTACCAGGCCAACGCGCAGGTGCTGCAAACCGCCACCACGGTGTTTGACACCCTGTTAGCCATTCGCTAACCCGTCACAGAGGATCGCACTATGCGTCTGAGCACTTACTATATGTACCAACATAATCTTGACGGCTTTTCCCGTGGGATTAACAACCACAATGCGATTTATGAACGTCTGTCGGCCCAGCGCAACGTGCTGCGTCCGTCTGACGATCCGGCTGCCACCTCACAGGCCGTCGCCCTGCAGGAAGGGCTGGCAAAGGCGGCACAGTATGACACCGCGCGCCAGCAGGTCAGGGCGGCGTTGCAGCTGGAAGACGATAAACTTAGCGCGGTGGGTAATCTGCTGACGCAAAATCTGAGTGAAAAGATTGTGGCGGCAGGTAACGGCGCGTTGTCTGACTCCGATCGTCAGGCGCTGGCGACCGAAATTCAGGCTATCCGCGACAACCTGCGCGATATCGGCAATACCCGAGACAGCAGCGGCCGCTACATCTTTGCTGGTTACAGCAGCGCGCAGCAGCCGTTCGACGAAAACGGACAATACCTCGGCCATGCCACGGCGATGACGCGTCCGGTTTCTGACAGCAGTGAAATGGCCTGTGGCCATACCGGCAGTAAGCTGTTTATGAGTGGCAGTAGCGACGATCTGCTGGCGCAACTCGACAAGGCCGTAGCCGCACTGAACCAGCCCGTAGGGGATGACAGCGATCGTGAGGCGCTGCGTCTGACGCTGGATGACGTGAATCGCTCGATAAAGAACGGCATTGATAACCTGGGCAAAATTCAGGCGGAAGTGGGCACCTCGCTGCAGCAGCTTGACAGCCTTGATCTCAGCGCAGCAACCCAGACCATTGACCTGGAGACACGCTTACAGGAAACCGTTGGTGCGGATTACGACACCCTGATTGACATGATTGGTCAGTCAAAAATGTCAGAATTTGCCCTTAACTCTTCGATGATGGTATTTCAGAATATGCAAAAAATGTCGATCTTTACTATGGTTGGCTGAACATCGAAATAACGTCAGGCTTGAAAATAACAGCAAATAACTTCCCCCTGTATACAGGGGGAGAAATGAATTGTGTTATTTATAAACCGGTGAATGAAATTTGACCGGTATTCAGTAGCGGGAAAAAATTATCGTGAAGGGTATTTATACGTCTGATGGGATTGAATCCAGAACCGATATCTGGAAGCGATATAGTTATTTAGTCCGTCATGAGGCGTTACGTTTACAGGTGCGATTACCTGCCAGTGTGGAACTCGATGATCTTATCCAGGCCGGTTCTCTGGGATTAATTAATGCGATTGACAGTTTTGATCCGAAAAAAGGCGTGGCACTACCAGTATATATTATTCAGCGTATTCGCTGGGCATTAACCGATGAATTGCGCGAACGCGACTGGGTGCCACGGCGTATTCGCAGCAATGCGCGAGAAATTTCCGCCGTTATCCAGCGCCTTGAACAGGAAAAAGGACAGGCGGCAGAAGAAGCCGAAGTGGCGGAGGCGATGGGAGTGTCATTACTGGTATATCAACGCATGCTGACCGAAAGTAATACCAGTCAGCTTTATTCCCTGGATGAATTACATGAAAAGTTTAGTGATGAATTTGAAGCTGTTGATGACCAGCATAAGCAGCTTGATCCACTGGCCGGTTTGATAAAAAAAAATCTGACCGACAGAATTGCCGAAGGAATAAAACATCTGCCGGAAAGAGAGCAGCTGATTTTAAGCCTTTATTACCATCAGGAACTGAATATGCGCCAGGTCGCAGAGATCCTGGAGGTGACAGAAACGCGCGTTAGCCAGTTACACAGTCATGCGCTGAAAAGACTGCGGGCCAGGCTGACCCTGAACGACTGAAGCCCAGGCAGAAGATTATTAATCATTTGACTGATATTTTAATGAGATTTTAATATTATTTTTTCTAATAAACTCTTTTATATCAGTTGCTTACTTAGATGGCATTAATGCCATTAAATTTGCTACTCTGCGTCACAATGCAGTAGCATAAGCTCCGAATTACAGCAGGTACTGATAGCGATAAACAGTGCCAGGTATGCAGGTTAATTGCGCGATAGGGCGAGTAACAAAGTCTACGGATAAACCTGATTCATGGTTTATATAATGAATGCTGGAACCGTTATACTCAGGTTCGGATAAATCGCAATTAAGCTATTCAATCATCTTTAATAGCCATCTGCATGACTATGCAGACATGCAGATATGGAAAAAAATGAACACTGATAATCAACACATTCAAAGCATTCATGATATTAATCTCTCCTACCTGTTGCTGGCGCAACAGTTAATCAGGCAGGATCGATTTTCTGCTGGTTTTCGTCTGGGCCTGAATCCTGACACCATTGAGATATTACGCGACCTGTCGCTGTCTAAAATGATTAAGCTGGCATCGACCAATCAGTTTATTTGTAGTTTACGTATTGATGAACAAGGTGTAATTGATAATTTAACCAAAGATTCCCGTATTGAAGCCCTGCAGCAAATTCATACCGGGATTATTTTATCAACCAATCTGCTTAATTCGCTGTCCGAGCAGAATAACACTCCAGCCTGAGTCAAATAAATGCGTGAAGAAAAAAGTATATTGCACGATATTTATGAATCGAATATCGCAATGGAATTAATATCACTGGGTGCCAGGATGCAGGTTTTGGAAAGTGAAACCTCACTCAGTCGTAGAAAATTATTAAAGCTGTATAAAGAACTGCGTGGATGTCCGCCGCCAAAAGGCATGCTGCCTTTTTCCGAAGACTGGTTTATGGTCTGGCAGCAGAATATTCACTCTTCGCTGTTTTATAACATTTGGCTCTATCTGCAGAAAACGGAACGCTGCCGGCCGATTGAAGCCACGCTGAAAGCCTACCGACTTTATCTGGAACAGTGCCCGGGTAAAGACGGCACCAAACCGATACTGGGAATGACGCGTGCCTGGACCCTGCTGCGTTTTGTTGACTGCGGCATTATCCAGTACAAAGCCTGCTCGCTGTGTGGCGGCGGATTTGTAGTCACCAAAGAAGTTGCCAAAGGCCAGTTTGTTTGCAGCCTGTGTTCACCACCGTCACGGGCCGTGAAACGCTACGCCATCCCCGCAAACAGCAGAGAAACCTCCATCGCGTTTTAGGCGAGGGATCTACGCGCGAAAACCCGGTTTTATCTTCCTCTGTCTGCTGAGGCAGGCAGAGGAAAAGTGCAGCAACAGAGTGAGGAAACAACGTGTTAGTTTTGATTGGATATCTGGTGGTGATCCTGTCGGTATTTGGCGGATTCGCCTTATCCGGTGGGCAGCTGGCCGCGCTGTTTCAGCCCACGGAATTATTGATTATTGGTGGCGCGGGCGTGGGTGCTTTTATGGTTGGTAACAACGCCAAGGCACTGAAAGCGGTGGTAAAAGCGATTCCCGCTTTGCTGCGCGGTTCCCGCTATTCCAAAGCGTTGTACATGGATTTGATGGCGCTGATGTTTCTGTTGCTGGCAAAAGCGCGTAAAGGTGGGTTTATGGCGCTGGAAAAGGACATTGAAGATCCTGAGGCCAGCCTGCTGTTTTCTGCTTATCCACGTCTGATGGCTGATAAATCATTGGTCACTTTTATCGTTGACTACCTGCGCTTAATGGTCAGTGGCAATCTGAATGCCTATGAAATTGAAGCGCTGATGGATGTCGAGATTGAAACCTGCGAACACGAACACGAGGTGCCGGCACACAGTCTGAACAGCATCGGCGATGCTTTTCCTGCTTTCGGCATTGTCGCCGCCGTAATGGGCGTGGTTAACGCGCTGGCAGCAGCTGACCGCCCGGCAGCAGAACTGGGTATTCTGATTGCCCATGCCATGGTTGGTACTTTCCTCGGCATCCTGCTGGCTTACGGCTTCATTCTGCCGCTGGCATCCTTGCTGCGCCAAAAGGGCAGCGAACATATCAAAATGCTGCAGACCATTAAGGTCATGCTGATTTCCAGCCTGAATGGCTATGCGCCGCAGATCGCCGTGGAATTCGGGCGTAAAACGCTGTACTCCAGCGAACGTCCCGATTTCAGCGAGCTTGAACAGCATGTCCACGAGGTGAAAATCGGTGACATCAACACGGTCGAAAATAAAGGCGGCGGCGCATGAATAAGTCATCCCAGACACCGATCGTTGTCCGGCGACGTAAACCGGTTAAAGCGGAACATCATGGGGGTTCCTGGAAAATTGCTTATGCCGATTTTATGACGGTGATGATGGCGTTTTTTATGGTGATGTGGCTGCTGTCGACCTCAACCCCTGAGCAGCGTCAGGGCATTGCCGACTATTTTAAAACGCCGTTAAAAATAGCTCTCGGCAAAGGCGATAAAGCCAGTTTCAGCGACAGCGTGATCCCCGGTGGCGGTGACGACTCGATTAAGCAGCAGGGAGAAGTCCTGAAATATCAGCCGCAGAACGGCACCACGCTGCAGGATCGCCGCGCATTACAGCAGGCTTATGAGCAGTTACAAAGCCTGATCCGCCTTGATCCCCGTCTGGCGCAGTTCAGCGCCAATATCCGTTTCTCGCTGACGGATGATGGTCTGTTGATTCAGATTATCGACAGTCAGGATCGGCCAATGTTTGCGCTTGGCAGTAAACAGCCGGAGCCGTATATGCGCAGTATTCTGCTGGCGATGGCACCGGTTATCAGCAGTATGCCCAATAAAATTGTGCTCTCAGGCCACACCGATTCACTGCGCTACAGCGCAGGAGACAGCGGATACAGCAACTGGGAACTCTCCACTGACCGAGCCAGTGCGGTACGACGCATCCTGGCTACCGGCGGCATGGCGGAAGAAAAATTTTTACGGGTGATGGGATCGGCAGATCGCATGAGTCCTGGCAGCAACCATCCTGACGATCCGGTTAACCGCCGGATTAGCGTGCTGGTGGTGAGTAAACAGAAAGAACAATCAATTATGGCTGAAGATCGGGTATTGCCGACTGTAGCACCGGCTGCATTAATCGCAGCGCCTTCCGTGACCACCCAGGATAAGCAAAATGGACGTCAGTGATTTTTATCAAACGTTTTTTGAGGAAGCCGATGAGTTGCTGGCTGATATGGAGCAGCACCTGCTGATGCTGGAGTGCGATACACCCGATACCGAACGTCTGAATGCTATCTTCCGTGCGGCGCACTCAATTAAAGGGGGAGCCGGTACCTTTGGCTTTACTCTGTTACAGGAAACCACCCATATCCTGGAAAATCTGCTGGATGAAGCGCGCTGTGGCAAGCTGCAGCTGAACAGCGACATTATCAATGTTTTTCTGGAGACCAAAGATATTATGCAGGAGCAGCTTGAGGCTTATAAATCGGCGCAGGAGCCAGATCGTGATGCCGCTGAAGTGATCTGTCAGGCGCTGCGTGAAATTGCGCTGGAAAATAAACATGAAAGTGCTGCGCAACCTGTCAGCGTGGCGGCATCTTCCCCCCTGATTGCCGGCGAGGGTGAACTGCTGATTGTGATGCAGCAGCTGAAAGAGCATGAAGCGCCGCTGATGGTGGCTGAACTGGCTAACTTAGGCAACGTCATCGATCAGCAACAGCAGGGCAACAGTCTGCAGGTGCGCCTGCAGACTGTTGCCACGGCAGACGATATCAGTGCGGTGCTCTGTTTCGTGCTTGATGCCGGACAAATCACCATCACTGGCGGTGCTCAGCCGCTACCTGCGGTGGCTGAAGCCGCTGTGGTCATCGCGGTTGAGCCTGTACCCGTGCCGCCACCTGTGCCTGAACCAGTCAAAAGTCAGACGGCGGTAAAGGAAAAGCCGCCGGTAAAAGCCAGTGCCAGCGAATCCGGTTCGATTCGGGTTGCGGTAGAAAAAGTCGATCAGATTATCAACCAGGTTGGGGAACTGATTATTACCCAGGCAATGCTGTCACAACTGACGACGGCACTCGACCCGGCTCAGCACGCCACCCTGCTGCACAGCATTGGCCAGCTGGAACGCAATGCGCGCGATCTGCAGGAATCAGTGATGTCAGTGCGTATGATGCCGATGGAGTATGTTTTCAGTCGCTTCCCCCGTCTGGTGCATGAACTGGGCAAAAAATTGAATAAAGAGGTCGAGCTGACGCTGAAAGGCGGCTCTGCAGAACTGGATAAAAGTTTGATTGAGCGCATTATCGACCCGCTGACCCATCTGGTGCGCAACAGCCTCGATCACGGCATAGAAGCGCCGGAAGTGCGCCGGCAGAAGGGCAAGCCAGCGAAAGGGAACCTGACGCTGTCGGCGGAACATCATGGCGGCAATATTGTGATTGAAGTCACCGATGATGGTGCCGGACTGAACCGCGAAAAAATCCTCGCCCGCGCGCAGTCTCAGGGGGTGGTTTGCAGCGACAGCTGGAGTGATGAAGAAGTCTGGATGCTGATTTTTGCAGCCGGATTCTCCACCGCAGAGCAGGTGACGGATGTCTCCGGCCGCGGCGTTGGCATGGACGTGGTCAGAAGAAACATTCTGGCGATGGGCGGTTATGTTGAAGTGCATTCTGAAAAAGATAAAGGCAGCACCATCCGGGTTCTGTTACCACTAACCCTGGCCATCCTTGACGGTATGTCGGTGATGGTGGGTGAGGAAGTCTATGTACTGCCGTTAGGCAGCGTTATGGAATCACTCAAGCCGTCGGAAAATACGTGCCATCAGCTCTCCGGTGACGGCAGCATGTTACTGGTCAGGGGAGAGTATCTGCCAATGGTGTCGTTGCATAAGGTGTTTAATGTTGACAGCCATAGCACGGAACTCAGCCAGAGCATTGCGGTGATTGTCCAGCATGCCGGATCGCGCTATGCGCTGTTGGTTGACCGACTGGTGGGGCAACATCAGGTGGTGGTGAAAAACCTGGAAATTAACTACCGCAAAGTGGCAGGGATCTCGGCAGCAACTATCCTCGGTGATGGTAGCGTGGCCCTGATCGTCGATATTGCCGGTCTGGCTGCGCTGTGTAAGAGCCAGCCCCTGCTTTGAACTGACAGATTATATTCGTAAAAACTGCCTTATCCGGCTGCGTTACCGCCTGTCCGACAGGCGTAGTAAGCGGAAATTAGTAAATCATGCGCCTGCCGGAACAGGCTCTACACATTGTAAAAGTGAGCACCATGAATAATGCCATAACCGATACGCTGTCCGACGGTATGCATGCCGGGCATGAATATTTAATTTTCACCCTTGGTAATGAGGAATACGGTATTGATATCCTCAAAGTTCAGGAAATAAGACACTACGAACAGGCGACCCGAATTCCTAATGCGCCTGATTTTGTTAGTGGCGTGACTAACCTGCGCGGTGCCATTGTGCCGGTAGTGGATCTACGGGTGAAGTTCCAGCTGGGCTCGAAGGAAATCAACGATCATACCGTGGTCATTATTCTCAACCTGCACCAGCGGGTAATTGGTATGGTGGTAGATGCGGTAGCGGATGTGGTGCCGCTGGCCTCAGAAAATATCAAACCGGCACCGGATTTTACCTCCACGCTTTCTACCCGCTATTTACAGGGGCTGGGACTGTTAAATGAGCGCATGCTGATCCTGATTGATATTGAAAAACTGATGAACAGTGAGGAAATGGAATTAGTTGATCAGTTAACTCAAACGGTGAATCAACCGCTTGCCGCCAGTTAAGATTTGTGTCTGTATGAAGAGCCGACGATAGCGCTAAAAATATCGTCAGCTCCCGAGCTGTTTATGGCATTCTTCACCATGCATTTAGCTGTTATTTCTTTAAACTGTAATGATGTCAGATTAATAATTCTACCCTGATCTTATTTTTCTTTTCCTCACTCCCGCCTCCGCAGGGGATAACCCTGCTTATGCTGTGCCTTTCTTATGACTTCATTCAGTAAATATTATATTCTCCCGATCAAACAGGTATTTTTATATTAGTCAAAATCATTGCAAAGAGCGGTAATGCCTGCAATCGATAGAAAGCATGATATTCTATTGGTATTTAGGATTTTCTATGGCTACCGTTATTGTTCATTGTCCTCGTTGCCATTACGATTCTGTTAACCGGCATGGTCGTAGCTGTTCCCGACACGAGCGTTTTTGTTGCCGGTCATGTCAGCGCGCTGTCCGTGCTTAAATACACGTCAACAATGACACCTGATTGGCCAGGCGTTTAGTCTGGCAATTTATCTATTAGTCCATCTTTATTTTGTCTGTAAGCGCTTTTTTTAAATGTGTAAATAATGTTTCCTTTTCGGTCGCTATCAATATTCATTAACTGATCTTTTTCGATGCAATTCCTCTCTGTTTTCATATCATCAAAGCAAAGGCGGTCAGCTTTTTCACGACTGATATAGCCTTGATTAATCTTCCACAGGTAGATTTTCTTATTTCCTGTCAGCGAGAAAATGGGTAGATTATAATTTATTGCTATTTTTTTTCAGTTGTTTTGCCACCATTTTATTTTTTCATGATCAGAAAAAGGGAGACGATTAATAATAATATTGATGCTGTATTTATCAGTGTGCGTATCAATAATTTCTGTTGGGTGATGGTTAAAGTAAATGCCGGTAGCTGACAAAAAAAGGCTATGATTATTATCGATATTATTCCTCTATTCATAAAAACGATCCCCTATTTTTACTGTTGCCTCCATATTGGTCATAAACGGCTTGAAGCCAAACTTTTTATATCTTTGCAGGATAAACCATATCCTGAAAAAACGGTGTTGTTTAAACTTTATTTTCATAATATCAAAATCGTCCAAGCCAAAGTGGTCCTGACATTGATAGTGGATATCAGCGCTCCATTAGCCACCAATTATTTCTGAATTCGGAATGGCTATTTTTGTTGCTGTAATATCATGTACTGTAATACCAAGGCCATTAAAATTATCCATGACCCCTATGAATTTAGGTAGAATTGTTTTTGATATTTCATTATAAATCTCATCCTTTTTGTTATATATTAAACTAATGTTTTCTTTTTTGATATTTTTATTTATTGTGCTTTTTATTACTCCAATGGTTCCCTGGCGATTATTGCTTTGCAATATTTTCCTCTCAAGTGCTTTATTTAAAATTTGGCTCTGAAATGGCTTCCCGCTATTGGTTTGGAGGTTGTTTATCATATCTATAATCAGATGGCTGTACGGGCCTGCCATTGAATAAATAAAAGAGTTATTCCTCATTTCATCAAATAACAATGAGGCACATTCATTTTCTGATATCCTTACGCCTTTCCTTTTACCATGAACATTGCAAACATTGAACGAGGGGAGTCGAATGGAGAAAGGCGAGTCATTAAGAAAGGGTCTACGGAATCAGAAATATCCTGTAGATTATAATGATTTTTTAATTGTTCTTCAGATAAGTCTCCATATCTCATATCAGGGGCTGAGTAGTCTTCAAATCTGTTCCTTGTCATAAATACCGTAAAGGGTAATCTTAGTTTTGTCATGATTTATTCCTTTGTCTATTCTCCATAATTGACTTTTATTATTTTATTCGATTGCATGACGACAAAGCAAGTTTCCGACAAATACCAAACCCAAAAAACAGCCAGTAGTGCCAAACCAAAAAAACAGGCACCGCGCCCAGTGGAATGCACCGCAGGCATGCGCCTGCCGATACCGGAGCTAATAAAAACCCCACGCAGAACGTGGGGCAAAGGTTTGCGGTTTGCTATCCTGCTAACCGTTTACCAAAAAAATTAACGTAACAGGGACAGAACGTTCTGTGGCACCTGGTTTGCCTGGGCCAGCACGCTGACACCAGCCTGCTGCAGGATGTTGGCGCGGCTCATGGCAGACACTTCGGTAGCAAAGTCAGCATCCAGAATACGTGAACGGGACTCAGACAGGTTAGTTACGGTGCTGTTCAGGTTGCTGATCACGGAAGAGAAACGGTTCTGAGTCGCACCCAGGTGTGAACGCAGGGTATCGACCTGTGCCAGTGCGGCATCCAGGTCGGCCAGCTGAGTACCCCCCGTTGCTGCCTGAATCTGATCTTCAGTTGCATCGGCTCCAGCGGTAAATGTCACTGCACCGGCGGTGCTAAAGTCAGCGGTCATCACTTTAGCGATGTCCTGACCCTGGTCATCGGTACCGATAGCAACAAATGACTCAACGCCTTTATCATCGACCACACGGTAGATTTCACCTTCACCACCAGCAGTGAATGCCGCTGTTTTTGCATCGGTCATCATCTGTGCGTCAAGTGGAACTTCGACCTGAGTACCGGCATTATCTCCCTTCAGCTCCATACCGGCAGCCAGCTTGCTGGAGGTGGTGCTGGTAACGATTTCCATACCTTCCAGACCCAGCTCAGCCACATCTAACTTGTTCAGGTGAATATCAATGGTTTCGCCATCGTTAGAACCTACCTGGAATTTCAGAGTCTGATCTTCGCCCAGTACGCGCACGCCGTTAAATTCAGTCTGCTCAGAGATACGGTTAATTTCATCCAGACGCGCATTAATCTCTTCCTGCAGTGACTGACGGTCAGATTCAGAGTTAGTGCCGTTCTTCGCCTGCAGCACCAGACGGCGGATATTCTGCAGGTTATCGTTCACTTCATTCAGTGCGCCTTCAGTGGTCTGCGCAATAGAGATACCGTCGTTAGCATTACGCGACGCCTGAGTCAGACCGGTAATGTTAGTGGTGAAACGGTTGCTGATCGCCTGGCCTGCAGCATCATCCTTGGCACTGTTAATACGGTAGCCGGAAGACAGACGCTGAATAGCAGTACCCAGAGAAGCCTGAGACTTATTTAAATTGTTCTGAGCCATTAAGCTCAGTGCATTGGTGTTGATAATCTGGGCCATAATAATGTCCTGGAAAAAGGTGTAATAACAGAGCAGATGACCTGCATTCCATGCGTTTTATCCTCTATATTTCAGATTACTGAAGCGGGTTTATTGCGCTGTATAAAGACAGTATTTGCCACGCCTGTTATCTGAACTATGCGGGAAAGTTGTGTTCGCATACTGAGAACATCGGTGAGGAGAGAAAACTCTGAAATATTTTTTTGCGCCATACCCGGCAGACATAATTACCGCATAAAGTAAAAAAATGATCAGTGCAAATTATTGCCATTAATTCTACCAATAATGATCGTAACTGATGGAAATTCGTTCAGTAATTTGTCGCAAGGCGCTGAAAAGGCGATATAACTGTTTTTTCTGTTTTCGTATAAATATTTTCACAGCGAAAATTATTTATTTTAATCAGCGCGCAACCGATGTCAGTTAGAGCAACCTGAATAAAAATTGACGTTAAGGAGATTAAAATGGGGTTCTCTTCACTGGGCATCGGTTCCGGGCTGGATACGGCCACCATGCTGGAACAGATCAAAGCAGGCGAGCAGGTAAGACTGAAACCTTACGCGCTGTTACAGGCCACGTATCAGGGCAAAGTCTCTGCCTGGGGACAAATCTCCAGCGCTCTGTCGGGGTTACAGAGTGGGGGCAAATCCTTAAAAGAGGATGCCTTTACCGCGCTTGACGTTGGCAGCAATAAGGCGTTTACCGCGAAAGCCAACGGCGAGGCCAGCGCGGATACGCACTCGGTGGAGGTCGTGCAACTGGCCACTGCGCATAAACTGAAATCGAAAGAGTATGTAGATGCTGACAGCGCACTGGGGATGGCGGGCAGCGAAGATCGCACCCTGACCATTACCAGCGCTGACGGTAAAGAGCTGAAAATCGAACTTGAGGATGATGAAACCTCGCTGAATCAGATTGCAAAGAAAATCAATCAGGCCGAAGGCGATGTTTCTGCCACGGTTCAACGCGTTGACGATCAATATCGACTGGTGATCAGCTCTAAAACTACCGGCAGCGATGGCGAACTCAGCGTATCGGTTGAGGGTGACCCGGAGCTGGGAAAGGCACTGAATACCGGCGAGGATGGCGGGATGGATAATATGATCATTCCGCAGGATGCAAAGCTGAAAGTGGACGGGACAGAGTTTACCCGTTCGGAGAACACCATCTCCGATATTATTACCGGCGTGACCCTGGAACTGAAGGAAGTCTCTGAGGAGGGCAAACCCGAGCAGCTGACCCTGACGCGTGATAACAGCGCGATTAAAACCAGCCTGAAGGCGTTTGTTGAACAGTATAATGCGCTGATGAAAACCACCTCAGCAGCAGGGCGCTATGTGGATGAAACCGCCGCAGCTCAGGGGGCACAAAATGGTGCCCTGATGGGGGATTCCACGCTGCGTGGAATGGTCAGCGAGATCCGCCAGGTGATTAACGGTTTCCACGGTGATGGCAGCGAGGATTTTCAGTCGCTGGCCGAACTGGGCATCACCGTTGACGCCAAAACTGGCGCAATGACGCTGGACGAAAGCAAGCTGGATAAAGCCATCGCGGATAATCCGGAAGGTATTGCCGAGCTGTTCCTGGGTCATCATGGTAGCGAAGGGATTGCCGACCAGCTGGGTGATATCATGACCCACTACATTGGTGACAGCGAGCTGAAGATTGATGGTGTGATTAAGGATGCCACCAAAGGTCTGGATGAGCAGGTGAAGCTGATGCAGGGTCAGATCGATAAAACCCAGAAGCTGATCGACAGCACCGTTGAGCGCTATCGCAAGCAGTTTGTGGCGCTGGAAAGCACCATGTCACAGCTGAACGGCATGAGTAATCAGCTGTCAGCGTTAATTTCTTCCATGTAACCCGTCTGTAACCGGCTCGGCCGCTGCGGTGGTTGAGCCGGTCAGGAGTTTTTATGTATTCAAAAACGGGAAGCCAGAGCTATGCCCGCATCGATCTGGAAACCCAACTGGCCGGCGCATCGCCCCATCAGCTGATCACCATGCTGCTGGACGGTGCGGTTAACACCATGCAGTGTGCCAGAATCTATTTTGCCAATGGCAATATTGCCAGGCGCGGTGAAATGTTATCCCGGGCGATCAATATAATTGATAACGGGTTAATCCCGGCGCTGAATCATAAGATCGGTAAAGAGATCTCCGCGCAGCTGGAGATGCTTTACGGTCATGTGGCGCAAACCCTGCTGGATGCCAACCTGCATAACTCAGCGGAAAATCTGCCGCAGGTTATCGATATAATGAAAGGTATTGCGGACAGCTGGAAACACATCGCCCCCAATCAGGCAGAAGAAAATCATGGCAGTTAAGGCATCCGGTAACGAATACCAGCAGATTTACCAGTTGAATCAGCAATTATTACAGATTGCCAGAGAGGGCGACTGGGATAATTTTTTACCGGCGGCTGAGCAGTACATTGCCGCACTGCATCAGATGCTGAGCCGTCAGGCCACAGGGAAAGGGATCAATCCGGAAGATGCAGCCCTTGCCCGCCAGCTGTTAGCTGATGAGAATGAGAGAAAGACGCTGATGCGGGGGCATCTGGATCAGCTGCAGGATAAAATTGCTACCCTGGGAAAAGGAGCGCGATGTAACCAGGCGTATGCGAATAGTTTCTGAATCAGTCTGATATGTAAACTCAGGAGTGCTCCTGCTGCCTGCAGCGTTAACCGGCAAAAGTCCCCTCCCACCTTAACGATAATTCACCGTCAGCTGATTTTTGACTACCGTCAGAGCAGGGCGCAGTTGTCCTTTACTCTGCACGTTATAAACAAAATGCCAGGGGCCGGTGAGCGGCTTATCGCGGGCGATGGCCTGGTGACCGCGCAGGCTGTTCAGGGTCAGGCAGCGATTGCTGCCACAGAGTTTGATTTGCAGTCCGGCAGGGGGCGCTGACAGTAGCGCGATCTGCCAGGATACTGCCGCCGTTTTTACCCCGGCAGGCATCGGGGCAGGGGCAGAGATCGGCTGCGACACCATGATTTGACCGCCCACGCTGAGCTGGCCGGCGGTGGAAGAACCAGTCCATGAGCCCGCCCCGGCCAGCGCTGACGCGGGCAGCGCCAGCAGCAGCCAGGTTGTCAGTTGTGACTTCATTCGTTACCACCAATCATCCAGGTCATTCTGACCGTGCGGTTGCCGTCAATTTCCAGACTGGATAGCACCACCAGCTGTGGATACACCCGGCGTAAAAAACGTGCCAGCATAACGCGCAGCGGATGGTTAACCACCAGCACTGGCGGTGCGCCCAGGTTTTCCTGGTGGCGTATCGCCTGCCCGGTATGGACGATCAGATTATCAGTGATCCCTGGCTCAATGCCGCTACTGCTCTGGCTGGCCTGAATCAGTATTCGTTCCAGATTCAAATCAAGCCCAATCACCTGCAGATCCTCATCGCCAGGGAACCAGCGATGGGTAATCGCCCGGCCAAGACGGATACGTACCTGCGCCGTCAGTTCGTCAATATCGGTCTGGGTGGGTACCAGTTCGGCAAGGGTATCAATAATGGTGCGCGTATCGCGGATAGAGACGTTCTCTGCCAGCAGGTTCTGCAAAACCTTATGGAAAGTGGTCAGCGGAATAATCTGCGGGATCAGCTCCTCCACCAGTTTTGGCTGGGTACGATTCAGCTGTTCCAGCAGTTGCTGGGTTTCCTGGCGGCTGAACAGTTCGGCAGTAAATTGTGCAATCAGCTGATTTAGATGGGTGGCAACCACTGAGCTGGGATCAACCACGGTATAACCCTGAGTTTGCGCCTGCTCGCGCAGCACTTCATCAATCCATACCGCCGGTAAACCAAAGGCGGGTTCCTGGCAGGCTATGCCGGGAAGTTCACCTTCCGCGCAGCCGGGATTAATCGCCATCCAACGTTCCGGATGGGTTTCCCCCCCACCAATTTCCACTCCTTTTAACAGAATGCGGTAATGGGTTGGCGGCAGATCCAGATTATCTTTAACGTGGATTGCCGGCGGCAGAAAGCCCATATCCTGAGCGAATTTCTTTCTGATACCGCGAATACGCATCAGCAGCGGTCCCTGTTGCTTACTGTCGACCAGCGGGATCAGCCGGTAGCCGACCTGCAGCCCCAGCACATCTTCCACCTGCACATCAGACCACGACGCTTCTGGGGCGGTGGTGGCTTCGGCACTGGCTTGTTCAGGATCTTTGGCACTGGCACTGTCCCCGGCGGCCAGTTCGCAGCCGCGCAGCCACCAGGCCAGCGCCAGCAGCGCCACGGTAAACAGTAAAAATACCAGGTTCGGCATCCCCGGGATCAGCCCCAGCAGGCCGATAATCCCGGCCGCCAGCACCATTACGCGCGGATTTTTAAACAGCTGGCTGACCATCTGCTCACCCACATCCTGCTCGCTGGCTACGCGGGTCACAATCACCCCGGCCGCAGTGGAAATAATCAGGCAGGGGATCTGGGCCACCAGACCGTCACCGATGGTCAGCAGGGTGTAAGTGCTGGCGGCCTGGCTAAAGCTCAGATCGTGCTGCATCAGGCCAATCACCAGACCACCGAGAATATTGATCGCCATAATGATTAAACCGGCGATGGCATCACCGCGCACAAATTTACTGGCACCGTCCATCGAACCGTAAAAATCGGCTTCCTGGGTGACCACCTTACGCCTCTGACGCGCCTCCTGCTCACCAATAATTCCGGCGTTCAGGTCAGCATCAATCGCCATCTGCTTACCCGGCATCCCATCCAGCACAAAGCGGGCACCCACTTCTGCGATACGTCCGGCACCCTTGGTGATCACCATAAAGTTGATAATCACCAGAATAATAAAGACGATAATCCCGATGGCAAAGTTGCCGCCCACCAGGAAGTGACCGAAGGCTTCCACCACCTGACCGGCCGCGCTGTCGCCGGTATGCCCGTTCATCAGGATGATACGGGTGGACGCGATATTCAGCGCCAGGCGTAGCAGGGTAGAGAACAGCAGCACGGTGGGAAACGCTGAAAACTCCAGCGTATCCTGAGTAAACATCGCCACCAGCAGGATCATCAGCGACAGCACGATATTAAAGGTAAACAATAAATCCAGGGCAAACGCCGGCAGTGGCAGGATCATCATCGCCATTATCGTCATGATCAGCACCGGACCGGCGAGGATCTGCCACTGCGTTTTTTTCATGGCGGGTAAGCGTAATTTAGTGGCGAGATTAGCCATTACTTTTCACTCTTCTCGGTAAAATCCAGGCCTTCCGGCACCGGAATATGTTCGGGTTTCTTCGGGGTGATACCGCTGCCGTGACGCCAGCGCTGGACGTTGTAGACCCAGGCCAGCACTTCCGCCACCGCGCTGTACAGCGAGGCGGGGATCGGCTGACCTGGTTCGCAGTGACGATAAAGTGCGCGCGCCAGCGGGGCGGCCTCCAGCATTGGAATGGCGTGTTTTGCTGCTTCTTCGCGAATTCGCAGGGCAATATCCCCCGCGCCTTTCGCCAGCATCACCGGGGCAGCCATGGCGTCTTCGTTATAGCGCAGGGCAACCGTATAGTGGGTCGGGTTATTAATAATCACATCGGCATGCGGTACATCGGCCATCATGCGCTGGCGGGCCAGGCTACGCTGCAACTGTTTAATCTGTCCTTTGATATGAGGATCGCCTTCCTGCTGCTTATACTCATCACGCACTTCCTGCCGACTCATACGCAGTTTCTTAATGTGGCTGGTGATCTGATGAAACAGGTCATATCCCACCATTGGGATAATCGCCAGCAGCACCATCAGCAGACAGCCGGAGAGCAGGCGTAATCCCTGAGCTAAGGCACTGCCTGCCGGCTGGTACACCAGCTGAATAAACTGTGCCTTATTGGCCAGAGCAAACAGCCCGCAGGCGCTGGCGGCCAGCAGCACTTTCATCACGCTTTTCAGTAATTCGGCCAGCGCCTGAGCGGAGAACAAACGTTTTAAGCCGGGCAGGGGAGCCAGGCGTTTCAGATCGAACTTTAGTATTTTGCCGCCGGTCAGCAAACCGCCCAGCAGGTTAGGCGCAATCAGCGCTACCAGCAGGGCTCCGCCCAGTACCGGCAATATCGCCATCAGTGCCTGGCCCAGCAGTTGCCCTGTCCGGCTGAGCATCAGCGTACTGTCAAACCCGCTGCGGCGATCAAAGCTCAGACCGCTGCTCATTAGCTGAGAAAGTTGCTCTGCCATATGACTGCCCCCCAGGGTTAGCAGCCCCCATCCGGCCAGCAGTAACAGCAGTGACGTCAGCTCTTTTGACCGTGGAACCTGCCCCTCTTTGCGCGCTTTACTCAGGCGCTGGGGCGTGGGATCTTCGGTTTTCTCCACATCACTTTCTTCAGACATGGCGCAGCGTCTCTGTCTTCAGTCAGGGAGCAATGACGCAGAATCGGGTTATTGATGTCATCATCTTTATTCTGCGTCGTATTACCCTGAGTGGTAATAAATAATCTGTTAAGCGGCGACATTGCGCCTTAACAGAAATAAAGAAGGATAATTAACGGCGGTCAATAATAGTCTTATACAGCCATGCTCATTATTTCCTGATAAGCACTGACCATCTTATTTCGTACCTGCAAACCCAGGCTTAATTCCAGTGCCGACTTTTGCGTGGCAATCATGACATCATTAAGTCCGATATCACTACTGCCGGTCATATAATCACGGGTTTTCTCGCCGGACTGAATTTGTGAGTGATTAATATTTTTCAGGCTGTTAAATAACAGTTCAGAAAATTCAGGTGTCGCACTCGCCGGCTTTGCTGACCATAATGTGCCGGGGGAGCGGGCGGCAGAAAGCTGTTGAGCCTGCTGACTGATTTCGGCAATTACGCCATTTACTGACGGAACAGACATTAAACACTTTTCCTTAAATTAATTGAGGCCGGGATGTTAGCACAGGAAGAAAAAGCCCTTAAAACAGGATAAGCCGACAGAAAAAACGGCTAATTGATGCTTAAAAAAATATCAATTTCCACCATACTACGTCTCCTAAAATTATCCGGGCGTAAACGTTCACTGAGGGTATTTCACCCCGGGTGGACGGGCACGCTATTGCTCGCCGCCAGGCGTTTTATATACAGGGCTACGGCATGAATGCCACAACCAGTAATGTCAAAATTTTTGCCGCAAAGCTGAGTGCGCTGCCTGACTGGTTCCGCGCCAGCCCGCGTATCGCGCTGGCCTTTACCGTGGCAGCCGTGGCTACGCTGGCCGTTGCGATGCTGCTCTGGGCCAGAGAGCCTGCCTACCGCGTGGTTTACAGCAATATCAGCGATGAAGACGGCGGTGCCATCGTGGCTGAGCTGGGCAAAATGAATGTGCCTTACCGCTTTGAGCAGCACGGGGGCGCAGTGATGGTGCCACAGGACCAGATGCATGAAGTGCGCCTGAAGCTGGCACAGCTGGGGCTGCCAAAAGGTGGCGCGGTGGGTTTTGAACTGCTGGACGAAGAGAAATTTGGTATCAGCCAGTTCAGTGAGCAGATTAACTTTCAGCGTGCGCTGGAGGGTGAACTGTCACGCACCATTGAAGCGCTGGGTTCGGTGAAAGCGGCACGCGTCCATCTGGCGATCCCCAAACCCTCGATGTTTGTACGCGAGCAGAATTCCCCTTCTGCGGCGGTCACGGTCAATCTTAGTCAGGGACGTACCCTCGATGCCGGCCAGATCAACGCCATCAGTTATCTGATCGCCAGCGCGGTGCCGGGGCTTAACCCGGACAAAGTAACCATTGTCGATCAGCGCGGCCAGCTGATGAGCCAGGGCGGCGAACAGATGCAGCAAACCGCAGAACGCCGCTATATCAATGATATCGAAGCCGATTATCAGCGGCGCATCCAGGCGATCCTCGCCCCGCTGCTGGGCAGCGGTAATGTGCGCGCCCAGGTGACGGCGCAGCTGGACTTCACCGCTTATGAACAGACCAACGAACAGTATCAGCCCAACAGTACGCCGGAAAAAATGGCGATCCGCAGCCGTCAGTCAAGCAGCGCAGAGCAGGGCGGTAAAAATCCTGCCAGTGGCGTACCCGGTGCGCTAAGCAACCAGCCGCCGCTGCCGGTAAACGGGCCAATTGATAAACCGAAAGACAGTGGCAAAAAGGACGACAGCGGGGCAACGGTACTCAACCCTGTGCCTTATAACCAGCGTCAGGATGACACCACCAACTATGAACTGGATCGTAAGCTGACGCATACCCGCCATAACTCGGTGCGTATCGAGCGGCTGTCGGCGGCGGTGGTGGTCAACTGGCTGCCCGCCAAAGAAGGCGAAAATGCGCCGCTGAGCGAAAAACAGATGCAGCAGATTACCGCGCTGGTAAAAGAAGCGATGGGCTTTTCTGACAGTCGTGGCGACAGTGTCAATATTGTTAACTCACCGTTTACCCAGGCGGATGACGGGATGATGCTGCCCTGGTGGCAGCAGCCGTGGCTGATTACGCTGGCGATCAGCGCCGCACGCTGGCTGGGGGTGGCGCTGGTGCTCTGGCTATTGTGGCGCAAAGTCGTACTGCCGGTATGGCGGCGTCAGCAGGCGCAGCTGGCCTTGCTGCGCGAGCAGGCAGAACAGGCGCGTCAGCAGGAGCAGGTTCGGGTCCAGCAGCAGGCGGAGCGCAACCTCGAGATTAAGGCAGCACAGCGCGCCGAATCTGAAATTACCAGTCAGCAGCTGCGTGAACTCGCGGCGGAAGATCCGCGCATTATCGCGCTGGTGGTGCGACAGTGGATCAATGAGGAAAACAAAGCGTCATGAATGCCTACGAAAAAAGCGCCATGATTATGCTGACCCTGGGGGATGAACTGGCGGCCAGCGTATTTAAATTCTTAAGCAGCAGCGAAGTTAAGCAGATTAGTATCTCAATGATTAACCTCGGTGGCTTTACCCATCAGCAGATGTCCCAGGTACTGAAAGAGTTCAGTAAGGAATCGGCTGAATTTACCTCGTTAAGCCTGAATACCGCGGAGTATCTGCGCAAAGTACTGATTAAAGCCCTCGGCGAGGAGCGGGCGCTCAGCCTGCTGGACGATATCCTTGACCGCCACGACAGCGGTAACGGCATTGAAGCGCTGGATATGATGGAGCCGCAGGCGGTTTACGATCTGATCCGCGATGAACATCCACAAATTATCGCCACCATTCTGGTGCATCTGAACCGGGCGCAGGCGGCAGATGTGCTGAGCAAATGCGATGAACGGGTGCGTAACGACATCATGCTGCGTATCGCTACCTTTGGCGGCGTGCAGCCGGCGGCGTTGCAGGAACTGACGGAAGTGCTTAACAACCTGCTGCACGGCCACAGCCTGAAACGCAGCAAACTGGGCGGGGTACGTCCGGCGGCGGAAATTCTGAACCTGATGAAAGCGCCGCAGGAAGAAGCGGCGATTGTTGCGGTACGGGAATTCGATCAGGAGCTGGCGCAGAAAATTATTGATGAGATGTTCCTGTTTGAAAACCTGGTGGAAGTGGACGATCGCAGCCTGCAGCGTCTGATGCAGGATATTGAACATGAGTCGCTGATTGTGGCGTTGAAAGGTGCCGATGAGGCACTGCGTGAAAGATTCTTCCGCAATATGTCACGCCGTCAGGCGGATCTGATGCGCGAAGATCTCAATACCCGTGGTCCGGTACGCATGTCAAAGGTCGAAGCGGAGCAGAAAGCGATTCTGATGATCGTGCGCCGCCTCGCCGAGTCCGGGGAAATGATGATTGGAGGAACCGACGATGCCTATGTCTGACAGCCAGAATCTGGCAGCCTGGCAGCGCTGGCAGCCGCAGGATTTACTGGATGACCTGCCAGAGAACGTTGAAATCATCACCCCGCAGCATGACGCTGATACGCAGGCAGCGCTGCTGGCCGAACTGGCGCAACGCCGCCAGCAGGCGGAACAGCAGGGCAGAAAAGAGGGTGAACTGCGTGGCGTCGAACAGGGAAAGCAGCAGGGCTTTGAGGCGGGCTATCGTGAGGGGCACAGCGCCGGTCTGGCTGCCGGACAGCAACAGGCACTGGAGCAACAGCAGCAGGTGGCTCAGCACCTGAACCAACTGGCAACGGCATTTACTGCCACCCTTGATAACCTTAACAGCCTGATCCCGGCGCGTCTGGTGCAGCATGCACTTACTGCTGCGCGCAGCCTGTTGGGCGAGCAACTGCAGCGTGATAACCGTACCCTGTTGGACACCATTACCCGTCTGATGCAGAACGACACGTTATTCACCAGCCAGATTGAGCTGTGGGTAAGCCCACAGGATCGCACCAGCGTGGAACAGCACTTCACTCAGGCGCTGACCACCCTCGGCTGGGCTCTGCGAGAAGACAGTGAGATGTTGCCTGGCGGCTGTCGCCTGACGGCCGAACAGGGCGAAATTGATGCTACGCTGGAACGCCGTTGGCAACAGCTGTGTCAGTTGAGCCGTGAGGAGCTGCCGTGAGTAATCCGCTCAAGCAGTGGCTGCAGCGGCTGGATCGTGATGAACAGCGGATCAACCGGCTGCCGCCCTTTATCCGCTACGGCAAACTGGTTCGGGTCACCGGCCTGGTGATGGAGGCCAGCGGGTTACAGCTGCCGCTGGGCACCTGCTGTCAGGTAGAACGTCGGGGCGGGCAGGGCATTGAACTGATTGAAAGTGAAGTGGTGGGGTTTAAAGACAACCGCCTGTGCCTGATGCCGCTGGAGCAGACTGACGGCATTCTGCCCGGTGCGCGGGTGATTGCCGGCGTGGGGGACGGGCAGACGGCAGTCAGGCAACTGCCACTGGGGCCGGAACTACTGGGGCGGGTGCTGGATGCCAGCGGAAAACCGCTTGATGGCCGCCCGGCCCCGCAAACTGTCAGTCAGGGCGGGCTGTTTACCCCACCATTTAATCCCTTATTACGCGAGCCGGTTCAGCAAATTCTGGATGTTGGCGTGCGGGCAATTAACGGCCTGCTGACGGTAGGACGCGGTCAGCGTATGGGACTGTTTGCCGGGTCCGGAGTAGGGAAAAGTGTGTTGCTGGGGATGATGGCGCGCTTTACTGCTGCTGATGTGATTGTGGTGGGACTGATTGGAGAACGTGGCCGGGAAGTTAAAGATTTTATTGAAAATATTCTGACGGATAGCGGTCTGGCTCGGGCGGTAGTGATTGCCGCCCCGGCTGACGTTTCGCCGGTTCTGCGTATGCAGGGCGCGCAGTATGCCACCCGTATTGCCGAAGACTTCCGCGATCGCGGGATGAATGTGCTGCTGATTATGGACTCGCTCACCCGTTATGCTATGGCGCAGCGTGAAATTGCGCTGGCGATGGGGGAGCCCCCGGCCACCAAAGGCTATCCACCGTCGGTGTTTGCCCGCCTGCCGGCGCTGGTGGAACGTACCGGAAATGGGCTGCGCGGTGGTGGTGCCATTACCGCCTTCTATACGGTTCTGACCGAAAGTGACGATCAGCAGGATCCTATTGCCGACTCGGCGCGTGCCATCCTCGATGGTCATATTGTGTTATCACGACGTCTGGCCGAATCAGGGCACTATCCGGCGATTGATATTGAAGCATCTATCAGTCGGGTGATGACTGGCCTGATTGACGCGCAGCACTATCAGCAGACGCGCCGCTTTCGCCAACTGCTGGCCAGCTGGCAGAGCAACCGCGATCTGGTCAGCGTGGGTGCCTACAGTATGGGCAGCGATCCGCTGCTGGACAGCGCAATTGCCGGCTATCCGCAAATGGAAAGCTGGCTGCAGCAGGGCATAGAGGAACGCTGTGATTACCGCGCGGCCAGAGATCAGCTTAGCCAGATTATTCCGGCGCAACCTGAAGCATCATGAATCCTGGTCCGATGGCTATCCTGCGTGAGCAGGCGGAAAAAAAGTTGCGCGACTCCGCGCAACGGCTGGCGGCGGCACGTCAGGTCTGGCAGCAGGCCAGCGATCAGTTACAGCAGCTGAAAACCTATCAGTGTGAGTATCAGCAGCAACTGCAGCGCGATGTCCATATCAACGGGGTAACGGTGATGGCGCTGACCGGACGTCAGGCCTTTATTTCATCGCTGGGAAACGCAATAGCCCGGCAGACTGACACCCTGGCGACACAAAAGCAGGCAGTCGATCGTGCATTATTGAGCTGGCAGCACGACCACCAGCGGCTGAATGCATTTGAAACCCTGATAAGCCGGGCGGCGCAGGCAGCTGAAAAGAAAGCACGCCGCCTTGAACAGAAAATGATGGATGAATTTGCCCGCATTGCCGGCGTAAAGAGTGAAACTTTATGATGACGTTAAACCCGCTGATGGCGCTGGCGGAAAAGTTGCCAACCACCAAACGCGATCAGGATGAGACGCCAGCCGGCTTTGACTCCCTGCTGGAAAAACAGCAGCAGGCGCAGTTGCCGGCGGAAGCCGACAGGCCGCTGACGCCGCCAGTCACGACGCGTGAGGCAGACGACGATGCACGGGCCACGGCGAGCGTGAATCTGCTGCTGCCAGCGGACTGGAATATGCCACAAAACCGGATAAATACGCCAGCCGCAGAGCCTCACCCTTCTGCTGATCGTATCGCCGCGGCGCTGGTGGTAGCGCAGGCAGTCAGTATTGAGGTACAGGAGCAGCCAGCAGCGGCATCGTTGCCGGCTGACGGACTACGCCTGCCACTGGAGTCCGAATCGGCAGATTTTGCTTTCTCCGCACAGCGCCCGGCTCAGTTTGCAGAGGTCAACCGCGCAATTGCACTCCAGTCGGCTGGCGAACCCGCTTACCGGAGTACAACGACAGCCGCAGCGTCGTTAGCTGTTCCCCCTGAGTTAGTACCTGCTGCCTCCGCAGGCAATGTGGTGGAAGCCTTCAGCCCGATACCACAGAGCGGCGCGGCGATGCCATTGACGCCGGTCAGTCATGTAACACCTGCTACGCTGACGGCGCAACCGCTGCTACAAGAGTCATTGGGCAGTGCCGGCTGGCAACAGTCGCTGGGACAGCATTTGACCTTCTTCAGCCGTCAGGGACTGCAGCATGCAGAACTGCGCCTGCATCCTGAAGAGCTGGGGGCGCTGCAAATCACCATGCGCGTGGTCAACGATCAGGCACAAATGCATGTGGTGGCGGAAACCCCTCAGGTGCGATCGGCACTGGAAGCGGCGATGCCTCACCTGCGCGCGGCGCTGGCTGAAAATGGTATTCAGCTGGGGCAAAGTAGCGTGGATAACGGCAACGCGTCCGCAGACAGTCAGCATCAGTCCGCCGCCGGACATTCTGATGTACGGCAGCAGCAGGATGAAGATAACAGTGAAACGGTTATCACCGGCACCCTGACCCTGGGTGGGGTAAATACCTTTGTCTGACTGGACGGGGAGGGGATCCCCTGCTGCGAGATAATGCAGCATTGATCCGGTTCTGATGCAAAAAAATAGTGTCTGTAACGCCAGAATTCATTTTTCCGCTGTCCGGTATCAGAGTTCAGCACACTGACCCACAGAACAACGAGCAATCAAAGCCAGGTCTCGCTACTATCCACTGCTGAGTCCATCAGCAGCAAACGGAGAGAGGTATGGCTTACGGAAAAGCGCAGAGCGCTGGAAAGGGGATCCCCACGCCCCACGATCTGGTATTCAAACAATTTCTTACCCATCCGGAGACTGCCCGGGATTTTATGCAACTGCATCTGCCGGCAGAACTGCAGGCTGTCTGCGATTTCAGCACCCTGAAACTGGAGTCAGGCAGCTTTGTTGGGGACGATCTGCGCCCTTACTTTAGTGACGTTCTCTACAGTCTGAAGACGAAGACTGGTGGTAGAGGGCATATTTATATTCTTATCGAGCAACAGTCTGTGCCGGATCGTCATATGGCATTCAGGTTGTTGCGTTATGCGCTGGCGGCGAGGCTCTACAACAGTGATTTTCCTCTGGTGGATATTACTACCCTTTCTGATGCTGAAATAATGAGCCATCGCAGTATGGCGGCACTGACCCTGTTGCAGAAGTATATTCATCGTCCTGAGCTGGTCGATCAGATGGGCAATTTGTCCAAACTGTTGCTGACTGAAAACATCACAGGACAGCAACTGGTTTCGCTGATAAATTACCTGCTGCAGTCAGGTGAAATCCCTGACGGAAAGGCATTTGTACATGGCCTGGCACAGCGGGTACCACAACATAAGGATGAACTGATGACCATTGCAGAGCAGTTTAAGCAGGAAGGCCGCGATGAAGGCAGGCTTGAAGGAATACTCGAAGGAAAACTTGAAGTTGCTCTTAGTATGCTGCAGAACGGCGTTGATCGTGATTATGTAATGAGAATGACCGGACTGGCCGAAGACCAACTGGCGAAAACTGTTCACTGATTTTTTGCCTGCCTTCCCATGTAAGAAACGATCAGTCGCAGGGAGAGTCTCTCCAGCATGCTTATCTGTCCATTGAGGGCTGAGTTTATACGCCATTATTCAGTCAATTCACCAACGTAGTTACCGATGCTTTGTAATTCAGATCACGTTTTTAATTGCTAATTGATCGAATAGCATTTTCAGCCAGAAATCACGGTGATATGGTGCAATTGTTTTTACTCAGGATTGTTACTGGTTAACAGGCAAAACCTGAATACTTCACAGCATAACTGGCTGTGGAGTATTCAGGTTTTTTTTCGTTTTTAATTCAATGAGGATAACGAATAGTCATTACTTAAATGGGATAATGGTAGCAAATACACCAGGCGAACATCGTTCGGCGCAGAAATAGCCTTACCCAAAATAAAAGGCTGACAGGTAATTATTTTATTACCCGGTTACAGCTACGCATTAAGAAAATAAAACGGGGTGTTATGATGGCACATAAAAATAATCACTGTAAACCAGCAGCGCTGGCGTTATTACTACTATCACCACTGGCGACTGCGCAGGAGTGGAATGGCACGGCATTGGGATTTGAAGCACCACCAGACCCGCTGCTGGGCGAAATGTTTGGTGTACGCCAATGGTTAAATGATAAAGGATTTACCTACACCCTCGGTTATCTGAATGAAATGGCCTGGAATGGAGGCGGGGGATATAACCATGACTCCCATGTGGCGTATATTGACCAGTTCTCGCTGACCTTTAACCAGGATTTGGAACGCTGGACCGGGATCCCCGATGCGCGTATCGAAGGTAATATCGTTAACCGTAACCATAACGATAACCTGACGGCCAAACGTACTCAGGATCCGCGTACTAATTTTAACGATCTGGCGCAGGAAAGTTGGGGTGGGCAGTCGATAACCCGTCTGGGCTGGCTGACTTTTGCCCGTAGTTTTGACGACCGCCGCCTGACCTGGCGCGTCGGGATGATGAATAAAGTTCAGACCTTTGATCAGATCATCCCCTGTGATTTCCAGATGTTGTCACAGTGTGGCGGTAAATCGGCAAACTCACTCACCTGGAATAACTGGAACGTCCATACCTGGGGTAGCACGCTGGAATATAAAGTGACCCCGTTCGTTACCCTGAAAGGCGGGGTGATGGAGCAGAACCCGGAAGCTGCCAGCCGCACGCACGGCTGGAGTTGGTCTACCCAGGGCAGCAAAGGCGTCCTGCTGACGGCCGAAATTGAAGCGCGTCCGCTGATTAACGGTCTGCCGGGGATCTATAACCTCGGCGTGGTGTTTACCAATGCACATCAGTCCGATCTGTATACGGGAAAATCGGGGGGAGCAGGAGCCAGCGATCCGGACGGTTACAAAACGCATAACCGTACCTGGTTTATGTACACCGGTTTTAACCAGCTGCTGACCCGACATCAGGATGATGCCAGCCGGGGATTAAGCATCTCGTTCAGCATGAGTCTGGCCGATCAGCGCAGTAACTATATCCATTCGGTTTATGCGGCCTCGCTGCGCTATCACGGTCTGTTTGATGCCCGCCCCAATGACTGGATTGGTTTTGGCCTGACCTGGTTTGATATGAGTAAACAGAGTGCACGTAATCAACGTTATCTGAACGAAATTAACGGGATATCTGATTACGATAATCCGCTCTACCACCCGGTTGCCGGCCATCCACTGAACGGTGAATTGTATTACCGTTTCCGTCCGGTTAAGTGGCTTGAACTGCAACCGGGGATCCAGTACTGGCATCATCCTGGTGGGATCAGCCAAACCCAGGGTGCCTGGGTTACTGAGCTGAAGACGGTAGTTATTTTCTGATAACCATCGGAAATATCTTAATAATTAGGATCTCTGTCACGCTTCTGTCGTTGATACGTTGAGGAGACAGGCGAAACTGATACAGTGCCGAAATTGGATTGTTACTGCTGCGGCAGGCAAAACCTGATTTTTGGCACTTGCCGGGAATCGGGTTTTTTTTATTTCCGGGGAATCAATGAAAATCGCCAGAATTTTAAATAATAATGTGGTGGTTGTTCAGGACGGGCATGGACGTGAACAGGTTGTCATGGGCCGCGGACTGGCCTTTGGTAAACGCGTTGGCGACGTTGCCGACAGCGACAAAATCGAAAAAGTGTTTGCGCTGCAAAGTGACGAACTGGTCAGCCATCTGGGGGAATTACTTAACCAAATACCGCTGGAGGTGATGACCACCTGTGACCGTATTATCAACCAGGCCACGCAGACGTTGGGGAAATTACAGGACAGCCTGTACATCACCTTAACCGATCATTGCCATTTTGCTATTGAACGGCAAAAGAAAGGGCTGGCAATTAAAAATGTCCTGCTGTGGGATATAAAACATCTTTATCCGAAAGAGTTCCAACTGGGTTTGGAAGCCTTATCCATTATTGCTAAAAGACTGGGCACGGAATTATCGGAAGATGAGGCAGGTTTTATTGCTCTGCATCTGGTGACGGCGCAACTGCACAATGAAATGCCGGACGTGATGCATATTACCCGGGTAATGCAGGAGATCCTGCAACTGGTGAAATATCAGCTGCGACTGGATTATGATGAAAATACCCTGAGCTACCAGCGTTTTGTAACGCATCTTAAGTTCTTTGCTCAGCGTATGTTAAACCGTACAGTAGTGGGTGATGATGATCTTCTGCTTCACACGGCGGTAAAAGAAAATTATCCCCTGGCGTGGATTTGTGCCGGGAAGATTGCCCAACATTTAGAAAAAAGCTATCAGCGTGACCTGAGCACGGAAGAAATTATGTTTCTCGCTATTCATATTGAACGGGTGAGAAAAGAGGGGCAACAGGAGTCCGACCTCCGTCCTTAAAACTGGATTGTTACTGCATTTTGCAGGCAAAACCTGAGCGCGGCTTCTGAAAAGAAGCCGTTCTCGGGTTTTTTTATTTTTAAACTCAGTCAACCGATGCCTGCGGGCGCGGATGTAAGGAAAACACGATGGAATATCAGGATCTGGCGAACGATATTCTTGCCCACGTTGGCGGCAAAGAGAATATTGTCAGTCTGGTGCACTGCGCTACCCGGCTGCGTTTCAAACTGAAGGACAATAAAAAAGCGGATGCCGCCGGACTTAAAAACAACCCCGGTGTGATTATGGTGGTGGAAAGTGGCGGTCAGTTTCAGGTGGTGATTGGCAACCACGTTCACGATGTCTGGCTGGCGGTAAGGCAGGCGGCGAGATTAACGGACGATACGCCGGAGCCAGCCGGCGATGGTGACGAAAAAGGCAGCCTGTTTGGCCGGTTGATTGACATCATTTCCGCTATTTTCACCCCGTTTATCGGTATTCTTGCGGCATCCGGTATTCTTAAGGGGCTGCTGGCGCTGGCGGTAGCCTGCGGCTGGCTGACCAGCGGCAGTGGCACCTGGAAAATTTGGTTTGCCGCCAGTGACGCGCTGTTCTATTTCTTCCCGCTGGTGCTGGGGTATACCGCCGGGAAAAAATTTGGCGGCAGTCCGTTTATCACCATGGCGATTGGTGGCGCTCTGGTCCATCCGGCAATGATTGAGGCATTTACTGCCAGTCAGCAGCCCGGAGGAATAGCGGAAACCTTTCTTGGTATTCCGGTGATCTGGTTTAACTACAGTGCGTCGGTGATCCCGATTATTCTCGCCTCCTGGGTCAGCTGCTGGCTGGAAAAGCAGTGCATGAAGTGGCTGCCTTCATCAATGAAAAACTTTCTGTCTCCTCTGATCTGTCTGATGGTGATAGTTCCGCTAACATTCCTGGTGATTGGCCCGCTGGCCACGCAGTTAAGCCATCTTCTGGCTCAGGGCTATCAGCTGATTTACGCCCTGGCCCCCTGGCTGGCTGGAGCGGCAATGGGCGCACTGTGGCAGGTTTGTGTCATCTTTGGCCTGCACTGGGGCCTGGTGCCGCTGATGATCAACAATCTGACGGTATCAGGCCATGACTCGATGCTACCGATGCTGCTACCAGCGGTGATGGGGCAGGTGGGAGCCGCGCTGGCCATCATGTTACGCACTCACGATGCGCGTCAAAAAGTGCTGGCCGGCTCCTCGGTGACAGCGGGCATTTTTGGTATTACCGAACCGGCCGTCTATGGCCTTAACCTGCCGCTGCGTCGGCCATTTATTTTCGGCTGTGTCGCGGGGGCGGTTGGTGGGGCGATTGTCGGTTTCAGTAATGCGCATGTTTACTCGTTTGGTTTTGCCAACGTATTTACCTTTGCCCAGATGATCCCGCCTGGTGGTGTTGACACCACGCTGTGGGGGGGGATCGCCGGTGCGGTGGTGGCGCTGGCACTCAGCTGTCTGATGACCCTGGTGGCAGGTATGCCGCGTAAGGCACAGACGTCGGTACCTGCCGGGGTGAGTATCGGAGAAAATGCAGTGCTGGCACCGATGAGCGGTAACTTGCTGCCACTTCCCGATGTACCGGACACCACTTTTGCCAGTGGGCTGCTGGGGAACGGTGTGGCGATTATTCCATCGGACAATAAAGTTATCGCGCCGTTTGCCGGCGAAGTGGCTTCCCTGTTTCAAACCAAACATGCCATCGGCTTATTAAGCGACAGTGGCATCGAAGTGCTGATCCACGTAGGAATCGATACCGTTAAGCTGGATGGCAAACATTTCACTGCCTTTGTAAATATCGGGGATAAAGTTCAGGCTGGCGATCTGCTGCTGGAGTTTGATCGCCAGGCGATTATTGATGTCGGATTCGACCTGGTTACCCCAATTATTATCAGTAACAGCGACAGCTACCGTGATGTTTTAACCGTAGCGGAAACCCCGGTAAATGCCGGTATGCCACTGCTGATCGTGGTTCCATAACAGGAGAACAGGATGAAAACTTTCCCGCAGACATTTTTATGGGGCGGCGCACTGGCCGCCAATCAGGTAGAAGGTGCTTACCGTGAAGACGGTAAAGGGCTGTCAACATCGGATGTATTGCCACAGGGGGTATTTGGTCCGGTCATTGAACGTACCGCCGGTGACCAGGCGCTGAAAGATGTGGCCATTGATTTTTACCATCGTTATCCGGAAGACATCCAGCTGTTTGCTGAAATGGGGTTTAACTGCCTGCGGGTGTCAATTGCCTGGACACGTATTTTTCCCAGGGGCGATGAGCAGCAGCCTAATGAAGCGGGGCTGGCGTTCTATGACCGATTGTTTAATGAACTGGCCGCTCATCAGATCACGCCGCTGGTGACGCTGTCGCACTATGAAATGCCCTGGGAGCTGGTTAAGCAGTACGGCGGCTGGGGTAATCGTCAGGTCATTGGGTTCTTTGAGTATTATGCCCGCACCGTTTTTACCCGCTATCAGCATAAGGTCAAACTGTGGCTCACCTTTAATGAAATCAATATGTCGCTCCATGCGCCATTGACCGGGGTTGGGCTGGCAGAAAACAGCAGTAAAGCCGAAGTGTACCAGGCGATCCATCACCAGCTGGTGGCCAGCGCGCTGGCGGTAACCGCCTGTCATGAAATTATTCCTGACGGCAAAATCGGCAATATGCTGCTGGGCGGGCTGATGTATCCGCTCACCTGTAAACCGGAAGATGTGCTGGCAACGCTGCAGGAAAACCGCAGCTGGCAGTTCTTTGGTGATGTCCAGTGCCGGGGAGCCTATCCGGGTTATATGCTGCGTTTCTTCCGTGATAACGCTATTGAGCTAAATATTACTGAGGCCGATCGCAGCGCGCTGCAAAGTACCGTCGATTTTATCTCTTTCAGCTATTACATGACTGGCTGTGTGACCACCGATGAGGCGCTTAATCAGCGGGCGCGCGGCAATATTCTTAATATGGTGCCCAACCCGCATCTGGCCAGCTCGGAATGGGGCTGGCAGATTGATCCGACAGGATTGCGTACCCTGCTAAATGTGCTGTGGGATCGCTATCAGAAACCACTGTTTATAGTGGAAAACGGCCTCGGC
>CALYQW010000012.1 GCA_945290265.1 uncultured Erwinia sp.
GAATAGCGAATAGCGAATAGCGAATAGCGAATAGCGAATAGCGAATAGCGAATAGTGAAGTTTGGTATATCAGGTAATTCAGCGCTAACCTTTGCCATCGTCACGAGCAGAGTACTTTTCTGAGTATTAGGGAGCATTCGGTTTTGCATCATCCTGGCTGGCAAAAACCATTTACTGTTACAGGAAAAGGTGTGTAATTCTCTCAACAATACAATTGTTGGGGGATACCTAAAGTTTGTCCCCCCGATAACTGTATGCAAATATCAAGGGTACACCTTTGTGTACACGGTAATTATGCGCTTTGATGCGTCTTTATGATAGCTGGTGATAACAAAAAAGCCCGCTATTATGCGGGCTGTCTGGTTTTATGCTGCTTACTGATGGTCAGTAAATCGTTATTCAATATTCTGAATCTGTTCCCGCATCTGCTCGATCAGCACCTTCAGTTCAATCGCTGATGCAGTGATCTCTGCATTAATCGATTTAGAACCCAGGGTGTTCGATTCGCGGTTAAATTCCTGCATCATAAAGTCGAGGCGGCGGCCAACGGCTTCTTTCTTTTTCAGGATGCTGTAGGTTTCTTTAACATGCGCTTCCAGGCGATCCAGCTCTTCTGCCACATCCACGCGCTGCGCCAGCATCACCAGTTCCTGCTCCAGGCGGTTGTTGTCCAGCTGTACCTGGGCATCTTCCAGCCGGGCAACCAGGCGTTCACGCTGCCAGGCCAGCACGTCCGGCATATGGGCGCGTACTTTTACCACTTCGGCGATGACACCGGCCAGACGCTGCTCAATCAGTGCTTTAAGGGCGCTGCCTTCGCTTTCGCGCGCGCTGATAAAGTCATTCAGCGCTTCGTCGAGGGCGCTTAACAGTAGCGCGGAAATCGCATCCAGATCCTGCTCGGCGGCCGACATCACGCCAGGCCAGCGCAGAATATCGACCGGGTCAATTTCCCCTTCGTCACTCTGCATTTTTACCCAGTTCGCCGCCTGTACCAGCTGTACGGCCAGTTTTTCATTCAGCACCAGTTCACCACGGGCGCTGGGATCGGCGTCAAATCGCAGGTTAACTTCAATTTTTCCGCGCGTAAGACGGCTGCGGATACGCTCGCGTACTACCGGCTCAAGGCCTCGGAACTGCTCTGGCAGGCGAATATAGGTTTCAAGATAACGCTGGTTTACGGAGCGGAGTTCCCAGGCGGCACAGCCCCAGTCACCTTTGGTTTCACGCCGGGCGTAGGCGGTCATACTGCGGATCATATTGCGTACCCGTTTAATAAATGGTGTAACGATTATAACGGCGGCAAAGGCAATCCGGCAATGTCACCCTGTTTTCTGTTGTCTGCCAGCAAAATAAATCCCGCTGACGTTTTGATTCGCGGTAATTAAGATGGCACTCTCCCGGATGTTACCTTATCCCTGAACTGAAACCGGAGTTGTCATGACCTCTCGCTTATTCTCTGTCGGTGCCTTATTACTGCTGCTGAACGGTTGCAGCCAGACGCCTCCCCGCCCGGTCTGTACGGTGGGATCGTCAATGATGCAGACCACGCTTTATTTTGGTCTCAATCGCCCGCAGGGTGCCACCATTACTACCACAGAATGGCAGCAGTTTATTGACGGCGATGTCACGCCGCGTTTCAGCCAGGGGCTGACGGTATTTACCGCCCAGGGACAGTGGCTGGGGAATGACGGACAGCTGGCGCGGGAAAACAGCCGGGCTCTGCTGTTAATTCACAGCCCGGACAAAACCAGTGAACAGCATATCGAAGCGCTGCGTAATATCTATAAACAGCGCTTTGGCCAGGATTCCGTGATGCGGGTGGATACCCCGTCCTGCGTGGCGTTTTAACGTTATCGCTTACAGCATCAGTCCGGCAAAGGCCGCTGACAGCAGGCTGACCAGCGTCGAGCCATACACCAGCTTCAGGCCGAAGCGCGATACGACGCTGCCCTGCTGTGCGTTCAGTCCTTTGATGGCCCCGGCCACAATGCCAATGGAGGCAAAGTTGGCAAAGGACACCAGGAACACCGACAGCATGCCCAGCCCGCGCGGTGACAGCCCGGCAGCAATTTTCTTCAGTTCAATCATCGCAACAAATTCATTGGCCACCAGCTTGGTAGCCATAATACTGGCCGCCTGCAGCGCATCAGCGGCAGGAATGCCAATCAGCCAGGCAAAAGGCCAGAAGATATAGCCGAGGATCTGCTGAAAGCTGATACCAAACAGCGCGGCAAACACCGCATTCACCGCCGCGATTAGCGCAATAAAGCCGATCAGCATCGCCATAATAATCATCGCCACTTTAAAACCGGCCAGAATATATTCGCCCAGCATTTCAAAGAAGCTCTGGTCTTCGTGCAGCTTTTCCAGATGAATATCCGCTTCTTCCCCTGCCGGGGTCGGGTTAATCACCGACAGCACAATAAAGGTGCTGAACATATTCAGTACCAGCGCGGCCACCACGTAGCGCGGTTCAATCATCGCCATATACGCGCCAACAATCGACAGCGAAACGGTCGACATCGCTGCTGCTGCCATCGAATAGAGACGGCGCGAGGAGAGCTCCCCCAGAATGCCTTTATAGGCAATAAAGTTCTCTGACTGACCGAGGATCAGGGTGCTGACCGCATTAAACGATTCCAGTTTCCCCATACCGTTGACTTTCGACAGCAGCGTACCCACCACGCGGATCAGCAGCGGCAGAATGCGCAGATGTTGCAGAATACCGATCAGGGCAGAAATAAAAATGATGGGGCACAGCACGCCAAGAAAGATAAATGCCTGTCCCTGGGCATTCATACCGCCAAATACGAAGTCAGTGCCCTGAGCGGCGTATTTCAGCAGAGTGGTAAAGAACCCGGATACCGCGCTGACCATACTCAGTCCACCGGAGGCATGCAGCAGAAACCAGGCCAGTGCGCCTTCAATCACAATCAGCTGCAGCAGGATGCGCGGGCGAATTTTCTTACGGTCACTACTGAACAATAGCGCCAGACCGAGGATCACGGCCAACGCGAGAATAAAATGTAGCACAGCATTCATAGGGGGCATCCAGCGTCAGAAAGTCGGGAAAGCGCATTTAGCCATAATTCGTCCGCTTTTACATCCTGCTAACCAGGATATCAGACCAGCTGACGATAATTTTATCCCCCCGGCGTGATAGGCAATGATGGCTGAAATCCGTATAATGCGCAGCCAATTACAGTAACCAGCCGGAGAGAAACCATGCGCCCATCAGGTCGTAGCGAAAACCAGGTGCGTCCCGTCACCCTGACCCGCCATTACACCAAACATGCAGAGGGTTCAGTGCTGGTTGAGTTCGGTGATACCAAAGTGCTGTGCACCGCCACTATCGAAGAAGGCGTGCCGCGCTTTCTCAAGGGTCAGGGTCAGGGCTGGGTTACTGCCGAGTACGGTATGCTGCCACGCGCCACCCACAGCCGTAATGCGCGCGAAGCGGCAAAAGGCAAACAGGGCGGCCGCACCCTGGAAATTCAGCGTCTGATCGCCCGTTCCCTGCGCGCGGCGCTGGATCTGAAAGCGCTGGGGGAGTTCACTATTACCCTCGACTGCGATGTGTTACAGGCTGATGGCGGCACTCGCACCGCGTCAATTACCGGTGCCTGTGTGGCACTGGCCGATGCGCTGAATCATCTGGTGGCGAACGGCAAACTGAAGGCAAATCCAATGAAAGGGATGGTCGCGGCAATTTCAGTCGGCATTGTTGACGGTAAAGCGCTGTGCGATCTGGAGTATGTGGAAGATTCCGCCGCAGAAACCGATATGAATGTGGTGATGATGGAAGATGGCCGCATGATTGAGGTGCAGGGCACCGCAGAGGGGGAGCCGTTCACCCATGAAGAGCTGCTGGAATTGCTTACGCTGGCGCGAGGCGGTATTGATACCCTGGTTCAGGCGCAGAAAGCGGCGCTGAGCAACTGAGTTTTACCGGCGACCTGAGGGGCGCCTCTTTTTTGCCTATATTTTGAGGAACTCCATAATGAAAGCCTGGCAGCGGCAGTTTATTGAATTCGCCATCAACAAGCAGGTACTGAAATTTGGCGAATTTACCCTGAAGTCAGGACGTAAAAGTCCTTATTTCTTCAATGCCGGCCTGTTTAATACCGGCAAAGACCTGGCGCTGTTAGGCCGGTTTTATGCTCAGGCGCTGGTCGATTCAGGCATCGATTTTGATCTGGTGTTTGGTCCGGCTTATAAAGGTATTCCGATTGCCACCACCACGGTCGTGGCGCTGGCCGATCATCATCAGCGCGATGTGCCCTACTGCTTTAACCGCAAAGAAGCCAAAGATCACGGCGAAGGTGGCACCCTGGTAGGCAGCCCGCTGGCTGGCAAAGTGATGCTGGTCGATGATGTGATTACCGCCGGTACGGCGATCCGTGAGTCAATGGAAATTATCGCTGCCCATCAGGCCACGCTGGCGGGGGTACTGATCTCTCTCGATCGCCAGGAACGTGGACGCGGGGCGATCTCCGCCATTCAGGAAGTTGAACGCGACTACCACTGTCAGGTGATTTCGATTATCACCCTGAAAGAACTGATCAGCTATCTGGAAGAAAAACCGGAGATGGCGCAGCATCTGGCCGCGGTTCGTGCTTACCGCACAGAATACGGTATTTAACGCGCTAAGGAACGACCCCGATCTTTCAGGCGGCCTGCGGCGGCCTGGAGGATTTCAGGGCTGATCCAAACTCAGATAAACTGGGCGGCCAGCAGCGGCCAGCGCTGATCGAAGTCTGCCGTCGGGCGGTAGCGAAACTCGGAGCGTACAAAGCGCGACAGTAAGCCCTCACAGAACGCCAGCATCTGGCTGGCCAGCAGATTTTCATCAGTAGCAAAGCCTTCACCATCACGTATTTTCTTTTCACGCATAATCAGGCGCAGCTGCACTTCAATACGCTCAAACAGCTGGTTAATTCTGCCCTGCAGCCGATCCTGTTCAAACATCAGCGCATGACCGGTCAGAATGCGGGTTAAACCCGGATTACGCTCACCAAAGCCCAGAATTAACTGAGTGATCAGACGTAAACGCGACAGCGTTTCTTTTTCGTCCTGTAAGATCAGATTGATGCGCGTAATCAGGCTGTCTTCGATAAACGCAATCAGATTATCAAACATCTTGGTTTTGCTGGGAAAATGCCGGTACAGCGCCGCCTCAGAAACCCCCACCGTCGCAGCCAGCTTGGCGGTGGTGATCCGCTGGCTGCCATCGCTGGATTCCAGCATCTGCGCCAGCGCCTGCAGGATCTCCTCGCGACGATTCCTTTTCGCACTCTTTTTTTCTGTCATGCCTTTAACGACCCCTGAGAATATTACCCTGACGGGCAAAACCCACACCGCATCTGTGAGCCGTTACGGCTCACAGCGGAAAGAATTACCAGATTACCGCTGCCAGAGCGGTAAAAACCTTACTGACGGCCAGAGTGGCCGAATCCACCTTCGCCGCGCACGCTGGCATCGAAGTCACTAACCAGATTGAATTCCGCCTGCACCACCGGTACAAACACCATCTGAGCAATACGTTCACCCGGTTCGATGATAAAACCCTGCTGTCCACGGTTCCAGACAGAAACCATCAGCTGTCCCTGATAGTCAGAATCGATTAATCCCACCAGATTCCCCAGCACCACACCATGCTTATGACCCAGCCCGGAACGCGGCAGGATCACCGCCGCCAGTTGCGGGTCGGCAATATGGATCGCCAGGCCGGTGGGAACCAGCGTAGTCTCACCCGGTTGCAGATCGATGGCACTGTCCAGGCAGGCACGTAAATCCAGACCCGCCGAGCCGGTGGTGGCATAGGTCGGTAAAGGGAATTCCGCACCCACACGCGGATCCAGAATCTTAACGTCGATTTTTTTCATCATAACGACTGACAATCTCATTCAGTAACTGTTGGGCAAGGAGCGATTTATCACTGAGTGGTAATACTTTGTCGCCCTCCTGCCAGAAGAGGTGAAGCGCATTGGCATCACTGTTAAAGCCCTGTCCTGCGATAGCAACGTCGTTAGCGCAGATTAGATCCAGATTTTTACGCAGCCGCTTTTGTTGCGCGTATTCTTCCACATTCCGGGTTTCAGCGGCAAATCCTACCACATATGGGCGGTCCTGCTGTAAAGCCGCCACGCCCGCGACAATGTCAGGATTTTTTATCATTCGCAGAGTGATCTCCTCTCCCTGCTTTTTAATTTTGTTGGCGGCAACATCCGCCGCCCGGTAATCCGCCACCGCCGCGCAGCCAATAAATATCTGCTGGCCGCCAATGCCGCTCATCACCGCCTGCTGCATCTCCAGCGCACTGCTGACGTCAATGCGTTCCACGCCCGGCGGCGTTGCCAGCGCAACCGGCCCGCTGACCAGCGTCACGCTGGCACCTCGCTGCGCCGCAGCCGCCGCAATGGCGAACCCCATTTTTCCGGAGCTGTGGTTGCTGATGTAGCGCACCGGATCGAGCGCTTCACGCGTCGGTCCGGCAGTAATCATAATATTAAGGTGTTGCAGGTCATTGCCAGAGGACGCCCAGTTTACCGCGTAATTCACCAGTTCCAGCGGATCGACCATCCGCCCCGGTCCCACATCACCGCAGGCCTGGCTGCCACTGTCAGGCCCCCAGATCATCATGCCGCGCTGCGCCAGCAGCTGCAGGTTATGCTGCGTGACCGGTGCACGATACATCTGCTGATTCATGGCTGGCGTGACGGCAATGGGTGCCGGCGTTGCCAGGCACACCGTAGTCAGCAGATCGTTAGCCATCCCCGCTGCCACGCGGGCGACTAAATCCGCCGTCGCCGGTGCCAGCAGCACTAAATCCGCCCATTTCCCCAGCTCAATATGACCCATCGCTGCCTCAGCTGCCGGGTCCAGCAGATCGTCCGCTACCGGATAGCCGGAAACCGCCTGCAGACTGAGCGGCGTGATAAATGCTTTTGCCGCCTCCGTCATCACCACCCGCACATCAGCGCCGCGATCGCGCAGCCGGCGTACCAGTTCCGGGGTTTTATAAGCCGCAATGCCGCCACTTACCCCCAAAACAATCCGCTTCCCGGTTAATCCTGTCATTTGCCTGTTCCGCCTTTAATCAGTCCACCGGCACGCACCGTACCGCACTGCTGATATGAGATTTTATCATATTCCTCTTTTATCGCCTGCCTGACACATCCGGTCTTGTCTGCGCATTTTGCACCAGTAATTGCGTGATAACCCGTAAAGATAGAGTCCGATGCCAGGGGAGCACTGTATATAATGCCACTATTACAGACGTTCAGAAAGGAGAAGACGGTATGGAAAAGCAGTGGCAGGGGCTCCCCCCACGGGAAAAATTGATAAAACACGGCGTCGGTACCCTGAGCGACACAGAATTACTGGCGCTGTTCCTGCGCACCGGCAGCCGGGGCGTACATGTGATGGCACTGGCACAGCAGCTGATTAACCATTTTGGCTCACTGTTCCGCCTGCTGAACGCCGGTAAGCAGGATTTTAAACAGCTAAATGGCATCGGCCTGGCAAAATATGCCCAGCTTAACGCGGTAGCAGAACTGGCCCGCCGCTGTTTCCGCTGTCAGGAAGCGCTCCAGCACACCGGGATCACCAGTTCCAGCCAGATGCTGGATTTTTTACACAGCTCGCTGGCGCACCGCAGTCGTGAAATTTTTCAGGTGATTTTCCTCGATAACCAGCACCGGATTATCAGCACCAGTGAAGTCTTTAGCGGCACCATTAACTGCGTAGAAGTGCATCCGCGGGAAATCGTGCGTAAGGCCATCATGCGCAATGCTGCAGCGCTGGTGCTGGCGCATAATCATCCTTCTGGCATGGCTGAACCCAGTCATGCCGACAGGGATATTACCCAGCAGATTGTGCAGGCCTGTGAGTTGCTCAATATTCGTGTGCTTGATCATATTGTTATCGGGCGCGGTAATCATGTTTCTTTTGCCGAACGGGGCTGGCTGTAACGGTTTCCCAATGTTGCCAGACATTCCGCTCTCCTGGGATCCGGCAGCAAACCGGCCAATTCCCGTGCAAATAAGACGAATAACATCCGATCCTGTAGGATCTTTTCTGTTCGGGACTTGAGCGCTTGCCTCACAGGGCGTATACTACGCCACCTTTGAGAATCTCGGGTTTGGCGTTTGGGCCTGCTCAGCGGGTTCACATTGAACTCGCCTGGATGGGCTATTAGTCTGACGAGGCGGCCAAAACCTTATTTTTAAAGCTCGAGCTGATTTGATTTTTGGAGAATAGACATGTCACGAGTCTGCCAAGTAACTGGCAAGCGTCCGGTGACCGGTAACAACCGTTCCCACGCAATGAACGCGACGAAACGCCGTTTCCTGCCGAACCTGCACTCTCACCGTTTCTGGGTTGAGAGCGAAAAGCGTTTTGTTACACTGCGTGTATCTGCCAAAGGCATGCGCGTAATTGATAAAAAGGGTATTGATGCGGTTCTGGCCGACATGCGTACCCGCGGTGAGAAGTACTAAGGTAAGGAACTGAAACATGGCTAAAGGTATTCGTGAGAAGATCAAGCTGGTTTCTTCTGCTGGTACAGGTCACTTCTATACCACCACGAAGAACAAACGTACTAAGCCGGAAAAACTGGAACTGAAGAAATTCGATCCGGTTGTCCGCCAGCACGTGATCTACAAAGAAGCTAAGATTAAGTAATTAATCTCAGTGATAAAAAACCCGGCTTCGGCCGGGTTTTTTTGTTTATATGACAGCAAACATGTTCAGAAAGCCACGGAGGTAAGCAGATGCCGGAGTTACCTGAAGTTGAAACCAGCCGACGTGGGATTGAACCCCATCTGGTGGGCGCAACCATTCTGTATGCCATCGTGCGCAACAGTCGCCTGCGCTGGCCGGTGGCACAGCAAATCCAGCAACTGAGCGATCGCCCGGTACTCAGCATTCAGCGCCGCGCCAAATATCTGCTGCTGGAGCTGCCAGAAGGCTGGATTATTATTCACCTGGGCATGTCAGGCAGCCTGCGCGTGCTGCCTCACGAGTTGCCGGCAGCAAAACATGACCATGTTGATCTGGTGATGAGCAATGGCAAAGTGCTGCGCTACACCGATCCCCGCCGCTTTGGTGCCTGGCTGTGGAGTGACGACCTGGATGAATGTACCGTGTTGTCTCATCTTGGCCCGGAGCCGTTAAGCAGCGATTTTAGCGCTGACTACCTGTTTACCAAATCGCGCAATAAACGCACCGCCATCAAGCCCTGGCTGATGGATAACAAACTGGTGGTCGGCGTAGGCAATATCTATGCCAGCGAATCGCTGTTTGCCGCCGGTATTCTGCCCGACAGAGCCGCCATGATGCTCAGCGCGGCGGAAGCGGAACGGCTGGTGGCCACCATTAAGACCGTGCTGCAGCGTTCTATCGAACAAGGGGGCACTACGCTGAGAGATTTTCTGCAAACTGACGGTAAGCCCGGCTATTTTGCCCAACAACTGCAGGTTTATGGTCGCACGGGCGAGCCATGTCGCCAGTGCGGTACGCCGGTGCAGGTTACTAAACACGGCCAGCGTACCACCTTTTATTGTCCACTCTGCCAGCAGTAATCGCCGGGCTCAGATTTTTGCCAGCAATGCCTGGTGTACGTTCGGCGGCAGGAAGGTTTGTATATCGCCGCCGTAACGCGCCACTTCTTTTACCAGCGATGACGAAATAAACGAATACTGCTCAGCCGGTAGCAGGAAAACACTTTCCATTTCAGGTTGCAGGTGGCGGTTCATACGCGCCAGCTGCTGCTCATATTCAAAGTCCGCTACGGCGCGCAGCCCGCGGATCAGTACGGTTGCCTGCTGCTGGCGGGCAAAGTTCGCCAGCAGGTCGCTGAATCCCACCACCGTCACGTTGCCCAAACCGGCGGTTGCTTCGCTGGCCAGCGCAATACGTTCTTCCAGTGAGAACAGGGGGTTTTTGCCCGGGCTGGCGGCAATCGCCAGTACCACCTGGTCAAACATCTTCGCCGCCCGTGTGACGATATCGAGGTGCCCGTTAGTGATGGGATCAAAGGTTCCGGGATAGAGGCCTCTGGTGCTCATGATTTGCCTTTCCTGGATTGATGATTAAGCGCCCACAGGGCGGTGTATTTATTAAAGGTATACTGAGCATTAACCACCGCCAGCAGCCATCCCTGCTTCCCGTCAAGGAAACCGGCGCGCAGCAGCAGCGTTTTCAAAAAGGCACCGACGGTGTGGGCAAAAATGGCCGCCGTGCCGCAGCGTTTACCCTGCTGGTGACGCTGCCTGGCCCAGGCTTCTGCATAAGCAAACTGTTTCCACTGAAAAGCAGAGAAATCACGGCAGGTGAGATGCAGCAAATCACCGCGCAGTGGCTGCACCTGCACGCCATCCGTGATTAGCGATTCATGAACCTGATGGTCATTATAGCGGTAACGGCTGGGGTACAGCCGGGTGACGCGATCCGGATACCAGCCGCTGTGGCGCATAAAACGACCGAGAAACAGATTACGCCGCGCGATACTGTATACCGTACCGGCAGGCGGCTGCTCCAGTACCTGGATAATCGCCTGTTGCAGTTCCGGCGTTACGCGCTCATCGGTATCGATCATCAGGATCATTTCATGGCTGGCATAGTTCTGCGCCAGCTGGCGCTGTTTACCGTAACCCGACCAGACGCTGGCGTAATAAACCCGCGCCCCGTGGCGGGTGGCAATCTGGCAGGTATCATCACTGCTGCCTGAGTCCAGCAGGACGATCTCATCCGCCCAGCTGACTGATTCCAGACACTCCGGCAGTACCTCTGCCGCATTTTTGGCAATGATCACCACTGACAGTTTCTGACGCGTATTCATATTAGTGATTCCGCTGGGGCAGATAGGGTTCAAGCAGTCGCAGCAGCTGTTGCAAAGCGCCCTGATTCTGATGCAACACCTCAACCGCGTGCCGGCCATAATAGAGACGATAATCTTCGTCAGTCAGCAGCGTGCTGATCTCATGCGTCAGCGCATCCGCATCAGTCACGGTGATCAGCCCGTCAGCCTGCTGTAAACGGGCGCAGATATCTTTGAAATTAAAGGTATGTGGTCCCATCAGTACCGGGATCGCATGCGCGGCTGGCTCCAGCGGATTATGGCCGCCCCGTTCCACCAGGCTGCCGCCGACAAACGCCAGGTCAGCAATGCCGTACAGCATCATCAGTTCACCCATGCTATCGCCAATCACCACCTGAACCGTGGCCGCAGGAACCTCGCCACTGCTGCGCATAATCCAGCTGAACCCCTGTTTTTCCACCAGGGCACGGGCAGTTTCAAAGCGTTCCGGGTGACGCGGCACCAGAATTAATAACAGCGTGGGAAAGCGTTCCAGCAGCTTGCGGTGCGCCTGCAGGATAATACTCTCTTCTCCGTCATGGGTACTGGTGGCTATCCATACCGGACGGTGAGGTGCCCATTGACGGCGCAGGGTAACTGCGCGCGCCGCCAGCTCCGGGGTGACCGAAATATCAAATTTCAGGCTGCCGGTCACCGCCAGATGCGAGCGTTTCAATCCCAGGCTGACAAAGCGTTCGGCATCTTCCTGATTCTGCGCCGCTAACAGGGTGATACGCTGCAGCAGGCGCTGCATAAGTTTACCGACTTTTTGATATCCACGGGCTGAACGCTCAGATAAACGCGCATTGGCAATCACCAGCGGGATCCGGCGAGCGTGAAGTTGGGTGATCAGATTGGGCCACAGCTCGGTTTCCATAATGATCACCAGCCGGGGCTTAACCGTGTTCAGAAAGCGGTTCAACGCGCCGGGTAAATCGTAGGGCAGATAGACGTGGTGAACATCATTACCAAATGCGGAGCTGGCGCGTTCTGAGCCGGTGGGGGTCATGGTTGTCACCACAATCGGCAGGTCAGGATAACGATGACGCAAGGCTCGCACCAGCGGGATCGCTGCCAGCGTCTCACCAACAGAGACCGAATGCAGCAGGATCCCGTTCGGTTCAACTTTTCCCCGACAGAAACCGTAACGTTCGGCCCAGCGTTTACGATACGCAGGTGCTTTACGACCGCGCAGCCAGAGACGAAGCCAGATAAAAGGCTGAAGCAGATACAGCAAGGCGGTATAAATGGTAATCATCGTTTATTTTCAGGCGGGCAGAAGCTGATGCCCGCGAATATAGCCAACACAGCGAAATAAAACGACATATTAGCAGATAACTTCTCCCTGCTCACACTACTTCCTGGCCGGACTTTTCTGGCGGGAAAACCAGTCCCAGCGCAACATGCCTCCCAACCAGAGCAGCAGCTGATACCACCGACAGATACCGCGCGCGTTGCGCAACATACGCAGATGGGTGCCGGTACGCCAGATATCATTCAGCATCGTGCGCCGTGCCCCCGCATCGGCTTCACGCCGCATTGCATGACAAACCCCTAAAGCTTCACGCGTCACCTGGGCACGGACAGCGCTATAAATCCTGACCTGCTGCTGATAACGCTGATTAATCTTCTCCAGCATTCTGCAGATTTTCAGATAATGTCGCTGGTAACGCATACCACTGCGCCCGGTACAGATACGGTTGCTGATCGAGGCATCATGCTGGGTATAGCGATACAACGGCTGCTCGCAGTATCGTACCCGCTGTGCGTTCAGCATAAATTCGGTGGTCCACGGGATTTCCTGATGATGAAGCCCCGGACAGAAATTGAGGTTGTAACGTTGAATCAACGCTGATCGGTACACCCCCAGCCACACCACATGAAGATAGCGGCGGGTGGATAATGCCCAGTCAAGCCAGTCAGGCCCGGTCAGCACATCCGTGGAGCGCAGACGTTCCAGTGGGATAAGTGCCTCACCGTTCTCGCCCTGGCGGGCTACGCGTACTGCATTACACTGTGCGGCATCCAGATCGTCGGCCTGAACCATCGACATCAGGATCTGATGCAACTGTGGATCTAGCCAGTCATCGGCGTCGGGAAACGTGACATATTCGCCCTGCGCGATAGCCATTCCGGCATTACGTGCCCGGGAAACGCCGCCGTTTAGCTAGTGGATCGCCCGCACATGCTGATGCGCCGCAGCATACCGATCCGCCAGCTCACCTGAACCATCGGTAGAACCGTCATCAACAAGAATAATTTCCAGTTTCTGGAAGGTTTGCGCCAGCAGTGAGGCCATGAAAGGCGGGAAAAACGTGCCAGCATTATACAGCGGTACGATCACACTCAGTTGTGGAGACGGTAACATTGGCGTATTCTGACTATAAAAATCATATATATCATACTGTTAGATAAAATTAAGTTCTTTAGCGATTTTTGTTTGATTTTCTGTGTGCATTTCCGGATATTTGCGGTCTTACTTGCGGGTTATCCCAAATTTATCAGCACGCCTGGACAGGCTGGCTGCCCATTGGATTCAGGGAGAGAGATACAGGGACACAACCGACAGCGCATCAGTCATATTTTGCGGTGTGTCCTGACTATCGGACGTCTGCATGAAAAATATCTTAGTGATACGTCGCGACAATATTGGGGATTTAGTTTGTACCACTCCCCTGCTCGAAGGCATCAGTGAAGCCTGGCCAGAAGCCAGTATCTGGCTGCTAATCAACTCAGTCAGCCAGGATGTGGTAAAACACAATCCTTATATCAAACAGACCTTCGTTTACCGTAAAGCCAAACATCGCAAAAAGAACGAAAGCTGGTTCAGCGTGTATTTCGAACGGCTAAAACTTATTCTGCGCTTACGCAGGATCCATTTCGATGCCGTGATCCTGGCAAATCCTCAGCCCTGCAAATACAGTCTGCGTCTGGCACGTATGGCAGGCGGACGCCATATTATCGGTGCCGGTAGCGACAATCGTCGACTTAATGTGGCTTTCAGCCCACAGGATTTTCGGGGTGAACATCAGGTAGAACGTACCTTCAGCTATTTATCAGCGATCACCGATAAAATTATTGCCATCCCCCCCGTGCGTATCTGGCTGAGCGATGAAGAACGTCAGCAGGCGGCGGCAAGAATTAAGCCAGTCGGAGAGGGCTCACTGCTGGGCGTCCATATCAGCAGTCGCTGCGCGTTACGACGCTGGCCGTTGGAACGTTACCGGGAAATCATCCTGCGCCACCTGAAGAATGAACATAATCACGTGGTGATTTTCTGGTCTCCACAGGGCACCTTAACGCCGGACGATACTGGCGACGCTCACCGCGCGGAACAGCTGCTGGCATCCTGTGATAATCCGCGCGCCTCGCTGTATCCAACCGCGTCGGTGCGCGAACTGGTGGCCGCATTTGAACACTGTGATCGGGTATTATGCAGCGATGGAGGCCAGATGCATCTGGCCTCCGCGATGAATAAAAAGCAGGTGGTATTTTTTGGCGATACCGATCAAAAAGCCTGGCGTCCCTGGTCCGGTCAGTATCAGATCCTGCAAACGCCGTCAGGTAACTGTGCCGATGTCAGCGTGGATGATGTCTGGCATCAGCTACAGGTACTGAGTTAACGCCGTGATGCTGTCAGCGCTAAATAGCGCTGACAGACCGGTTGCAGATCGTAATCCTGTAACTGCTGGCTATCAATAACCGGTGCGGAGCCCAGTACCTGCACCATCTTTTCAGCCAGCGAGTCTGCATCAGGTTCGGACAGCGCCTGGCTCAGGCCGGCGCGCGTCAGAATTTCAGCCGGCCCTCCCGGACAACGGTTACTAACCACCGGCGTACCGCATAACAGCGCTTCCACCAGCACATTGCCGAATCCTTCGCTGTCGGAGCTGAGCACCAGCATTTTCGCATGTTTAATCAGAGGGTAAGGATTACTCTGGAACCCGGCGAATATCACCCGGTCATCAATACCCAGGGTTTGTGCCAGCTGCTTTATCTGCGCCATATACACCTTATCACCGCTACCGGCCAGCACCAGCCGGGCCGTTATGCCGGATTTAGCGTAGGCCTGCAGCAATCGATCGTGACGTTTATGGGGATGAAAACGCCCAACATGCAGGATGTAATCTTCCTGCGGCACCACCAGCGGTTCCGCTGCCTGCTGCATAATGGCGTTAATATCGAAAGGGTTGTTGATTACCGCCAGCCGGGCCGGTTTGATCCCCAGCGTGTGGGTCAAATCATCGGCAACAGCCTGTGAGACGGCAACAATGTTTTTTCCCTGATAGACCCGGGTCATTTTTTGCTGTTTCAGCCAGCGACTGAAACCGCCCCGATGTCCGAGATACGAGGTGGAGAGAATACCGTGAATGCAGTGCCACAGCCTGTGCGGGGCAAGCGTACGACAGCGTGACACAATGCGATCGGTCTTATGCAAATGCGAAAAAATCAGATCAAAGGGAGCATCCTGATACTCGCTGGCACTGACGGCATTATCAAGTGCGGCAGCACGGCGTGACAGTTCCGTCAGTTTCCGCCAGGGGGCGGAACTCGGGCTTTCAATCAGCTGGTAGTCGACCCCGGCCGGCATCGGGTAATCACAGCGATTCCGCAGAGAGAACAGGCTGACGCGATGCCCCATCTGCACCATACCTTCACACAGGGTCAGTACCACCTTCTCGGCACCGCCGCCCGGCAGGCCATCAATAATCATCAAAATACGCATCAGTTAATCCAGAATATGCTGATAGAGCGCCATCAACTGCGCCGACAGGTGCTGTGGAGTCGATCCCATCACCCGCTGACGAGCCGCCTGTGATTCAGGGCTGTCCGTTGCCTGCTCAGGTAAGGTCATCACGGCATCACGTAGAGCATAAATATCCAGCGCATCGCAAACATAGCCGTTAACGCCCGACTGAATAAATTCGGCACCGCCACAGGTGGTGGAGGTAATCACCGGTAATCCACAGGCCATCGCTTCAAGAATAACGTTGGGAAAAGGATCATACAGAGTGGGCAGCAGCAGGCCATCTGCCGCCTGATACCAGGGCAGCGTATCTGCCTGCACGCCGACAAAATGAATGCGCTCCCCGCAGCCCAGCGTACGCGCCAAATCCTGATAATGACGCTGCGCTTTATCTTTTCCCACTACCAGCAGATGACGGTTGGTGCCGGCCACAGCGCGAATGGCAGCAGCCAGTCCCTTACGTTCAAATCCGGAGCCAACATAAATCAGCAGGCAGGCATCCAACGGCAGCGACAAACGCTGGCGTAACTGCGCCCGTAATGTTGCATCTGCCGGCTGGAAGTGCGCGGTATTGATCGCATTATAGATGACGTGAATTTTCTCTGCGGCGACACCAAAGCGGTCAATAATCTCCTGCTTAACCATCTGAGCATTACAGATCACCGCCTTTAACGGTGCAGCCTGATACATCTCCCGCTCAGCGTTCATTACATAACGATGATAACGACTGGCAAACAACAGTTTCTGCCGCCACGCAGGTAACAACCGGCAGCGCTGTTCCAGCCAGCGCTGATGTACCCCGTCCCCAGCGCGATAAATATCACATCCGGCGATCCGCTCATGGCTCTGAACAATATCGAACTGTTCACGCTGCCATAATGCGCGGGCAGCCTCAGCAAAACCACTCTCGCGACTGATCCGTCCCCACTTTTTCGGATCGCAAATATGCAGATGCCAGTTGGGTTGGGGCACCCCCTGCCACTCACGGGTGATCACATTCAGTTCCAGTGCCTGCTGATCGAGGGCTTCAAGGGCGCGGGAAATAAAGCGTTCGGCACCGCCATCAGGGCGATACTTCTGGCGTACAATAGCCAGTCTTACCGTTTTCATGCTAACAGCCTCCCTGCCGCTGCCAGCACCGCAGCAACCGGAATGGCATCCAGAAAACGCTCGCTGGTTGCCGTATTAATCTCGTCGGGATCGGGAAGCGGGGCGTAATCTCCCGCCCAGATAACCTCACCATTTACCTGCCACGGACGCCACATCACCAGTTTTGACGGGCCAAACAGCGCAATACAGGGGGTTTGTAACGCCGCAGCCATATGCATCGGAACGGAATCTACGCCAATAAACAGTTTTGCTCCCGCGATCAGCGCAGCCAGCTGAGTCAGCGTCAGCTCACCGGCCAGTGAAATTACCCGTTCATGTGCATTAAGTCTGGATAAAATCGCCTGCACCATTGCCATCTCTTTGTTATCCGGCCCGGAAGTCAGGACAATTTGATGACCCTGATCCTGCAGAGCCTGAACAGTGGCGGCAAATTTATCCTCGCTCCAGCATTTAAAAAACCAGCGCGAGGTAGGTTGCACCACAATATAGTCGCTGAATCCCTGCAATCGCTGCTGCACAACCTGTTGGTCCTGTTCGCTATAGTGCATTCCTACATCCGGTTGCAGCACAGGGAGCTGCAGCGGTGCCAGCAGTGACAGATTTTGTTCTACAGTATGCTGCCTGGCGTGTTGCTCAGTGGAAACCAGTTGCGTATGGCAGGTTTTCCATAGGGCGCCGCGACGTTTGGGAAAGTCAAAGCCCAGCCTGACGGGTGCTGCAGTCATGCGGGTAATAATGGCACTGCGCCACTGATCGGCGAGGTTAATCACAATATCGTAGTTTTCACGCCTTAAGGTTTTTATCAGCCGCCATTCCTGACCGATCTGATAACGTACCCCCTGTTTTTTCCAGCGGCGATCAATCGCGTAAATCTGATGGATATCAGGATGGCAGGCAAGCATGGCGCGCGTTTCTTCGTACAGCAAAACGTCTATCGTCGCCTCAGGCCAGTGCGCTTTTAAAGAACGTATAACCGGGGTAGTTAACAGCATATCGCCGTGGTGACGAAATTTAATGACCAGGATGCGCGCAACCTGACGTGATAAATCCAGAGATTTCATGCGTTACCACTGTTCAGTAATCCAGTCTCCGATTCTAAAGCAGTCCCTGGAATGTGACCAGCTTTGCCTGAACACCCTGGCATAATTAACTTTGCGCTTTCGGGGGTCTCTACGTAACATAGCGGACAGATCTTATGCCAACAGGAACAGTTATGGGTAAGCCCGCATTTATCATCACAATAGATACCGAAGGCGACAATCTTTGGCAAAATCACCAGGAAATTACTACTGAAAACACCCATTTTTTACCGCGCTTCCAGCAGCTGTGTGAAAAGTACGCTTTCAGGCCGACCTGGCTGACTAACTATGAGATGGCGATGGATCCGGCTTATATCGAGTTTGCCCGCGATGTGATTGCACGTGACGCCGGCGAAATTGGTATGCATCTTCACGCCTGGAATAATCCACCGGAGTACGATCTGACTGGCGATGACTGGCGCTATAAGCCCTATCTCATCGAGTACCCGGCGGCGGCGATCAGAGAAAAAGTGCATCTGATGACAAAACTGCTGGAAGACCGGCTACAGGTTAAGATGCTCAGCCACCGCGCCGGACGCTGGGCATTTAATGAATACTATGCGCAGTTGCTGATTGAGCTGGGCTACCAGGTCGATTGTTCCGTGACTCCGCGAGTAAACTGGCAATTTTCTCCTGGTGATCCCCAGGGAAACGGGGGCACGGATTACCGGCATTTTCCTGACCGGGCTTATTTTATCGATCCTGATGATATTTCCCGCCGTGGCCACTCCAGGCTGCTCGAAGTGCCGATGAGCATTCAGTATAAGCATTCCCCAATAGTTAATAGCCTGAAACAGGGTTGGGATCGCCTGCGTGGTAAATCCCGCAGTCCGTCCGTTAACTGGCTGCGCCCCTCAGGCGGGAATCTGGCGAAAATGATTGGGGTAGTTGATAAAACCCTGGCAACTGGCAGCAATTATGTTGAGTTTATGCTGCACTCTTCCGAATTTATGCCCGGCGGTAGCCCGACTTTCGTCACAGCGGCAGATATTGAGCGGTTGTATGAGGAACTGGAGCAGTTATTTGCTTACATAGAAAGTCGCTGCTGTGGTATGACTCTCGCTGAATATTATCAGTCTGTTGAGATCAGTAGATGAAAAAAAAAAACAAAGCCAGGTGGATTAGCCGCCTGTTAACGCTGTACCATTTCTTTTCCGGCAAATTACAAAAAAACACACCGCTTAACGCGGAAATGGAATTTGAACGCATCGCGATTTATTCCACCACGGCGCTGGGCGATCTGATGTTTAATACCCCTGCGATAGTGGCACTGAAACAACGCTATCCCAATGCCTCATTTGTGCTGGTATCCAGTGAAAAGAATCGTCCGTTAGTCGAAACAAGTGACTGGTTCACTGATGTTTTTTACTGGGACAATAAGATCCGCAATGCGCGGGGTGTCATTTCCTCTCTCAAACGATTCCGGCCACAGCTGACGGTTATTCTGCACTCCTATATGCCCTACGATATCCTGTGCGCTGTCCTGTCCGGCACAGAGTACATTATCCGTGATAACTACAGGGTAGATGGCACGCTGCTTAACGGCTGGCTGAATAGGGTTCCGCCGGTTTTTGAAGGGCACCTGATTCAGCGTAAGCTAAATTTACTCACGCCGCTGGGGTGCCGTAATGATAATACCGCCATGCGTATTCCTGTCAATTACACGCCCGGGACTAAGGGAAAAACCAAACGTATTGGCTTTCAGATGGGTGCCTCCGAGGCAAAGCGCTGCTGGCCTGTCGAACGCTTTACGCAACTGGCAGCGCTGTTAATCGCTCAGCACTGTGAAATTGTGCTGATTGGTGGGCCAAAAGATCACCCTCTGGCTGAAGAGTTCCGTAAGCTGACGGATACCAGCCTGCTAAACCATGTTGAGTTCGCCATCGGCAAAACATCACTCTTGCAGCTCCTGACGGTTATTGATGGCCTGGATGTGCTGGTAACCGGTGATACCGGGCCACTGCATCTGGCCATTGCCCTGCAAACCCCTACCGTTAGTCTGTATGCCAGCGCTGAACCGGCTTACACCGGCCCCTGTCAGGATCTGACCAAACACATCATTTTAAAGCTTCAGGAAATCCCTGAAAATGAAAAACAGCCACTACACCAGATTAGCGCGCAGCAGGTTTGCAGGAGTGTGATGACTTTGCTGAAAGAGGATGAACAACGTTAATACAGCCACCTGCCGACAGGCAGGTGGCTAAAGCAGTCAGCTTTTTTTCGGTAACGTGAATACGACAGCCAGTGGCAGCCAGAACAGTAACCAGGTTTCCCCTGCATTACCGATAAGAAACATCCCCTGAGTAATATAGAAAAACAGCGTAAAAAGAAACATACAGGCCTCCAGCGCCTGCTTTTGCTTAATTTGCTGCCATCCCATATACAGCCCGTAACCAGTCACCGTCAGTAAGGCGATAAAACCCACGATCCCCCCTTTTAACAGGGCAGCAATGTACAGGCTGTGGGTGGTATGTACGCGATTTCCGAGATCGTTAACAAAGTCTAACTGCTGGTGTAAACCCCAGCCAAACCAAGGTTTTTGTGCTATCAAGCGCAAACCTTCCTGCCAGATACCAAACCGGGTAAAACTTTGCGTATAACTGGAATCAATACGCGCAACCAGAATATGATCAACATGGCTGAAGATAAGCGCCAGTGTCAGTAAAACCAGAATACCGGCACCAATTGCTACGTGGCTGATATATTGACGTTTAAACAGCAATAACAGGGGGAGCAACGCAGCACACAAGGAAAATAACGGGCCACGACTTTGCGTTAATAATAAACCTATAAATAACAGCGTGATCGGCAGATAAAGCCATTTTATTCCGGTTTCACGGATCAGTATCAAACCACAAAAAATACCTATAGCGTAATAACCGCCTAAATCAATGACATTATCCGGCTCACCAAAGAAAACGTTATCCAACCGGGTGGTAAACAGATTATTTTTATCAACCAGGATAAATATTAGTATATTGAGAATGACAATTCCGGCGAAGATAAGGGCAATCAGGCGAGTCTTCTGCCCCTGCCAACAGGCCAGGCTAAACAAAATGATAAATATCAACAGATAAAAACTGTGTTTAAGCGCTGAGCCTGTCATTGCCGGAACGTTACCCCATAAGCTACTCATACAGAACCAGAGCAACATCAGTGCGGTAATCACAATGCCACGCGTAAAAACCGGTTGTTCAAAAACGAACTTACGCACATTTTTCCGAAAAACAAATGCGATTAAAATCAGCGTGGAAGCAATATGATAAAGATTATTTACTCTTACGACCCCACCAAAAATCGGTAAAAAGAACATAAAAGCACTGAAGAAAAAAAGCGAAACCTTCGTTAAACGCACATCGTTTTTTTCAGATATCATCTGATTTAACCTTCCGAAAAATATGATTACCCAGCGCACTGTTAAGAGAGAGATTCAATACTTCAATATTCATGCTTTGCAAAACGCTACTGGCGTGGATAAACCCAGGTTCTATAACATGCTCGAATTGCGACGCCAGATGGCTGGGCGCAGCATTCTTTTCATTTTCATAGAAGCGCGGCTGGTGAAAATTATTCATATCCAGACCAGCAATAATAATCCGATGATAGCCGAGATACTGCAAAATCTGCAGAGCCCAGTAAACCACCGTACCTGCATCGAAAATCCCCTGACGAATATCCTGACTGAAAGCAATATTGTTATCCTGGGCACTGAAGCTGATGCCGTTTTCAGACTGAAAATGCCGGAAAACATCTTCCTTACGCACCTGAGGCTGATAAGTCTTAACACAGGCATCTTCAATCACGGCCAGCCGACAACAGACGCTGTCCATCCCTACCAGCGTAGCCAGTTTGACTATCCCATGAACGGTGGTAAACAGTAGCACTTGTGGATCGCTGACTATATCCTTTACCAGTGAAAGACGCTGGTCAAAAAATGTCATGTCCACAATAACATACAGACAGAATCCCCCGACCGGGCGCAATGACCAGGCGCCATTGACCCCCATTACCGGTAAATGCTGTAACGGGGTAAAATTGGTCTCCGATACCGACGGGCCAGAGGCTATTAATAAGACATCTCCCGACTGACTTCCCTGCAGTGCAGAGAGGTCAGCAATCGGGATTGAACGATGGCGAAAGCTCAGTGCGCTGATATGGCCTGCATCCCCACGCTCGATTTTGATATAAGGCCACAGATTCTCATTATGACGATAACAGCGAGGGCGGGTGTAGCGGTAAATTTGCTTGAAAAACGTACCCATAATTTACATAACATCCTTTAGCCGCTCTGCCACCATCGTGGCTGAAATATCAGCAATATCAGATGAATGCGATAAGTTAAGTGCAATCTGGTTCTTGCCATACCCGCCAATCAACCCCGGATCGGTTGGGCCATACAAAGTGATATTCGGACGGTCAAGCGCCGCCGTAAGATGGCTGAGACCGGTATCGACAGAGACGACTGCGCGCGCACCAGCCAGTTCTGTCGCCACCTGTTCCAGCGTCAGTTTGGGCAGAACCTCAACAAAGTCGAATCCATCAGCCAGGCGTAATGCCCGCTGATATTCATGGGGTGCGCCCCAGGGCAATTTAATCCGCAGCCCGTAAGGCTGCATCAGGCGAATCAGTTCGCGCCAGCGGTTTTCCGGCCAGTGTTTATTATCACGTGTAGTAGCATGTAAAAAGACCAGATACTGACCGGCATCCCCACACTGCGACTGCGCAAAATGGCGGGCAATCGCGTAGTCCCCCTGGCTTTCAGGCAGCGCATACGCCAGACTTTTGGCAAATAATTCGCGGATGCGTTGGACCGCATGCTGCCGGGGACTCACTGCATGACGCCGGTCATACCACCAGCAGGCCAAAGGTTCGCGCGCGCTGCGGGCATCGTAACCATGCTTTATTCCCCGCGCCAGCCGGGTAACCAGTGCCGCACTCTTTACCAGCCCCTGTGCATCGATCACCACATCATACTGCTGTGCCCGCAATGTACGTTCAAACTGCGCACGCTCTTCACGCGCCTGGCGACCAAACCACTGCTTACGCCAGCGACGCAGTGCCACCGGTAACACCCGATCAACGGCGGGATGCCAGCCAGGGATCTGTGCAAAGCCCTCTTCTACCACCCAGTCAAAACGAATGCCTGGGATGGCCTGCATCGCATCCGTCAGCGCCGGCAGCGTGTGCAGGACATCTCCCATTGAAGACGTCTTAACAATCAAAACCTGCATTCAAACTCCTGCCTTCGGGCACAGAGCATCCAGCTCGTTAATCACACGCTCCGGGGTGATATCAATTAAACTCTGGTGATAACCTTCATCGGCATCGCCCTTGCGCACCCGCTGATAACCGCTAATCAGACGGATAACCCGCGCATTATCGGACAACGGCGGCGTAAAATCAGGGCTGCTGGGGCCGTACAGCGCAATCAGCGGACGGTCAAGCGCGGCAGCAATATGCATCAGACCGGAGTCATTACTCACCACTGCCTGACAGCAGGCCAGCAAAACCACCGCCTGCTCCAGCTGCGTTTCCCCGGCAAGGTTGCGACACCAGCGGCGTGCCGCTTCCGGTAAGGCATTGACGATCTGCTCACCAGTCTGACGATCTTTTTCCGAGCCCAAAAGGGCAATCTGACAGCCGCGCGCAATCAGCTGCTCAGCCAGCGCGGCATAATGATAATGAGGCCAGCGTTTTGCCGGACCAAATTCTGCGCCCGGGCAAAAACCAATCAGCGGACGTTCGGACGTCAAATTAAGGCTGCTCAGCGCCTGCTGCTTTTCCTGCGGCTGCACGCTCAGGGCGGGACGTAACAGGGGCTGTGGCAGATCTGCAGCGCTACTGATGGTCGATTTATCCTGCGCCAGCGCCACATAACGCTGTACCATCAGCGGAAAAGCCGCTTTATCCAGTACCCGCAGATCGTTCAGCAGGCCATACCGCATCTCACCACGCCAGCCGGACCGTCGTGGGATATCGGCAAAAAATGGTACCAGCGCCGATTTAAACGAATTGGGCAGCACGATAGCGCGATCATAGCCCTGAGCCCGCAGCGCTTTACCCAGGCGACGCCGTTCACCCAGTTGCAGCGCCCCGTGCCCCAGCGGCATCGCCAGCGCCTGGTTGACTTCAGGCATTCGTGTTAAAAGTGGGCGGCACCATGCCGGTGCCATGACGTCGATCACCGCATCAGGGTGATCGGCCTTAAGGGTTCGATAGAGGCTTTGCGACATCATCATATCGCCGACCCATGACGGGCCGATAACCAGAATTTTCATGACCGGAACAATCCTGTTATGCGGTGCGGTTCAGCCAGGCCATATACTCAGCAACCCCTTCCGCCACAGTCTTAAAGGGTTTGGTGTAACCCGCCGCGCGCAGTTTGGTCTGATCTGCCAGGGTAAATGCCTGATAACGCCCTTTCAGCTTTTCCGGGAACGGGATGTATTCCACTGAACCCTGTTGATGATATTTCAAAGCCGCATCCGCAACCGCCTGGAATGACTCTGCACGTCCGGTACCACAGTTAAAAATACCGGACACGTTATTTTTCCAGAACCACAGATTCACATCGGCTACATCACCCACATAAATAAAATCACGCTTAAACTGGTCGCTGCCGGCAAAGAGTTTAGGGTTTTCGCCATTATTCAACTGGGTATTCAGGTGGAAAGCGACGCTGGCCATACTGCCTTTGTGGCCTTCGCGTGGACCGTACACGTTGAAGTAACGGAAACCACAAATCTGCGACTGCGCCTGCGGCATAATATTGCGCACATAGTGGTCGAACAGCATTTTCGAATAGCCGTAGACATTCAGCGGCTGTTCATACTGGCGCTCTTCAATAAAGTCAGCGTTACGCCCACCATATGTGGCCGCAGAAGAGGCGTACAGGAAGGGAATTTGGCGATCCAGACAGTAGTGCAGCAGTTCTTTCGAGTACTGATAGTTATTATCCATCACATACTTACCATCCCACTCGGTGGTAGAAGAACAGGCTCCCTCGTGGAATACCGCGTCAACATCGCCAAAATCTTCGTCAGCCAGCAGCGCAATCAGAAAATCTTCTTTATCCATATAGTCGGCAATGTCCAGGTCAACCAGATTGGTAAACTTGGTACCGTCTTTCAAGTTATCAACCACCAGGATATCCGTATATCCCTGATCGTTCAGAGCTTTAATGATATTACTGCCAATAAATCCAGCGCCGCCGGTAACGATAATCATAGGTATCAGCCTTAAAACAGAGGCGCGGAGCAGGAGGCTCCACACGCATATTGTCTCATCATAACATTTCAACGCGTCACCGACAGCCGGAAGGATCTGTAACCTGTCAGGATAGTTTTTATCACCGGTGAGCATCAGAACGCTGCCAGCCGGATGGCTGGCAGCAGGGGTTTCAAAAGGTTAACCCGGAAAAACTGGCGCCCAGCGTCTGCACCAGACTGCTGTCGGCAATGCTTTCAGCAACCACCTGTACTGCATAGCTGGCCGGTACCGGCACGGTTTTCACTTTACACACCCCGATACTGCGGAATTTTGCAGGTTGTCGCACCGGCGACGCTTTTAGTGCGCCCGGCAGAATTGGCCGTGGGTCAATGGCTTGCGATTCATTCAGCAGCTGGCTCGGTCTGACCAGGGTAACATCCGCTGGCAACGCTGCCAGCATCTGCTGCAGAACTCTGACGGTTGAAGGATGTGGATGTCCAATAGCAATCGCTATGCCATCACGCCGGGCCAGACGCACAGCCCGGCTGAACTGCCGACGGATATCCGCATCATTCTGCGAATCATCCAGAAATACCCGGCGCTTAATCACCCTGACCCGGGTGCCTGCTGACGCCCTGGTTGCCTGACTGCCGGCAATCGTCATGCTGTCGAGAAAGTAAAGATTATAATGATCAAGCATCTGCATTACTTTCTGCATGCCGGGAAGGCTGGAGGTCATTGCGCTTCCCATATGATTATTCATGCCAGCGGCATAGGGTACTTTGCTGACGGCATCGCGAATAATACGCGTGATCTCGTCGGCAGACATATTCGGGCGCAGGGTGTCTTTTTCCAGCGGTTGCTTACTGAGCGGGGCCATCGGTAAATGAATTAATACCTCGTGACCACGCTGATGCGCACGGGTTGCCATTTCATGCGCATGGGGCGCATTAGGCAGCACCGCGACAGAAATCGCGGCTGGCATCTGTAACACCTGATTTTCCTGAGTCGGTCGGTAACCGACATCATCAATCACAATCGCTAGTTTACCGGCATACACCGGACTGGTTGCCAATAGAGCAGCCAGCAGGCCACTGAATGTTCGCAGTATTGACACGGTTTATCTTCCTAACCAGGGCAGTGGATTTACGGCCTGTCCCTGACGACGAATTTCAAAATAAAGCGACGGCGTTCCACGTCCGCCACTGTTACCGACCAGCGCCACCGGTTGCCCCGCTTTCACCTGAGTGCCAACGCTGACCAGCGCGCTCTGGTTATAGCCATACAGGCTCATATCACCTTTACCGTGCTCAATCACCACCACCAGACCATAGCCCTGCAACCAGTCAGCCATCAGCACCCGGCCATCAGCAATCGCTTTAACTTCAGTGCCTTCCGGCGCGGCAATCACCATGCCTTTCCAACGCAGTTCACCCTGCAACTGCTCACCAAAGCGGTGTTCAATCGAGCCACGTACCGGCCAGAGCGCCTGCCCTGCCGGACGACCCAGCCCGCCGGTACGCGACACCAGCGCCTGTTCGCTGGCCGTCGGTTTATAGGTGGTGCCCTTACGTTTAGCCTGCGCCTCACGTTCATGCACTTTTTGCGCTTCGCGGGCCTCCCGTTCAGCTCGCGCTTTTGCCTCACGCTCTGCTTTGGCAATTTTATCGCGCAGGCGGCTTTCGTTTTGCCGCATCTCTGTCAGCTGCGCCTGATCTTTCTCCAGCGAGGACTCCAGGCTGGTTAAGGTTTTTTTCCGCGCCTGGCGGGCCGTTTCCAACTGCTGCTGCTGATCCTGCTGCTGACCCAGCAACGTTGTCTGACGCGCCTGCTTTTCTACCAGCGCCGCTTTTTCCGCGGAGAGTTGCTGGCGGGTATTCTCCAGCTCATGAATGGTTTTCTGCCGGGCGTCATTCAGATAACCAAAGTACGCCAGCATTCGTTCATTGCGCTGGCTCTCTTCTCCGCTCAGCAGCAGCTGCAACCCACTGTGTTGCCCCTGACGGAACGCGGCATCAAGCTGTTGTGCCAGCAGCGATTCCTGACGGGTTTGCTGCTGCTGAAGTTTTGCCACAGACGCGCTGAGGGAACGGATATCGTTGTTAAGGGAAGTCAGAACGGTACGGGTATCACGCAGCTGGCGACTGGCCTGTGCAATGCGTTTTTCCTGGCTCTGGAGTTGCTCCAGAAGCTGCCCACGCCGCTGTTTTTGCTGGCGGACACTTTTTTCTTTTGCCGCGATATCCTGCCGGATACTCTGTAACTGGCTTTTATTATCCTGAAGTGCGGCGACAGAAAACGAGCACAACATTGCACCCGTGCAAAACAGCCTGACAGCCAGCGTGAAGACGTTGACACGAGGCAACGACGCAGCAGTCTGGCTGTTACGTGAGATCCATAAATATTTCACTGTCGCGCTTTCCCCTCCGGAGCCGGATTATTCCATGATGAACCGCGGTTTGCAGCCGCCCTCGCACGCTTTTTGTTTTGCCGATAACCGCGTGGCTGCCCGGCTGCGCGGCGTAACCGCACGCCAGGTGAGATGCGCCATCCATCGTTATTGCGTAATATTTCACCGTCAGAAATCACTACGCCGCGATCACAGGATAGCCTTTTTCACTCAGGGAAACTTTTTTTTGTAATCTGTAGCATAAAACCTGCTTGTGTGCGGCTTCACGTCTGTACATGATAATCCTGGCAGGTATACTCAGAAACCTTGTTTTCGCTTATTAACCCTTTCGGGAGTTGTTACCCCTCATGCAAGATATTATGCAGTTCGCAGGCAATCACACCATTTTAAGTTTGGCGTGGGTTGTTCTGCTGGTATTGGTGATTCTGACTACCGTTAAGGTCATGTTCTCCAAAGTAAAAATGATCGGCCGTGGTGAAGCTACCCACCTGATCAACAAAGAAGATGCGGTAGTAGTTGATGTGCGTGGGCGCGATGATTACCGGAAAGGCCATATTTCAAATGCAGTAAATGTACTGGCTGCTGATATCAAAAAAGGCAGCTTCGGTGAGCTGGAAAAATTTAAGTCACGCCCGGTTATCGTGGTGTGCGCCACCGGTACCTCAGCCTTTGAATCTGCTACCCAGCTAAAAAATGCCGGCTTCCAGCGGGTTTGTATCCTGAAAGACGGTATTTCTGGCTGGAGCAGCGATAATCTGCCGCTGGTGCGCGGTAAATAATAGTGAGGAGTATTTTATATGGCACACGTTGAAATTTATACCAAAGCGACCTGTCCTTTTTGCCATCGCGCGACAGCGCTGCTCGGCCAGAAAGGAGTAAGCTTCACCGAAATCGCCATCGACGGCGACGCTGAAAAACGCGAACAGATGATTGCGCGCAGTGGCCGCACAACCGTGCCGCAAATCTTCATTGATGCGCAGCATATCGGCGGCTGCGACGACCTGTATGCGCTGGATGCCAGCAAGGGCCTCGACCCACTGTTGGCGTAAGACCACGCAGCCAGCCTGACAGCGCTCAGACATAATAACGGATTATTAACCTATAGGATTACGTAACATGTCAGAACAAAGCAATACCGAGATGTCTTTCCTGATCCAGCGTATCTACACCAAAGATGTCTCTTTTGAAGCTCCGGGGGCACCGCAGGTGTTCCAGAAAGAGTGGGTGCCGGAGATCAAGCTGGATTTGGATACATCCTCCGTTCCTCTGACCGAAAACGTCTATGAAGTGGTACTGCGCGTTACTGTAACCGCAACCATTGAAGAAGAAACTGCCTTCCTGTGCGAAGTGCAGCAGGCTGGGATTTTCTCGATTGAAGGTATTGACGGTAATCAGATGGCACACTGCCTGGGTGCTTACTGCCCGAATATCCTGTTCCCGTACGCACGTGAGTGCATCTGCAGCCTGGTTGCCCGTGGCACATTCCCGCAACTGAATCTGGCTCCGGTTAACTTCGACGCCCTGTTTATGAACTTCCTGCAGCAGCAGCAGCAACAGGAAGCCGAAAGCGCCGCACCGCAGCTGGATGCCTGATGCGTAGCCGGTCAGCCTCAATGAGCGTTATCGGTGCCGGTTCATACGGCACCGCATTAGCGATTACGTTAGCGCGTAATGGTAACAGTGTGGTGTTATGGGGGCATAATCCGCAGCATCAGTCACAGTTGGCGCGTGAACGCTGTAATAGCGCATTTTTGCAGGATGTCCCCTTCCCGGATACGCTGGCGATTGAAAGCGACCTGGCCAGCGCCATAGCCGCCAGCCGCGATCTGCTGGTGGTGGTTCCCAGCCATGTTTTTGGCGACGTACTGCAACAAATCAAACCCTTTTTGCGCGCTGACTCGCGACTGGTTTGGGCAACCAAAGGTCTTGAAAGCGAAAGTGGCCGCCTGTTACAAGATGTGGCGCGCGATATCCTCGGCGACAGCATTCCACTGGCCGTCATTTCCGGCCCGACATTCGCCAAAGAGCTGGCGGCTGGCTTACCGACTGCGATAGCCCTTGCCTCAACCGATGCGCAGTTTGCTGAAGAGCTACAGCAGCTACTGCACTGCGGTAAAAGCTTCCGCGTTTATAATAATCCCGATTTTATTGGCGTACAGCTTGGCGGTGCGGTAAAAAACGTGATCGCCATTGGTGCCGGTATCTCAGACGGGATCGGCTTTGGTGCCAATGCACGTACCGCGTTGATCACCCGCGGTCTGGCTGAGATGAGTCGGCTTGGCGCAGCGCTGGGGGCCGATGCCGCCACCTTTATGGGTATGGCCGGTCTGGGCGATCTGGTATTAACCTGTACTGATAACCAGTCTCGTAACCGTCGTTTTGGCATGATGATCGGCCAGGGCAGCGATGTTGACAGCGCTCAGGCGAGCATTGGTCAGGTGGTGGAAGGTTACCGCAACACCAAAGAGGTGTGTATGCTGGCCGCCCGCGTTGGTGTAGAAATGCCCATCACCGAGCAGATTTATCAGGTACTCTATTGCGCTAAAAATGCGCGCGATGCTGCGCTGAGCCTGCTGGGCCGCACGATGAAAGATGAACAACACTAACAGCCTGACACTGACCGGCCGGACGTCATCACTGCGCCAGACAAGCGTGGTGTAACATCTCAGGACCACCCGCCTGGCGGCGGTTTCGGCACATAAAAAAATGATTATCGTCCGACTGAAATCGGATGTTGTATTTTAGGGGGAGTGTGTCATGTCGAGTATCGAGCCTGAAGCGATCTGGAATGAGATCAAAGTTGAAGGTCGTACCCTGGCCGAATGCGAACCGATGCTGGCCAGCTTCTACCACGCTACCCTGTTGAAACATGACGATCTCGGCAGCGCCCTCAGCTATATGCTGGCAAACAAGCTGGCGAATCCTATTGTTCCCGCGATTGCCATCCGTGAAATCATTCAGGACGCTTACTGCCACGATCCGTCGATGATTGTCTCCGCCGCCTGTGACATCCTGGCCGTGCGCCAGCGTGACCCGGCAGTGGATAAATACTCGACTCCCCTGCTGTATCTGAAAGGCTTCCATGCCTTACAGGCTTACCGTATCGGTCATTGGCTGTGGAGCCAGGAGCGACGCGCGCTGGCGGTATACCTGCAAAACGAAATTTCCGTCTCCTTTGCAGTTGATATTCATCCTGCTGCCACCATTGGTCGCGGTATTATGCTCGATCACGCTACCGGCATTGTGGTGGGTGAAACCGCGGTGATTGAAAATGACGTGTCAATATTGCAATCCGTCACTCTGGGCGGTACCGGGAAAACCAGTGGCGATCGCCACCCTAAAATTCGTGAAGGGGTGATGATTGGTGCCGGTTCGAAAATCCTCGGCAATATTGAAGTGGGCCGTGGCGCCAAAATTGGTGCCGGCTCCGTGGTGCTGCAACCCGTGCCGCCACATACTACAGCGGCTGGCGTACCGGCGCGAATTGTCGGCAAATCGGGCAGTGAGAAACCTTCCATGGAGATGGATCAGCACTTTAACGGCACTATCCCTGGCTTTGAATTCGGCGACGGTATTTAAATAACGTGGACAGCCCTCTTTTCAGGGATCCCACATCCCTTATCAGCGCTTAAGCGCCCCTGCATAGTCCAGCTGCCGCCAGGCTTCATACACCACCACTGAAACCGCGTTCGACAGGTTCATGCTACGGCTGTCTGGCATCATCGGGATACGTATCTTTTGCTTCGCTGGCAGGGCATCCAGGATCGCCCCCGGTAACCCCCGGGTTTCCGGGCCAAACACCAGCCAGTCACCAGGCTGATAGCTCACGGCGCTGTGCGCCGGCGTTCCTTTGGTAGTCAGGGCAAAAAGACGCTGAGGCGATTCTGCGGCGCAAAAGGCGTCAAAATTGGCATGACGCTTAATCGCGGTAAATTCGTGGTAATCCAACCCCGCGCGACGTAACCGCTTGTCATCCCAGGTAAAACCGAGCGGTTCAATCAGATGCAGACGAAATCCGGTATTGGCACACAAACGGATAATATTACCGGTATTCGGCGGAATTTCAGGTTCAAATAAAACGATATTAAGCATGACACAGCCCTCAGAAACGAGGGCTGCAGGATAGCAAATTATTCACTGTGAGTGATATACAAAGGCAGCCAGATAGTCAGACGTAATCCACACAGCGGGCTGTCATCGGCTTTGACCCAGCCGCGATGCTGCTGGATAACATTTTCCACAATCGCCAGTCCCAGCCCGGTTCCACCGGAAGCACGATCGCGGGCTTCATCCGTGCGGTAGAACGGACGGAAAATCTGCTCCCGATCTTCCGCACTAACGCCCGGACCATCATCATCGACATGTACCGTGATCCCGCTTTTGTCCACGGAAAAGCTGACCATAATGTGGTTGTGGGAATAACGCAGCGCATTGCGCACGATATTTTCCAGCGCACTGTCCAGCGCGTTCGGATTACCGTACAGCGGCCAGGGGCCTGGCGGATAAGGAATTTCAAGCGTTTTCCCCATCTGTTCAGCTTCAAATTTTGCATCTTCCAGTACGCCGGACCAAACCTGATTCGCCTTCATGGCTTCACTCACCAGCGCATTTTTATGCTGATTACGCGACAGTACCAGTAAATCGTTAATCATGCCGTCAAGCCGCTGTGCTTCCACTTCAATACGTTCCAACTCTTTGGTTTCACCGTTGCGCCTGCGCATCAGCGCAGTTGCCAGCTGCAACCGTGTTAGCGGAGTACGTAATTCATGAGAAATATCAGATAACAGCCGCTGCTGAGAATTCATCATGCGTTCCAGCGCGCTGACCATCTGATTAAAACTGGCACCGGCCGCCAGAAATTCCTGCGGACCGGATTCCAGTTCAGGCCGCTGACGTAAATTACCGGCCGCCACATCATCGGCAGCATAACGCAGTTTACGGGCAGGTTTTGCCAGACTCCAGGCCAGCCACAGCAGCAACGGTGCGCTAATCAACATCGTCACCATCAGCAGCAATAGCGGACGGTCAAACAGCAGATTAATAAAATCAAGTTGTGAGTTGCTGGCCGGACGGATCAGGTACAGTTGATAATTATCTTTTGCATCACGCACCGTAAAAGGCCCGACCATCTCCACGCGCCCGTACTTTTTCTTTTGCGGCTGTGCCGGATTATCTGACTGACCGATAAAGTTACGGATCACCTGCATTTCATTATGCTGAGCGCCGATCACGCGCCCCTCGCTGGTGACCAGCAGCAGGCGCTGCCCCGGCGGAGCCCACTTATTAATCGCGCGAAACAATCTGCGCCACCACATCAAATCATTCGGCGGATCCTGCTCCAGCTCGGCTTCAATATGCTGCTCAATCATCACTCCCTGCCGTTGTTCACTTTGCAGCAACGACGTCATCTGACGGGAATCGAGTTTCGGCAGCATCAGTACCAGCATTAAAACCAACGCCAGCGTCAGCCAGAATATGGCAAAGATGCGGGTGGTCAGGCTGGAAATCATGATACGGAAACCATCAGGTAACCACGGCCACGCAGGGTTTTAAACCACGGATGTCCGTCTTTACGTTCTGGTAATTTCCTTCTCAGGTTAGAGATATGCATATCAATCGCCCGGTCAAAAGGTGTCAGGCGTTTACCCAGCACTTCCTGACTCAGATGTTCGCGCGACACCACCTGCCCCAGATGCTGTGCCAGCAAATAAAGCAGAGTAAATTCAGTGCCGGTCAGATCCAGCGTTGTGCCATCAAAACTGGCTTCCTGGCGACCTGGATTCAGACGCAACATATCGACCTGTAACGTCGGAGCACTGTTATCATTATGGTGATGTTGTTGTTCACTCCAGTTTGAGCGCCGCAAAATAGCCCGGATGCGCGCCACCAGTTCCCGATCGTTAAACGGTTTCGGCAGATAATCATCTGCGCCCAGCTCCAGCCCCAAAACCCGATCCAGTTCGCTACCGCGGGCGGTCAGCATAATCACCGGGGTTTGATGCTGTTGACGCACTTCTTTCAGCGTATCAATACCATTTTTCTTCGGCATCATCACATCTAGCAGCAGCAGGTCGATGGTGTTATCTAACAGCGCTAATGCCTGTTCCCCATCACCAGCCACCAGCACATTAAAACCTTCCATTTCCAGCAATTCTTTCAACAGCGAAGTTAATTCGCGGTCATCATCAACCAACAGGATTTTATTCATTATGTTCAGCCCTCCGCAGGCAAAATACCGTGAACGAATATAATCAATCCATGACTTTACGTTGTTTTACAACCCCTGACGCAGGTTTTCAGCCTGCCCCTTAGACTGGCTTTCGTGCAATCGAGAGAAAGAAACGAATCCGGGAGTGCGTGATGCGTAAAGCGACCACCCTCGTTGTTCCAGCGCTTATGCTAACGTTCGGCGTCGCATCGGCAGCTGACCTGACAATGAGCGATGAGATGTATCATCATGGCAATGCAATGCTGAGGCAAAGTTCGTTTCAGCAGGACAATATGTTTGATGGTATCAGCCTGACTGAGTTGCAGCGTCAACAGTTACGGGATCTGACGCAACAGGTTCGGAACGATCGCTCTCACATAAGTATTAACGATTTAGCACAGCTTCACGAACTGATTATTGCAGATAAATTTGATCAGAACGCTTTTCAGGATCAGGCTGAAAAAATCGCTCAGGCAGAGGTGTTACGCCAGGTCGAGATCGCCAGAGTACGGAATCAAATGTACCACCTGCTTACACCGCAGCAGCAGGCGGTATTAAACCAGAAATATCAGCAACGCATGCACGAGTTGCGCAGCGCCACCACAGGCGGCAGGCGTTAAAAAAATAACCAGAAATACACGTAGTCCACCAGTACAAGAACATGTTTATCCCTTTTCCTTGCCTATAGACATACCCCTGTCTTCCCCCTCGTTTTCGAGGGGTTTTTTTATCTAAAATTCGCGGATAACCCCTTGGCGGAAAATTAAATGTTGCTGCCGTACAGCAAGAACCCGTTGCTCCTTAAACCTTCATTTAGAGAAATAAGCAGACAAAAACGGAGGCGATCTCGTGAAAGATCACCTCCGGTTATACGATAGCGTGATTGTACGTCAAATTTTTTAATTAAAATAATCTGTATAACCCCTATACATACCAACGCCGTTCCCTGCCCAGCCATGATTATTTGCTGCCTCATAGGAGTATGATTTGCCATCATAGGCCACATTAACCTTCAAACGATAACTGCCATAATGGTTTTTCCAGCAATTTTTATGAACCTCTACCTTGCCAAAATAAAGTTTTTGGTCGGCTATAACCTGAACGTTTTTTCCAGCCCCCTCTTTCTCAAACGATAAGTTTTCGTTATTACTGACCACTATCTTTAATGTAAAATCCATCGGTGACAGTAATATTTTCCCGTCAAAACCAATACTCCCGTATTCGAAAATCACATTATTCCAGTGTAATCTTCCAAACCAGGTTTCCCGACAGGACGAGTCGATTCCCTCACTGCTTCGAGTTTCCACTGAGGATTTCAGCACTAAATTTGTCCATATTTTATCAGGTGGAAGGTTAGAGACTGTAAAATTACTGGACTGCGTACGGCCAATATCACCATCACCACTATGCCCTTTGGCAACAATCTCTACCCGGACAGTTTTAGCCCAAAACGAAGCCTGAGGAGTAAACACGGTACTGCTACCTGACAATTTATCTGATACCGCTTCTGCCAACACGCGATCATTGGCATCTTTGAGATAGATATTAACGCTCTTAATATAGTTATATGAACCCGTACCATCAATTTTCCAGCGTACAGTCAGTTCATCATCAGTAAAGACCGGACTCCAGATATCCCCACTGCCAATCTTCCCAGCACTTTTATGGCTTATGCTTTCCAGTTTAATCACTGGCTGACTGTAGATCAGGACATCGTAATAGCCGGAACTGGCATGGTAAAAATCATTAGCAACCACCCTCAGCGTCAGACGCGTGCGCCCCTGACCCACCCTGCCCTGAACCTCCCCTGAATCTGACAGATTGACGACATTATTATCGCTGGATGACCATTTCATCTGCACATCTGACGGCAGACGATTCGGCATCTGCAAGCTGAACTTATCGCTGGTACCCTCCTGCTGCTTAAACTGAAAAGTAACGGCTGCATTAGCTTTATTCAGGGTATAAGCGACCTTAACTGTAGCAGCTTTGAAACGCTCGTTTTCAGGTGTATAGACAACAATATCTGTATTACCTGGTTTGAGTGCTTGCAATGTTCCATCACTGCGGGTCTCGACCACATATTTATCCTGGCTGTCGAAACGGGGGATAAGGTCATTATCAGCATCCTTATTCTCAAAGGTCGTGACAAGTTTATAAGTTTTTCCATCCCTCCATGTGGCAACAATCGGGTGACCGCTTGTCACACTCAGTAGTGGGTCTGCTTTTTCAACTGTCAGCTGATAGCTGGCCTTATGAGGATTGAACTGACCGATACCTTGAGTGCTGACGGTAATGATTGCTTCTCCCGCTTTATGCAGCGTAATTTTACCGGTATCCGCATCCACTGAGGCAACCGCAGGTTTAGAACTTACCCACATCAGCGGTAAATCAGCAGTCGCACCCTGTACCGACTGTGAGGCGGTAAAGTTACGCGTATACGTCACCTTTTGCTGCGGCTTAGAGAAAGAGAGCTGTGATGACACAGCATTTACGCGGAGCTCAACACTGGAGCTTATCGGCTTACCGTCTGCCATTGCCGTCAACGTAAACTGTCCTTGCGTCGTCGAGGTGGCCCGCGCCTGGTAACTTCCATCCTGATTGTCCTTCACGGCTGAGAGAACTACCCCGATGCCAGAGCGACTTATCGTCACCCGCTTACCGATAACCGGATTCGCAAAGCGATCGCGCAGCGTAACCGTTAAACCAGCAGGATCAAGGCCGTCCGCGTTGATCACGCTTTTATCTGCCTCAAACATTGAACTTTCACTGTCAGGATCACCCGCAAGGAAGGTAATCGGTAAAGCTGTATCAGATACAGAATATAGGGTGCCCTTCACGCGAACACTAAGCGCTCGGGTGCTGAACAGTCGGGTTTCTGCAATTCCCTGCGCGTTGGTTACGCTCTGTGTGGCGCTGAATCTGACACCTTCACCTTCTCTGTCTGACGTCCATTTAACCGTTACACCGGAAAGCGGGTTACCCCATTCGTTGTTAACCAAAGCGCTAAAGAGTACCCCGGTTTCATCATCCACAATATATGGACCCGCACCCGGCGTCACGCTGGCCACAATGGCATTGACGTTTTCCAGCGAAAAATGCGTATTTCTGAATACCGTCTGATGATTCACCGTTACCGTTACATGGGTGACACCTGCCGTGGTGCTGGTGAGCGTCGTTGTCGCCATCCCCCAATCATCAGTAACCCCCCATTCATCGGCTAATGTACCCTGCGAGGTATGAAATTTAACTTTAACGGCCGCCAGCGGATTTCCCTGTCTGTCTGTAACCAATGCACTAATGGTTTTTGCGGTTTGACCGTCTGCGACAGATATTTCGGGTCGCACCGTCAGATTTTCATCACTGATCTGTGCCGTGGTTTCATCTGCGGTGATAAGCACCCGCGCACTTCCCAGCCGCATCTTGCGTACTATCGGCGTAATAATTAAGGACTCAGGCTGCGTTCCGGCTGTCAACCGGATCGAATACTCACCGGGCGCATTGCGGCTGAACGCCGTTAACTGACTGCGTTTTCTGGTTTTGTTCTCCAGTTGTGCGCTGACTTCATTTTCCTGAATATCAACGGGCCTGCCTTGCCGATCGTTCAGGCTTAATTTCAGCGTCACCTGAGATCTACCGTCTGCCGGCAGGGTTACAGCCTCAGGCGTAAATGAACTTTTCCCGATACTGACAACCGCCTCGTTGACGGTCACCTGAGTGGTTGCCGGGGAAGATATATTGCCTTTTTTATCAACCGCTATACCAGTCACGGTATAGTGATTCACTGCCCGCGAACCACTGTTAAAAGCGGGAAGTACCAGTTGCCAGTGACCGGCATTTTGCTGCGCAATTTTACCCCCAGCGGCGATAAACTCAGACGCTTCCCAGTTAATCTGCCGCAATCCATACTGGCTGCTAACCGCCACCAGGAGAGATTTAGACTCCCCCGGATAGCCATTTACCTGCCCGACAGTACGCAAACTAAGGGACTCTTTCTTACGATAATCCAGCAAAATATTGTTATTGCGCTCCACTAAGGCATAGCGGTTTCCCGCCAGGGTACGCATTGCGGAAACCGCCGCTGGACTGATCTGACGCTGCCAGGGTACGCCAATCTGATAGTGCATTTGCATGCCTAATAAACTGTCATTTTTACCCAATTTACCGCGGCGCTGCTCAGCACTCAGCGTCAGTAAAGGAAAAGGCGTAAAGGTGACACCACCACTGATCGCGTAAGGATTACGCTGACGATTTTCTCTGTCGAACAGCGCCACTTCATCACCGTAATACTTCTGGTACATCATTTTTATCCCCAGATGCGGTAATGCAGGTAACCAGCTCTCAACACGCATATCCCAGCCATTTGCCGGACGGGCCTGGTGATTGCTAAGTACTACGCCCTCTTTCCAGTCAGTCAGACGCATATAGCTGTTGAGTGACAAGTGCAAAAAATTCCGCCAGTATTCCATCCCGATGCCGACACGGGCGTGTTCGCGCGACAGGTCATAGTCAAGAAAGGCATTTACACCGGTTATCCAGCGCTTGTCAAACTGTCGCAGGCCAAATCCCAGATTAGACTGGGTTCGGTCATCCGTGCGGTGTAAGCTCCCCTGGGTAAAAATCAACCGGTCACTGCGCTCATACAGTGGAGCCAGCATTTCCAGGCCCGAGCCCCTGAGAGAATAATGGTTATCCATTTTGAGCTGTAGGCGTGCCGTACCGAACTGACTGAGCCACTGCTGAATATCACCACCGATCCTGCTGGTGACAGCTCCCTGAGCCAGAGATATCCCGGCCTGTTTAACGGAAGATGATGACAAAACCGTACCCGTGCGGGAGGCAAGATTTGCCATTTTTTGCTGTTGTTCCTGTTCCGTACCGGAGGGCGATGTTTTTTCATCATCCCACCTCAGCACCGGTAATGGCGATAACGGAACGTCCAGTTCATCTCCGGGTTTCAGTTGCCCAAATTCACCAGTAAAGTTACGCCGTTGATTCAGCTGACGCAGATCAGCCAGACTGATGCTAAATTTTCTGGCGACTGACTGAACCGTTTCGCCCTCAGCCAGCCGATAAACGCGGATGTCGGTAGACCGGCTTGCAGGTGCTGAGAGCCATTTTTTTTCATTCTGTGCATGTACAATGCCTGATGGGAATAGAAGTGTCAGAGAAGAGAAAAATTGAACAGTAATAATAACCCAGCCAAATAATCTGGTCATAAGCGGAATGGTGCATATACCCTTCCTCACGTTTTCCTTGAGAAAAAAAATTTCCATATTAAGTCACTCATGTTTTTATTTAATAAAATAGAAAAGCTGACGTACCTCTTTCTTTGTTATCAAAGACAATACACAACAGCATGATGAAGAAATAAAAATCCTGTCTTATCAGCTTCCATCCTGTACTCCGGTCAGGACGCACGATACTCACGGAGCATAAAATGCTCCATTCTATGCGCTAATCGAGCCCAAAGAGGATGATAGTAGTAACGTCCGCCACTTCAGACAAATAATATTAACATTTCCCCTTAATATACATTGAGTTAGAGTGTTATTATAGACGAAGCCAGTGACGATAATACGAGAGGTAAACAAAGAAAAAAAACAGCCAGTGATAATAAAAATCCTTTTGTAAAAATAGAATAACCACGGCAAAAAACGTAGTTATTAACCGGCATGATTATATTGCCGAAAAAACAGCAAAATATTAAATAAGCAGAGCATACCATCCTTACAGACACAGATGCTTTCGGTTTATAGTACCTCACCCATAGTCAGGACTAGAATAGGCTATTAAGCCATAAATATTTAGTAAAAAAATAACTAAATACTCGCTGAATAGGAAAAAATGGAACACACCTTTAAATATAAAAAATACGCTTACTGCATATCGCTAAACGCTGAGATGATTTCGGCAACAGCATGCTCCTCTATGACGATACCCATCTTCATTAAACAACGGTGGTTGTTATCTGACGAAAAGAGTAAACTACACCCTAACTTTATTATGGCTTTATTCAAGGATACCCCCATGCAAACTCTACCTCCCTGCCCTAAATGCCATTCTGAATACAGCTGGCAGGATGGTGACCTGCTTAACTGTCCCGAATGTGGACATGTCTGGTCCGCACATTCCTCTCAGGACACTGAAGATGTCCTGAAAGTATTCGATGCCAATGGTAATCTGCTGGTTGATGGTGACAGCGTTACCATGATTAAAGATCTGAAAGTCAAAGGCAGCTCTACGCCATTAAAGATCGGTACCCGGGTGAAAAATATTCGTCTGGTGGAAGGAGATCACAATATCGACTGCAAAATTGATGGCTTTGGCCCAATGAAACTGAAGTCTGAGTTCGTCAAAAAGAACTAACCAATTAACCGTCTAATCATTAAGTTAACCGTATATTTTCACCAGGCGCAGAATCACATTATCTGGATGGTAGTGGTGTTAGATTTCCTTCGTTGCTTCTGAACAATTTTCCAGCCTGTCTTGTTCACTACGCATTTCAGCGCCACTCCTCAACTGCTACTATCAGATAAGTATCATGACGGTTGTCTCAGCCGTCTTCGATGCGCCACGGCGCGCATCAGAGTATGCCAGGGGGCTAAGTGAAAAAGACATTGGGCGTTTTTTTTCCGTTGTACACCACCACATTACTGATGTTATTGGGCTCCGGCCTGTTAACCACCTACATCTCTCTACGCCTTACGGCTATTCATGTTTCTGGCGGATTAATCGGAGCAATTACGGCCGCTAACTATGTTGGTCTGGTACTGGGCGGTAAAGTGGGACATTTTCTTATAGCCCGTGTCGGGCATATCCGCACCTATGTCTCCTGTGCAGGGATCATTACCGCTGCGGTGCTGGCTCATGGCCTGACCGAAATTATTCCGGTATGGGTGGCGCTGCGTCTGATTATTGGCCTTTGCATGATGTGTCAGTATATGGTGCTGGAAAGCTGGCTGAACGATCAGGCCGCATCTGAGCAGCGCGGCACGGTATTCGGCTTATATATGGTGGCCACCTATCTTGGCTTATCGCTGGGGCAGGTGGTGTTGATCCTGCAAACCGACCTCGGCCTGATTACCCTACTGCTAATAGCCCTGTGTTTTGCACTCTGTTTAGTCCCCATCGCACTCACCACTCGCACTCACGCCAGTCAGGTTTCTCCGGCCCCCATGGAAATGCGTTACTTCATTAACTCTATTCCCAAAGTTCTGGCGACCACCCTGGCAATTGGCATGGTGGTGGGTTCTTTTTACGGGCTGGCACCGGTATATACTACGCAGCAGCAGTTAACCACCGGCCAGACAGGATTATTTATGGCGCTGGCTATTTTTGCCGGATTGCTAGCCCAGTTCCCACTCAGCTGGCTGTCAGACCGTTATAATCGTACCCGGCTGATGCGCCTCGGCGCGCTGCTGCTGGCACTCCTCGCCCTGCCACTGATCCTGCTGGAACATATCAGCTTTCCCCTGCTACTGGGACTTGGCTTTATTATCAGTATGCTGCAGTTTTCGCTGTATCCGCTGGCCGTTGCCCTGGCGAACGATATGATTGAACCCGAGCGACGGGTTTCCCTTGCAGCCTGTCTGCTGATGTCCTTTGGCGTTGGTGCCAGTATTGGACCACTGATCGTGGGATTATTAATTGAACCGCTGGGCAGCAGCACGCTGTATGCTTTTTTTGCGCTCTGTGGTCTGCTGATTATGGCGCTGAACAGAGGAGTGAAACAGCATGAAGCGCCGCTGGCCGGGGATGCACCGGTGCCTCATATTCCTATGCCTGACAGCCTGGTCAGTTCGCCGCTTTCGTTAGTGCTGAACCCAACGTTTGATGAACAGACGCTACAGGAGGCCATGCCGGCGACCGATCCGGATCAACGGGTTGCCACGGCAGATCGTGAAGCAAACACGGTAGTGCAGGGAGCCGATCCCAATGAAGAAACCGGCCTGAAAAAAGCGTGGGAGAAATTACAGGAGCCTGAGTGAACAGATCCAGCGTACAGGCAATATTTATTTGTTGTTGCCACCATGAATCGGATAGCACCCAGGGATCATAACGGATATGAAAGGCGTTAAGATTCTGAGCGCTGCCCGATTCAGTAATGACGAATAAAATAGCCTGATAAACTGGTTTTGAAGTAATAATGCCCGATAACCAGTGAATCTTTCCGGCCTGAATATATTTCTCCTGATAACCTGCTGTGCTAACGAAATCGTTATTTTATTATTTTTCCACTAAATAAGTCCTTGTGCATACGCATAGCGAATCAACTCAACATTTGATGAGATCCCTAAACGCCGCATGGCATTATATTTTTGTGTTGAAATCGTGCTGATAGTACGGTTCTGTCTGCGGGCAATTTCCGCCAGCGAATAGCCTGAAGAAAACAGCCGGACAACTTCCAACTCTTTGGGTGTCAGATCGCTCCCTCTTTCACTTTTCTTCGATACCGGTATTTTAAGATATCTCAATGACGGTGAGAAATAACAGTCTGACTGCGAAACAATATGCTGACAGGCCAGCACTGTTTCACTCACAGCATCGGACTTACTGACAATAGCCATTACGCCATAATCACAAGCTTTCCTTAATATTGCCGCGTTTTTTTGCGATGTAAGCAGTACCACCCGCGCATCAGGAAAGCGGCTCGATAATGCGCGTAACTTGGTGAAGCCATCAATCGTAGAGCGCTCAGAACCCAGAGAGAAATCAGTGATAACAATATCTGTCAGCCTGGAGGCTAAAGCCGCTAACAGATCTTTTCCACATATCGCCTCATTCACAATAATGAATTTTTCACTGGTAGAGAAAAGCATCTTCAGAGAATAAAGAATATGCGGATGATCGTCAGATATTGTCACCGAGTACCTGTTACACATACATCCTCCTGATAAGCTATCATTATAACGTCCATTAATTACCCGAAATATTTACAATATTATAAAAAAAGACAAGATTAACCAGCCAACCCGGCATTGCGAATGCGGGACATAGTTTCATGTTAAGAATGAACATAACAAGGAAATTCTAAAGTATTTTGGAAAAATAAAAACCCCAAAAAAAACCATAATTAGCAAATCAAATAATTGACATAATCATAATAAAAACCTTATCACTAAAAACCCTTCACCATTCAAAGCATATCGGCAAAAAAACACCAAAAATTATTTAGTTAAAGATAATTAAAATTTTTTAGTAAAAAATTAAATTTCCTTAATAATAAATGAATATCCATTTTATCTGGAGAAAATGCCTTTTATTTTCATAATTAAATTTCTGACGCCAGTCAGGAAAACCGCTCACGATATTCCCTTACGAAAATTAAGTATAACCACTCCATGCCTGAATACCCGAGGTGTTTACCACCTGAATGCGTTATCACCAGACCCATTGTTAAAAATTTTATTCGTCGGAAATGTAATAACCCTTTAGTCTGTCCGCATCGTCCTCTGGAGTTAGCTATGTTACTCACTATCCTGTACATCATTGGTATTACGGCGGAATCCATGACCGGGGCGCTGGCCGCCGGACGCCGCAAAATGGATATGTTTGGCGTCATTATTATCGCCTCGGTCACGGCGATTGGCGGCGGCTCGGTACGCGATATGCTGCTGGGTCACTATCCTTTGGGCTGGGTTAAACACCCGGAATACATTGTGATTGTCGCCGCCGCAGCGGTAATAACCACCCGGGCAGCCCCGCTGATGCCGCATCTGCGCAAAGTCTTCCTGGTGCTGGATGCACTGGGTCTGGCGGTATTTTCAATTATCGGTGCCCAGGTGGCGCTGGATATGGGACATGGCGCGATCATTGCTGCGATCAGTGCCGTCATAACCGGTGTGTTTGGTGGCGTGCTACGCGATATGTTTTGCAACCGTATTCCACTGGTGTTTCAAAAAGAACTTTATGCCGGCATCGCTTTTGCCGCCGGATGGGTCTATATCCTGCTGTTAAAAACAGCGCTGCCGGTCGAAACGGTGATTATCATTACTTTGCTGGCCAGCTTTACCGCACGCCTGCTGGCACTACGCTTCAGGCTGGGACTGCCGGTATTTAACTACCCTCATGACGATCACTAAACCGCGCTGGCCACTGCCAGAGAAGAAAATAGCGGCTAACATCGGCGAAACGCTGCATCAGACTGCACACCTGTGTATACTGTGCAGGAAGTAAACTCCGCTTTAACTGGCAACAAGTATAATCATGGCTCAAGGCACACTTTTTATTGTTTCCGCTCCCAGTGGGGCGGGTAAATCCAGCCTGATTCAGGCACTGTTAAAAACTCAGCCGCTGTACGATACTCAGGTATCAATATCACATACCACGCGCGGCGTGCGTCCCGGTGAAAACCACGGGGAACATTATTTTTTTGTCGATCATGACGAGTTTCGCGCCATGATTAAAGACGATGCCTTCCTTGAGCATGCAGAAGTCTTTGGTAATTATTACGGCACCTCGCGTAAAGCAATTGAACAGGTGCTGGCCACCGGCGTTGATGTGTTTCTGGATATTGACTGGCAGGGTGCTAAACAGATCCGTGAAAAAATGCCGTCTGCGCGCAGTATTTTCGTGCTGCCACCATCGAAAGATGAACTGGATCGCCGCCTGCGCGGACGCGGCCAGGACAGCGAAGACGTCATCAGCAGACGGATGGCGCAGGCGGTGGCAGAAATGAGCCATTATGCCGAGTACGACTATCTGATCGTTAATGATGATTTCGACCTGGCGCTGTCCGATTTGAAAACTATTATCCGTGCTGAACGCCTGCGTATGGGCCGCCAGAAACAGCGCCATGATGCGTTAATCAGCAAATTGTTGGCAGACTGAGGACAACTCAGTATCATGCCGAGTCATTTCGTCACCCGTGGAGTATCACATTTATGGCACGCGTAACCGTACAGGACGCAGTAGAGAAAATTGGTAATCGTTTTGATCTGGTTCTGGTCGCCGCCCGTCGCGCACGCCAGATGCAGATCGGTGGTAAAGATCCGCTGGTTGCCGAAGAAAACGATAAATCCACCGTCATCGCGCTGCGTGAAATCGAAGAAGGCCTGGTCACCAACCAGATCCTCGATGTGCGCGATCGTCAGGAGCAGCAGGAACAGGAAGCCGCTGAACTTCAGGCAGTGACGGCAATTGCCGAAGGCCGCCGTTAATCAACCGTGAAGGATCACCTTGTATCTCTTTGAAAGTCTCAATCAGCTGATTGAAAAATACTTGCCTGAAGATCAGATTAACCGACTCAGGCAAGCCTACCTTGTCGCACGTGATGCTCACGAGGGACAAACACGCTCCAGCGGTGAGCCTTATATAACCCATCCGGTTGCCGTCGCCTGCATTCTGGCAGAAATGAAGCTTGACCATGAAACGCTGATGGCGGCGCTGCTGCACGATGTTATCGAAGATACGCCGGCCACCTACCAGGATATGGAGCAACTGTTTGGCAAAAGCGTTGCTGAACTAGTTGAAGGTGTGTCCAAGCTGGATAAGCTGAAGTTCCGCGACAAGAAAGAAGCCCAGGCTGAAAACTTCCGTAAGATGATCATGGCGATGGTGCAGGATATCCGCGTTATCCTGATCAAGCTGGCTGACCGTACCCACAATATGCGTACGCTCGGCTCCTTACGGCCAGATAAGCGTCGCCGCATTGCGCTGGAAACGCTGGAAATCTACAGTCCGCTGGCGCACCGCTTGGGTATTCATCATCTGAAAACTGAGCTGGAAGAGTTAGGGTTTGAAGCGCTCTATCCAAACCGCTACCGGGTGATCAAAGAGGTGGTGAAAGCCGCACGCGGCAACCGCAAAGAGATGATCCAAAAAATCCTCTCAGAAATTGACGGTCGTTTGCAGGAAGCCGGTATTGCCTGCCGGGTTAGTGGTCGCGAAAAGCATCTTTACTCGATTTACTGCAAAATGCACCTGAAAGAGCAGCGCTTCCATTCGATTATGGATATCTATGCCTTCAGAGTGATCGTACGCGACGTCGATACCTGCTATCGCGTGCTGGGGCAGATGCACAGCCTGTATAAGCCGCGCCCCGGCAGAGTCAAAGACTACATCGCCATCCCGAAAGCCAATGGCTATCAGTCACTGCACACCTCGATGATCGGGCCGCATGGCGTACCGGTAGAAGTGCAGATCCGTACCGAAGATATGGATCAAATGGCGGAGATGGGGGTGGCGGCCCACTGGGCCTATAAAGAGCAGGGCGAAAGCAGCACCACCGCCCAGATCCGCGCTCAGCGCTGGCTGCAAAGCCTGCTGGAGCTGCAACAGAGTGCCGGCAGCTCTTTTGAATTTATTGAAAGCGTTAAATCCGATCTGTTCCCGGATGAGATTTACGTCTTTACCCCGGAAGGCCGCATCGTCGAACTGCCTGCCGGTGCCACCCCAGTGGATTTTGCCTATGCGGTGCATACCGATATCGGCCACGCCTGTGTCGGGGCACGCGTCGATCGCCAGCCTTACCCGCTGTCCCAGCCGCTGACCAGCGGTCAGACTATCGAAATTATTACTGCACCGGGCGCACGTCCGAATGCCGCCTGGCTGAATTTTGTCGTCAGTTCTAAAGCGCGGGCTAAAATCCGTCAGCTGCTGAAAAACCTGAAGCGCGATGACTCTGTCAGCCTGGGTCGCCGTCTGCTGAATCATGCACTGGGCGGCAGCCGCAAACTGGCTGAAATCCCGGAGGATAATATTCAGCACGAGCTGGAGCGGATGAAGCTCAATTCATTCGACGATCTGCTGGCTGAAATCGGCCTTGGCAACGCCATGAGCGTGGTAGTGGCAAGAAATCTGCAGCAGAGTGACAGCGTACCCAGCGAAGGCAGCCCGCGCAGTAAGCTGCCAATTAAAGGCGCGGATGGGGTGTTGATAACCTTTGCCAAATGTTGCCGCCCTATTCCCGGCGACCCGATTGTTGCTCACGTCAGTCCGGGAAAAGGTCTGGTGGTGCATCACGAATCCTGCCGCAATATTCGCAGCTACCAGAAAGAGCCAGAGAAGTTTATGGCGGTAGAGTGGGATACCGTGACCGAGCAGGAGTTTGTAGCCGAAATCAAGGTGGATATGTTTAACCATCAGGGCGCACTGGCGAATCTTACTGCCGCGATTAACACCTCCGGCTCGAATATTCAGAGTATGAATACCGAAGAAAAAGATGGCCGGGTTTACTGTGCCATTATCCGACTGACGGCGCGTGACCGGGTACATCTGGCCAATATCATGCGCAAGATCCGCGTGATGCCGGATGTCATCAAAGTTCACCGAAACCGTAACTGAAGGGGCCGGAGCGGGCATCTCTGCTCCGGCCTGCTTATCCCCGCGACTGCGGCTCAGCGCGCCGCTGCCGCTATTTTAGGGAGTTTTCCTGCGCATGAATGCCCAACGCTTTGCCCGTATTCGCCAGATGCTCGCCGCCCGACAGCACGATCTGACGGTTTGTATGGAACTGGTTCATAAACCGCATAATGTTTCTGCGGTGATCCGCACCGCCGATGCGGTGGGCGTGCATGAAGTGAACGCGGTCTGGCCGGGCAGCCGGATGCGTACCATGGTCTCTTCAGCGGCGGGCAGCAACAGCTGGGTAAAAGTGAAAACCCATCCCACGATTGCCGATGCCGTCAGCGCGCTGAAAGCGCAAAACATGCAAATTCTGGCGATTAACCTCTCCGATAAAGCGATCGATTTCCGCGAAATCGACTATACCCGCCCGACCTGTATTCTGATGGGCCAGGAAAAAACCGGTATCACGGCGGAAGCGCTGGCGCTGGCCGATAAAGAGATCGTCATTCCGATGATCGGTATGGTGCAGTCACTGAACGTCTCCGTAGCTTCGGCGCTGATCCTGTACGAGGCGCAGCGGCAGCGGCAAAATGCCGGCATGTATCAGCGCCAGCAAAGCAGCCTGCCTTACCCGGAACAGCAGCGTCTGCTGTTTGAGGGGGGCTATCCGGTGCTGGCGCGCGTGGCAAAACATAAAGGTCTGCCCTACCCGGAAATTGATGACTGCGGATCAATCGTGGCCTCCCCGGAGTGGTGGGCTAGCATGCAATCCAGGGCGCGTAAATAATGCAGGGCCGCCTGCTGGACGCCATTCCGCTGAGTACCCTCGCGGGCGTGGGTGCCCGTCAGGCTGAACGTCTCGGCAGACTGGGGCTGGTGACAGTGCAGGATCTGCTGCTACATCTGCCGATGCGCTATGAAGACCGCACCCAACTCTACGCAATTAACGATCTGCTGCCGGGAATTTACGCCACGGTAGAGGGTGAAGTGTTACGTAGCGATATCAGCTTTGGTCGCCGCCGGATGCTGACCTGCCAGATCAGCGATGGCAGCGGCGTACTGACGCTACGCTTTTTCAACTTCAATGCCGGGATGAAAAACAGCCTGGCTGCAGGCCTCCGCGTTACCGCTTACGGTGAAATCAAGCGCGGGCAGCGCGGAGCCGAAATTATTCACCCGGAATACCGGGTGCAGGGCGAGTACGGCAGCACGGAATTACAGGAAACCCTGACCCCGGTCTATTCCACCACCGAAGGGATACGTCAGGCCACGCTGCGCAGCCTGACCGAACAGGCGTTGACCCTGCTGGATACCTGCGCGGTTGCGGAACTGCTGCCGGCGGAACTCAGCAAAGGCATGATGCCGCTGCCGCAGGCGCTGCGCACCCTGCACCGTCCTCCGCCGGATACGATTCTGCAGGATCTTGACAGCGGTTCCCACCCGGCACAGCGCCGCCTGATTATGGAAGAGCTGCTGGCGCATAATCTCAGCATGCTGGCGCTGCGCGCTGGCGCTCAGCGCCATCATGCGCAGCCGATCCCAGCCAGTCAGACGCTGAGCAGTCAGCTGCTGGCCGCCCTGCCGTTTAAGCCTACCGCCGCCCAGGCGCGGGTGGTGCAAGAGATTGAAGCCGATCTGGCCTGCGATCATCCGATGATGCGCCTGGTGCAGGGCGATGTGGGTTCAGGCAAAACCCTGGTGGCCGCGCTGGCTGCCCTGCAGGTCATTGCCAGTGGTAAGCAGGTGGCGCTGATGGCGCCCACCGAGCTGCTGGCCGAGCAGCACGTCACCAATTTTCGCCAGTGGCTGACGCCGCTCGGGCTGGAAGTGGGCTGGCTGGCCGGTAAACAGAAAGGTAAAGCGCGCCTGGCACAACAGGAGGCGATTGCCAGCGGCCAGGTTGCCATGGTGGTCGGCACCCATGCACTGTTTCAGGAGCAGGTGCAGTTTGCCGGACTGGCGCTGGTGATTATCGACGAGCAGCACCGTTTTGGCGTCCACCAGCGGCTGGCGCTGCGCGAAAAAGGCGAGGAGCAGGGCTTCCATCCTCATCAGCTGATTATGACCGCCACCCCTATTCCGCGAACCCTGGCGATGACCGCCTACGCCGATCTGGATACTTCTACTATCGACGAACTGCCGCCGGGGCGCACGCCGGTGACCACGGTAGCCATTCCGGATACCCGGCGCAGCGATATTATCGCCCGGGTTAAAAGCGCCTGCAGTGACGAGGGTCGCCAGGCTTACTGGGTCTGTACCCTGATTGAAGAATCCGAGCTGCTGGAAGCTCAGGCTGCTGAAGCCAGCTGGGAAGAGCTGAAGCTGGCGCTGCCGGAACTGCAGATAGGGCTGGTCCATGGCAGGATGAAACCGCAGGAAAAACAGGCCATTATGCAGTCGTTTAAGCAGGGAGAGGTTCAGCTGCTGATCGCCACTACGGTGATTGAAGTCGGCGTGGACGTGCCGAATGCCAGCCTGATGATTATCGAAAATCCGGAACGGCTGGGTCTGGCGCAACTGCATCAGCTGCGCGGGCGCGTCGGGCGTGGTGCCGTAGCATCGCACTGCGTGTTGCTGTACAAAACGCCGCTCAGTAAAACCGCACAACAGCGCCTGCAGGTGCTGCGTGACAGCAATGACGGCTTTGTCATCGCCCAACGCGATCTGGAAATCCGTGGCCCGGGTGAACTGCTCGGCACCCGACAGACCGGCAACGCTGAATTTAAAGTGGCCGATCTGCTGCGCGATCAGGCGATGATCCCTGAAGTTCAGCGCATTGCGCGCCATATTCATCAGCATTATCCGCCACAAGCTCAGGCTCTGATCGAGCGCTGGTTGCCGCAAACCGAACGTTACACTAACGCCTGATGCCTGACAGATAAATATTAGTGCGCTGGCGCACAGCAAACGTTTGCTTTTCGCCGGACAGCAATTAAAATCGCCTTTTTTGATCCGGGGCCCCGAAAATGTCTGACGAAATCCTTGATGCCGCCGATCGCACGCCCGTTGCGAGTGGCAAAAGTGAATTAATTTACCGCCTGGAAGATCGTCCCCCCTTTCCGCAGACGCTGTTTGCCGCCGGTCAGCATCTGCTGGCGATGTTTGTAGCGGTAATCACCCCGGCACTGCTGATTTGCCAGGCGCTGGGGCTGCCGGCAGAAGATACCCGGCATATTATCAGTATGTCGCTGTTCGCCTCCGGCGTAGCCTCGCTGTTACAGATCAAAACCTGGGGACCGGTAGGTTCCGGGCTGCTGTCAATTCAGGGCACCAGCTTTAACTTTGTTTCGCCACTGATTATGGGCGGAATGGCGCTGAAAAACGGCGGGGCTGACGTACCAGCGATGATGGCGGCGTTGTTTGGCACCCTGATGCTGGCCTCCTGTACCGAGATGGTGCTTTCACGCATCCTGCATCTGGCGCGCCGGGTGATTACGCCGCTGGTATCCGGCATCGTGGTGATGATTATCGGGCTGTCGCTAATTCAGGTGGGCTTAACCTCCATTGGCGGCGGTTATGCGGCACTTAACGATCACAGCTTTGGCGCACCGAAAAATCTGCTGCTGGCCGGTGCGGTGCTGATCACCATTATTCTGCTTAACCGTCAGCGTAACCCCTACCTGCGGGTCGCTTCGCTGGTAATCGCCATGGCAGCGGGCTGGCTGTTGGCCTGGCTGCTGGATATGCTGCCGCAGAGCACCAGCGCAGAATCACTGCCTGTGGTTGCCATCCCGATGCCGCTGTATTACGGGCTGGGCATTGACTGGAATCTGCTGCTGCCGCTGATGCTGGTATTTATGGTGACCTCGCTGGAAACCATTGGGGATATCACCGCCACCTCGGATGTCTCTGAGCAGCCGGTGAGCGGCCCGCTGTATATGAAACGCCTGAAAGGCGGGGTACTGGCGAATGGTCTGAACTCCTGCGTTTCGGCACTGTTTAATACTTTCCCGAACTCCTGCTTTGGTCAGAACAATGGCGTGATCCAGCTAACCGGGGTTGCCAGCCGTTATGTAGGTTTTGTAGTGGCGCTGATGTTGATAGTGCTGGGGCTGTTCCCGGCGGTCAGCGGTTTTGTTCAGCATATCCCTGAGCCGGTACTGGGCGGAGCCACCATCGTGATGTTTGGCACCATCGCCGCCTCCGGGGTGCGTATCGTGTCACGCGAGCCGCTGAACCGCCGGGCGGTGATGATTATTGCGCTGTCGCTGGCCGCCGGACTGGGGGTTTCCCAGCAGCCGCTGATTTTGCAGTTCGCCCCGGACTGGCTGAAAACGCTGTTTTCCTCCGGGATCGCCGCCGGTGGGATCTGCGCCATTATTCTGAATTTAATCTTCCCACAGGAAAAATAATCCTGCAGAAACAGCCAGCTGCCGGACCATTCCGGGCCGCTGGCAGGCGTCAGACTTGAGCTGCAGAGTCAAATCAGGCATAACAGGCCATTACCAGAAATAATTGGGGATGGTCTGCATGAAATTGTTGGGAAAGGGTTTACTTACGCTGCTGGTAATTATAATCCTGGCGTTGGTAGCGCTGTATCTGCTGTTGCCAACGGAATGGGCAGCAAAATGGGCCAGCCGCCAGGTCAGTCAGCACAGTGATTATCAGCTGTCGCTGAGCCGCGCGGAATACCAGCTTACCCATCCTGGCACCCTGCAACTTAATCATCTCTCCTTCGGTCGCAAAGGCCAGCCAGCGCTGCTGGCGGCGGAACAGGTTGATCTTGGCTTCGGCCTGCAACAGTTCAGCCAGCCGCTGCACTTTACCCGTCTGACCCTGGCACGCGGCACGCTGAATGCTGCGACCGGCGATCTGCCTGCCGGTCTGCAGGCAGACAGCCTGCAGTTGCGCCAGATGGCACTGACGCAGCCACAGTGGCTGTCTTTGCAGGCGCAGCGTGTTGACGCTACGCTCACCCCCTGGCAACCAAAGCCCGGTTACCCGCTGGGTAAAAAAAGTACATTTCACGCCAGCGCCGGCACGCTGGAGCTGAATGGTGTTGCGGCCAGTAACGCCGTCGCTGAAGTTGAAATCAACGGTGATGCGCTGACTCTCAGCGCACTGGAAGCCGATATTGCCCGCGGCTCAGTCAATGCCCAACTGTCACGCAATGCCCAGGGGGAGTGGCAGATTAACCGTCTGCGGCTGAACGGATTGCGTCTGCAAACAGACAAAAACCTGAGGGAATTTCTTGCTCCGCTACAAAATACGCCGTCGTTGACCATCGGACAGCTTGAGGTGTCTGATGCCCGGCTGGAAGGGCAGAACTGGGCGGTTAACGATCTGGAACTGGCGTTGCGCAATCTGACTCTGGATCAGGGAGACTGGCAGAGCAGTAACGGCACCCTGAGCCTGCATGCCAGCAATCTGGTAGACGGAGGCGTTGAGCTAACCGAACCCCAGGCGCAGTTTGACTTTACCCCCCAGGGAGCCGATATCCGCCAGCTGGCTACCCGCTGGGCCAGGGGAGAAATTCACACCACGGGTCACTGGCAGCGCAGCGAGCGCGCGATGACGCTGGATAACCTGATAATCAGCGGCCTGGAATATACTCTGCCTTTAGACTGGCGTGAACGCTGGATGCAGCCGCTGACCGCCTGGCTGAACAGCGTAAAACTGAATACCCTGAACGCTGACCGCAATCTGATTATAGATATTAACCCTGACTTTCCCTTCCAGCTCACTGCGCTGGGTGGCAGCGGTCAACAGCTGGAGTTGGTACGTAACCAACAGTGGGGGATCTGGTCAGGGGATCTCGACCTGAACGCAGCGGAAGTCACCTTTAACCGCATCGATCTGCTACAGCCCGCGCTGGCACTGAGCGCCGATCAACAGCAGATCGTGGTCAGTAAAGTCGCCGCACGCCGTGGCGCAGGCGAGCTGAGCGGCATAATGACCATTGGTCAGCAGATACAGCGTCCGGTCAGTCTGGAGCTGAACGGTCATCAGGTGGATGCAGCGCTGTTTAACCACTGGGGCTGGCCGCGACCACTGCCAGAACAGGCAGCAGATCTGCAGCTGAAAGCCACGGCCAGCCTGCAAGGTACTGCTACACTGAAGCCCTCGGTGAATGCTACCATCAAGGTTAACGGCAATAATCAGCGCGTTTTACAACGGGTGGTCAACGGCAAAATTGCCGCAGAAGTCCAGCCGGATCAAAAGGGTGATCTGCGTTAGCTTCCCGGTAAGTGGCAGTCTGGTTGTCGGTGGGTTTGTTGTAGAATCCCCGACAAGCCGGGTTTTCCCGGTGAGGCGCAGTGTTGCGGGGGCTTGATCCCCGGTGGCGTTGTCGCTGGAAAGAGAAAAACCCGTACATCGTTCGGCATGAACCGGCAACATCGGGGGGCTAACCTTTTGCACGACAACATCAGGATAGCCGCGAACAGTTGCCATTGCAACCAAGGCGGTTATATGACGTTCAGGGAAGCGTTATGGATTGCAGTTATAACATTAGTCGTCGGCCCGATTGTGGTCGCACTGATCCGTTATTTCTGCATGTTTTAACCTGAATGGGCGTCATCGCTGCCTGAAATGGCAACATGCGCCCGAACGAGCCGGAGGGTAACCTTTGGTTTTTTCGCAGTCGCTCAGCGCCCTGAGCCACCCTGCTCCAGCGGTTCAGCCGTATTGGCAGGCAGCACAATATACACCCCTTCAAATATCGCGCCGGTTTTGTCATTGCCGGACAACTGAACATTCAGCTGCACCCGGGCTTTACGTCCGCGCGCCAGACGATCAAGATCGCCGCTGAGTGAGCCTAAATCAGCCACTGCTGTGGGACGGCCTTCAATCAGAGAACTATAACGCACATGCGCATCGGCAAGAATAATGGTGCCACCCAGATGGCGCTCACGCAGCAGCAGCCAGATAAGTCCCCAGCCGGTGAGCGTCGCCAGTGAAAACAGGCTGCCGGCAAACAGCGCATGCACGCCATTCTGATTTCCACTTTCCGGCATAGTGGTGATAAATTTCTTGCCGGTATATTGCACAATGCGCACGCCAATTTTTTCACTCAGCGGAATACTCTGATACCAGGCCTGCTGTAACTGACCGCACCAGTCGCCGCGATGCAGGATATCATCCAGGGTCACCACCGGTTTTATCATCAGAAAATGGCGTACCTGAGTGGTCTGCGGCGCGGCCACTTCCCCCTGATTGATATAACCCAGCTGAATAAAAAACGGCACGGCGTCTTCGCGCACGCTGCACACCACGCGGCTGACGCCCTCCTGACGGGCAACGGATTCCAGCGTCATCGCCACCAGCGTCCCCAGTCCTTTACCCTGTACCGATGGATGTACCGCCAGAAAGCGGATTGAGGCTTCATTTTCCGCATTAATATACAGCCGCCCTGCCGCCACCGGGCGTTCCTGTTCATCCACCACCATTTGATGATGCGCCTGGGCATCCCAGGCATCGCGCTCTGAACCTTCCGGCCGCTTCAGCGGTTTACGCAGCATTTCCCAGCGGAAGTGATAGTACATCGCCAGCGCTTCTGCGGTTTCGGGTACCCGAAGATGATACATATACAGCTCCTGTTTTACGTCCGCCGCCCAGGCCAGACGGCTTCTCTTGCGTTACGCCTGTAACCAGAACGTGACCGGACCATCGTTAACCAGCGCCACCTGCATATCGGCCGCAAAACGTCCGGTTTGCGTATTGATCCCGGTTGTGCGGCAGCAGGAGACAAACTGCTGGTATAAGGCATTCGCTTCTGCCGGAGCCGCCGCGCTGGAGAAGCTGGGGCGCAGCCCCCTGCCGATATCGGCAGCCAGGGTAAACTGCGATACCACCAGCACGCTACCGCCTGACTGCTGTACGTTCAGGTTCATTTTTCCATCCACATCGGAAAAAATACGGTAGCCAAGCACCTTGTCTGCCAGCTTCTGCGCCGTAGCCGGCGTATCGCCCTGCTCAACCCCCAGCAGAATCAGCAGACCCGCACCTGTTTGCGCAATCATTTCCCCGTCAACCGTGACGCTGGCCGAACGTACGCGTTGAATTAAAGCAATCATGTTCCCTCTGTTTCTGTTTCATGCAGCAGTTTTCTCTGGCGGCGATAATCACCCAGCGAAGCGGTGATCTCCGCGCCCAGCAACACAATGCACCAGGTCCAGTAGATCCACAGCAACAGGATCGGGATCACTGCCAGCACGCCGTAGATCAGCTGATAAGTCGGGAACATTTTAACATAGAGTGCAAAGCCCTTTTTCCCCAGCTCAAACAGCACGCCACTGACCAGCGCACCGATCAGGGCATCACGCCCCGCCACCCGGGCAGTTGGCACAATGCTGTACAGCATCCAGAATGACAGGCAGGAGAGCAGCAGCGGAAGTATGCGCAGCACGCTATCCACCAGCATACTGACGCCAGTGATGCTCGCCCACTGCAGAGAGAGCAGCCAGGAGCTGAGGCCCAGGCTGGCACCGGCCAGCAGCGGTCCGAGGGTCAGCACCATCCAGTAGACCGCAAACGAGTAGATTAGCGAGCGCTTGCGCTTACTGCGCCAGATGGTATTCAGCGCATAATCAATGGAATACATCAGCAGCAGCGCGGTAAAAATCAGTCCGCCAATGCCGACGGCCGTCATTTTATTGACGTTAGCGACAAACTGCTCCATGTAGTGCTCAATGGTTTCACCGGCTGCCGGAACAAAATTAGCAAAGACGAAGTGTTTCAGCTGGACGCTGACATCCTGGAACATGGGGAAGGCAGCAAACAGTGCAAAAATCACCGCGATCAGCGGCACCAGCGATAGCAACGATACATAGGCCAGATTACCTGCCAGTGTAGTCATCTGGTCGTCACCAATACGCTGCCACAGCAGCTTCAGCCACGACCAGATGCCGTGCAGCCGATTTCTGAAAGAATGGATTGATTTCATTATCACAGTCGATCGGCAAAGAAGGCGGGGATTACGCTGGCATCGGTAACCTGCAGGCTGTGAATACCCAGCGCGCGCGCCGCATCAATATTTTCCTGATTATCATCAAAAAAGATGGCGTCCTGCGCCGAAGCATCCTCGGCATTCAGTACCTGCTGATAAATCGCCGGTTCCGGCTTGCGCACGCCCATTTCCTGCGACAAATACAGCTTATCAGCAGCCTCACTGACTTCAGGATACTCTGACAGCCAGAACGTCGTATGCAACCGGTTGGTATTAGACAGGATCACCACCCGCTCCCCCTGCTGACGCAGCTTCTGCATGATCGCAATCACCTCGGGCCTGACGTCAACAAATACCGCCTGCCAGCCGGCGGCAAACTGTTCGAAGCTCAGAGGCAAATCCAGCTGCTCAGAAAATTTCTGCGCAAACTCCTCATCACTGATTTCACCGCGCTCATGCTGATGAAAAGTTTCATTCATCTGAAAGCGACTCTTCAACGTGGCTAAAGGTACCCGGCCAAGATCGCTCCAGACACCTAAAACTCGATTAAAATCAATATCAACAATGACGTTACCAAGATCAAAGATATACAGCATGGTCCACTCCTTTTTTCCGCTGAGTTGCTCACTCTAGCGGTAAACAGGTTGGCTGAACAGACGCAGAAATAAGAAAGGCCGGAAGAATTTCCGGCCTTTAAGGATAAAACTAAAAAATAAGTTTTAAGACTCTTTCGGTCCGCGGCTGGCGCGTTTACGATCGTTTTCCGTCAGGTGACGTTTACGGATACGTACCGAGGTTGGCGTCACTTCGACCAGTTCATCGTCATCGATAAACTCCAGCGCCTGCTCCAGTGACATTTTAATCGCCGGAACCAGGGTGGTCGCTTCATCAGTACCTGATGCACGCATGTTGGTCAGTTTCTTACCGGTCAGACAGTTAACAGTCAGATCGTTGGAACGTGAGTGAATACCGATGATCTGGCCTTCGTATACTTCCGCACCGTGACCGAGGAACAGTTTACCGCGATCCTGCAGGCTGAACAGCGCAAAGGCGACCGCTTTACCCTGACCGTTAGAGATCAGCACGCCGTTCTGACGCTGACCGATTTCACCCGGACGCACGTCGTCGTAGTGGCTGAAGGTGGAGTACAGCAGACCGGTACCGGAAGTCATGGTCATGAACTCGGTACGGAAACCGATCAGACCACGCGCCGGGATCAGGTAATCCAGACGAATACGGCCTTTGCCGTCAGGGATCATGTCTTTAACATCACCCTTACGCTCACCCATTGCCTGCATTACCGCACCCTGATGCTGCTCTTCGATATCCAGCGTCACGTTTTCGAACGGTTCCTGCATGCGGCCATCAATCTTACGGTTGATAACTTTTGGACGTGATACGGCAATTTCAAAGCCTTCACGACGCATGTTTTCAATCAATACCGACAGGTGCAGCTCTCCACGGCCTGACACGCGGAACGCGTCGGCATCTTCGGTTTCTTCAACGCGCAGTGCCACGTTGTGCACCAGCTCTTTGTTCAGGCGGTCAAGGATCTGACGTGAAGTCACGTACTTACCTTCTTTACCACAGAACGGTGAGGTGTTGACGTTGAAGTACATGGTCACGGTTGGCTCATCCACGCTCAGCGCTGGCAGCGCTTCCACATTCTGCGGATCGCAGATGGTATCGGAGATGTTCAGCTCGCCCAGTCCGGTAATCGCGATGATATCACCCGCTTCCGCTTCGGTAGCGTCAATACGCTCCAGGCCCAGGTGAGTCAGTACCTTACCAACTTTACCGTTGCGGGTTTTCCCTTCGCTATCGATGATAGTGACCTGCTGGTTTGGCTTCACTTTACCACGCTTGATGCGACCAATGCCGATAACCCCAACATAGTTGTTGTAGTCCAGCTGAGAAATCTGCATCTGGAATGGCGCTTCAGCTTCAACATTTGGCGGAGAAACGTGGTCAACAATCGCCTGATACAGCGGGGTCATATCGTCCGCCATATCGGTGTGATCCAGACCGGCAATGCCGTTCAGGGCAGAGGCGTAGATAACCGGGAAATCCAGCTGCTCGTCAGTGGCATCCAGGTTTACGAACAGGTCAAATACCTGATCCACTACCCAGTCAGGACGCGCGCCTGGACGGTCAACTTTGTTGATTACCACGATCGGCTTCAGACCATTAGCAAAGGCTTTCTTGGTCACAAAGCGGGTTTGCGGCATCGGGCCATCCATTGCATCCACAACCAGCAGTACCGAGTCAACCATTGACATCACACGCTCTACCTCACCACCGAAGTCGGCGTGTCCTGGGGTATCTACGATATTGATGCGGTAGTCATTCCAGTTAATGGCGGTGTTTTTTGCGAGGATGGTAATCCCACGCTCTTTCTCCAGGTCGTTGGAGTCCATTACGCGCTCAGCGGCTTCAGTACGGGCATCAAAAGTACCGGACTGCTGCAGCAGTTTATCAACCAGGGTAGTTTTACCGTGGTCAACGTGGGCAATAATGGCAATGTTACGCAAATTTTCGATCACAGCTTTGCCTCAGGCATTAGAACATTAGAAATAGCGCGCTATTGTACACGTATTAATCGAAGGACTGAACAGAATCCCCCGTCTGACAGCAAGATATCTGTCAGACGGGCTCTCACAGCCATTTTCAGTGCAAATTTTGCACCGCAGCGAAAAAACTGCACCAGAATAGTGCCAGACAACCACCATAAGGCACCAAAATGGTGCATAAGACCATCGTGGTGCAGTGCCTGTCTTCCGAAAGACGCGCATCATAGCGCTTTTTACCCCGGATAAGAAAGTTGGCATAAATTTCGCTTTATCTCAGAAAATCAAAAAACGCCAGTTTTACAACGGTTGCCAGCCTGACAGAGATCTTTATTATCGGTATCAGCGTAATGAAACGCCCGCAGCTGCCGTGATGTTCTCTACACCGCGACAACAAATGATCAAATCCAGGAGAGTTAAGTATGTCCGCTGAACACGTTCTGTCGATGATGAATGAGCATGACGTCAAATTTGTTGATCTGCGTTTTACCGATACCAAAGGTAAAGAGCAGCACGTTACCATCCCTGCTCATCAGGTTAATGCTGACTTCTTTGAAGAAGGCAAAATGTTTGACGGCTCCTCAATTGGCGGCTGGAAGGGCATTAACGAATCCGACATGGTGCTGATGCCGGATGCCAGCACTGCGGTTATCGATCCTTTCTTCGCTGACTCTACCCTGATTATTCGTTGTGACATCCTCGAGCCAGGCACCATGCAGGGCTATGACCGTGACCCGCGTTCCATTGTCAAACGTGCGGAAGATTTCCTGCGCTCTTCAGGTATCGCTGATACCGTGCTGTTTGGACCAGAACCTGAGTTCTTCCTGTTTGACGACATTCGCTTCGGCAGCAGCACCTCCGGCTCACATGTGGCGATCGACGATATCGAAGGCTGCTGGAACACCGGCACTAAATACGAAGGTGGTAACAAAGGTCACCGCCCGGCGTTGAAAGGCGGTTACTTCCCGGTGCCACCGGTCGATTCTTCACAGGATATCCGCTCTGCAATGTGTCTGACCATGGAGCAGATGGGCCTGGTGGTCGAAGCACATCACCATGAAGTGGCGACTGCCGGTCAGAACGAAGTCGCTACCCGCTTCAACACTATGACCAAAAAAGCGGACGAAATTCAGATCTACAAATATGTGGTGCACAACGTGGCTCACGCCTGGGGTAAAACCGCCACTTTTATGCCAAAACCAATGTTTGGTGATAACGGCTCCGGCATGCACTGCCATATGTCACTGTCCAAGGGCGGCACCAACCTGTTTGCCGGCGACAAATACGGCGGCCTGTCTGAAACCGCGCTGTTCTACATTGGCGGCGTCATCAAACACGCTAAAGCCATCAACGCGCTGTCAAACCCAACTACCAACTCTTACAAGCGTCTGGTGCCGGGCTACGAAGCGCCGGTCATGCTGGCCTATTCTGCCCGTAACCGCTCAGCATCCATCCGTATTCCGGTGGTCGCCAGCCCGAAAGCCCGCCGCATTGAAGCGCGCTTCCCGGATCCAGCGGCTAACCCGTACCTGTGCTTCGCAGCTCTGCTGATGGCAGGTCTGGACGGCATTATTAACAAAATTCATCCTGGCGATGCGATGGATAAAAACCTGTATGACCTGCCGCCTGAAGAAGAAGCTGAGATCCCAAAAGTGGCTGCCTCTCTGGATGAAGCTCTGGCCGCTCTGGATGAAGACCGCGAGTTCCTGACCCGTGGTGGTGTGTTCACTGACGATGCTATCGATGCTTATATCGAACTGCGTAAGTCTGAAATGGAACGCGTGCGCATGACGCCGCATCCGGTTGAGTTTGAGCTGTACTACAGCGTTTAATTTCGCGTTTATCCTTTATCACCCGGATGTTGCTACCGCGACATCCAGGAAAGTAAGGATTTTTTGTTACCGTGGAAACGTTCGGCCCATCCCTGGATGGGCTTTTTTCAGCGCAAACTTAGCAATTACCACGATATTTAACCGCCGCATGACTACAATGCACCATTATAGTGCAACTAATTTCCCGGAGAAAGCTGTATGGCAACTGGCACGCCGCCCGATGCTGGGCAGATTCTCAACTCACTGATCAACTGTATTTTTCTGGTTGATAACGCGTTGGTGATCCATTACGCCAACCCTGCCGCCCAGCAACTGCTGGCGCAGAGTTCGCGCAAACTGTTTGGCACACCACTGCCGGATTTAGTGGGCTACTTATCGCTGAATACCGAGGTGATGTTCGACAGCCTGCGTGCCGGTCAGGGTTTTACCGACAGCGAAGTGACCCTGGTGACCGACAGCCGGGCGCATATTATGTCACTCACCGCGCAGTATCTGCCGGATGGCCTGATTTTGCTGGAAATGGCCCCAATGGATAATCAGCGTCGTCTGAGCCAGGAGCAGCTGCAGCATGCCCAGCAGATAGCTGCCCGCGATTTAGTGCGCGGTCTGGCGCATGAAATCAAAAACCCGCTGGGGGGCCTGCGCGGCGCGGCCCAGTTACTGGCCAGGGCGCTGCCCGACCCGTCACTGAGAGAATATACCAACGTCATTATTGAACAGGCCGACCGTCTGCGAAATCTGGTCGATCGCCTGCTGGGGCCACAGCAGCCCGGCCTGCACGTCACGCAGAGTATTCATCAGGTGGCTGAACGGGTGTTTAAGCTGGTGTCGATGGAATTGCCAGCCAACGTTTCGCTGGTGCGTGATTACGATCCCAGCCTGCCGGAACTGACGCACGATCCGGACCAAATCGAACAGGTACTGCTGAACGTGGTACGTAATGCGCTGCAGGCGCTGAGTGACAATGGCGGCACCATCGTCCTGCGCACCCGTACCGCCTTTCAGCTTACGCTGCACGGCAACCGCTATCGCCTGGTGGCGCGCATTGATATTGAGGATGACGGCCCCGGTATCCCGGCGCAGCTGCAGGATACCCTGTTTTATCCCATGGTCAGCGGCCGCGAGGGCGGCACCGGGCTGGGTTTATCCATTGCCCGCAGTCTGATCGACCAGCACTCAGGAAAAATAGAGTTCAACAGCTGGCCAGGACACACTGAATTTTCCATTTATCTGCCTATTCGCCAGTGAGGTTTGTATGCAACGCGGGATAGTTTGGATCGTTGATGACGACAGTTCCATTCGCTGGGTGCTTGAGCGTGCGCTCACCGGCGTGGAATTAAGCTGCGTCACCTTTGAAAGCGCCAGCGAGGTGCTGGATGCACTGGCAACCAAAACACCGGACGTTTTATTGTCAGATATCCGCATGCCTGGCATGGACGGGCTGTCGCTGTTGAAACAGATTAAACAGCGTCATCCTATGCTGCCGGTGATCATTATGACTGCCCACTCCGATCTGGATGCCGCCGTCAGCGCCTACCAGCAGGGGGCTTTCGACTATCTGCCAAAGCCGTTTGATATTGATGAAGCGGTAGCGCTGGTTGAACGTGCAGTCAGTCACTATCAGGAACAGCAACAGCCGCGCAACCAGCCTGCCAGCGGCCCGACCACCGATATCATTGGTGAAGCCCCGGCAATGCAGGATGTCTTCCGTATTATTGGCCGTTTGTCACGTTCCTCCATCAGCGTGCTGATCAACGGCGAATCCGGTACCGGTAAAGAGTTAGTGGCTCATGCCCTGCACCGCCACAGCCCGCGCGCCAAAGCCCCGTTCATCGCGCTGAATATGGCCGCTATTCCGAAAGACCTGATTGAGTCCGAACTGTTCGGCCATGAAAAAGGGGCGTTTACCGGGGCAAATCAAATTCGCCAGGGACGCTTTGAGCAGGCTGATGGCGGTACGCTGTTTCTTGATGAAATCGGCGACATGCCACTGGACGTTCAGACCCGACTACTGCGCGTGTTGGCGGACGGCCAGTTTTACCGCGTTGGAGGCTATGCGCCGGTCAAAGTGGACGTACGCATTATCGCCGCCACGCATCAGAACCTGGAGCAGCGCGTACAGCAGAATAAATTCCGTGAAGACCTGTTCCACCGTCTGAACGTGATCCGCGTCCATCTGCCCCCCCTGCGTGAACGCCGGGAGGATATTCCGCGTCTGGCGCGTTATTTCCTGCAAACGGCAGCGCGCGAGCTGGGGGTGGAAGCCAAGATCCTGCATCCGGACACAGAAACCGCACTGACGCGCCTGCACTGGTCGGGTAACGTGCGCCAGCTGGAAAATACCTGTCGCTGGCTAACGGTGATGGCTGCCGGTCAGGAAGTGCTGATTCAGGATCTGCCCCCTGAACTGTATGAAACCACGCCGCCGGACAGCAGCATTCCGCTGCAGCCCGATCACTGGTCAGCCCTGCTGGCACAGTGGGCGGAACGAGCGCTGCGATCCGGTCATCAAAATCTGCTGTCTGAAGCACAGCCGGAGATGGAGCGTATGCTGCTGGCCACCGCGCTGCGCCACACCCAGGGACACAAGCAGGAAGCCGCCCGCCTGCTGGGTTGGGGACGCAATACGCTGACCAGGAAGTTAAAAGAGTTAGGAATGGAATAAGTGGATCGGAACGGGGCTGCAGCAGCCCCGTTCTGCAATGCGTTAGTGACTACCCTTCAGCAGCCGGTACATATCTTCTTCGGCTTCCTGATCTTCCTCGTCGTTACCTTCGTTAATATCAATACCCAGCTGCTCCATCAGCACGTCGATACGATCCAGAGTCTGATCCAGCCATGCCTGATCCTCTGCCGACAGCGTATCGCCATTTTCCAGACGATCCAGCAAGCCGTCCAGGCGCGGGTCATTTTCCAGCGCGGTCAGTTCATCCGCCGGATCAACCGCTACCGCTTTCTTTTTCACCGCCGGTTTGGTCTGCGCCGGTTTTACCGACTGAGCGGCATCGGCACCCAGGGCAATGGGTTTTTTACTGCCAATACGCGGATCCTGTTGCTGCCTGCCAGCCGTGCCCTGCGACGTTGTGCTGCCCGAATTCGCCCGGCTGCCGGATGCATTTCCCCGGTGTTTCTTATCACGCTTGCGATCGCGCGCTTCCTGATTCAGTTCTTCGCGCGATTTACGTTTTACTCTCGCGGCGGGCTTTTTGCCCTGGGGGGTGCGTGCTGGCTGCTTCATGGTTTCGGCTCTCAGGCTTAACATTAACGAGTTCAGGGTGGCGGAATCTGACTGGCTGTACCGGGTCACAGGTTACGGCGGCAGAAACGCAGTCTGCATTATGCGCACCGAATCATCGCCATCCGGCGTAAACGCTGCAATGATAGCACCGATCGCCGTTGGCAAACGACATCTGAAACAGAAAACCATTGATAAGAGTAGTGATAATAATTTGGTATACAATCACGCGGTCTGACTGAGTGTTCAGGACTGTTTAAGCTATACCTGCTGCTTACCTCGATGGGGTTTAATCTGGCTTCATACGTCGACAGGTCATTTACTGCCTGTCTGTATTTCCTCAGAGTTTTGCCACCAGCATCATTTACTCATGTTGCTCCTGGCAATAATGCTGCTTTTTTCATCCATGGGAAATATTAATAAATAGATCTTTTTTGCGATTCCTTTCGCAGGTCGATCTCCATTTTTATTTATAACATCCCTGGTAAAGGCGTATATTTATTTTATATAATATTCATTATTCAAATATAAATATTCCCTATATTGCATTCTTATCTCCTGTAAGTTATAAATCGCTCCTGATTATCAATATAATTCAGAGCTGTTTAATTGTTAACGGGCAAATTTTACCCCTGGTAATTGGTGCTAAATATGATAGATGACATCAACATTCAGTTAACGCATTCCCCCCTCTGATCGCGTCACTGGGCAGATAATTGATAATCTCTGGCAGCATAATCAGCAGTATGCTCCGGTGCGTATTGCACCGTTTTGCTGTCAGCGGTTTACCAGGGTGAAACCGTCGCCGGGCTGGTCGCCAGAACCTGGTGGGACGTGCTCGATATCCAGTATTTGTGGGTCGCCGAACCGTTCAGGGGAAAAGGCACTGGCAGAACAATGATGCTACGGGCTGAAGATGAAGCCAGAAAACAGGGCTGCCAGTTAGCAACGGTTGACACCTTTTCCTGTCAGGCCCCCCTCTTCTATCGCAAACTGGGCTATCAGGAATATGGCTCACTTTCAGGTTATGCCGGCAACTATACCCGCCACTATATGAGCAAAAAACTCTGAGGCGAGCCTGTTGCTGCCAGAAAAAGGAGAGCAGAGAGTGCAATGATCGATAGCCCATCTGACTATATCAGTCATCTCATCACCATGATTCGCGCTTTCAGCGACCCATGGGGACTCAAGACACCTGATTCCAGACATATTTATATGAATGATGAGGCGCGACGTTTCACCAGTACGCCACAGAAATTCTATCTGGAAGGACGCAGAGACAGTGAATTCCCGGCCAGCTGGGCTGAACTGGAAGACGATTTAATTGCGCACGATCATCAGACCTGTGGCAGCAGTAAATCGTCACTGGTTATAGAAACGCATCACTGGTACGGGGATGAGGATTTACACCCTTACCTCAGTGAAAAATTCCCGATTTTTGATAACACAGGAAAATGTGTGGCAATTCTCTGGAATGCACGTCCGGTAATGAGCGTTAACCCAATGATGCTAATCAACAGAAAAAACCGGGGATCATCTGCACGTCGATAGAAAATAATATTTTTACGCCAGCGGAAAGTGAAACGCTGTTTTATCTGCTGCAGAGTATCCCGGCAAAGGAATTCGCCAGAATCAAAGATATCTCAGTAAAAACCGTCAGAAATCGCATACAAATAATTTTTCAGAAAGCAAATGTCCACTCTCACAGACAACTGGAAGAATTTTGCCGGGAACAGGGTTTTTCTAATTATTTCCCGCCTCATCTTCTGAAAAAAGGACTGGTTTTACTCAGATAAAGGAAGTGTTAATGAATACCACGAATAATTTTACCGTCAGCCGGGTACCCGCTAATCATCGTATGGCTTTCTTCAGCCTGGCGCTGATTCATATGGGCATGCTGACCGCACTGGATCAGTTTATGCTTGGCGCTGTGCTGGGGCACTCGATGTCAGTGAAAGATGCCTTTCTGGCCATAACCGGCGGCAGCATTATATTTTTTATCGCCACCTTCGGACTGGGATATGCGGGCATGAAAGAAGGCCTGTCAGGTAGTATGCTCGCCCGCTGGTGCGGGTTTGGCCGCGCCGGATCATCCCTTGTCGGGCTGCTGATCGCCATCAGCCTGATGGGCTGGTTTGGCGTACAGAACGCGGTATTTGCCCGCTCGCTGGATTTTTCCACCGGCGGGGTTATGGGCTTTAAAACGGCCGCCGCTTTGTCAGGCATAACGCTAACTGTTCTGGTAGCCTTTGGTATTGGTGCGCTGAAATATACGGCGCGTATCGCCGTTCCGCTGTTTCTGCTTAATGTCATTTATATTTCCTGGAGCATCTTCAGCGGCGATGTACACCAGCCACCGGCAGAGCCGGTGTCCCTTCTGACGGTCAGCGCCGGGATCACCCTGGTAGTTGGCGGAGCGATTGTCGCCAGCCTGATCACACCGGATATCACTCGCTACAGTCGAAACGGTAATTCCGTATTCTGGATGACCCTGCTGACGATTTTCCTCGGGGAATATCTGGTAAACGGACTGGCGGTCTATCTGGCGTTGAAACTGAATACCTCGGATGTGGTGACCATTATGTCACAGGCCTCTGCAGGCGTCGGGTTTCTGGCAGTGGTTTTCTCCACGCTGCGCGTAAACGATCTCAACCTCTACTCTTCGTCGCTGGGTGTGGCCAACTTCCTCGAAGTGCTGACAGGACGTAAAGTGTCTTATCTGTTGCTGATCCTGTTCGCCGGGCTGGTCAGCACCGCGCTCTCGGTAGTGGGTATTCTCGATCGTTTTGTCGACTTCCTTACGCTGCTGGGCATTTTCTATCCACCGGTGATTGGCGTGATGCTGACCGACTATTACCTGCTGAAAACCCACCGCGATGCGCTGAATCAGTCACGGGAAAAGGGTGACATTCCCGCAGAAACACCCCGGTATGGCGTTAATGCCATTCTGGCCTCAGTCGTCGGCGGCGCGGCTGGCTATTTCATCACCGCGGGCGTACCGGCGCTGACCTCGCTGCTTGCCGGCAGTCTGGCCTATTATTCATTTACGCTTATGAAGAAAATGGCGGGTAATTTGCTGCGCAGCAGGACAAAAGTGGGCGTCTGATTGCCATACCCGCGGCCTGAAGCCGATAAGAAAAAAGGCGTCAGGTTAACCTGACGCCCATTCCCCCCCTCAGAAGAAGGGCCAACACGTTGCGCATCCTTTTTGGCGACCAACTTCCCGGTTTTTCCTGTGCCTGCTGCCCTGTTCCTGTGAGCTCCAATTCCGTATTGCATGCAATCCTGTACGCTGTCCTTCCCCCGCACGCTATCATCCTGATATTCCATGAGCCTCTTTCAGATGAAAGCGAAATATCCTGTTTCTTACATCAAATTTAGTCGAAAAAGTCAGGTTAACAAGCCAGCTTGCCGGTTTTTAACGGAAAACGAGAAAAAAATAAAGTAACACTCTGATAGTAGAGATAATTATCTGGTTAGTGCAACAAAAACTCTGAAATATTCAGCAACATCCGTGATGTTTATCCCGTCCTTTCGTCTGATAGCCCGGCTTATCGGGCGCTTTAACGCCAGAAAGGGTATAATCAGCCCGTTGACCTTATTATCTGGAGTATCTACTTTGTCTGGCTGGAATTATCACGTTACCCATTTTGTTACCAGCGCCCCTGATATCCGCCATCTGCCTGCTGACAGCGGGATTGAGGTTGCCTTTGCCGGGCGTTCCAATGCGGGTAAATCCAGCGCGCTGAATGCGCTGACTAACCAGAAGAGTCTGGCCCGTACCAGTAAGACCCCTGGCCGCACGCAGCTGATTAACCTGTTTCAGGTGGCTGAAGGCTGTCGCCTGGTGGATTTACCGGGTTATGGCTATGCGGAAGTCCCGGAAGAGATGAAACTCAAGTGGCAGCGCGCGCTGGCGGAATACCTGCAGATGCGTAACTGCCTGAAAGGCCTGGTGGTGCTGATGGATATTCGCCATCCGTTAAAAGATCTCGATCGTCAGATGATCAGCTGGGCAGTACAAAGCAATATCGCGGTGCTGGTCCTGCTGACCAAAGCCGACAAGCTGGCCTCCGGCGCACGCAAAGCGCAGCTGAAAGCGGTGCGGGACGCGGCAGAAGAATTTGCCGGCGATGTGCAGGTAGAGATGTTTTCTTCTCTGAAAAAAATCGGTATCGATAAGCTGAAGCAGAAGCTGGACAGCTGGTACAGCGAACTGCCACCGGCAGTCGAAGCAGAGTAATTCACAAAACCGGGCAGGCGCATGCCTGCCCGGCCTTTCTCTCCTGACACCAGGCTACGGCATGCTCTCCGCCTTTCTTATATCTACTACACCAACCAGCCAGTTCTGGCACTCTGAGATAAAACTAAAAATCTAAAACAATGCGGTTCTTTTATTAAAGCCTGAATACCAATAGAACTGTGATCCCTTACGAGAAAAAACAGGGGTTGGTTAGTAACGCGTTGATTTTTTGAGCCGCCCGTACGGCATTATTGACACCGTATCGTCCATGCTCATAGGTTAAGACACCACAGGATGTGGGAAACGCCGTTAATTCCTGTCAATAAAGTCATATGGGAAAGTCAAAATTGCATCCTGTGGCTCACTTACAAAACTTAACAGTTATGAAAAGGATATCTGTATGAGAGAAAATTCAATGACGGTGACAGCACATGTCGGAAACGGAAACTACGGCCAGACCCGCGGCGATGGTAATGGCGGAAATAATGATACCGGCTACGTTGGTGCAAGTGAGTCAAGACTTAAACCGGGAGATATACTAATTGGCCCTTACGGTAAAATAATAATAAACGCCCAGGGAAAAACAACCATGAATGGTATTGTCATGACCGAAGAAAATTCGTCCATGGTCTGGACACCTGATAAAAGAGGCCTCACTCGTGTTTTAAACTCTATGATACCGCAAGATGGTCTCCCTGCTGTGGTTAATCCAAAAGCAGCCAATTCTAAAACACAAACTGAGATTAACATTAATTTAGCGCTAAAATTAGCAAGTAGCTGGGCCGCTGCTGGTCAGATTAGCTCGGTCCTTATCAACGACTCTATTTTAGATGCCCTCAAAAATCAGTCTCCCCTGACAACTCCATCTTATAAAACACTGGGTGACGTGATAAATGCTCAGCCTTCCAGGCTACAGAAGCACACCGCAGATCAAATCAGCGGGGCGTGGAATCGTGCCTATAACACAATGCCTGATAAAGTCAGGCAGACGATAACAAGAGGCGGCAGTAACGGAGGCACTTCCACTAAAATGGTTAACAACCCCGATAAAAGAAAGCTGGGTGCTGCAATTCCAAAGGTTACTGCTGATATCCAAAAAAAACTGGCACAAAAAAAAGCGCAAGAAAATGCAGCGAAAGAGGCTGCGATTAAAGAAAGTCAGGCTAATGATAAGGCACGTCAGGCTGTAATCCAGCAAGCGAAAGCTGAGATAAATAAATTAACAGTGCCGGATGCACAAGATTTTAGTGACTCAGCCACTAAGGATGCCAACTTAAAACATCAGGCATTCCAAAACGCTGCTGAAGCTGCGACAGCTAAACGTCAGCTGGCTGATAAAGATCAGCTATCAGCAATCCAGGCTGATAAATCTTTTAATGACCTGCAAAACAAAGTCTATGGTATGGAAGTAAAGGATGGGAAGTATGGATATTATACTACCAGAACGTCTGGCGGTTCCAATGGGACAACGAAAAGGTCATTTTCAGATTCAGGGGTTTCTGTTCTGGACCTGGATAAGGCACGCAAAAATGCTTACGATATGCGTCAGGCCGCTGACAGAAGTAAAGCTGAAGCTGGCGCGGCAGAGGCAGCAGCAAAGCAAGCCGCCAGAGCATCATTTGATGCAGAAACCCGCCGTCAGGCTACCCAGGCAGCTCTTGCTTCAGCAGTAAATAAGTACAATGGTGAATTGCTCATTAAAGCAAGCGAGGTAATCGCCGCAGTCGGCAAAGATGTCAGCGAAAAAGTCAGCTCACGATTCAAAGCGTTATATGACTCGATTGCTGGTGATATTAAAAAATTTCAGGGGAAATCAATTCGTAGCTACCAACAGGCAATGAGCTCGCTTAATGCCATCCTGGAAAACCCGTCACTGAAAATTAATAAGGCCGACAGAGAGGCTATAATAAATGCGTGGCATGCCGTTGATGCAAATAGTTTTTCAATGAAATACGGTTACCTGAGTAAAACCTTTAAAATAGCCGACATTACGCTAAAGGTCAGAGCAATTAAAGAAAAATCAATTGAAGGCTATAAAACGGGCAACTGGAATCCTCTGATGCTTGAAGTAGAGTCCTGGGTATTAGCAGGGGTAACCAGTTCAGCTATTTTAGGGTTACTGTCCCTGACTTTAACTTTTCTCTCGGTACCTGCAGGAATTGCGTCGGCAATTACAATCGCCGCCATCATCGGGTTAGGTGTCATTACTTCTTATATCAACGCCAACAGAGCAGCTGAGTTAAATGCCAGCGTAGCGGAATTAATTAAGTAAAGTTATAGCGGGAGGTATAACCTTACCTCCCTAACATTTTATAATTAGAGAGTGGTATGAATACCATTGCACAAAAAGATACAATACTCATGATGTAATAAAAAACAAACAAAATGGAGTACAAGCAAAAAACAAAAAACTCATTGAAAGAAATAAGGGTAAGGATTTTTCTTCCCTCGTAAGCAATATCAAAATTCAAAAAAACAATCCAATATGTCATACCGCTAAACAGCAACAGCCCACTTAAGAACACCTTAACAAGCTCTTTCGCAGTTGCTTTTTTTGCACTTTTCATCAGCGCACTGCGTTCTTTCAGGCAAAACAGCAGGGAGAACAGGGGAGCAGATTTGATAAACAATGATAAAGAGGATGATAATAATAATAAATGTGAAGATATCGTTTTAGGGATACCCTCCGTTTTATCAACCCAGCGAGCCAGCAATCGGGCACCCGAATCGAATGAATACATTCCCCATATCAAAGCAAGGAACAGAATTCCTGTGACTAAAAAAAACAAAGCACTTTTCCCTACACGCATCGGTTGAGGCATTCAGATACTCCCTGTTCCCTGTTTTTTTATAAAATCAGACTCAAAAACAAACCGCCTGACGCTGATCACTCCACTCCCTGTTTTCAGCTGTACCCACCACGAGTTAAGACCCTGCCAGGGAACGTATGCGACTGGCCGCCCTGCAGAGCGGCCTGGAATAAAGAATGACGAAACCCGTTACTCTTAGCTCCGCGCTGCGAAGTACCGTGCCAAAATACCGGCTCCTTTGCCAGTACTGCAGAACACAGGCATTCGCCAGGATAAGCTAGTGCGCCTGCTCCCAGTTATCCCCTGCTCCCACTTCCACCCGCAGCGGCACATCCAGCTGCATACTGCCTTCCATTAACTGACGGATTTGGGCTGACGCACTTTCCAGGGCGTCTTTATGCACTTCAAACACCAGTTCATCGTGCACCTGCATAATCATTTTCACCGCCGGTTGCTGCGTTTGCAGCCAGTCATCCACCGCAATCATCGCCCGTTTAATAATGTCGGCGGCGGTTCCCTGCATCGGTGCGTTAATTGCCGCACGCTCCGCCGCCTTACGGCGCATCGCATTGCTGGCTTTAATATCCGGCAGATACAGACGGCGACCATCCAGGGTGGAGACATAGCCGTTTTCTGCTGCTGACTGGCGGGTGCTTTCCATATATTGCAGTACCCCCGGATAGCGTTCGAAGTAGAGATCCATATATTTCTTCGCTTCACCCGCACCGATATTCAGCTGACGCGATAAACCAAAGGCGCTCATCCCGTAGATCAAACCAAAGTTAATTGCTTTGGCGCTGCGGCGCTGCTCAGCGGTCACCTTATCCAGCGCCACGCCAAACACTTCCGCCGCCGTGGCACGGTGAATATCCTGCTCGCTGGCAAAGGCGCTCAGCAGCCCTTTATCCTGTGACAGATGGGCCATAATCCGCAGCTCAATCTGTGAATAGTCTGCCGCCAGAATCAGGTGATCTTTCGGGGCAATAAACGCCTGACGGATACGCCGTCCTTCATCGTTACGCACCGGGATATTCTGCAGATTCGGATCGCTGGACGAGAGACGACCGGTCGCCGTCACCGTCTGGTGATAAGAGGTGTGTACCCGACCGCTGTGCGGATTAATCATCTGCGGCAGCTTATCGGTATAGGTTGATTTCAGCTTGGACAGGCCGCGATGTTCCAGAATGATTTTTGGCAGCGGATAATCCAGCGCCAGCTCGGCCAGCACTTCTTCACTGGTGGAGGGCGCGCCGCCAGGGGTTTTCTTCGTCGGCTTAATACCCTGCTTTTCAAACAGGATCACCTGCAGCTGCTTCGGTGAGGAGAGATTAAAGGCTTCTCCCGCCAACTCATGCGCCTGCTGCTCCAGGGTATCAAGGCGGATTTTTAGTTCCGCGGAATGCGCCGCCAGAATCGTTTGGTCAACCAGCACGCCGTTGCGCTCAATGCGTGACAGTACCGGCACCAGCGGCACTTCCAGCTGCTCAAATACCGCTTTAGGTCCGGCTTCTGCTGCCAGCTGCGGCCACATTTTCAGATGCAATTGCAGGGTGACATCGGCATCCTCTGCCGCGTAGTGCGCCGCCTGCTCCAGAGCGATCTGGTTAAAGGTCAGCTGATTTTTGCCTTTACCGGCAATTTCTTCGAAACTGACCGTCTTATGATTCAGCCAGCGTGCTGACAGCGTATCCATATCATGCCGACCGGCAACGCTGTTCAGCGCATAGGATTCCAGCATGGTGTCAAACTTAATACCACGCAGTTCGATATCGTAATTTCTAAGGATGCCGCGATCGAACTTCAGATTCTGTCCTACTTTGGCCTGCTTTTCGTCTTCCAGCAGCGGTTTCAGACGTTCAAGCACACTCTGACGGTCAAGCTGGTCAGGGGCATCCAGATAATCATGCGCCACCGGCAGATAAGCCGCCTCTCCCGGTGCTGTAGCAAAGGACAGACCAATAATATTGGCGCTCAGGGAATCCAGCGAGTCGGTTTCCAGATCGAAAGCAAACAGCTCGCTGTCCTGCAATTTTTTCAGCCAGTCAGCAAATGTGGCTTCATCAAGGATAGTGACATACCCCTCACTGGAGAGCATGCTGACTGTTTCTGCGGCGGCAGGGGCTGCCACTTCAGGCGTAACTTTGGTACTGATGGTGCTGCCTTTTTTACCCTGCAGCCAGCTCCCCTCTTCAACCTCAGTGATCCAGCGCTTAAATTCATAGTGGCGGAACAGCGCCAGCAGTTCATCCTGCTGCGGTTCACTGACAGTCAGCTGATCGCAACTTAACGGCAGCTCAACATCGGTTTTAATCGTTGCCAGCTGATAAGAAAGATCGGCCGCTTCTTTATTACTTTCCAGCTTCGCCGACATGGTTTTGGCACCACGGAAGCTCAGGGTAGCCACTTTATCCAGGTCCGCGTAAATCTCTTTAATACTGCCAATTCCCTGCAACAGCGCCTGCGCAGTTTTTTCACCCACGCCTGGTACGCCAGGAATATTATCCGAGGAGTCGCCCATCAGAGCGAGGAAGTCAATAATCAGCTTCGGCGGTACGCCATATTTAGCCACCACCTCTTCCGGCCCCAGAATAGTGTTATTCATAGTATTAATTAGCGTGATATTGGGCGTCACCAGCTGCGCCATATCCTTATCACCAGTACTGATCAGCACTGACCTGCCCTGCCTTTCTGCCTGCTGCGCAAGGGTACCGATAACGTCATCGGCTTCCACTCCGCTGACCGTCAATAATGGCAGCCCCATCGCCTTCACCATCTTATGCAACGGCTCTATTTGCGCGCGCAGATCGTCCGGCATCGGCGGCCGGTGGGATTTATATTCTTTAAACAGTTCATCACGAAACGTCTTACCTTTAGCGTCAAACACCACTGCAACATGATCTGGCTGATACTGCAGCAGCAGGCTGCGCAGCATATTTAAAACACCATACATTGCACCGGTCGGTTCCTGGGCACTGTTTGTCAGTGGTGGAAACGCATGGTAAGCACGGTACAGGTAGGATGAGCCATCTACTAAAATCAGCGGGTTTTCTGCAATTTGAGCCATAAGTCGTTACGTTCTTCGTCGGTATTGGAGTGCGTTAAGGATGCCACATATTGACCTGAAAGATGAAACTGCATCGGGGATAAAAGTAACAAATCGCGTAACCCTGAAGAGAGTTGACGCATTAAAAACCTGTGGATAACTTTGTGCGTAATTTTGTCAGCAGAATTATGTCTGACGTATCTGAAAACACAGTAAAAATAAAAACCATAATAATCATGAAGATAGAAAAATACAGCGGGAGAAAATAAAATCGATGTGAAAGTTTTATATGTGGATATTCATTTTAGTTACAACCGTCGGTATGACCGCTAAGCTGGCCATACCGACGGAGAGATAATTACTTCAACGTAAGCAGATATTTAACTACATTGGCGTACTCCTGAACATAGTTGTCCATGGAGTCCGTATTCAAACCAGCGTTATTAACCATATACTTGCCATTAACATAGATAGCCGGTACACCGGTCAGACCGACATCCGTAGCCGCTTTTTCCTGCTGAGCAACCAGCGATTTAACCACAAAGCTGTTCCAGGCCGCATCATAGGCTTCCGAAGTAATGTCGGCAGCTTTGATGAAGGTTGCTTTCAGGCTTTGAGGATCGGTAATGTCCTGGGTTTTCTGCACACCGTCGAAAATAGGCTGACTGACTTTATCTTCCACACCCAGGGCCATTGCTACCGCCCAAGCCTGAGACAGGGTTTTACCCATCTCACCACCCATAAACTCAACGTGGTATTTGGTCACTTTGGTGTTAGCAGGCAGATCTTTTCTGACCGCTGCACTGACATGCCAGACATTTTCAAACTCATAGCAATGTGGGCAGTAAAATGAGAAGAATTCAAGGACCTGGGGTTCTCCTGTGACCGCTTTATCCAGGGTCACATATTGCTTACCATCGGTGAACTGTGCTGCTGAAGCGCTGCACGCCAGAACCAGACCAGCCAGTGCAAACCAAATCTTTTTCATCATGACACTTTTTCCTTATCAAATCTCATCAGAGCAAACCAAAGGACGCTCACAGCGGGAACCCAGGCGTTAACTGAATTGGCGGCTTCTGCAGCAACGCATTTTGTTCGTTAAAAGTAACAATCTGCCGCCGCCAAAAGTCTTCATCTGTCATCCACGGAAAATTTCCCGGGAAGGCAGGATCGCTCCAGCGGCGCACTACCCACGCCAGATAATAAACCATCCTCATAGCACGTAAAGGTTCAATCAACGATAATTCATCATTATCGAATTCACAAAACTCACTATAAGCTTCCAGTAATATATCCCACTGCAGGCGCTGTTCCTGTCGATCACCGTTAATCAGCATCCACAGATCCTGCACCGCCGGGCCATTACGTGCATCGTCCAGGTCGACAAAAAACGGACCATCACGCCACAGGATATTACCTGGATGGCAGTCGCCATGCAGTCGCAGAGGCTGCCACTGATTATGCCAGCTATTTTGTAAAGTTACCTTGAGACGCCCGATACTTACCAGTAAGTCATCTCTTAGTTTGGCCGGCACCAGCGCATTTTCGGTCAACAGTGTCAAAGGCTCATCAATATACTCATTCAGCCCGATGGTTGGCCGCTCAGCAAAGCCCTTACGTCGCCCCACCTGATGCAGACGTCCCATCATCCGTCCGACCCATTCCAGCTGATCGTAGTTATCCGTTTCATACTGACGCCCCCCGAGACTGGGGAATACCGCAAACATAAAGCCCTGATGCTGATGCAGTGTCTTACCCTGCAACGCCAGCGGCGCGGCCACCGGAATATCATCAGCAAACAGCTCAGCAGTAAACTGATGCTCTTCACCAATCTGAGCGACTGACCAGCGCTGTGGACGGTAAAACTTAACCACATAGCGCTGCCGTTTATCATCAGAAAACTGATAAACCCGATTTTCATAACTGTTCAGCGCAGTCAGGCCGGACTCTACCCGCAGCCCGATATCCCACAGGGCATCAAGAATGGTGTCGGGCGTTAAGGTGTGAAAATTAAAGGCAGGCTGTGTCATCCGCTACGCTCATTACTCAGGGTATAGATAGCGTTAAAGCATATCATTAAACCAGCAGCAGCACGGCAGCGCGGGTGATTTTATCTTTGATCACTCCACGGGCGCGCAGCAAGGCGGTTTTGAAATATTCCTCATGATCTTTTTTTAAGCCGGTGATAGCGCTATGGCAGTCACTGTCAGGCTTTTTTAATGATAAATCAGCATACATCGCTCAGCGCTTTTATGGGGCCGCTGAAGCCGGCTTCAGCGGCCATTTCCGTAAAATTGCATCAGAGTAAGATCCGGCTCCTGCTGTCAGGCAGGTTGTAACAGGCCGATCAGTTCATTCAGGCGATGACATTTCATAATAGAGTCCTGGTATAGCGATAATCCGGCTACAATCACCAGCTGCCAGCTAATCTCAAAAGGAGCCACCCGTGAATCATCCACCTTTCCATCACAGCGGAATCACTGGCGTGATCCTTGCGGGCGGTCGCGGTAGCCGTATGGGCGGTAAAGATAAAGGGTTGATGCCTTACCGCAATCGGGCGCTGTATTTGCATGTGCTACAACGTTTACAGCCCCAGGTCACTACTGTGTGGATTAATGCCAACCGTAATATTGAGGTATATCAACAGAGTGGTTTACCTGTGATCTGCGATACGCTGGCAAACTTCTCTGGTCCACTGGCGGGGATGCTGACGGCCTTAACCCGGGTAACGACGGAATGGGTGATGTTCGCTCCCTGTGATACACCTGCACTGCCGGATAATCTGGTGGAACGCCTGTGGTATGAGAAAGGTGGTGCCCCTGCGGTATGGGTATGCACTGAACAGCGCGATCATCCAACCCTGGCGCTGGTACATGCCAGTATCGCAGAGCAACTGCGCCACTATCTTGCCAGCGGTGAGCGCAGGCTGATGGTCTTTCTGCAGCAGGCTGAGGGTCATCGCGTATTATTTTCCGGACAGGAATCGTATTTTAAAAATATCAATTACCCTGATGATTTGGGGTAAGCCCACCTGCCTTTGACCTGGCTTTTGCCCTTAAAAAGCCGGGAAATTCACCAAAGCTCAAACGCAA
>CALYQW010000013.1 GCA_945290265.1 uncultured Erwinia sp.
GACTTCAAAACGGCGATGATCTGGTGTTACCGGGCTTTACGCATAGTGATCTCCTCAGTATGTCGCTCTAAAAGTGAATGGAACAATTATGCGGGATACTTACAGGAGTACGGACAGCACTACATGAAGCAGCGGACAAAGCTGGGGATACAGACCAACCTTGACCTGACGGAAGAAAGCAGTACTGACTGGCTGCCGAAGTGCGACGAGCCTTCGGCACCATGACTATCAGAACCGGCGAAAGCCGGTTTTTTAAGCCTGAACTTCACCGGTGATGAATGATATCCTTCACCCTACACCTATCATTCATCAGGTAATTTACTGATATAAATAAAAATGGAAGGTGAACAGTGTGAAGGGTTTTCTGCAAAATCTTTTTTTATCGAAATTTGAATTCAGTATCCTCTACTGCAATCAATAAATCTCAAATTTAGATTATGGACGAACCTCAATTCGGCAGATAAGGTACTGAGACAGTCATAAAGGAGATGCGTAATGGATACTGTCGAAGAGCTGAAAGGGACGTATTTTTACAAAGGAATGTTCAATCTTTCCGCTGGAGAGCTTTTTTTCTTCGTGTTCCTGGATGAGGCTCAGAAACAACTTGGTGTGGAAGATGTAGCCACTTTAGCACTAATAATTTTAGGTCAACCAACCCAAACCACGCGCGCAAAACCAGCCGGAACCACTAAGGGAACTTCAATCTTGAGTGCAAATCTTCGTGTTTGGTTAAAGATTAGAGTGCACCGCTGGCCAACACTTACTACCGAAAGCATTAAAGGATTGAGATTCAGTTATGTTAATAACCTGGGTGCTTTCGCTGGGCGCTGGATACCCATATTGGGTATAGGATTTATCATAAATGACGTGACTCAAATTGCATGGAAAACGACCCACACTTACAACCTGATTGCAAAAGAAGGTGACAAGTTATGGTAAAAGACACAATCGAAAGCGCTGTGTTGGAATGGTATGACAGGAATTATAATTTTAAGCCTTTTTTTTCAAAAGATAAGCCTGAGCTAACGCTTGAGACCAGTCTATCGACAGGTAAATATCCTTGGGCCAGAGAAACTGGTGACGAAATAATGAATGACTATTTCGAGCGATTTAACGTCGATAACAGCGAATTTGATTTTCTTGCATACTGGCCTTATGAAAAAGGATTTCTGCCTAATTTCTTAAGGCCTAAATCCCATAAGCTCCCTGACGTTAAACCCAAACCCTTGACGATTCATATGCTCGTTGAATCAGCAAAAGCCGGACGGTGGCTTTTCAGCTAACCCATGCAAGCGCTGCTATCTCGTCCAGAAGAAGTTAACGCGGTTAGGTTCCGTCTTTCGGAGCCTAACTCATCGGTCGGGAAATCTGCTAGTTGGCTACTCTTCAACCTTAGAGACCATCTGCCCTTAAACAATTGATTAAAATAAAGCGGGGGCACAAAAGGGGGCATTTTAAGTTTTGTGTTATTTTATTTTTATACAAAACATATAGTTGAAGTGTTGTTTGAGTCCGGCCTTCGCACCATAGAGATGTAATCAAGTCGCTTAATAAGGCGGCTTTTTTTGTGTCTGGAGTCCGGTGTTTATCTGTCTTTTCCTTTCTGTGAACGCTATAAAACTCCGCTGCTGCCAGCAGTAGCGGATGATCCTGCAAGCCCTGAACCAACTGAACCAACATCTTTTTGATAATAGAGAGAATGTCTGTTAGCGGCCTTTGGAATTCGCATTGTTGGCTTTGATGCGATGATGCATATACAAACCACCAGCGATTGCCCCAATAATCACAAAAAGCGCGGCGCTGAATAAAAATAATCCAACGTTTTTATTCATTTCATCGTCACTGACTACAGTGCCGACGAAGATATATGAAAGTAGCGGAAATACAGCAAACGTCAGAGCGAATCCAACACAGGCACCCGGTAGCGAAAAAAGGAATATTTTCATCTGACTTTCTAAAACCACACTTCGACTGAATCAAAAAAGTTACTCGTCCACCCTTCCCAGGGTATAAGCCACTGAGCGCAGCTGTAGTTATCAAATAGTGCACAGACTCGATAGCTTGTGAAATTTTTTTTAACGTTGAGATCCTGTATTATTTTATCTGGTCATGCTTGATATTATTCACCTTTCAAGAAAAAAATCATATGGAAAAGTCAACTGCTGGGAGTTAAAGCAAAATGGCGTTATATGGCAAGTTTATTCTTAATGGTGCAGATTATGCACCATTAACCTTTACCGGTGTTGGTAAATTTATGGCATTTTCAGGAAATGGTGTTAATCGAAACCGTTCAGGCTGTGTACATATTCCAACAGAAGGCCCTCTACCGACGGGAAAATATTGGGTCATAGATCGCGGGCAAGGTGGTATTTTGTCAAGAGGTATGTCGGCTTCAAAAGATCTGTATAATAAGATGTTTCGTGGTGCTCAGTTTGGTCATTCTGACTGGTTTGCGCTATGGCGTGACGACTGGAACATTGATGACTGGACATGGATAAAAGGACTCAAACGAGGAAACTTCCGTTTGCATCCAGGGACTATATCAGAAGGTTGTATCACTTTGTCCAGTAATTCCGATTTGGGGACACTGCGTAACGCATTACTCAGAACATCCATGATTGATGTTCCTTGTATGAGAAACTTAAAAGCTCGTGGCTACATTGAGGTTTCAGGTCATGAATATGGTAAATTTTGCCCGAAAAATCGCTAAAATAATCCTTTTTGTTGGATTGTTTTTTTTGTTTGCAAGCCTGGTAAATTCATCCCATTTTATCAGTTTAGATACTGCCAACGACTTTGCTACGTGGCTTCATGGTAATGCAAATCAGGAAAATTATGATGATTTATGGTTTTTAACTGATGTTATTTCTTCATTATTTTTTTCAGTAATAACTTATAAAATACTGATGAAGTTGATTCATAAATTATATCCGGCCTCTTGAGGCCGTTCAGCCATAGTACGCCCTGTTAATAATTTGATTGATGACGTTTATTGAATGGATTTACCTCGTGAATCTGTTAAGCAATCGTGTACATAACAAGCGATGACGTTACGATCATACACCTGTCCGGCATTTGAGGTTATCCGGCGGGGAGTCACTTAGCTCTTCTTGCACGGACTATCACTAACATGGCTGGCTAATCCCTAACTATAGTGGAGATGAAACATACAAATAAGAAGTAACTTCATATTAATCCGGTGTGGATCTGTGGCACGGAACCAAACCAAAGCGATTGAGTAAATATCACACAGATTGGAGTGACGAAAATCATTCAGGGGGCACAAAAAGGGGAGTTTAATTAAATTATAAATTATAAGTTTATTATAAACAATATGTTGTAGAAATTTACGAGTCCTGCCTTCGCACCGTTGAGGTGCAGTCAAGTTGCTTAATGAGGCGGCTTTGTTTGTATCTGGAGCCTGGTATTCGCACGGTTTTCCCTGCTTTTCACTCAACCTGATTCAATCTAAATCAACCTATTGATGCGGGTACATTTTCGGGTATATCCCGGTTCGATAATGTTTGTATCCACAAAGAACCCTTGAAAAGATACTCATCATAGCTCTAAGTTATGTGAAAGTCGTTCGGCAAAGCCTGAAGCAAAAGCCTATAAGCTGATTGACGGTGAAGACATGGTTCTGCTGGTTCACCCTAACGGTTCCAAATACTGGCGGCTTCGTTATCGCTTTCGTGGTTAAGAGAAGATGTTGGCGTGGGGGAATACCCCGAAGTCTCGCTGGCTGATGCCAGGGCACGCCGGGACTAAGCCCGTAAGCTGTTATCTAATGGTGTCAGTCCCAGTGAGAACACGTAAGCCGTTAAGGAATAGCAGGAGCAAGAGGCGATAACGTTTGAAGTGGTCTGCATCGCAAAGCGCGCGTGTATTGCAAAGCCCGGAAAATAATTTTTTTGCTGCTATCGGCAAGCGGCACATTGCAGAACTGAAGCCCGGGATCTTCTTGTACCTATCAAAGCGATGGAATCATTCGGGCGACTCGAAGTCGCCGCCCGTTACAACAACGTACTACTGCGATTATGTGCAGTGGTTTGATCGATTACAACCCCGCATAAGAGATTGTCGGTGCGGTTGCTACGGCGAAAAGACAGCATCGTACTGCTCTGGAACTTAATCTCATTCCTGAATTACTTCACCGCATCGACCACTATTCTGGCAGGCCGTTAACTCGATCGGCGGTTGAACTCACTTTGTTTGTTTTCATCCGTTCAAGCGAGCTGCGTTTGCCCGCTGGTCAGAAGTGGGTTATTAAACGGCTATATGGACGATTCCGGGCGAGCGTGAACCGCTGGAAGGTGTTAAGCATTCTCAACGTAGTTCAAAGATGCGGACACCTCATCTTGTTCTCTTGTTGCGACAAGCCCTATTTATTTTGGAAAAGATCAAAAGCATGAGCGGGAATCGTGAGCTGATTTTTGTTGGTGAACACGACCCTCGTAAGCCTATGAGTGAGAACACGGTGAACAAGGCTCTACACGTAATGGGGTATGACACGAAAACGGAAGTATGTGGGCATGGATTCAGGACTATGGCATGTAGTTCACTGATTGAGTCAGAATTGTGTTCGAGGGATGCAGTAGAGAGGCAGATGAGCCATCAGGAGCTTAACTCTGTACGTGCGGCTTATATTCATAAGGAGGAGCATCTGGGGGAGCGCAGGTTGATGCTGCAGTGGTGGGCGGATTTTCTTGATGCGAATCGGGAGAAGGGGGTCACTCCATTCGACTATGCAAAAATCAATCGTGGAAATGTTTAGTGAATGTTTTTTCATAGAACTAATCGATCAATCTTTCTGGCGAGGCTGGCTGGTTATTTTTCCTAGAGGGATTGTTGGCATGAGGAATACACCTATTGATTTTCATTGGCAAGGTCCACTCAAGGTAGTTAGTAAGCGGGTATTAATCGGGTTGTTGAATTGCTCCATTACAAAGATTGCACCACCTTAACAGACTCTCTGTAGGATTCTGAAGCCGAACACTTTTAAGTGTGCTTTTTGTACACATGGTGTCAGGGTCACATCATAGGAATCCATTGAATGTCTAAAATTAAGCCTAACCAGACGGCCTTCGTTAAGACTCTTGTGTGATTTTTAAGTGGTAAGTGCTTTATACTTAATTTAAATCATATGGTTATGATGTTTTTATCTATCATCTTAGTGATGATTCAGACGCTCATTAAAAGCGTAATTTAATTACGAAGTACAAAATCAAGTCCTGAATCAAATTATGATTCAGGACTTGATTCACATCTTGACGGCGTTGTAGATTCATATATGATGAGGAGAAGTTAATCATTGGACTTAGATATGAGCCTACTCAATAATCTCAATAAGAAATTCAATTCCGATATTAAGAACACTGTGACCTTAAGTGTTCGCGTCACCAGTGAGGAAAATGCGGTACTCCAAGAAATTGCTGATGTTGTTGGCTGTACAAGACAAGATGTTATCTATCAGTTGATCTCAGATTATGCACTCCCTGAGTGGCGTAATATGAAAATGGGCGATGAGAACGAACTAACTGATTCTGTTGAAGAAAGTAATGGGGTTTCTTATTTTCTGCTAAACACCAATAAAACTAATAGTATTGTTGACCATAATATAATTTTGGAGCAAGGAATTGCTGCCACTTTTGAAGATGATTACATAGGGAAAATGAATCGAATAAAAAAAGGAGATGTGGTTTTCTTATACGAATCAGGTTCAGGAATTGTAGCTTATGGTACTGGTAGTGGTAAGAATATAGATGAGTCTCATCCTGAAAAAATTAACCATAGTTCAATGCGATACCAGATCTTATCTGATTTTTCTCTGTTAGATAAATCCTTAGCAGCAAGGGATGTGAAGCGTATCCTCGGTAACGATATACCTTTCGCTCAAACACTATCACGAATTAAAAATGGTGAGGTATTATACAAGCATATAAAGTGTGATAGGTAGTATTGAGGGCAGGAATTTATCTTGTTATTAAGTTAATTATCGTTATTTTCTCAATCGGTCATAAGGCAATGACATGCAAACTGAATTAATCAAAGAATTAAATAAGGTATTAAAATCGTTTCCGGAGTTCTGGGATGGTGAGGAGTTACATCGCTCGAAAGTAAGTGATGCCATCACCCATAAAAAACCTGCTGTAATCAAAGCATTAATTTCTAATGAAAAAATAAAATCAGTTTATGGCACGCAGATTGACGGTGTTTTAATTTTTGAGTTTGATAAACTATGCGGTCTTCTTAAATATAAAGAATACTGGGCTAATAGCTTTACTAAATATCGTAATAAAATTGGACTAACCAGTGATGGTAAATATCTCGATTACAGCTCTGATGTGGTATTAGACTTTCCCTTCAAGGATTGTGTACTTGAGGGTGGTATGACTAAAGAGGATCAGGGTAAAGAAGAAGTATATTACAATGAAATTATTGCTCGTGATGAAATAGATCGACTTTTCTCTCCTAAAATATTCAAAAATGCACAGAGATATGAGAATGGAGTTATTGAGAAAAAACTAAGTAAGTTTGGTGAAAATGATAACCTTATAATAAAAGGTAATAATTTAATAGCATTGCACTCTCTCAAGGCTAGATATTCTAGTAGTGTTAAATTCATTTATATAGACCCTCCATACAATACAGAAAAAGACAGTTTTAAATATAATGATAAATTCAGTCATTCAACATGGCTGGTTTTCATGAAAAATAGACTTGAAGTAGCAAAAGATTTGCTACGTGACGATGGGTTAATTGCGATAAATGTTGATGATAACGAGATGAATTATTTAGGTGCGCTGGCTGACGATATTTTCGGAAGGCGCAACAGAATCGCTATATTCCCTAGAGTCACAAAAAAAGGTGGAAAATCAACGAGCATTTTCGCAAAGAATCATGACTATATATTACTGTATGTAAACAACATAAATAATAAATGTATGTATGCAGTTTCTCATGATGACGATAATTTTAAATTCAAGGATGAATTCTTCGAGGAAAGAGGAAGTTACAAATTAAATCAAACACTTGATTACGATAGTCTTCAGTACAGTAAATCTCTTGATTATAAGATTAAGCTTAATGGAGAGGTCTATTACCCGGGTGGGGATGCTCTTTTATTTAAAGAAAGAGCGCTAGGCCACCATAATAGAGCTGACTGGGCATGGCGATGGAGTAGGGAATTATTTGAGTTTGGTCTGGAAAATGGCTTTATTGAAATAAGAAATGGAGGAGTTAGGCCTAGGATTTACACTAAGACATATCAAAATGCAAAAATAATTAAAGACGGAAGAGTCTATAAAGTAGTAAATCACGATAGGACAAAGGCGTTGTCGACACTTGAGTTTACAGACAATAAATATTCTAATGATAATGCAACAAAGCATATATCTACTTTGTTAGATAAAAATGTTTTTGATTATACAAAACCAGAAAGCTTACTCGCGATGTTAATAGAAATAACATCAATGAGAGATGACTTAATTTTGGATTTTCATCTGGGTAGTGGAACAACTGCTGCTGCTGCCCATAAAATGGGACGTCGATACATCGGTATCGAACAGATGGATTATATCAATGACATCACTGTACCGCGCCTGCAAAAAGTAATCGAAGGTGAACAAGGCGGTATTTCCAAAGACGTTAACTGGCAGGGGGGGGGCAGCTTTGTCTATGCCGAACTGATGGAGCTGAATGCGTATTTTGTGCACAAAATACAGGCGGCACAGTCTTACGAGGATCTTGAAAAACTATTTTCTGAGATGAGAACAGAGGCGCACCTTAATTATCAGGTTGCACTAGAAAATGTCCTTTCTACTGAATATGAAGTAGATGGCATATACCAAACAGTCGCTTTCAGTGATCTGGACCTTGATGAACAGAAGCGGTTGCTGATCGGAACTCTCGATAAAAACCAGCTATATGTTGCCGCATCGGATATGGATGACAGCGACCTAAACATATCAGAGAGCGACAAAGCGTTTACTCGTAGCTTCTACAATAAGGACTGATCCCATGCCGAAGAAATCCACGTCCATAGGCGGTCAGACGCTACTTTTTAACCGGCTGAAACAGTTTGATGAACCCGGACTGTTCCAGGATAACTACGAGACGCCAGACTACATTCAGGCAAACCTGAAAGACATGCTGAGACCGTATCAGCATAGTGCGCTTCGTTACCTGCATTACACTCAGCGTAAACGGGAAGAGGCGCAGTTACATTATCGTCATCTCCTTTTCCATATGGCGACCGGCTCAGGGAAAACCATGGTAATGGCTAGCTTGATACTCTATTTGTTTAAAGAGTCCGGATATCAGAATTTCATCTTCTTCGTGCATACGGATGCGATTATTCAGAAAACTCGTGAAAACCTTCTCAACCCGCAGTCGCCGAAGTACCTGTTCAGCCAGACGATGGAAATCGACGGGGAAAAAATTATTGTAGCACCGGTAGAGACATTCCCGTCCGTGCCGGAGCACAACACAATTTATCTGAAGCTTACGACTATTCATAAGATGCATGATGAGCTGAACAGCCATCGTGAGAACAGCATCACTCGTGAGGATTTGAAAGAAACCCCACTCGTGATGCTTGGCGACGAGGCGCACCATTTCAATGCAGGCACCAAAGCGAAGGGCAAAGCAAGGACCTCTACAGAGTATGAGGAGCTGACTTGGGAGCGCACAATTGAAAGCGTTCTGGCGCTGCGCCCTGAAAACCGTCTTCTTGAGTTCACCGCCACCATTGACCTAGGGCAAAAAGAAATCGGCCAGAAGTACCGCGACAAGGTGGTGTATCAGTATGACCTGAAACAGTTCATGTCAGACGGCTACTCTAAAAAAGTCATGTTGCTGGAAGCCAACCAGAATGACAGCGATAAGATGCTGGATGCTGTGTTGTTAAGTCAGTACCGCAAACTGACGGCAGGCGATAACGGTATCAACGGATTCAAGCCTGTCATACTGTTTAAGTCGAATAAAATCGCCATCTCAAAAGCGAAGCAGGATGAATTTTCGCTGATGATTTCTGCCCTTACGCCTGAAAGTGTTAAGCGCCATCTGGCGAATAAAAAAGTTCAACTTAGTTCCGACACCAGTATCTGGAATAAAGTAATACAGCGTTACGCTGAAAGCGATTTAGTGACAGTTATCGGACAGATTCAGGAAGACTTTAACGACTTAAATCTGTTGAACGTCAACAAGTCAGACCTGATGGAAGAAAACCCCGTTTTGCTGAACACTCTGGAAGAGGCAGACAATCCAGTGAGGGCAGTATTTGCTGTTGCCAAAGTCAACGAAGGCTGGGACGTACTCAATCTCTACGATATCGTCCGCATTAGCGAACAGGCTAGCAGTAGTAAGTCCGGCACGGACAGCGAAGCGCAGCTTATCGGTCGTGGTGCGCGATATTACCCATTCCGTTATGACGGACAGCGTAGCTTTACCCGCCGTTTTGATACTAGTGCAATAGATCTAAGCGTACTTGAGCAGCTGCATTACCACACCATCAATGAACCGGCGTATATCAGAACGCTGCACGCCTCACTTGAGCAGGCAGATATCGATGCGCAGCAGGATGGCAGTGGTCAAGTAGAACACGCAAAACTGAAGGATGAATTTAAAAAGTCCGCCGTGTATCAGACTGGTAAACTGTATTTAAATGAAGTGGAAGAAATTGAAAGCAGCAGCAGATGCTGGGAAACCTACTCGTTGGAAACGCGTTTTGAAATACCTTATCAGACAGCCGGAGAGGAGTCTCTGGATAACCTGACCGGAGTAATAGTAGACGGCGGCACAAAAATGGAGTCTTTAGTACTGGATGAACGCTTTTACCGTAAAGCGATGCAGAAAATCCGTTTCTATGAGTTGGATAACCTACAACGCTACTTCCCGAAACTGATCAGTATTCGCGAGTTCATCTGTAGTGATTACTATCTGGGTAAGCTTAAAATTACCGTGACCGTCCCGCAAGCTCTCGATTTCTCCGCCATATCGTCAAAAGAAAAACTCGGCTTACTTGAAACTGTGCTGCTGCGAATTTCAGAGAATGTGCGGCGCAATGAGCAGAAGGTTAAGGGGACATACCGCTTTATCAGCCTGCCAGTTAGGGAAGTCATCAAAGATTATAGCCTGTATATAGAACCGTCCGTAACGATGAACCAGAAAATCACGGCAGAGAAGACTATCGGTAAAAAATGGTATGTGTATGACAACGCGATACTTAACCAACTTGAGCATAAACTGATCAAAGTGCTGACAGCGTTTATGCCGAAGCTGAAAGCCCGTTATGACGATATTTTCGTGTTACGTAACGATGAACAGTCAACGCGTTTTAAGTTAACCGAATTTGGCGGCGTACGGGGTTTTATGCCTGACTTCATCATGATATTAACCCGCCATGCTGATAATACTTATTGGCAGGTGTTTCTTGAGCCGAAGGGTGATGACAGGCTGCTGGATGAGAGGTGGAAAGAGCGAATGCTTGAAACACTGAATGAGGAAGATTGCATTATTATTGATGAAAATGAGGACGTGAAGCTTATAGGCATTAAATTCTTTGCCAACAGCCAGATGGATGAGTTTATCAGCGATATACAAGATAAAATTAATGGTGGCGAGCCACTCGAAACCTCATCGCTACTGCTTTAATCTTTTTGAACAAGAAAGGCGGAGCACAAAGCTCCGCTTTTACTCTTATCTTATTACCATTTACTTTCGAGGTTACAAATATTACAAGTGCGCAAGTAAAAATGAAAACCTTACATTTAAAATCACTTGGTACACATCTGCTGCAATGCCACCTTCATAATTCAGCGAATAATCTAGCTAACCACAAGCAGAAAAATCGCATTGTGCATGTGGAGGTGTCCCCTGTAAAAGTAAGTGGGCGCCTAGACTTCAGTGTTCGACAAAGTAACCTAGACGAGACGGTGGTGGCATGATGATGACAATGGATGCTCTCCTGAAGGAATTAGAATGCAGTTACCGAGATAAGATATAAATTACTTGTTAACTACCAGTTGAGTCAGCACAATTTAGTTAGTATAAATACAACTTATAGTTCTGAGAGAACCGGGCTTTGCGCATGCTGGAATCTTCAGAAGATTTAATCAGTATGTCGGAAGATGTATGAAAGTGAATAGTTTGTTTTGCAGGAATACTTACAAGGCGACGAGAGACTTCTTTGGATTAGTGAAATCCCAATTATTGTATAAGAAGCACTGAAGAGCTAAAAGTTAGTTGTTAAGCATACCAAATACTCTACTAAATGGGAGCTAAATAGGTGGATTTTGATGGAGTATTGAACTCAGTTTATGTCAATTTACATATAGAGTGTTCAATGCATGAGGCTAACTTAGTAAGAGTGATTTTTTCTAATAACCCCATAATCTAGAATCTTCAAATAGATGATTAAAGCATTTTGATTTAGAAATAGGGAATGTCACATAAATAGCTTTTTGAGATTTTTTTGAAGGGAAGTTCATTATATTTAACTTGTCATAGAATTCATGACCCAAGACATAGCCAAAAAAATAACCAATAAAAACTTCTTTTCCTTTTTTGTTAATTAACTTATCATCAATAAATATCCTTGTATATATATCAAGCGATGAATTTATTTCTGAGCTTATGATATCTCTGTGGGGTTTACCTATCATTGAGTATGAGTTTTTTGCAACCCAACTTAAATAACTTTCTGCATTGTGAATTTCACCACCATCCTTCCTATTAAATTTAGGGTATTTGAATAGGTCTAATTTTTTTAATTCTTTGATTGTATTTTTTTGAAAATTTACTTTATGTGGATCTTCGCCTGAGGACTTATAAATTTTAGCTGGTATCTTTGAAGACTTTATCTCAACAGTATATATTCTATTTGCTCTGCAAAATTCTAATGTTGCATCATCTAAATTTCCGTATTGATTTTTCGCTATGAAATCATTTATTTTTTTGATGGCCACATCAATGTTCGGATTATCAATTTCAAAAATCACCCCATCAAAGGGCGCATTCTTCTTAAATAAATCCAGTCGGATGTCATCGTAGCTTATGAAAGATAGGTTTGAGTTTGTTTTTTTATTTTCATGGTTTATTAAATCTATAAATAATTCCTCAACAATTTTCCCCTGCAATGTGTTTTTATTCGTTTCTGCTGTATTTCTGTTTGCTTCCCAAGTGTTCGCAGTATGGTTTGCGATTTCATTTAAATTAAAATTGATACCCTGTAAGTAGTCTTTGTAACTAAATATAATAATACATTCGTCTAATTTAAATAATTTAAAGCGGTCAGTTTTTATTATATCAATCATTGTAAAAGTAATTATTTAATAATAAGTTGAAGAATTGTATTATAGCGTATGTTGATTGATTGTAAAGGTATCGATTGGGTTTTAAGCGTTTGTTAGGGTGCAGTGTACTCAATTATTATGCTGGTGGTAGAGTTCATCTCATTATTGAGGTATTTATGAGCAGAGCTTAACAATCTCTTAAAACTGAACTAATTCCAATGGTGTTGTATAGCTAAAGTCCTGGTTGCCAGACGAACACCAGCGCTTCATACGTCCTGTGGATCGAATCCCTGTGTGGGCCGACTGGCGTGTTAATCAAGTTAGGGGTGTTTGGGGGAGTTCTGCTGGCAATGTCAGGTGAATTACGGAGGTGCAGTAGTCATCAGAGCCAGATAGAACCGAAGCGTGTTTACTACGGTGTAATTCAGAGCTAGTCAGTCTTATCAGTTGCCTCGTGAGGCCGCAATACGTTGCAGCAGCCAGGCTTCTACTTCACTCTGCTTCCAGCGAGAACTGCGACCCAGCTTATTCGGCTTTGGAAATAAACCGTCTTTGATGAGCTTATAAAACCACTTATCCGTCAGGCCCGTGAATCGGGTAATGAACTGCATGTCCACCAGTTGGTCATCAAGCAGAGAAATTTGAATTGCCATTGTACTGTCTTCCATTGTGGGACTGACCTGAGCGGGTGGTTGATTGCCTGTCACCACCTGCCCTTCCACATCAATGGGGTAATTTGTAAAAAAGTGCAGAACCCAAATTACAGAGGTCTGGGTCGTCCCAATCCGCTGGGCGCTGGTACATCATTGCTTCCGTGGTAATAACAACCGTTCTTTTGCTCCTCCTTTGCCAAATAGCTGATGATGTAGCGCAGTCCATTGATAGCTTCGGTATCATCGTAATTTACGGGCTTATCAACATTGGCCGCATAAGTAGGTTTAAACGTGCATCGGTTGTAATACCCTTCCTGTTCCGTTATTTCTCGCCATATTGTTCCAATGCGTTCTGCTATCGGGAATGTAGCCTTGAAGTGGTTTACTGAATTTGGCCACCTGAACAGAGGTGAAACGCTCACCTCAGAACAACACAGGTGCTCCAATGAAAAGAAGAAATTTTAGTCCTGAATTCAAACGCGAATCCGCTCAGTTGGTTGTCGATCAAAACTACACCGTCTCTGATGCCGCTAAGGCTATGGATGTCGGTCTTTCCACGATGACAAAATGGGTCAAGCAACTGCGTGAAGAGCGTCGGGGCAAAACACCAAAATCCTTTCCGATAACACCGGAACAAATCGAAATACGTGAGCTGAAGAAAAAACTACAACGTATTGAAATGGAGAAAGAAATATTAAAAAAAGCTACCGCGCTCTTGATGTCAGACTCCCTGTACAGTTCTCGATAATAGGGAAGCTCAGAGCGTGTTATCCTGTGGCCACTCTCTGCCATGTGTTTGGGGGGCATCGCAGCAGCTATAAATACTGGAAAAACCGTCCTGAAAAACCAGACGGCAGTCGGGCTGTGTTACGAAGTCAGGTACTTAAGCTGCATGGCATCAGCCACGGTTCGGCCGGAGCAGGAAGCATCGCCACAATGGCAACGCAGAGAGGCTACCAGATGGGGCGCTGGCTTGCTGGCAGGCTCATGAAAGAACTGGGGCTGGTCAGTTGCCAGCAGGCGAATCACCGGTATAAGCGTGGCGGTCATGAACACATTGCTATCCCGAATCACCTTGAGCGATAGTTCGCCGTAACAGAGCCAAACCTGGTGTGGTGCGGTGATGTGACCTATATCTGGACAGGCAAACGCTGGGCATACCTCGCTGTTGTTCTCGATCTGTTTGCAAGAAAGCCAGTGGGCTGGGCAATGTCGTTCTCGCCGGACAGTAGACTCACCATGAAAGCATTGGAAATGGCATGGGAAACTCGGGGTAAGCCCGCAGGAGTGATGTTCCACAGTGCTCAGGGCAGTCATTATACGAGCAGGCAGTTCCGGCAGTTACTGTGGCGCTACCGGATCAGACAGAGTATGAGACGGCGTGGAAACTGTTGGGATAATAGACCAATGGAACGCTTCTTCCGGAGTCTGAAAAACGAATGGATGCCAGTGACAGGTTACGTAAGCTTCAGAGATGCGACTCACGCCATAAAGGACTATATCGTTGGATATTACAGCGCACTCAGGCCGCACGAATATAACGGTGGGTTGCCACCAAACGAATCAGAAAATCGATACTGGAAAAACTCTAACGCGATGGCCAGTTTTTGTTGACCACTACACATCCCCCCACGACAGAAGTTTACAAAGAATACCTTGTATCCTGTGGCCCATCTCTTATCATTCAGCAGTCTAATTTTTCAGAGAAACCTATGCGTCTGCGACAGTCGTCAGCAAAATGGTTACTGGTGATAACCTGTCTGGTCATGGCATTGTGCCTGGTCCAGCGGGCGGTCTACCTGCGCCATATGCTCAGCGGCGCAGCGCCGGTATCTCTGACTGCCACCAGTCACAGCACCTCAGCGGATAACACATCCGGGCCGCAGCCCTGCCAGCTTAGCGCCTGGTCTTTGCTGTGCGCTCAGCCGCTATTTTTTGATGGCGCACTGCCTGCGCTGTTCGCATTCCTGGTGCTGATGGCGGTCTTTACCGCACTGCACCGCGAGACCTGACGCGACAAGCCGGTCCCGATCCCGTTACTCAAAATCCATCTTAAAAACTGCGTTTTCCGCGAATAAAAACCGGCCTTACCACGCTTAAGGTCTTTAATTTATTCGGAGAAAACTATGTTCGCTATCTTCAGGGGCGCGTTCCTCCTGTTGCTGCTGTGGGTTAATTTTGCCCAGGCAGCAGATACAGGCTGGCTGCAACCGTCCCAAAAAAATGATCACGCCCGCGTTCGTCTGCGGGCCGAAAAAACCGACAACGGCATCCATGCGCTGCTGTATATTCAGCTTGCGCCAGGCTGGAAAACCTACTGGCGCTCGCCCGGTGAGGGCGGTGTGGCACCAACCATCCGCTGGAATACCCCGGTCAATGCGCAATGGTTCTGGCCGGTACCCTCACGGTTTGATATCTCGGGGCTGACCACCCAGGGCTACCACCAGCAGGTGATTATTCCGCTGGTGCTCCCCGATGCCGCGCCGAAAACTCTGGCAGGAACCCTGACCCTTTCCACCTGCAGCAATGTCTGCGTGCTGACGGATTACCTCTTTACCCTGGATATGCAGCAGCCGCAGGATGCGGATTTCGCCGCAGATTTTAGCGCGGCGATGGCACGTATCCCGGCGGAGAAAGGCGTGGCGGATGACCTCAGTGCCCGCTGGGATGACGACAGTATCACCCTGAGTGCGCATGCTGCTGCCGGCTGGGATAACGCGGATATTTTCTTCGATCCGCTTCCCAACGGCATCACGCCAGGTAAACCGCAGCTGCAGGTACAGGGTGATACCCTGACGGTGCAGGTGCCGGTAAGCGATGAATGGGGCGACAAACCGGGTAATCTCAACGGTGAATGGCTCTCCTTTGTGCTGACCAGCCACGGCAACGTGCAGCAGGCCAAAGTGCAGATTGGTGCGGCCAGCGCGGCAGAACCGGTCGCTGCGCCCGCCGCCGCTGGATTGTGGCGCATCCTGCTGACGGCGCTGGCCGGAGGATTGATCTTAAACCTGATGCCGTGCGTGCTGCCGGTGATGGGGATGAAACTGAGCAGCGTGCTGCATGCCGGTAGCGATCGTCAGCGTATTCGCCTGCGTTTTCTGGTGACCAGCAGCGGCATTTTGACCTCTTTTGCCGTGCTGGCCGCGTTGATGACGCTGCTGAAGCTAAGCAATGCCGCCGCAGGGTGGGGCATCCAGTTTCAGAACCCGTGGTTTATCGGGCTGATGGTGGCGGTCACCTTTATCTTCGCCCTGAACCTGTTCGGCGTGTTTCAGCTGTTTCTGCCAGCGCGTCTCAACAGTCGCCTCGCCGTTGCCGGCGGCCAATCCCTGTTCGGCAGCTTTTGCGAAGGTGCCTTTGCCACGCTGCTGGCAACTCCCTGTTCCGCGCCCTTTCTGGGTACCGCCGTGGCCTGGGCGCTTTCATCGTCAGTGGTCGAAATGTGGATAGTGTTTCTTACGCTCGGGATTGGTATGAGCCTGCCCTGGCTGCTGGTTGCGCTGGTGCCACAGTGTGCGCAGCTGCTGCCGCGCCCCGGTAAATGGATGAACACGCTGAAAATGCTGCTCGGGCTGCTGATGTTTGGCTCCTGCCTGTGGCTGGTGACGTTGCTCACCCCCCACACGGATGTCAGAACCACCGCCCTGATTGCGCTTGCGCTGATCCTGATCACGCTGTTTGCGGTGCTGAAAAGCGGTGAGAAGGTGTTCTGGCATTGCCTGGCGCTGACCATCGTGCTGGCGCTGTTCGGCGGATATCAAATCAATACGCTGCTGAACGCCGCCAGCGCGCAGGATGCCCCGAATAACGATGTCATTCACTGGCAGCCACTCAGTGAAGCGGCCATCACGCAGGCGCTGGCGCAGAACAAAAAGGTGTTTGTGGATATCTCCGCGGACTGGTGCGTGACCTGCAAGGTTAACGAGCATCGGGTGCTGGACCGACCGCAGGTGATTGCGGCGCTTAACCAGCCCGACGTGGTGGCGCTGCGGGCGGACTGGAGCAAACCCTCTGACACCATCAGCCGGTTTTTGCAGAAGCGCAATCGCTATGCCATCCCGTTTAATGAGGTCTGGTTGCCAGGCCGTGAACAGGGACAAATTCTTCCGCCTTTACTGGATCAGCAGACGGTCCTGGATGCACTGAATAACGGTAAATCATCATGAAAAAAATCCTTCTGGCGCTGAGCCTGTTTTCCGCCTTTACCCAGGCTGATACGACTTTTACCCCGCAGCAGGAGGCACGTATTGCCGCGCTGGTGCGTGACACCCTGGTGAATAATCCCCAAATCCTTGCCGAAGCCGCCGACCGGCTGAACGCGCAGGCCTCGGCGCAGGGTGAGGAGCAGTTCCGCGATGCAGTACAGCAGAATAAGGATTTTCTGTTTAATGACCCGAATTCGCCGCGCATTGGCGCGAAAAACCCGGCGCTGACACTGGTGGTGTTTACCGACTATAACTGTCCGTACTGCAAAAAGTTTGACCCTTACCTGGAGCAAATCGTTAAGCAGCATCCTGACGTCGCGGTGGTGTTAAAATTCCTGCCTTACCGCTCGGAAAGTTCCCTCAGTTCCGCGCGCGATGCGCTGACTCTCTGGCATCGTCATCCGCAGCAGTTCCTGCGGTTTAACGACGTGCTGATGTCGAAGGTGGGTTATCACGACGATGCCAGTATTGCGGCCGCGAAGAAGAAAGCGGGCGTAACGGTGGATACACCGGACGATCAAAGCCTTGAGACCATTAAACGCAGCCTGGCAGTGGCGGAAAAGCTGGGTATCCAGGGAACGCCGGCGACCATTATTGGTGACGAAATGCTGTCGGGGTGGGTGCCGTACGCCCGCTTCGATGAAATGGTGACCGCTGCGCTGGCAAAGCGCAAATCCTAATCTCAACCTGACGGCAGGCGCGCCAGCGTCTGCCAACGGAAAGGAGCCGCATCATGCAGCACAAATATTTAGCGTTGGTAACGACGCTGCCGCTACTGGCCTGGGCCAGCGACCCGTTACCACCGGCAGTACAACAGTTTGAAAAGCAGGGCATAAAAATTATTAAGGAGGTCAAAACTGACGGCGGCCTGCGCAGCTGGCTTGGTCAGTATCAGGATCGGGGAGTGACCGTCTGGCTGACACCGGATGGTAAACACGCGATTTCCGGCTATCTGTACGACGATAAAGGTCAGAATCTTAGCGAAGAGCTGTTTCGCAACCAGCTGTATATTCCGCAGGGGCGGCAGCTGTGGCAGAAGCTCAGTACGGCACCGGGTATCAGACAGGGGAACCCGGCGGCGCAACGCAAAATCGTGGTGTTTGCCGACCCGTTCTGCCCCTACTGCAAGCAGTTTTGGGCGGCGGCACAGCCGTGGATCGCCTCCGGAAAAGTGGAGCTGGATACGCTGCTGGTTGCGGTGATTAACCCTAAAAGCGGGCAATACGCTTCCGCGATACTGAACGCCGCCGATCCGGCGCAGGCCTGGAATGACTATGAACTGTCAAATGGCAAGAAGCGCCCGGTTCCTCCCGCCAGCACGCCAGAGGCGACCTTCAATACCCTGCAGTATCATCAGCGGTTAATGGATGAAACCGGTGCGCAGGGAACGCCGGCCATCTATTACATGAATGCCAGACAGGAACTGCAGCAGGTTGTGGGTATGCCGGACCAGCAGCAGATGGCAGATATGTTTGGTCCGAAGTAACAACAGTAAAGCTCAGCGAGGTTACGCTGAGCTTTTGCTTAACGCTGCCCGCCAAGCCACCTCTGAACCCCAACCCCCGCCGCATCCACCGCCCCGGCAAGGTAGCCTGAAAAGTGCGGTGACCATTCGCTGGCAATCGCGGTGAGTTTGCCCGCCCATGCGCCCTGCGCAGGTACCGGTTGCGCCAGACTGTGGCCTACGGTCTGCTGCAAATCAACCTCTGTTGCGGTAAAAGGATCGGCCGCCCAGTCTTTAAGGAACTCGGTTTCAGGTGCCGCCGCGTCCTGACCAAATAATCTCACCAGCTGTTCACGGCACAGCTGCTTCAGCATCGCTTCGCTAACGGTCCATCGGGTTTTGGCCGGGACGCCAATAAAGCCAAAAATCGTGGTAAAACCGGAGTCCGGCTGGGAAACATCGTGAATTTCCACCATCGGGCCGACCTGGCTGCTGGCATCGCCGGAAAGCTGCTGGCTGCTTAAAAAGTCAGTGCGATAAACCGCGACATATTTAGCGTGGGGAGCCATCCAGGTCGGGGTTTTACGCCAGCTGCTCAGCAGTCCGTCCGGCAGCGCCGGGGTAAACGCCATCTTTGCCGCCAGTGCCGGTGGCAGGGCGAGAAAAAGATGCTTCGCGCGCAGGGTGGCACCGTTGCTGCACTCAACCTGCACGTCACCATCGTGACGGGAAATAGCCACCACCTGATGGTTAAGCAGCCGTTTTTCTGCCGGAATCTGCTTTTTCAGCGCGCTGGTCAGAGACTGCATTCCGCCCTGCAGCCGGTATGACTCCGGCGAGGAGGCGTAAGCCGGATAGCGCTGCGGTGGGGTATGCTGCTGACGTTCAATCAGCATATCGCCCGGACGGGTTTGCGCAATACGCGTCAGTCCCAGCCGGTTAATCAGCTGTGCCAGTTCAGGCTGCATATCCGGCCAGAACCATGCCGGTCCCAGGTCGACATGCAGCCCGGGGGATGTCCCGGTCAGTACTTCGCCTGAAAGCACCCGCCCGCCGGTTCTCTCCCTGGCCTCAAGGATCACGTAGTCCACCCCGGCCTGCTCAAGCAGCGAGGCGGCATACAGTCCGCTCAGCCCGGCACCAGTGATAATAACGCGCTCTGTCATGATGTCGCTCCGATCAGGGTCGCCGGACTGAGATGGCCCGTTTTCAGGTAAAACAACGCACCGGGTGCCGCCGCGATCAGGGCGGGCATATCGCCCGGTGGCAGGCGCAGCCAGCTGCCCGCCGGATAGCGGCCGTCTGGCGCGCTAAGCTCACCTTCCAGTACCAGCAGTTCTGCGCCGCCGGTCACCGGCGCGCAGAAGATCCGCTCACCGGCGCACAGCTTCTGTAGCATCACAGTTTCAGCGCTGCCGGAGAACAGAGGACAAATCTGTCTCTGCGGCTGGCCGTGCCAGTGCTGAGGATCGTTGGTATTCATTCTCAGGGACTGGCGGTCTTCTGCCGCCATCTGGCGCAGCTTAACAAAAATGGTGGTGCCGTCGCGGCTGGAGGGCTGATGAGACGATCCGTCCGGGCTGCGCAGATACCAGCCGGTCGGGTAATCCACCCCGTTCTCGCTAAAGGTGCCGCTCAGCACCAGGATCTCCTCGCCACCGGGGTGGAAATGCTGAGGGAACTGCGAGCCGGCAGCATAGCTGACCAGGCTGGTGGCGCGCGCCTGCTCGCCCCCGGTGCGGTCAAGCATCACGCGCTCAACGCCGGACTGCGGAGAAGGTACCCACTGATGCTGGTCAGGGGTAATCATCGCGCGCCGGGAAAAATCAGAGTTCAGTAACATCATAATTTTCAGTTAACGGCACCCTGAGGGTGCCGTATGCCGTTTTATTTGTTCGGTAAGTTGTCGTAAACATCCAGCGCACGGGCGGTATAGGTCAGCGCCGAGCCGGTGTTCAGGTTGATAGCCACGGCAAGCGCCTCGGCAATTTCTTCCCGCGTTGCGCCCTGTTTAACGGCGGCATCCACATGCACCGCCAGGCAGCCGTCGCAGCGGGTGGTCACCGCCACCGCCAGCGCGATCAGCTCATGGGTTTTTGCATCAAGGTGCTTGTTTTCCGAGGCACCTTTATCCATCTGCTGGAAGCCTTTCATAAATTCCGGCTGCAGTCTGGCAAATTTGCCGATGGTGGCCAGCAGGCCGCTGCGATATTCGTTCCAGTTTAAAAACATGGTCAGCTCCGTTTATTGTCTCTTTGAGAAGAAAATTAAATAACATCGTCAATACGCAGACTGACGTTGAGGGTGATTATCAGAAAGCCTTAGCGTGGCAACAAATCAGATAATCTTGCCAAACGGGGAAGAAATTCTATCTCGCGGGCTGAGTGGAGGGGGAAGGGGAAGCATCATGCGCGCGGCAGGGCATGATGCTCAGAAGCGGGGATTACTGGCGGTCGGTTAGCACGTCCTGCAACAGCCAGTCGTGAAACAGCTGGACTTCATGACGCATCGGCTGCTGCGGCGTGACCAGATAATAGGACCATTTCAGCGGCCAGCGGCGATCGGGATGCAGCTGAACCAGCTGCCCGGTGGCGATAAGCTGTTTCACCAGGGCAAAACGTACGATAGCCACGCCCCGGCCACTCAGCGCCGCCAGAATTACCGCCGGGGTGGAATTAATATGCAGCCCGCTTTCGCGCGCGCCGGGGGCATTGACCGCCGTCAGCACCTCGTCCCATGAGGGAAAATCTGCGCCGGGATGCGGCGTATCATCGTGGATCAGTTTTTGCCCGGCCAGCCACTCGCCGCAGGTCATTCTTTCTGGCGGTGCCAGGCGCGGGCTGGATACCAGCACCGCCTCTTCATCCATCAGCCAGGCTTTATTTACCCCTGGCCAGTCTCCCTGCCCGCAGCGAATGCCGACATCTGCCTCGCCGTGGGAAACGTCCATCAGTTTTTCCGTTACGTTCAGCCGCAGATCGATATTTTCATGGGTTTCCGAAAAGCGGTTCAGGCGCTCCATCAGCCAGTTCATCATCAGTACCTGAGAGGCGGTCACCACCACCACCGAGCGTGCGCGGCGGCCGCGCAGTTTGGTTAATCCGCTCTCCAGCTGGTCCAGCCCCTGAGTAATGTCCTGCAGCGCTTCCCGGGCTTCTTCAACCAGCGTCAGCCGCTCCTTACCTGAGCGGGTGCGGTGCAGCAGCGGGTGTCCCACCCAGTCTTCCAGCGAGCGCACCAGCTGGCCTACGGCGGCGGGGGTCACGCCAAGTTCCTGAGCCGCGCCGGTAAAGCTGCCGTGGCGGGCAGTGGCTTCAAAGGCGTGCAGCCATTTCAAACGGTTTAACGATCGCATTGCAAACTTCCTGAATCAGTGACTGCCTCACAGTATAGATCAGCGGGAAAGATTTTCTTTCCTGGGTCGCAATTTCTTCTCAGTCGTCAACCCACAGGGAGGGTGGCATTGTGGCTGTGCAGGATGAGTGGCACGGCTGCTTATCAATACCAATTAAATGCGTTAAATGAGGTTAGTGATGAACACATCTTTTGCCGGTAAAAAACTGTTAGTAGTAGGTGGTACCAGTGGTATGGGTTTCGAAACCGCGAAGCTGGTAATTAAAAATGGCGGCAGCGTGGTGCTGGTCGGCAATCGTCAGGACAAGGCTGAGCAGGCCCGCCAGGCTCTGGCAGCGGAAGGTCAGGTCTCGGTTATCGTTGGCGATCTGATGAAGGAAGAAGGTCTGAAGCAGGTTGTCGAAACCATCAACGCTGAGCATAAAGATATCAGCCTGCTGGTAAATGCCGCCGGGGTGTTTTTCCCGAAACCCTTTGTTGAGCATGAAGCGTCTGATTATGACATGTATATGAATATTAACCGCGCGACCTTCTTTATCACCCGTGACGTGGTGCGCAATATGCTGGCCGCTGGCCTTAAAGGCTCTATCGTTAATATCGGCTCTATGTGGGCGCAGCAGGCGATTGGTGCCACGCCGTCTTCAGCCTACTCAATGGCAAAAGCCGGTCTGCACGCGCTGACTAAAAATATGGCGATTGAACTGGGCGGCAAAGGTATTCGCGTTAACGCCGTGTCTCCGGCGGTGGTACACACGCCAATTTACGAAGGCTTTATTCCAAAAGACGACGTTAAGGATGTGATGAACAGCTTCGACAGTTTCCATCCGATTGGTCGCGTGGGAACCCCTGGCGATATCACGCAAACCGTGGCATTCCTGCTGTCTGATAAAACTGACTGGGTTACCGGTGCTATCTGGGATATCGATGGCGGCGTGATGGCCGGTCGTAACGCCTGATAACCCTGCAGCATGTGGCAACCCACATGCTGCTCTGGAGTATCTTATGCCAGTCAATACTGCAAAATACACTTTGCTGACCACCTGGCAGGGCGGTATGGCGAGCCGGACATGCTGTCAGTCAGGCACCAGTGACGCCAGCTTATCCGCTGCACCCCGCCATATTATTGATTCGGATGAGCCGGTCGATTTGGGCGGTGCAGGGCTGGCACCCAATCCTCAGGAAATGATGCTGGCAGCGTTTAATGCCTGCATGATGGCAGTGTTTGTCCAGCAGGCGCAGCAGGCAAATATCACGCTGACGTACCTTGAAATCCAGACCGCTGGCGATCTGATCACCGTTATACCGTCATCGCAGCAGCCTGATGCTGAGGGCAGCACCGGCTGGCTTCAGTACGTTATTCGCGTGCGAGGTGATGGCAGTGTGCAGCAGTTTGAGCAACTTCATCGTCGGGTGATCGGCACCTCTCTGAACCGCTGGCTGCTGGCGTGGAATATGACCATTGAAGGTGACTTAATTCTGCTGAACGGCTCATAACCCGCAGTCGGCTCAGGTGCATTACCCCGGCAAAGGGCAACGTTCTCTGGTTACCCGCGCAGTAAAAAACATCTCAACCGTCTTCAACAGGTGATTTTCGTGAAAAAGACCTTTCGTGCCATGCAGGTTGTCTCACCGGGCGTGCTGCAACGGGTTGAAAGACCCATACCGCACCCGGCAGCGGATGAAGTGTTAATAAAAATTGAGGTATGCGGCGTCTGCGGTGCCGATCTCCGCGATACGGAGAAAGTCCCGCAGGACGGGCAGGGTGGCCGTATTCCGGGGCATGAGATCGTCGGCCTGATTAGCGCGAAGGGCGCAGCCGTCCCTGAGATCTGGCAAACCGGACAGCGGGTTGGCGTTGGCCGTCTCGGCGGTTACTGCCAGTCGTGTCCACCCTGTCGAAACGGCCTGTTTCACCTTTGTCAGCATCAGTTAACCCCGGGACTCAGCTGCGACGGGGGCTACGCCGAATACGTGGTTATACGTCATACCGCACTGATCGCTATTCCCTCCGAACTGTCCTCTGTCTGTGCTGCACCGCTCCTCTGTGCCGGTACGGCGACATTTAATGCGTTGCGTCACTCCGGTGCCAGGGCGGGCGATAAAGTGGCGGTGCTGGGGATTGGCGGTCTGGGCCATATGGCGATTCAGTATGCGGCGAAAATGGGTTTTGAGGTGATTGCGCTGGCGCGCGGTAGCGAAAAACAGCGCAGTGCCCTGGCACTGGGGGCGCATCACTATATTGATGTTTTACAGCAGGATGTGCAGCAACGTCTGAAAACTCATGGCGGGGTAGATCTTATTCTGGCAACGGCTGCCGATCCTGAGGCACTCTCAGCCTTGCTGCCAGCTCTGGCTCCGCAGGGAAAAGCGATCCTGCTGGGTAGCGGACCAACGCCGCTTAAGATAATGCCTGGCATGATGATTGGCGCAGAACGCTCGCTGGCTGGCTCCTTTGTCAGCACCCCGGCACAAAGTGAACGGGCACTGATTTTCAGCCAGCGTTTTCAGGCGTTACCGGTTACCGAAGAGATGCCGCTTGAACGGGCCAATGAGGCGCTGGCCAGATTACGCGCGGGAAAAGCCCGCTACCGCATTGTTCTTACTATGAATAAGGATAACTAACCCGATGACCGCAGAACATACGCTGTCTGCCGCTCAGCAGAAAAACAATATTATCCGCCTGTCGGCGGCCCAGGCGCTGGCGGGTGCCAACTCCGTGGTGTTCTATGCCACCGGGGCTATCGTCGGTAACGCCATTGCACCAAGTGCCACCCTGGCCACGCTGCCGATCACCCTGTTTGTGGTGGGTATGGCTGCCTGCATTCTGCCGGTAGGGGTACTGGCGCGCAAAAAGGGGCGTAAAACTGCCTTTATGGCCGGTACCGGCAGCGGGGTAATGACCGGTCTGACGGCGGCACTGGCGATGGTTATCGGTTCATTCTGGCTGTTTTGTTTTGCCGCGTTCCTCGGGGGGGCCTATGCCGCGGTCGCCCTCAGCTTCCGTTTTGCCGCCACGGATGGCGTGGCACCCGAACGTCGGGCGCGAGCGCTGTCGCTGGTAATGGGCGGCGGGGTGATCGCCGGGATAATTGGTCCAATGCTGGTGAGCGGTACCATGGATCTCTGGCCGCCGCATACCTTTGCCGTCACCTTTATCGCGCAGGCGCTGGTGGCGGTGATTTCCGCGGTTATCCTCAGCGGGGTTATTGCTGCGGAGCCGGTGGCGGCCGTGCAGGCGGGCGGGCGTCCGCTGCGTGAAATTGTGCGTCAGCCTGGCTTTGCGCGTACCGTATTCAGCGGCGCGGTCACCTATATGGTAATGAATTTCCTGATGACCGCCGCACCCCTTTCCATGCATATGCACGGGCTTTCTCAGCAGGTGTCTAACCTTGGCATCCAGTGGCACGTTATTGCCATGTACGGACCCGGCTTTTTTACCGGCCGGCTGATTGCCCGCTTCGGTGCTGCGCGTATTACCGTGGCCGGCCTGGTGATCACCGCCGGCTCGGTGGTGGCCGGTCTGAGCGGCACCGATATTTTCCATTACTGGCTGTCGCTTATTTTGCTGGGACTGGGCTGGAACTTTGGTTTTACCGGAGCATCGGCAAAAATTATTGAATTCCACCGCCCGGAAGAAAAAACCCAGGTACAGTCGCTGAATGATTTTGTGGTATTTGGCGTGATGATCGTCGGGTCATTTTCTTCCGGCGCGCTGCTGCATCTGTATGGCTGGAACGCGGTGTTATGGGGTTCGCTGGTGCCGGTAGGGATTGCGCTACTGAGTAACTGTAAATTCCCGCTCCGCAGCCGCTCTCCGGCGTAAGCCACGGCCGCACGATAAAACAACCTGCCCCGCAAGTGGATACGCGCCTGCGGGGCGGGTTGACGTCTTTCAGCAGTCCGCAAACACCCAGACATCCTTCTGCGGCAGGGTAAGATAGCAGTGCTGCGGGTCGCGCAGCTGGCTGCCACAGGCACGGATAATGCTGTTATCCCCCGGCAGGCGGAACAGATATTCCCAGCGATCGCCGAGATACATACTGGTCAGCAGCGGGAGCTGCAGCTGATTGTCATCCGGGCCATCAGCCAGCAGGACGCGCTCCACGCGGATCACCGCCGTCCCCTGCTGACCGGGCTGTACATCTTCTCCCGCCACGCCCCACAGCGCCCAGCCCTGGCCTTCGATGCGCGCGTTACCGTTGCGCAGTTCGGTGATTTTACCGTGCAGGCGATTGTTGCTGCCCATAAATTCGGCGCTGAACAGCGTGGTGGGTGCGCCATACATTTCCTGCGGGGTACCCTGTTGTTCAATTTTACCGTTATTAAGCAGCAGGATGCGGTCAGAAATCGCCATCGCTTCATTCTGATCGTGGGTCACCATCAGCGCCGATAAGCCCAGTTTGATAATCAGCTCGCGCAGGAACACCCGGGCTTCTTCACGCAGTTTGGCATCAAGGTTCGACAGCGGCTCATCCAGCAGGATCACCGGCGGGCTGTACACCAGCGCGCGGCCAATTGCCACGCGCTGCTGCTGGCCGCCGGACAGCTGATGCGGATGGCGTTTGGCAAGGTGCCCCAGGCCAAGCTGTTCCAGCACCGCCTGCACCCGCAGGCCGATCTCTGCGGCGGCGACTTTGCGCAGCTTCAACGGGTAGGCCACATTTTCAAACACGGTTTTATGCGGCCACAGCGCGTAAGACTGAAACACCAGGCCGAGATTGCGTTGTTCCGCCGGGATTTCACTGCGGGCGGTGCCGTTATACACCCTATTCTGGCCGATGGTAATCACCCCTTTGGTCGGCTTTTCCAGCCCGGCAACCGCGCGTAATAAAGTGGTTTTGCCGCTGCCGGAAGGACCGAGTAATGACACCACTTCGCCGCGATTCAACTGCATTGACACCCCCTGTAACACCGGGTTATCGCCGTAGCTTAAGTGCAGATTATCGACCGATAATTCAATCATGTAATTTCACTCCAAAACGCAGGGCAATCCCCAGGCCAGTGACCACCAGCAGGATGTTAATAAAGGAGAGCGCGGCAACGATATCGATCGCCCCTGCCGCCCACAGGGATACCAGCATCGAGCCGATGGTTTCAGTACCCGGCGAGAGTAAATAGACCCCGGTTGAATACTCACGCTCGAAGATAAGGAACATCAGCAGCCAGGAACCAATCAGCCCGTAGCGCGCCAGCGGAATGGTAACGTGGCGGGTGATTTGCCCGCGGGTTGCGCCGGTGCTGCGCGCGGCTTCTTCCAGTTCCGGCCCCACCTGTAACAGGGTTGATGAAATCAGCCGTAAGCCATAGGCCATCCACACCACGGTATACGCCAGCCAGACGCTGAAAATGGTACTGCGCAGGCCGCGTAACCAGACCACCAGATGGTCACGCAGCCACCCCGCCTGGGGCAGGCCGGAAAGCCAGCCGGATTTCAGCGCGTTATCCAGCCACAGTGGCAGAAACAAAAATACCCAAAGGAAGGCCAGACCGGCCAGCAGGCCGGGAACCGCGCGCGGCACCAGCACGCTGTAGTCGAGGAAGCGCGTGATATTGTCCGGTTTGCGGTGCATGGCGATACCAATAAACAGATAGCAGGCCACGGCCAGCGCGCCGCCAATCACCCCGATAGCCATTGAATTAACAATCGCGCGCAGCAGATTGGGCTGAGCCCAAATCTGCCTGAAAGTGTTAAACGACAGCTCATCCCAGAGCGAAACGCCAACCCCCCAGTTAGCAATAAAGGCGCGCAGCATCACGCCGGCTAGCGGGATGCCGATAGTAACGGTCAGCCAGCATACCACCAGGGCACCCGCGACCCAGCGCCATTTTCCCAGCGGCAGCGCGCGCGCCTGCGAGGCTTTGCCTTTTACCGTCACAAAGCGGTTGGCGGTGCGCATCAGCTGGCGCTGCAGCATCACCAGAGGGATGGTGATAGCAATCAGTACCACGGCAACGGCGGCCATCAGATGATAAGAGGGGGTGCCCAGTTTATTGGTCAGCTGATACAGATAGGTGGCCAGCACCATATTGCCTTCCGGATCGCCGAGCACCAGCATCAGGCCGAAGACCTCCAGCCCGAGGAAAAACAGCAGTACGCCGGCATACAGAATCGAGGGGCGCACCATCGGCAGACTGACGGCGGTCATCACCTGCAGCGGCGAGGCACCGGAGATGCGCGCGGCTTCTTCCACATCCGAGCCCACGCTGCGCAGCGCCGAGGAGATATAGAGATAAGCGTGCGGCACGTGAGTCAGACCGGCAATCACCACGATGCTGGTCATATCGTAGATATTCCAGGGGACGAAACCAATCAGCGCCTGCGCCCACAGTGAGAAGAAGCCCACCGGCCCGGCGGCCACCACATAGCCAAATCCCAGCACCATCGGCGACACAAAAATCGGCACCAGAATCAGCGGTTCAATAATGCGCCGGCCGGGTAAATCGGTGCGTACCATCAGAAATGCCAGCACCCCGCCGAGGGGAACCGCAATCACCACCAGACCGAAGGCCAGCAGAAAACCGCTTTTCAGGGCTTTGTAGAAATCCGGATCGCTAAAAATAAATTCGAACGATTCCAGGCTCCACGCTTTCGCCGGTGAAAAGAACGGCGCAGAGAGCAGGCTTTGGATCACAATAAACGACAGTGGCAGGTAGATCACCAGCGCGGTAATCAATACCACTATGCCGCGCGGCAGACTTTGCCAGGTTCTGCGAAATGCACTCATCGTTAGTTCCCTACAGTCCGGGCCCGATCCGTCAGGCAGTTAACCATGCTCAAAGGACATTATTTGGCGACGGCGTTGCGCCACTGGCGAAGGTAATCCAGGCGTTTATTCTGCTGCAGATAGTCCAGCAGGGTTTCGTCAACCGGGATCGGTTTCAGTGCCTGCCCGAGGATTTTGGTGATCCCGGCGATATCATTGTTACCGTCGATATCGTGACGGATGGAGGGGATATCAGACTGGTTAGCCAGAATATTTTGCCCTTTTTCCGACAGCACATAGTCCAGCCACAGTTTTGCCGCGTGGCTGTTTTTTGCCTGCTGACTGATAAAAGAAACCCGCGACAGTACCAGCGCGTAATCCTGCGGATAAACAATGCCCAGCGAGGGATCGGTTTTGCTACGCGCTTCCGCGTATGACCCCAGAATGTTAAAGCCAATCAGGTTTTCCCCGGATGACACTCTTTCCATCATGGTGCCGGTAGAGGACTGCACCGCTAAGCCCCCTTTGGCGATATCTGCCAGGGTGGTGAAGTAGTGCGGATCGGCTTTGAAGTCCTGCACGGAGAGCATAAATCCCAGACCCGATTTTTCAATATCGTAGGTGGTGACTTTTTTGCGGAATTTGTCGCTCTGGCTGGCGATCAGTTTTGCCAGCGCGGCATGGGAGTCCGGCACCTCAGCGGCGGGGATCAGGCGCTTGTTATAAATAAACACCAGCGGTTCGTAGGTGGTGCCATAAGCCCGGTTTTGCCATACCGCCCATGCGGGTAACTGCGCCTTCTCCGGGGACGGGTATTCCTGGGCGTAGTCGGTAGCCAGTTTTAGTGCGGTATCCATTGAGGAGCTCCAGACCACATCGCCACTGCTGCCACCGGATGCCTGCTCGCTGATAAAACGGTTGTACAGCTCAGTGCTGTTCATATCGTTATATTCAACCCGGATGCCCGGATAGGTCGCCTCGAACCCCTTGATCAACGGCGCGGCGGCTTTAGTATCGGTAGTGGAGTACACCACCAGGTTACCTTCTTTGGTCGCGGCATCAATGATTTGTTGATAGTCTGCCGGATAGCCCTGCGGCGGCGCAGACAGCACCACAGAAGACCACAGAACGGCAGTAGCAAACACAGACAGTGGTAATTTATTAGACATATTTTTTTACCTTCTGGTTACATTTGACGGGCGGGAAGCCAATATAACCCAGGGCATCTGTCAGACAATACGTATGAGATTGCTGTTTTTCTGAACTGTGACTGTGGGCGTTTTTTGTCCGGTGAACGGGGGCTGTATGTCAGTCAGGATGTGATGCTGGCCGCAAAATAGCGGCAGCCTGTGGCGCAGGGCAGGTATCAGGTGCCTGTGACCCCAGACTCCGACCAGGGTATCCAGTGGTAACGCGGCTCAACCGGAAATTTTTCTTGCTTTATGCATCAAAAGAAATCATGGTTGTCCCTTGTCCCGGGACAGGGGACGGCAATGGTAAAGATATTATGAAAGGTCAAGATATTTTATTGCTGTTGAAGTTGGTTGCGCTACAGCGTCAGGAACAGCAGCTGAATGGTACCGAAAGCGTCAGGCAATGGCCTGAGTTATGGCAGGACTGGGACATTACTGAAGAAGATGAGTTGCAGCAGAAAGGGATTATTGAATTTAGTGGGATCGAAGCCTGGCGTGAGAGTCTGTATACCGTGCGCGCTCTGGAAAAAAGCACGGGTATCAGTAAAACACGAATAGCAGATTCTCTAAAGCGATGCACCGATATTGGTCTGGCGAAGAAAGACCGTAAATACGGCGTGCCGAGGACTAATAAGAAATCCCTGCTCGAATTTATTATCTACGGAATAAGGTATGTCTTCCCCGTCAGGATGGGTGAACTGACGCGTGGGATAGCCACCTCTTTTGCTGCTCCGGTGTTAAATCAAAAACTGTTCAGTGCGGGTGAGCTATTCGCGGTCTGGCCCGATGAGAGAGCGAAAAGTAAAGGATTGAAGGTAATGCCTTTATTTCACACCGTTCCTTATGCTGTCCGACTGGATGGTGATTTATATGCGATGCTTGCTCTTGTGGATGCCATCAGGCTCGGCAATCAGCGTGAGGCAGGGTTAGCCGCCAATATGCTGGAAAAAATGTTTACGGAGGTATAAACATGGACGTTAAACAACAGCACCGTATGCTGATCGAAGTGGCGCGGGCACTGGGGTCTGATTTGGTGAAGCAGGTCACTTTTGTCGGTGGATGTACAACGGCACTGCTGCTGACGGATGAGGTTACTGAAGAGCAGGTTCGCCATACAGATGATGTAGACTTAATTGTTCATGTTATTAGTTATGCAAAATATCATGCTCTTCAGGACGAATTAAAGAAAAGGGGATTCAGGATTGTTGCCCCGAATGCGGATGAAGACATCCCCATTTGCGCCATGCAACTGAATGAACTGCGGGTAGATATTATGCCAGATGATGAATCTGTTCTGGGGTTCAGCAACAGATGGTATAAAGCCGCCATGGAAAACGCTTTTGATTATCAACTTAATGACGATATCACGATCAAGCTTGTTTCTCCGGATTACTTTGTAGCCACCAAACTTGAAGCCTGGCTTGGCCGGGGTAAGGGCGATGCATTAACAAGTCGTGACATTGAGGACATCATAAGCTTAATCGACGGGCGTGAAGAGTTGATCGATGATTTGAGTCATTCCTCAGATGAGGTTAAGGCATTTATCTCAGAGCAATTTAGCCAGTTGCTGGATGACAGTAATTTTGAATATGCAGTGAGCAGTCAAAGTAACAGTAGTCAACAGCGTGAAGATATTATATTCGAGCGCATTGAAGAAATAATAAAAAGGACTACATGTTAATGGATGTATCATGGATTAGCCAAAAAGGATCATCACGTGATAATAACAATGACTATGTAGCTGTTGGCGAGAATAATAACCACTTTTATGCAGTTATTGTTGATGCGTTAAATAAAGGAAAGTCACCTGGTGGGTTAGCTGAATATTGGGCGAAAACAGTGTTAACCAGGTATATACAGCAACAGCATAAATCGGTCTTATCGCTTCTTAAGGAAATTCACAGCTCGCTGATCCCTGACTATTTAACCGAAAGTGCCAGTTATACGCTGATTGATATTGATTTAACCAAACGTAGCGGAACGGTGGTTTATGTTGGGGATTGCCGGTTGGGTACAGGCCAAAGCGGCAATATTAACTGGATCAACCAACCCCATATTCTTGTTAACACTTTTCCGGAGTTAGGTAACAGCTACGCCAGTTGCCTCACCCGCGTGCTTAAAGCCCGTCGATTTACCGAACCAGACCAGGTAAATTTTAACTGGCGGCCCGGAGAGATGCTGCTGCTTTGTACGGATGGTTACTGGCTCCCTGACAGTGACAGTCAGGGAGGGAATCGTGATGATGTCAGTGTACTCAAACTCAGGCCTGACGATCCCGGTTTCACGCTTCATGTCGATTCAGATTGCGATAACTTTTTTTCTGTTACCGGGCTGCTCAACTCTGATAAATAACGATGGGTTATCCCTGTACTATCCCGCGTCCTGTCAGGGCACTGCCCGAAATTCTCACCCCGACAGCGCCCGCAACGGTTATTTTACGGCTTATCCCCCTGTAACAGCTGCGGCGGCGAGGGCAGGTTTGCCTCGTTGCGCAGCTTACGCACCCGCTCAGCGCTGATACTGGCGGCGGCCGGATTGCCAAACTGGCGGCTGATATAGTTGCTCAGATCGGCAATCTGCTGGTCGCTTAGCTCTTCAGCGAACGACGGCATCAGGATCTCGCCCTGCTGCATATTGCGCTGCACACCGTTAAGGATCGCTGACACCAGGTTTGTGCCGTCAGCGGCACCGGTGCTGGCGTGGTGAAACAGCGCCGGATACGCGTGGAAGCCGCTGCCCCTGCCGCCGCCATCGCTGCCGTGGCAGGCCGCGCAGTTACCGTTATACAGGGTGGCCCCGTTTTGCATTGCTGCGTTGCTGCCGCGCAGCGCAAACACCTGCTGGGACGGGCTGCCCCAGCTGTCGCGTGGCCGGGTTTGGTGTTTATCCGCCACCGCCGGTACGCTGCGCAGATATTCCGCGATCGCCCGTAAATCGGCATCCGGCAGATACTGCAGGCTGTGACCGATAGCTTCCGCCATCGGGCCGGAAGCCGACGCCCGTCCCGCCACGTTGCCGGTTTTCAGGTAGCTGACCAGATCCTGCTGCGACCAGCGGCCAATGCCAGCGTTATTGTCCGGGGTGATGTTATACGCCAGCCAGCCGCTGAGCTCGCCGCCGGCAAACGCCTTATCCCGATCCATCCCCATAGTCAGGGTGCGCGGGGTATGGCAGGTGCCGCAGTGCGCCAGCGCCTCGGTCAGATAGCGGCCCTGGTTCCAGCTGGCGCTGCGGGTTGCATCCGGCTGCAGTTCGCCCGCATCAAGGTTGAACCACTTCCAGAAGCGTATCCCCCAGCGCTGGTTATACGGGAAGCCGAGATCGGTTTGCGGCGCGGCGCGCGCCACCGGCGTCTGGGTCAGCAGCCAGGCCTTGATGGCCAGCACGTCTGCGCGGCGCATTTTGGTGAAGGCATCATACGGCATCGCCGGATAGAGCTGCCGGCCGTCTTTACCAATGCCATCGCGCACCGCCGCCACAAATTCGTCATCGCTCCAGCTGCCGATGCCGAACTGCTTATCGGGGGAAATATTGCTGCCATAAATCATGCCGAACGGGGTACTGACCGGATAACCACCGCCGAACGCCGGGCCGCCGGGGGCGGTGTGGCAGGCGGTGCAGTCGGCGGCGCGCGCCAGATATTCGCCGCGCGCGATCTGTTCGACACTGCTTTGCGCCCACAGCGGGCCGCTAATCAGCGGCAGCAGCAGCGCCAGGAAGATGTTTTTCACGCCATGCCTCCTTTCAGGCTGTCCAGCACCCGGTCGGCCATCAGCAGCGCCAGCGCCACCCCGGTCAGGGTGGAGTTAACGGTAGAGGCGGAAGGCATAATGCCGGTGCCGGCGATAAACAGATTAGGGTGATCGTGGCTGCGGCAGTCGCCATATACCACCGAATTGCTGCCATCCGCGCCCATAATCATGGTGCCGGTTATATGCTGGTTGTTGTCGTAAACGCCGCGCTGGCTGTAAGCCGCTTCGCTACCGCCCATCTCTGTGACGATACGCTGAAAATCACGCATCGACTGGTCATAGCCACGGTGCACGTATTCGGGGAATCTGTAGTACACCTCCAGTCTGGGAATGCCCCAGGCGTCTTTGGCGGTTTTGCTCAGCTGCACACGGTTTTCCGGTTCCGGCAACATCTCCAGCAGGCATTTCAGCAGCACATAACGTTCCGCCTGAAACCGCAGTTTGTCGTTCAGCGCTTTACCGTAATATCCCTGGCGGATCAGGCGCTCGGTGAGGTAACGCACCGGCGAGGTATTCGCCAGATCGACGCGCAGCGCCGAACGTTCGGCGCGGAAGGCACCATCGCGCAGATTGTTGATGCTGCCAGGGCGCATCGGCCCGCGACCAAACCACACCGGCTCGTCGGCTTAGAACTCTACCGAGCTGCCGGGATGATCCATCAGGTTGCGCCCCACCATGCCGGAACGGTTAGCGATGCCGTTCGGGTAGCGTTCGCTGGTGGACAGCAGCAGAATTTTCGGGCTTTCGATACCGTTGGCGGTCAGCACAAAGCGTTTGCCGCTCACCCGGTGGCTGGCGCGGTTGCGGTCGAGATAGTGCACCGCCACGATAGTGCCTTTGTCGTCCGCCTCGATGCGGTGGACTACCGCATTGGCGATGATGCGCACCCCGGCGGCCAGCGCCTTACGCGCGGAAATTCCGCCGTGATACTGGGCGTCGATAGGGCACACCGGCATACAGTTGTTATTGCCGCAGCAGGCTGGACGACCGTCGTAAGGCACGCTGTTGCGCGCCTGCGGGCCAATACCCACCTCATAGCCGTGCCCGGCGAGGCGCTGTTTCAGGCGTTCAAAGCCCCAGGGTAACGGAATGCCGGGCAGCGGATAGGGGCGCGAACGCGGCGAATCCAGATCGCTGTCGCCGGAAACCCCCATCTGATATTCCGCTTCACAGTAATAAGGCTCCAGCTGTTGATAGCTGATGGGCCAGTCGCGCCCGACGCCATACAGCGAGTTGAGCCGCATATCGTTTGGCAGCAGGCGAAACGCCTGCCCGGCCCAGTGCCAGGTGGTGCCGCCTACCCCGCGCAGATACTGGGCGCGGTAAGGATCCGGCCCCTGCTGGATCAGGTAGTGGTTATCCGCCGGGACAAATTTCGGCTGCGGTGCCCAGGGCTCCGGCGGGAAGGGTTCGGTGAAATCCCCTTTAAACGGCGAATTGCGGAACCGTTCCACCGCTTCATCACGTTTGATCTCCGGTCCGGACTCCAGCATCAGCACTGAGGCACCGGCCTGCGCCATTTTCAGCGCCGCCAGCGAACCAGCGATCCCGGCCCCAATTATCACGATATCGGCAGTTAAGTTATCAGACATGGGCACTCTCCCTGCCGGGCGGCAGCGTCCAGAAATTGGGTTCGCCGGGGCAGTAGCTCGTCGGTGCCAGTGAATCGCGTACCAGCTGATAACTGACGATATTTTCAAAGGCGATGCAGGTCGGTCTGGCCGGATTGCCCACCACGCCGAGATACCAGCCGCTCATCAGCGCTTCATACAGGTCAGACAGGGGCTGTGGCTGCTGCTCAATCAGGGTGTGAAACGCGTCACCACGCAGATCGGCATGCTGAGCCAGCAGCTCGCTCAGTCGGGTTATCTGCTGCTCAAGCTGCGGAAACAGCGGCTGCAGCACGGCATACAGCCGCTGCGCCAGCTGTGGATCCGGCAGCGGAATACCGGTCAGCACGCGGGTAATGGCGAGAAAATTTTCCGCTATCGCGGGTGCGGGTGCCAGCACGGAAGCGGATCGGCACCGCCAATACCATCAATTTGCCGCACATCCGGCGAGCCCATCACCGCCAGCAGCACCGCATCGCGCTGCGCCGGGTCGGCGGGCAAATCGTCGGCGAGAAAGAAGGCACCCTTCGAGGTGCCACCGCGCATCAACAGGCAGGGGATCTGACGCTGGCGCATATCAGGCCTCCAGCTGGTCGGCAGAGTCATAATATTTCAGGCCTTTTTCCGCCAGCCGGGCGCGCATCTGGTAGATATCCAGCCCCAGTTCGCCGCTGGCCATGCGCAGACGCTTGCTTTCTTCCAGCTCTGCCCGCTGGTGGCTGGCCTGCAGTACGCCGGCGGCTTCGGGCTGGCGCACCACCACCACGCCGTCGTCATCGGCGACTATCGCATCGCCGGGATAAATCAGCTGCCCGGCGCACACCAGCGGCACGTTGACTGAACCGAGCGTCTCCTTCACCGTGCCCTGGGCGTACACTGCGCGTGACCACACCGGGAAGCCCATTTCACGCAGGGTGCGGGTGTCGCGCACGCCAAGGTCGGCGACCAGGCCGCGCACGCCGCGCGCTTTCAGCGAGGTCGCCAGCAGATCGCCGAAGTAGCCGTCACTGCATGGCGAGGTGGGTGCCACCACCAGAATATCGCCCGGCTGGCACTGCTCCACCGCCACATGAAACATCCAGTTATCGCCGGGTGCCACCAGCACGGTGACCGCGCTGCCGGCAATGGCCCGATCCTGCTGGATCGGGCGAATCGCCGCATCGAGCAGCCCTTTGCGGCCCTGGGCTTCATGCACGGTGGCGACGCCAAAGGTTGCCAGTCCGTCGAGCGTGCTGCTGTCGGCGCGCGGGATATTGCGGATCACCACGCCCTTTTTACCGATGATGCTCATGCCAGCTCCTCCGTTACCCGTGGGAAAATGCTCTGATAGCCTTCGCCGTAGACGATATTTTTGCTGCTGGTGATGCCGACGTTGCGCTTGGCCTGCACGCCGCGCTGTTGGGCCACGCGGGTGTAGTACTGCCACAGATGTTCCTGACCGGCCATGCACTGAATCGCCTGGTACTTTTTATCCCACACGCCGGTGATATCCAGCAGCACGTCCGGCTTCCAGTCGCACTGTTCCGGCTGATGCGGTTCAAACAGGTAAACCGGCGGTGCGCCAACGATCGGCTCGCCGGGGCGGTAACCCTCGGCCTGGGCAATGATGCGCGCTTCCTGGGTCAGATGGGTGGCCTGCGGATGATCGTAGTTATAGGGATCTTTCAGCGAATGGGTCAGTACAAAGTGCGGCTGTACCTTGCGGAATACGTCTGCCAGGCGGAACAGCGTCTCTTTATCGGCGCGCAGCGGATAGTCACCGATATCGAAAAATTCGATGCTGGCTCCGAGGATGCTGGCGGCGGCCTGCGCTTCTTCACGGCGCGCGTCCTTCACCCGCTGTTCGGTCATCCCGCCCTGGCGCCACAGTTTGGCGGATTCGCCGCGCTCGCCAAACGACAGGCAGACCACGTGCACCTGATAGCCGAGCTGGCTGTGCAGCGCGATAGCGCCGCCGGCGCGCCAGACAAAATCGGCGGAATGGGCGCTGACTACCAGGGCAGTTTTGTTCGGGGTTGCATCACTCATATTTGAATTCCTTGGTTGTCGGGATGTCCTGCTCATGCTGGCAGTTCTCAGCGCTGGCGGATAATTCATTTGACTGCAACGGGTATGCGTTTTATTTATAGTGCCGGCAGTCTTTGGCGCAGGGGGCAGGATGGAATATGGCGAAAACGGGCTGGCAAACCTGATGCAAATCAGGGCATTCAGCCAGGTAGTGACCCAGGGCAGCGTATCGCGCGCTGCCGACGAGCTATTCAGAACGCAGTCGGCTGTTACCCGCTCGGTGCGCGATCTGGAGCAGATGCTGGGGGTACCGCTGTTTGAGCGCCACGCCAGCGGCATGCTGTTAACCGACTTCGGCAAGTGCATGCTGCCGCGCGCCCGGCGGGCGATAGACGAACTGCATCAAATCCCGGCGCTGCTGCAGCGTCTGCCGGGCAAAGGCAGCGCGCGCGGCGACACCGAGCCGCTGTATCTGTTTAACGTGCGCCGGCTGCAAATTTTCGTCTGCCTGTGTGAAACCCGCCATATGCAAACCGTCGCCACGCTGCTTGGCCTGAGCCAGCCGGCGATTAGTGCTGCGCTGAAAGTGCTGGAAAACGGCACCGGCGTGGCGCTGCTGGAGCGCACCCCGCATGGCATGGTGCCGTCGCTGGCCGGGCGCGAGATCGAGCCCAACGTGCGCCGCGCGCTGAATGAGCTGCAGCATATTCCCGCCGATATTGCCGCGCGGCGTGGGGTGCTGGCCGGACGGGTGCGGGTCGGTGCGCTGCCGCTGGGGCGTACCCGGCTGCTGCCGCAGGCCATTGTCCGGCTGACCGCGCGTTACCCCGGCATTAGCGTGGTCACCAACGAAAGTGCGTTTGATGTGCTGGCAGGCGAGCTGCGTTCCGGGGATATCGACTTTATTTTTGGCGCGCTGCGCGCCAGCGATTATGCCGCCGATATCTGGAGTGAAACGCTGTTTACCGAAGAGATGGTGCTGCTGGCGCGGCGCGGTCATCCTCTGGCGCAGCCCGGCCTGCGGCCTGCGATGTTGCAGAATGCGCGCTGGGTATTACCACGTTCGGCCACCCCGGCGCGGCGCCTGCTGGATAACTGTTTTCAGGCGATGGCGATACCGGCGGCTAACCCGGTGGTGGAAACCGGCGATCTGGCGCTGGTGCGCGGGCTGCTGCTGAATTCCGATATGCTGGCAGCGGTGTCCGCACATCAGCTGGAGCATGAGCTGGCCTGCGGCGAGCTGGTGCAACTGCCATTGGCGCTGGCCGGAACTGACCGCCCCATCGGGCTGACCTGCCGCAGCGGCAGCCTGCACTCACCGGCGGCGCAGGCGCTGATCGACTGCCTGCGCCAGGTCTGCGGCGCTTAAAGCCGGGCGGCCTGCATCAGCGCGTAGCGGTAACCCTGAATGCCAAAGCCACAGATCACTCCATTAGCCACGTTGGACAGAAAGGAGTGGTGGCGGAACGGCTCGCGCTTATGCACGTTGGTGATATGCACCTCGAACAGCGGCAGCGCCACGGCGGTGACCGCATCGCGGATGGCGACCGAGGTGTGCGTCCAGGCTGCCGGGTTAATCACCAGCGCCTGCGCCTGGCCACGGGTTTGCTGGATCCAGTCGATCATTTCGCCTTCGTGGTTGGTCTGGCGAAATTCAAGGTTAATCTCCAGCTCCGCAGCGGTGTCACGGCACAGCTGCTCAATGGTTGCCAGGGTATCGTAACCATAGGTCTGCGGCTCGCGGGTGCCCAGCAGATTGAGGTTGGGGCCGTTGAGCACATAAATGGTTTTCATGGTGTTGCTCCGGTTAGTGATTAAAGCCAAACAGCTGCAGCGGCGTTTGCCATAAAATCTGCTCGCGGCTGCGCGCATCAGGGAACAGCTGCTCTGCCAGCAGCAGCAGGGTGCCCATATCCATGCGCTCGCTGGCGCGCAGAAACGGCCAGTCGGATCCCCACATACATTTTTCACTGCCGTAAGCGCTTAACAGCGCCTGCAGGTAAGGCTGCGCATCGCTGAACGGATACTGCTGGCGGGAAAACTTCGCCAGCCCCGACAGCTTAACAAAGGTGTGTTCACGCCCGGCCAGCGCCAGCAGATCCTGAAATGCCGGCTGCTGCAGGCCGGCGCGCACGTCCGGACGACCGGAGTGGTCGAACAGCAGCCGGGTGCGGCTGCGCTTCAGCAGCGGCAGCAGCGCCGTTAGCTGATCGTCCTGCACCTGGATCTGGGCGATCATATCCAGATCCGCCAGGCGGCCCATCAGCGCGTCCAGCTGCAGAAAAGGCTCCACCCCGAGCATCGCCACGTTTAGCGCGATGCCCACTACCCCCTGGTGATGTAAATCGGCCAGCGTCTGGCTGTCGACATCGCGCGGCACCACCGCGATGCCCTTATGGCGGCCTTCGCCTGCCGCCAGCGCCGCCAGCAGATAGCGGTTGTCGGTGTTGTAGGCCGAGGTCGGGCCGACGATCAGTGAATGGCGGATGCCGTAAGCCTGCATTACCGCATGGTAATGGCCGAGCGTCGCCAGTTCGTGGCCCTGCGGGTGATAGCCGCTGTCCGCCGCGTAAGGGAAGCGCTGCGGATCGAAGATATGATGGTGACAGTCGATTTTAGGCTGCTCGAAAATGTTCATTGTGGTGCTTTCCCCGCGACTGAATACAGGACCTGCTGATTGCGCGTTTTCTGGAACTCTTCCAGCGTCTGGCCGCGCATCGCCGAGTAAATATGCAGATTGGAGACGCCAACCACCGCGCCGAGTTTTTCCAGCAGAAAGAAACTAACGCCGTAGTGGATCAGCCCGCGCCAGTCAAGCTCGCGCAGCAGACGCTGCTCTTCGGCGCTGAGCTGCGCCTCGTCAAACAGCGCCTGCTGCGCGCGGGTGAAACGTTCGCGCCAGGCGGGCTGGATCAGTTGATGCAGGAAACGATTGATGCAGATGGCTTTCAGGCTGCGCGCGTGGGTAAAGGGGGAGGTGCCCGGCAGCTGCTCGACGCCCGCCAGCTGCTGGTTGATTTTGTCGCGCTGGCGCTGGTGGACGTCAACCGGTGCCTCGCGCACCTGGTTTTCAAGGATCAGCGTGGCAATCCCGGTCATCGACGGCAGGTAATAGGCCTGATGCAGCTTTTCGACGTTGGCCGACAGCGCGCCGCGCATAATCAGCCACATAATCACTTCCGCACCCTCCAGCCCGCCGAGAGTGGCGTATTCCGCCAGCGTCATCGCGGTCAGACTTTCCGGGTCGTTAACCAGCATATCGATAAACTGCGCATCACACTCAGGGTTATTGAAGCCGCAGCGCTCGCCGTGTACCTGGTGCGAGACGCCGCCGGTGGCCACTACCGCCACGCGCAGATCCTCGGGGAAGCTTTCGATCGCCCGGCGCAATACCTGGCCGAGTTTAAAACAGCGGCGGGCGGAAGGGATGGGGAACTGCAGCACGCCGACCTGCAGCGGCACCACCTGCACCGGCCAGCCGTCCTGCCACGGCAGCAGCGCGGACAGCGGCGAAAACAGCCCGTGATCGAGCGGCTTGTCCTGGAAAAACGACATATCGAATTCGTCCGCCATCAGGCTGGCACCAATATGCTGTGACAGCGCCGCATGGCCGCGGACAGGGGGCAGATCGCGCGGGCCGCCACCTTCATCGGCCACCGCGTAGCTGTCATCAATCCCCAGTACAAAGGCCGAATAGTGATCGAAGAAAAACGACGTGACGTGATCGTTAAACACGTACAGCAGCACGTCGGGCTTTTTCTCTGCCAGCCACTGCTGCATCGGGGCGAAACCGTCAAAAATCGGTGCCCAGGCGCTCTCGTGCTGCTTGTTGTGATCCACTGCAAAACCGATAGTCGGGGTGTGAGACACCGCCAGTCCGCCAATGATCGTAGCCATCCTGTACCTCTGTTTGCAAAGTATTACCGGTTGTTCATGGTGCGTGACAGTGCGGGCAGCTCATTCAGCCCGATGCCTTTAACCATTTCTGCCGGGTACGCTTGCTGGTGATTGATGATAGCGATCGCCGCCAGTAATGCCGGGATCGCCAGAATGATGAAAATGCTGGTGGAGCCGGTGAAGATCCCAGTAGTACCCCGCCCATCGACGAGCTGATAATGGCGCCGCTGCGGCCGATGCCGTGCATCCAGCTGACGCCGGTGGCGCGCATTTCGGTCGGGTAAAATGCCGGAGAGAACGCCTGCAGGCCGGTTTGCGCGCCGTTAATGCAGACGCCGCTGAAAAATACCAGCACGGCCAGCACCGTCGGGCCAAAGTCGAGGATGCCCTGCGTCAGCAGGCAGCACATGCCCAGCATATAGAACAGGCCAATTACCCGTTTGGCGACAAAGCGATCCATCAGGCCGCCGACCATCAGCCCGCCGAGGGTGCCACCCAGCTGGAACAGACCGGCGATGATTGCGGCGCGCTCCAGCGAGAAGCCTGCGCTGCGCACGATGGTTGGCAGCCAGCCGTTAAGCAGGTAGATCACAAACAGCCCCATAAAGTAGGTCAGCCACAGCACCAGCGTGCCTCTGGCGTAGCCATTGCTGAACAGCTGCAGCACGCGCGCCTGTTTCGGGATCACCGGAGATTTCAGCACGAAGACGGTGCCGGGAGTGAAAATGCCGCCGGCGCGGCGCAGAATGCGGGCGATTTTGTCCCTGTGATGGTTGCGCACCACCATATACAGCGTGGATTCCGGCAGCACGCCAATCAGCACTGGCAGCATCAGCAGCGGCATAATGCCGCTGAAGAACAGCACTGCCTTCCAGCCGAAGTGCGGCAGCAGGGCGGCGGCGATAAATCCGCCGGCACCGGAGCCGATATTAAAGCCGCTGTACATCAGGGTGATCATCAGTCCACGGCGGCACTCCGGCATATATTCCGATACCAGCGTCACGCAGATAGGCATCACTGCCCCCAGCCCGAGGCCGGTAACAAAACGCAGCAGCGCCATTTCCAGCGGCGTGCGGGCAAAGGTGCTGAGCAGGCTGAACAGCGCGAAGCACAGGATCGACAGCACCAGCACTTTTTTGCGGCCGAAACGATCGGAACAGGGGCCGGCAATCAGCGCCCCCAGCGCCACACCGCCTATTGCAGCACCGAGTATCGGGCCCATTTCGGCGCGCGAAATGCCCCAGTCTTCGATCAGTGCTGGGGCAATAAAGCCCATCACCGCCGCGTCATAACCATCGAACATGATGATGGTGAAACACAGCAGCAGTACCAGCCACTGATAGCCGGAAATCGGGCGGGAATTGATCCACGCTTTGACGTCGACAATATTGCGGTTGCTCATCGGGTACGCTCTCTGTTTTTTTTATTAATCTGTGATCTGATTAAAACTTTGGTCTTCGATCGGAAACGTAGAAAATGAGCGTCAGTATGTTCAGTGCAAAGTGGTTACAAGTTTTTTATAATTAATACAGTTGGTTAAAGATATTCTGGCCGACAGCTCAGCCACCAACTTAGGGGCTGCAGCCACGAGTGTCTGCAGGAAAATGGTTACCGAGATATGATTTTTATTTATAACGTTAGCAGGAGCGGTACTCAATGCAGAGTGGCAGTGTTCGGAATTTTTAGTGCGGCAGGGGAGAGGATAGATCAACCTCAGGGGCTGAATATGGACAGCGGGCAGGTTAGAAAACAGCAATCAATAAACCCGCTTCAGTATATTGTCAGCACTGTCAGCCGTTAAATACTGGACTGAAACAATGGCTGATATACGAACCTGCCTTATTATTGCCATCAGTGGATGACTTTAGTAACGCAATACCGCCGGCTGCCTGATGCGGTACTGCGTATTTCTTTCCGCCAGCGGGATTCACCGCCTTGCCATCATGCATTACCCCACCTGCGGAGCTGACTCATCCGGGCTGCTGTTGGCCGGTGGGCGGGCAATAATCCGTTCGATGGCTTCCATGGTGACGAAGGTGCAGCTGCAATGGATGTTAGTACACTGATGATAGCGCTGCTTGATGTTTTCACTCAAATAGCGACTGGTACGGGTGTGCGCAGCGTGTTTGCAGTGTGGGCAATGGAACATAGTGAATCCCCTGTTTTCTTAAAGTGAATTTATCGTACCCTTTAATTCACTTGTTGTGAATTATTTTTTGTTTCTATTCTTCCAGCAGTTCGTAATCTGCCCTCTGGATATTGACGTTCAGCTCGATGGAGGAGGTGTGTCCCCCCTTGTCCAGCTTGTGGGTGATTTTGGCGATGGTAAGCTGTTGCTGTGGTTTTTTTGGCTCTTTGGTGTCCTGCCAGCCATCGGCGGACGCCAAAGGTTCCGGGTTGTCGTTAGAGTAAATACCCGGCGGCACAAAGGCGGTATCCCGTTCGCCACCTACGGAGAGCGGCAGCACCTGTTCACCGATAGAGGGAGCCCACCAGCTGCGTGAATGCCCGGCACGTTGGGTCAGCCACGGCAACCAGTCGGTACACAGACAGCCGCTTTGCACCCGATAGCGTCCGGTTTTGGTGTCAACTTCGACCACCAAACCGGTGCGTATCATGTTGTGCAGCAGGCGGGTAATTTCCTGAATATTTGCGTATATGTTCATAGCCAGCAGCATGACGCGGGCGGCGCGAGACGGCAATTTGCCCCGGTTATAGGGCAGCTGGCACAACAGGCAGTCGGGCGGTTAAATCAATGTGAGGGCAACAGGACAGGGGAAAAGTCGCGGACGACATGGTGTATGCATCCAGATACGGCACAGACTCAGTCAGGGTGTGGCGCAGATGGTTTGGTTTCAGCATCGGTTTGGTCCTGACAGTGTTTGATGGTTTCAACCTGAAGCGCGCACTCTTCTAATGCATGTTCAAGCTGGAGGATATCGGCAAGCATATCGCCGTTAGTTTTTGCTGCGCTGGCCGGCATCGGGCATAGCGTCACCCGTGGACAGGCGTTGTAAACAATTACCGGCTGAGGCACAGGTGTTACGCTGTTGCAGCTGACGCACAGCGTCAGGCAGCTTAACGCTGTGCCAGCGGCGAAAGGCTTCATTTTCATCGATTAACCTCGCGATAGTTTTTTCCCGCTGCGCTTCCTGCAGGTCAGCAGCGTTAAGTTTCTGACGCAGTTCAACCAGCGCCAGCTCGTTTTTTTCAGCCTGTTTACCGGCGTGGCTGAGCTGGTTTTGCAGGCTGCTGATAGTGATTTGTTGCTGACTGCTCTGGCTGTTCAGCCGCCCAACTGACTGGCTGAGATGCAGGTTTTCCGCCTGCTGCCAGCAAAAAACCAGCGCTGCAAACAGCAGGATGGTGACGGCTGCTCTCATTTTGGTACCCCTTTCAGGCAGTAGTCCCGCTCGCGCTGGCGGCGGTTTTCCAGCCCGGGACTGCGCACGCCGTTGACGTAAACCCAGCGGCTGAGCTGATCGCAGGCCTGCTGCCAATTCTGACGTTTAACAAAGTTCACCAGCGTTGAGCGACAGGCGGCGGTGGGGCCAACATTAAAGGCAAAACTGGTTAATGCATCACGGACCGACTGGGGCATATTGACCGGGGCGCAGACCGCCAGCTGGCGCTCCACATACAACACATCGGTCACCAGGTTTTCTGCTGCCCGCTGGTGGGTGATCTCCTGTGCCGGCTTTACCCCTGCCGTATGACCAATACCCGATGTCCATACCCCCGCACTGCACTGATACGGGCGCAGCCGGCAGCCTTCAAAATCGGCCAACAGCGCCAGTCCCTGCGGAGAGATTTTCAGTAAGCGATAATCCGGTAACAGTACCGCCAGTGCCATTACCACAGCGACACTGCAGCGTTTAACGATCGAGGACATTGTTTACCCCCTTAGTGCTGAAGTCGGGTTGTTTTAACTGTCTTGCCAGCAGGGCGTAATTTTTATGGCGGTAATACCAGTTGATGCCAACAGTCATAATCACGCCCAGCACGCCGAAATAAGCAGCAAAATCCTGTGGGGTCATCGCGCCGAATGCCGCCAGAGCGACACTCAGCCAGTAAGCGATAAATGAGGTAACTCTTTCAATGTTCAGCCCCACAGGTTCACGTTGTCCTTTACCGGCGAAACATTGACCTCGGGCAACTCAATCGCAGTTCCATGAGGTAATACCGCACCCAGTTTGGCGAGCCCGGGGTTGGTGTAAAGGACGGTTTCAAAAGTGTCCCCGGTGCGTCCGTAAGGGCGGATGCAAAGGGTATACAGGGTATCCCCCTGTTGTGCGTATGCTTCCATCAGTCAGACTCCTTAGTACAGTTGATTACAATTCAGGCGGATGAGAGCGATGCGCGAATGGCGCCATGGTTATGCCATCTTCCGCCGTGGCTGCTGCCGGAACTAAAGCAGATTGAGACTGCAGTTAGTTTCCTGATGTGTCTGTCCCGATGCTATTATTGCTGGATGGCGTATTTGTGGCACAACTGTGCGCGAAGCAGCGGTTGCCGTATAGCAGGCAACCAGGCACAGAACGGTATGGTGGAATTAACGGGTAAATATTCGCTATTTTCGGCAGGAACAGGCAGCTGGCCTGATTGCGAAAAGTGAAGACGCTATTCGGCTTGAGGGGATGAAAGAGATGTTGCGGGAATCGTTGCGGCATCTTTCAATGCCGCCAGATTATCCCTTACCTTAGCTTTTCAAAGGGGGGGCTGAAAAAACCACAGAAAATTGCTGGTCACGCAGCACGGCATTTCCTGCTAATTCAGCAATCAGGCTGAGTGCGATCTCCCGATCGCGTTCTTTACAGATACCTTCTGTTGCCAGTCTGGCGATCAGTTCGACACGCTCAAGATAAACTCTTTCCTGTAAATCATGATCCATAATATTGTCCCCCCCCGGACACCTGATTGCTGTATATAAATACAGTATATAAAAAACGGCAGATGTAAAAGCTTTTTTTAAATGTTCATCAGCAAAGTAGCGGGAAAAAAAGGAATGTTTTCAAAATCTAACCTGATCTGTCTGAACAAAATTCTGCGTTTTTTTTGTACATTGTATCTCTAACATTAACCTGTGAGTTGCACAGAATTGCGGCAGGCTGGGTATCTGTCAGAGGGCGATGAGCGTGACTTCAGAATGATAATTTTCTTAATAACAGAGCGGATATTGTTGCTTATTACAATAGTTTCAATTAGCAATTACTTTACTCTTTCTTGCCCGCACCAAACATAAAATGCGGTGTTCCCGTATTGTGGCGCGGCCACGGCGGCTGCGGGCACATTGATTATTGCGATTTCAGTAGTCATAATGCATGATCCTCATTTTGAAATATTTTGCATTTACTGATGTCTTTCTGCCAACGTTCGTTGGTGAATGTCCTAATTAATAATAATACTATTACTCAAGTGAGTAACGGTAATGCTCAAAAAGGGTATTATTTTATGGTTGACTACCAAGTTAATAACGAAGAATTGCTGGATCGGATCTGTCAGGTATATGGTTTTAATCAGAAAATTCAGCTCGCCAGACATTTCAATATTGCCGCAAGTTCGCTGCAAAACCGTTATACGCGCGGCACGATCTCCTATGATTTTGCGGTGCAGTGCGTGCTGGAGACGGGAGCCAGTTTGCGCTGGCTGATGACGGGGCAGGGGTGTCAGTTTGACGGCAAACCGGCAGCCACCGATCCCCAAACGCTGCCGGCGTTTACCCTAAGCGATGGCAAACTGAAAGAAAATGTCACCCTGAGTATTGACCGCCAGCTGTTTACTGCGCCGCTGTCTGCGGGGATTTGCGTGCGGGCAGAGGGCCGGATGTACTTTATTGAGCGCACTGCGTCCTTATCAGACGGGCTTTGGCTGGTGGATATTGAAGGCACCAACAGCATCCGTGAGCTGACGATGTTACCAGGTAAAAAGCTGCATGTGGCGGGGGGGAAAGTCCCGTTTGAATGTGCGGTCAATGAGGTGACGGTGATGGGGCGGGTGGTCGGCGTTTACAGCGAGACCAACTGAGCGCGGTACCTTCCTGAGCGAAGCGAAAATTATTATCGGAAACCACTGTCAGGGGGCCTGGTCACCGCCGGTGACTTTCCCGTCTTCGGTCACGCGGGACTGCGCCTTTAATGATGCAGCATCTCGGCGACAACTTCGGCATTCTGCAGCTGATAAGGGTAGTAAGTCGGCCAGTTCTTCATTTCTGCCAGTAGCGCCTGCTGTGAGGTATTACCGGTGAAAATATGGAAATGCGCAGATTTACGCGGACCGATAATATGGTCACTGAACTGCACCCAGGAAGGAGCATGGCTTGCCGGATCCCGGCATTCAAACAGATAACGCACGCCTTTCTTCCCTGAAACATAGGTCAGAATTTTAAAACCGGCATAGTGGTAATCGCAGGATACCGTCTGCTCACCGCGCTGAAATTCGATCCGATTATTTTCAATATTGATGGTATCAACATTGGTGGCATATCCCTGGCGGTAATATTCTTTGATTTCAGCAGCGCTTTTACCGGGATGCTGCTGAGCTTTACGCGCAAAAACCGCATCCAGATCGCCACGTTCCAGTAACGGATACACCGACTGCCAGACGCCATCCCAGTCTGACAGGGGCCTGTCCTTCACGGCCTGATTGTCAAAAATCCCTTTAGCGGCCTGTTGTTCTGCCACGCTTAATGGAACGCCATCGCTGTGAGCCACCGCTTGGGTCGCACTGAGCAGTATCCCCAGCGATAACCAACGTGTTACTGTTGTAAGGTGCATGATATCCTCTCTGTTGCTGTGTCATGGTTTGTTATAATGTAACATTTATTACGACAGGAAGGCGAGTAAAATTGCGGCGCTTAATTCGCTAAAATCTGCAGTGCGCCTCTCAGGCGCATCCGGTTACGGCTGGCGGTATTAAAAGAAAGGGAGTTTTGTCGGAATACGAGTTTCAGCCACAGAAAGATAAATGCCTGTCGGCCTGAGAAAAGATAACTAACGGGGCGCTAATCATCCGCCCCGTCAATAAGGCTTTGCGCGGGTGGTTAATCTGTTATCCCCGCTGCGGTCAGCGCCGCTAAAATTTCATTATTGATGGCTTCCACGGAGCGCAATTCGCCGTTGTGGCAACAGTCGACAGCGCGCCAGCGCGCTCCCTGCTCAATTTGCTGGTAGGCGTGATACACCTCATTCAGATAGGCGTAATCGCCTTCATGAATATCTTCTTTCTGATCGGTGTAGGTGCGGGCTTTTTTTCTGATCACCATCTGCTTTGACACTGCCACCGGCACATTAAGGAAGAAGGTCAGATCGGGTTTTGGCATCCCGTTAACGCGATACTCCATCTCTTCTACCCAGGCAGTAAATGCTGCACGCTCTTCCGCAGGCAGCTTCGACGACTGATGGGCGATATTGGAATCCACATAGCGATCGCAAATCAGCAGCGCGCCCTGATTTAACTGATGGATAATTTCCGGCTTTTTCTCCAGCCGATCCATCGCATACAGCATGGAGGCCAGCTTCGGGTGTACCTGATTAATGCCGCCAAATTCGCCGCGTAAAAATGCGCCGACTTCTTTGCCAAAGAAGGTGTCTTCGTAGCAGGGGAAGCTGTATAACACGGCGTTAATGCCTCTGGCCTGTAGCGCAGCTACCGTCTGTTTTGCCTGGGTTCCTTTACCGCTGCCGTCTATTCCTTCAAAGCTGATTAGCTTGCCATTAATCATTACCCATACCTTCGTGGTTGTTAGCGAAATCACGGTTAATCTCTGTAACCCACCTGACGGGAAAGAGGGGGTAACCGCTGCTGCTGCGATTGTAATGCATAGCTCTGAAACAATGCAAAATGCGTGCTGGGGACAGCAGAAAAAGGCGAACCGTCTCCGGCTGCTGACACTAATATTTACATTCCAGGCTAAAGGCTGACAAATGCGCCCACTTTTACCGCGAGATTACATGATATAAACAAACAGTTAACGAAATATACCCCCCTGGCACAGGAATTTGTTTATGTCTGACTGGACTTCAACCCAGCGCAATGTGGCATTTGCCAGTTTTGCCAGCTGGATGCTGGATGCTTTTGATTTTTTTCTGCTGGTGTTTGTTCTCAGTGACGTGGCGGCGAATTTTCATACTTCGATTACCGATGTCTCCCTGTCGATTATGCTGACGCTGGCGGTGCGTCCTATAGGGGCGCTGTTATTTGGCCGTCTGGCAGAAAAATTTGGTCGCCGCCCGATCCTGATGTGCAACATCATCACCTTTTCACTCTTTGAACTGCTCTCTGCCTGGTCGCCAGCGCTGGAATGGTTTTAATCTTCCGCGTGATTTACGGCGTAGCGATGGGCGGCGTCTGGGGCGTGGCCTCTTCTCTGGCAATGGAAACCATTCCTGGCCGTTCGCGCGGGCTGATGTCAGGTCTGTTTCAGGCGGGTTATCCGGCAGGATATTTGCTGGCGTCAGTGGTATTTGGCCTGGGGTATGCTGCTGTCGGCTGGCGCGGTATGTTCCTGATTGGAGTACTGCCGGTGCTGTTACTGCCATTTATTTACTTTAAAGTCCCTGAGTCACCGGTCTGGCTGGCTGCCCGTGAGCATAAAGAAAGCAGTGCGCTGATGCCGGTGCTGCTCAGTCACTGGAAACTGTGTCTGTATCTGGTGCTGCTGATGGCCTGCTTTAATTTCTTCAGCCACGGCACCCAGGATCTCTATCCTACCTTCCTCAAAGTGCAGCATGGGTTTGACCCCCATACTGTTAGTCTGATCGCCATTTGTTATAACGTGGCGGCGATGGCAGGCGGCATTTGCTTCGGGGCACTGTCGGAAAAAATTGGGCGTAAGCGGGCGATTATGCTGGGTGCCTGCCTGGCATTACCGGTCATTCCGCTGTGGGCCTTTTCCAGCGGTTCATGGGCCATTGGCGCGGGTGCGTTTCTGATGCAGTTTATGGTGCAGGGTGCCTGGGGCGTGGTGCCCACCTGGTTAAGTGAGTTGGTTCCTGCGAATGCCAGGGCGGTATTACCTGGCGTGGTTTATCAGACGGGTAACCTGATTGCTTCATTTAATGCCACGCTGCAGTCGAAAATTGCTGAAGCGCATGGTAACAACTATGGTCTGGCCATGGCTGTCGTTGCCGGGACGGTCGCAGTGTTAATTTGTCTGCTGGTCGCCGTCGGACGTGAAACCCGGGGTATGGCGATTTCAGGCAGTGAACGGCGCTGAGTGGCGGTTTTGATTGTCGCCAGGATGTAGCCCGTTGCTGCATTCTGGCGGCGGGGCGTTATGATTTGCTGCAAAACAGAATCGGGGTGATATTGCCGGAGAAAATCCAGCTTTTATCATTCACTGCCGTGATATTAATCAGTGGAACAGCGTTGTTTTTGTTTAACATTAATATCGCAAAATAGTGTGCCAGATATTCCTTGCGGATATCATCATACTTGAACTGGCTGCCGGTAATATTCTTCGCCACCAGATTACCTTTGGTAAAATCGTAATCGAAGTCTCTTTTCAGGCTGAGGTGCAGACGCGCTTTACCCGGCTGATCGCTGTACCCTGACAGGGTGATGCTGCCATTACCTTTTCGGATGACATAGGAAACCGAAAGAAAGGTTTCAATATCAAGATAATGCAATCTGAAGGTAGAGTTGCAGGAAATATCCGTTCTGTCCCCGGTTATTTTGCTGGCAACTACAGCAGTTAATGCCCCCGTCATGGCGGCGGCCAGGCCAAATATGATATAGAGTAATTTTTTCTTAATTATTCTCATCTTTATTCTGTTTTTGCTCGTTTATAAAGACATTGGAGTCACACATCGCACTGATATCCTTATCATCATCCAGCGGGGCAGTGCATGTCAGAACTGAGATCCTGTCAGAAGGCGGGTAACTGGTGATGTACCACCACTCTTTACTGTTACAGCGTAATTTGAGTTCGCTGATGAGCTGAAGGTAATAGCTGTCATCCGTTTTAGCGATATTCCTGAAAACTTTACATTGCCCGAAGTCTCTCAGATAGGGAAAGTGGGCAAAGGTTTTTACCGCAATTTTATCTTTACTGGCGCTATAGGTAAAAATTAATGAAAACAAAAAGAGAGCAATAAGAAGTGCCAGATAACCGTATCTTTTCAGGTTTTCAGCATGCCACCATTCGACGGAGGACGCTGCGGTGTCAGTCGTCGATGTTACCACAGCGTTATTGAGAACACTTTCAGAAATAGCGGTATTGATGGTATTTGTCGTTATTATTTCAGGTTTATTACCGGTAACATTTTTAGAGGTAAAATCACTGTTATTTTCATTATTATTCTTAAAATAGTGACTTTGTTCGTCATATATATTTTCAATGGTGACTATATCAATCGAAATATCTATCGGAATTGAGAATCCTCTTTTGGGTATAGTTTTAATTAATTCTCTGCTGATACCAAATTTTTTAATCGCCGAACGCAGAATAAAAATATTCTGGTATAGCGTGTTGACTGATACCACAATTCCACGGCTGGACCAGACGTTATCAAGCATGTATTCCTGCGCCACGACAGTGCCATGCTGTTCAAGCAACAGGTTAAAGCAGCGACTGGCAGGGATAGCCAGAGATGACAGCTGATCATCTTTGCTTAATGCCGAGAGGGTGTGAAGATTTGGATTATATACCAGCTCATTATTAATAATGAAAACCTTATCTTCTTTTATACTTTCCATTAGTAAGCTTATAATAATTAAGAACCATCTTATTATAATTTCATTCAGATTAATATCAACGTTTTTTGACGTTTTGTCCGGCCTTACGATCCGAAAAGAGCGTATTAAATATACCTGGGTATTTATCTTCTTAAATTCAACTAATTATTTTTTTCGCGACAGATAGCTGATTTTAAGCGGAATTAGTGCGCAGTTTTTTTGTCAGTGGCTCTTATCAGCGCTTTAAGAGGTGCTCTGGCCGTGCCTGGCGATCTTAACGGCATTTAAGTACTTCATGGCAGCGGTGCAGTGGGGAACTGAAGCGCAGTGTTACACCACCTGCAGCCCGTAGCGACCATAAATTTGCTGCAAAATGAGATAAACTATCATATGATATTGCAAATCATTATCATTTGAGCTGACGCAGTCGTACCCATAACGGGCAGCGAGGGTGGCAACAGTGGAACAGAGGAGACCGGAGTCATGGCGGGAAAACAACTGGAAAGCGGCTGGGTTCTACTGATGCCGGTGTTACTTATGCCGCTGGTTGCACTGCTGGAACTGTCATTCAGTGAATGGCGACTGCTGACCGTAACTGCATTTCTGGCCACTCTGATTATGCTGTTTCATAAGCGTTTACGTCACTTAGTGCTGCTGCCTTCCTGTATTGCGCTGGTTGGCGGTTTAATGGCAATTACACTGAATTTCACCACGCTGTAAGCGGCGGATTGAATCACAGGGAAGTTTGGTTTGCTTAACGCTGGGAGTGTGGAGAGTATTGCCGGAAGTTTACTGTCAGAGTGGAGTCAACATGGTGCGAAGAGAGGGACTTGAACCCTCACGTCCGTTAAGACACTAACACCTGAAGCTAGCGCGTCTACCAATTCCGCCACCTTCGCGTCCTGTTGAGCTGTGCATTGTATTACCGCATTGGTGCGAAGAGAGGGACTTGAACCCTCACGTCCGTTAGGACACTAACACCTGAAGCTAGCGCGTCTACCAATTCCGCCACCTTCGCGCAGATGCTGCGTAACACTGTTTACACTATGGTTTGGTGCGAAGAGAGGGACTTGAACCCTCACGTCCGTTAAGACACTAACACCTGAAGCTAGCGCGTCTACCAATTCCGCCACCTTCGCGTACCGCCAATACAACAATGTTGTACTGTAACCACGGAGGCGCATTCTAGAGATTTTACGGGTGACGTCAACAGTTATTTCATTACGTTGCAACAATCGCAGTGAAAACATCCATAGGGGGAGGCTGTTGCTGTGAAGGAGGGTGGATCGCCAGCTGGCGATCCCCTTAACTGGCGTTAACGCTTCTCTCTGCCGGCCCGTCCCCAGATGGCGCGATAGACTTTAAAGCGGCCGTTCTGTAACAGCACTTCATGGCTGCCAAAGGTTTCATCAAGGATCTGCGCGTAGGGCAGGAAGGCATTGGCGACAATCCGCAGTTCACCCCCGCTATTCAGGTGTTTTGCCGCTCCCCGGATCAGCGTCTGGGCGGCGTCCAGGCTGGTCTGCACCCCATCGTGGAACGGTGGGTTGGAGATAATCAGATCAAAACGGCCGCTGACGGCAGAGAAAACGTTACCGGGCAGGACTTCACCCTCAATCTGATTGGCTGCCAGGGTGGCTTTACTGGCGGCAATCGCTGGTGCGCTGACGTCGGTCAGCGTCAGGCGTACTTTTGGCGAGTGGCTGGCTAACAGCACTGACAGCACCCCGGCACCACAGCCAACGTCCAGCACTTTCCCTTTGGTATGCGGTGTCAGGGTGGACAACAGCAGCTGGCTGCCCACGTCCAGACCGTCACGACTGAAGACCCCCGGGAGGGTGCACACGGTAATCTTGTCCAGCTGATATTCACCCCAGAAGCGTTCGGCATCAAACGCAGGCTGATTGTCCAGCCGGCCATGATACAGGCCACAGCGCCGGGCACTGTCGATTTTCTCCAGCGTTGCCCAGGATTCGACCATTTGGGCAGCACTGCGAACGCCGCTGCGGTTTTCACCAATCACAAAAATATCGCAGCCGACCGGCAGCAGTGACAGCAGATTTTGCAGCTGAAATTCCGCTTCCGGCTTATTTTTCGGCCAGTAATACACCAGGGTGTCGCAGTCTGCCACCTCCGGTGCCGTGGCAGTCAGGCCGTAGCTGGCATTTTCCCCCATCAGGCGGCTAAGGATCTGCCAGTGATGATATTGCTGGGTATGTACCCGGCTGAGCGCCGTTTCCAACTCTGCGGGCAGCTCATCCTGCAGATCGCCGGCAAACAGCACGCGGCGTTGGGTAAATTCATCACTGTGACGCAGTATCACTTCACTGGCCGGGGTAAATGCGGACATTAACGACTCCTTAAATTCAGAGTGGCGATTATAGTCGTTTATTGGCGCAGAATCATTGTGTTTGCTAGCATAGACGCGCAATCGGGCGACAAGACGGGAAAAAACAATGTCTTCCAGACGAGGCTGGTTATTACAGCAAATGGGGATTACGCAGTACAGGCTGCGGCGTCCGCGCGCCCTGCAGGGAGAGATTGCCGTCAGGCTGGCGGCAGAAACCCGTCTGGTGATCGTGGCCAGTGAGGCTCCGGCCCTCAGCGACCCGCTAATTGCCGACGTGCTGCGTACCCTGACGCTGGATGCCCACCAGGTACAGATACTGACGCCGGATCAACTGACGCGATTGCCGGATGACAGCCACTGTCACTGTTGGTATTTAGGCACTGACGTTCCGCAGCAGCAGAGTGCGGCCCATATGACTTCGCCACAGCTGGCGGAGCTTTATCATAATGCAGACGCTAAACGGGCGCTCTGGCAGCAACTTTGTCACTATGAATCAGATTTTTTTACTCAGCAGTCAGGATCTTAAACCGGCGTTTGCTATTGAACAGCGCAGCCACGCCTTCCCCTGGAGCGAAAAAACCTTTCTGAGCAATCAGGGGGAACGCTACCTGAATTTTGCCCTGCACCAGAATGGGGTGCTGGCGGGCTTTGCCATTACTCAGGTAGTACTGGATGAGGCGACGCTGTTTAATCTGGCGGTCGATCCGGCCTGCCAGCGTCAGGGACTGGGACGTGAATTACTGCAACATCTTATCCGCGAGCTGGAGCAGATTGGGGTGCTTACGCTGTGGCTGGAGGTGCGCGCGTCTAACCGTGCCGCCATTGCGCTGTATCAGAAGCTGGAATTTAACGAAGTCTCAGTGCGCCACAACTATTATCCCGCTGCCGGTGGCAGAGAAGATGCCATTGTGATGGCGCTGGCCCTGTGATGCCGCATAATCCGCACAACAGCCTGGCTGTGAAAGAGGAAAGTGAAAATATGCTCAATAACCTGGACTGGGTGCTGTTCGATGCTGATGAAACGTTGTTCCACTTTGATGCCTTTGCCGGCTTACAGCGTTTGTTTCAGGGCTACGGGATCACCTTTACCCGCGATGATTTCGAAGATTATCAGGCCATTAATCAGCCACTGTGGGTCGAATATCAGAATGGCACCATCAGCGCGCTGCAACTGCAGCAGCAGCGTTTTGAAGGCTGGGCTGCGCGCCTGAATGTCTCTGCCGCGCAGCTAAACAGCGATTATCTGGCGGCGATGGCAGAAATTTGCACGCCGCTGCCCGGTGCACCTGAACTGCTGAATGCACTGCGCGGGCGGGTTAAGCTGGGTATTATCACCAACGGATTTACTGCGCTGCAGCAGGTGCGTCTCGAGCGTACCGGGTTGGCCGGTTACTTTGATGTGCTGGTGATTTCCGAGCAGGTGGGGCAGGCGAAACCGCATCCGGCTATCTTTGATGAAGCGCTGCGACTGATGGGCAACCCGGCGCGTGAGCGGGTATTGATGGTGGGAGACAACCCGGACTCTGATATGCTTGGCGGCATCAATGCCGGTATGCCCACCTGCTGGCTGAATGTCAGCGGACGCGCTGCCCCTGAGGGTATCCGCCCTGACTGGCAAGTCTCGTCGCTGCCACAGCTGCAGAGGTTGCTGGAAATTTGATCGTCCAGGCACTGCCTGCGCAGTGCCTTTTAGCTGAATAAGCGGCGTTCTGCATTGTGTCTGCGCCCGGGATCGGCGAAAATGCCGCCCATTAATTGTTAACCGACTGTCAAAGCCGTTACGCGCACTGCGTAAACCGGCCGCGCAGTGCCAAATCAGAAGAATTTTCATGTCAAATGCACCCTTTATGCAAGAGGTCGCGCGTCGCCGCACTTTTGCCATTATTTCCCACCCGGATGCCGGTAAAACCACCATTACTGAAAAAGTACTGCTGTTCGGACAGGCCATTCAGAGTGCCGGTACGGTGAAAGGGCGCGGCTCCAGCCAGCATGCGAAATCGGACTGGATGGAGATGGAAAAGCAGCGTGGGATCTCAATTACCACCTCGGTGATGCAGTTCCCCTACCGCGACAGTCTGGTTAACCTGCTGGATACCCCGGGGCACGAAGACTTCTCGGAAGATACCTACCGTACCCTGACGGCGGTGGACTGCTGCCTGATGGTGATTGATGCGGCTAAAGGGGTTGAGGATCGTACCCGTAAGCTGATGGAAGTTACCCGGCTGCGCGACACGCCGATCCTGACCTTTATGAACAAGCTGGACCGCGATATCCGTGACCCGATGGAGGTGATGGATGAAGTGGAAAATGAACTAAAAATTGCCTGTGCTCCGATTACCTGGCCGATTGGCTGCGGCAAGCTGTTTAAGGGGGTTTATCACCTGTATAAAGATGAAACTTATCTGTATCAGAGTGGTAAAGGGCACACCATTCAGGAAGTGCGCATTGTAAAGGGGCTCAATAACCCGGATCTGGATGCGGCAATCGGTGAAGAGCTGGCGGCGCAGCTGCGTGATGAGCTGGAGCTGGTGCAGGGCGCTTCCCATGAATTTGATCATCAGGCTTTCCTGCAGGGGCAGCTGACGCCGGTGTTCTTTGGTACTGCGTTAGGTAACTTTGGTGTCGATCATATGCTGGACGGGCTGGTGGAGTGGGCACCTGCGCCGATGCCGCGCGATACCGATCTGCGTACCGTCACCGCAGCCGATGACAAATTCAGCGGCTTTGTATTTAAAATTCAGGCCAATATGGATCCGAAACACCGTGACCGCGTGGCTTTTATGCGCGTGGTATCCGGTAAATACGAAAAAGGCATGAAGCTGCGCCATGTGCGTATTGGTAAAGATGTGGTGATTGCCGATGCGCTGACCTTTATGGCTGGTGACCGTTCCCATGTGGAAGAAGCTTATCCGGGCGATATTATCGGGTTACATAACCACGGCACCATTCAGATTGGTGATACCTTTACCCAGGGTGAAAACATGAAATTCACCGGTATCCCGAACTTTGCTCCGGAGCTGTTCCGCCGCATTCGTCTGCGCGACCCGCTGAAGCAGAAGCAGCTGTTAAAAGGGTTGGTGCAGCTGTCGGAGGAGGGTGCTGTGCAGGTATTCCGTCCGGTACATAACAACGATCTGATCGTGGGTGCGGTCGGGGTACTGCAGTTTGATGTGGTGGTGGCGCGTCTGAAAAGTGAATACAACGTGGAAGCGATTTACGAATCGATTAACGTAGCGACCGCGCGCTGGGTGGAATGCGCTGATGCGAAGAAGTTTGATGAATTCCAGCGTAAAAATGAGGTCAACCTGGCGCTAGATGGTGGCGATAACCTGACCTACATTGCGCCGACGATGGTGAATTTGAATATTACTCAGGAGCGTTATCCTGAGGTAGTGTTCCGCAAAACCCGCGAACACTAACGTTTTCTCATCAGGCTGGTTTATTTGCCATTTTGACTCCGGGCAGTGCTCGTCATCCTCACGTAGTGATGTACGCTGCGGTGACAGCGCGCCGGGCGGGGGCAATCCGGGTAACATTCGCTACATGTCGCTATGGAATACCATAGCGACTTGTTTCTACGCTATCTGTTTCAGTGCCTGCTGGAATAATTTCCATTCAATTAAAGCATCCTGATACCGGCCAGCCTGCCCGCTAAAATTTATGCCGTAAGATTTCAGGCGATATGCCATGACTGAATAGAAAGCATCCACCGCGCAAGGATTATCGTCCCAGAAAAAGTCGGCTTTTGCGCTGGAAAAGATAGCGCTAATCCTGCTGATATCGGCAGCTGCCTGCGATGATGGCGTGATGGTGCTGACATCTCCGCTGGTTGAAAAAGGCATCTGCTGACGTAACGATAAAAACCCGGCATGCATTTCAGCACATAAACTTCGGGATATTGCTCGTTGTGCGCGGTCAGTTGGATAAATACAACCAGGCTTTATTTCATTTAAATATTCCACAATGGACAGTGAATCATTAATAACAAGATCACCCTCCTGCAGCACCGGAACTAATCCCGTTGGGGAGCGTTTTTTTAGCGTATTTCTGCTCGTCTCATCATTGAGTCTGAAAACCTCAACATCAGTGGCAACCTGAGCAATCCCGGCACAAACCAGCGTTCTTAGTGACCATGTGGAGTCGGTACCCACGTACAGTTTCATGGTGTTATCCATGGTTATTCTCCTCAGGCGCCCCGTATGCTCAGGCAGGGGGAGCAAAAATAAAAATTAAAGAGCCTTCCTGCATATCGCATTGCTGTACATAGAGTCGTAATCATAGGTGATAAAAGGACGTGCCAGTGCAGCCTCATAATGGGTACCATTACCCCCCCGAATTATCTCGTCGCTAGTCCAGGTGAGAATGTCTAAATCTGGATTATATGTATATAATCCTCCCCACTCGTTCAATAGCCCGCCTATCCGCCGCCCTGTAATTGGCACATAACCTGAATGCAGGGATATTTGTGCTACTGTCGGTAGTCTGTAACCAGGCCGCGAGTTGCATCGTGAGTTAGCTTCACTCCAGTTCTGTCTGTCCGAAAGGTTCGTATCAGTACTATACCAGCCTTTGAGTGAGAAGCTGTATATGATAGACCTCCCTACATTATTAATTGGCGTACCTGTAATTGTCACTTTTTCCCCGGTTCCCTCACCTGTAAATTTCACTACCCCGTTGGTTACAGATACCCAACTTGCATCGGACTTCCAAGTGTAGTCTGACGCAGAGACGGTCTCTAAATTCAGCTTGAAGACGGCTCCCAAAAACCCCGTAGTGGGGAATCCGGAATCTTTTGCGAAATTGAAGCCATTAACAATAACCCCTACACCTTCCGGAACAGGCGCGGTACTGCCGATGGCCACCCTCGCCGGGGGTAATGTCATGCCACTGACTGACGGCGTCAGGGTTACCGTTTCACTGTCGGTGCCCGCCGTCACCATAACGGAATATACGCCTGCCGATTTTCTGCTGAGTGACGATACCGCAGCACTTTTCAGAGCACTGTTTGTAAGGGTGATATCTTTGACATCCCGATCCACCGCCTGATTATTCGCATCCCGTAGCGTCAGGGTTAGCACCTGCACGCTCTTCCCGTCCGCCGGCAGCAGGCTGCTGGCCGGGGTGAAGGTTGAGGTCTGTTGTTTCACCTCCGGTGCCTGCACCGTTACCTTAGTGTCGCTGCGATCGGAGCGGTTGCCCCGGGTATCCACCGCCACACCGCTAACGGTATAGGTGTTCGACGCCCCGGTGGTGCCATGATATGGCGGCAGTATCAGCGCGTAATCCCCGCCATTCTGCACCACTTTACCGCCGGCGGCGGTCAGGGCAGCCGCATCCCAGTCGATACGCGCCAGCCCGTAGGTACTGGTGACGGATACGCCCAGTGATTTCTGCTCTCCGGCATGGCCGGTGATCAGGTCTGCCGTATGCAGCCGCAGGGTTTCTTTCTTACGGTAATCCAGCACGATATTGTTGTTGCGCTCCACCAGGTCATACCGGCCGCCCGTCAGGGTACGCATCGCCGCCACCGCGTGCGGATCGACCTGACTGCGCCACGGCACGCCGAACTGGTATTTCATCTCCAGCGTCAGTCGGGAGTCGTTTTTGCCTGATTTGCCCTGGCGCTGTTCTGCCCCCAGGGTAACCAGCGGCACCGGGGTGTAGTTAATCCCGGCGGTGATGGCGCGCGGATCCTTCTGTCGGTTGTTCACCCCGAACAGAGCCACCTCTTTCCCATAGTACTGCTCATACGTCAGTTTGCCGCCCAACTGCGGTAGGGACGGCATCCAGGCCTGCGCCCGGATGTCCCAGCCGTTGGCTGCTCTTTCCTGGTAGTTGGTCAGATCCGGGGAGTGCTTCCAGCCCGTCAGGCGCATATAACCGTTGGCAGCCAGCCTCAGGAAATCACGCCAGTATTCCATCCCGGCACCGGCACGCGCATGGTCACGGGACAGGTCGTAATCCCCGAACAGGTTAGCGCCAAGCATGTAGGTGGTGGTGAAATGGCGCAGCCCGGTGCCGAGATTGGCCTGGGTCCGGCTGTCGTTCCGGTGCAGACTGCCCTGGGTAAACATCAGATTGTTCCCCTGGTCATATAAGGGCATCAGCAGGTCGAACTGCGAGTTTTTCAGGGAGAAGTGCTGGTCCGCGTCCAGCTGTACCCGCGCGGTACCAAAATGGCTCAGCCACTGCTGAACGGTGCCACTCACTTCGCTGGTGGCCATACCGCGGGCCATGGTCGTGGCCACGTCAGCGCCGCCACTCAGGATGCCTGCAGTCTGTGAGGCGTATCCGGCTACCTTCTGCGCCTGTTCATCGTCTTTTTTTCCGGCTGCATCATCACCCGAGGTCATGGATGCCGTTTTGTTACCTTTCTCCGCCACAGGTACATCCACGTCATCCCCAGGCTGCAGGCCGTTCAGGCCATGGGCGAAGGTGCGCAGCTGATTGAGTTCGCGCAACTGGTCCAAAGTCAGGTGGTATTTTTTTGCCACGGAAGCGGCGTTTTCGCCGTCTCCCAGGGTGTACACCCGGGTGTGCTGTGCAGACAGCAGGAAGTGCTGTTCGTCTGCCCCGGCTATTGTTGGGGTGAAGGCCAGCGCCAGCGGAAAGGTTGTCTGTATGGCAATGTTGAGCCAGGACAGAAGACGCAGACCCGGAGAGCAAACCGTACGCGGATGCGCTGAGGAGGATAAGCGAGGATATTCCATTGATACATATTCCCTGTTACTAAAAATGGTTAATCGCAGATGCATGGTATGCGCCATAAGGCGGTAAAGGGGGGGGGCTGTACCGGCAGGTCTGGCGATTAACTAATAAAAGTAACAGGAGTATACAGAAAGATTATATAACTGACAAAAAAACGCTTAAAAATTGAACTTTTTTAAACGAAAACAATCAATAAGCTGGAAATGATTGCCGGTGGTCGACGGGAACCAGGGCCTTTGCCCTGGTTTCAAAACACAGTCGGCTGCAGCGCTCACCCCTGTTCATCAGTCAGAAAGCGGCATTACGCCGCTCTCTGTAATTACCACTGATATTTAACTCCAATCATCGCCTTAGGCTCACGGAAGTGCTTATCCCCCATCGTATAAGACAGATTTGCCCAACCATTCAATTTCTGCCAGCATCTCATCGGAAACATGATAGCTGGCAGACTCAAGCTTTGACGGATCGTAGGTAAAAGTATATTAATTGGCACCGGCGACAAAGGCCTTACGGAACCAGTCGTCATAATCTGTTGAGGTCAGACTGTTATTCTGGATAGCGCTAATTAGCGCATCACTATAAGGTTTCAGCGCATCCTGGGATTCAGGGTATAAATGTTGCCCTGAAAAGTAATGGTAGAACCGGACAGGCGTGCTGGCGTCCTGAGTGATAGTGCCGTTATCGGCGCGAAACAGTGAACTTTGCTTAACCTGACCGGGGTTCCGGTTTATACCTTTACCACCGCTTACCAGATTAAGCGTGCTGCCATTGGTGGCAGTGGTCAGAGTTAGATCCATAAAGGGTTGGGTGGGTTGTGCGGTGATAATCTGCACAAAAAAATTGGTGGCGGCATCAATACATTTATCCACTTTAATGCTGTCAGGTTTATAGACATCGGCATAGCCGATACTGCCTTCATATTTTATCATGAGATACGGTTTTTGCCGCCGGCTGCCTTTAAACTCCAGCCCTGGAAAGTGGGCGGGGAGGTTGGCCCACAGTTTCCGGTGTCCACATCACCTCATTACTTAATGAGAATGTAGTATCACTACTAATGATCTGATTACTGCCTTTATAATTTGCAGAGTCGGTTTTATCAATCGCATCAATTTTACCGTCATTATTACTGTCTGTCAGGCTCCCTGAGTAATAACACTGGTAGATACCGGCAATGGCATTGCTGTCTAATTCCAGCGGCGTAGTGTGACAGTCTGCGGCTGAAACCACTTAAGGGAAATATAATGCAGGGAAAGACAGCATTGTTAATATGCCGGTTTTTTTTCTGTTTTGTGCCGATTTCTTTTTTTCGCGAGCCAGTTAACTCGCCACAACCCAAATACTCAGGGCAGCATTGAAAATAACGCAATAAGAGCGATTCATTAAAACAATCTCCTGCCTAAATCAGACATTGTTCTTTTATTTGTATGCGCTCCTCTCAGAGTGTGAGTTGTATTTGCGTTGTTAGTATAGTTATAAATTAATTAACTATTATGTATTGCTTATTTATCTTTTAGAATAGGTATTCTGTTCTTGTTTTATTGAGATTTAAATATACTTAATTTTATTTAATTGCGGCGATGTTCTTAGCGTTTAATTAATGGTTAGTTCAGCAGCTTGTCGGCATGAAGTCTCTGCGGCTAACCTTGCAGGGTATCGGCACTTTCTCCTTTACCTTGCTGAATCCGATGACGGGTGTTTACCCGTTCTGACCCCGGATTCTTCTTAAAACCCGCCTTTTATGCCGCTTTTTTCAACAGAATTGCGCTTATGTCCGGTGAAGTTCAGATTCCCTACTATATTGATGTGCACAGGACGCAAAAATAGCAGGCAACAGCCTCAGGCGTCGTAAGCAAAGTGAGAGCCAATGATTAATGGCTGAAAATTCACCGCGATTGTGTCACAGATAAAAAGGAACCAGACATGATGAAGAACAATATGACCAAAACACTGATGGCAGTTGTGATGGGTTCAGCGCTGATGAGTGGCTCCGCGCTGGCAGAGCAGTCCACCACCGACAGTGCCGGGACGAAAATCGACAGTTCAGTTAAAAAAGTCAGCAACTTTATGGATGACAGCAGCGTAACGGCAAAAGTTAAAGCGGCGCTGGTGGATGATGAAGCGATTAAAAGCACCGATATATCGATTAAAACCGAGGCGGGTGTAGTAACCCTGAGCGGTTTTGTCACCACCCAGGATCAGGCTGAAAAAGCGGTCGCCGTGGCGCAAAAGGTTGCTGGCGTCAAATCGGTCAGTGACAAGCTGCATGTGAAAGACAGCAGCAAACAGACCGTTGGCAGCTACGCCGGTGATACCGCCACCACCAGTGAAATTAAAGCTAAACTGTTAGCCGACAGTGCCGTTCCTTCACGGAATGTGAAAGTAGAAACCACTAATGGCGTGGTGCAGCTGTCCGGTACGGTAAAAACTCAGGCGCAGTCACAACGTGCAGAGGCGATTGCCAAAGCCATTGAAGGCGTGAAAAGTGTTAAAAACGACCTGGTTGTTAAGTCGTAATTGACCGGCGGCTCGCGGCAGGGGGCCGCCGCAGATTTACCTGCAAAAAACTTTATTCAGCACAACGCGTTGGCTGAATGACATAACAGATGTTCCGGACATTTATCAGGTAAGGAGAAGCGTATGTTTCGTTGGGGTATTATCTTTTTAGTGATCGCACTGATTGCCGCAGCCCTGGGCTTTGGTGGTCTGGCAGGTACCGCGGCCTGGGCAGCTAAAATCGTTTTCGTGGTTGGGATTGTCATCTTCCTAATCAGCCTGTTTACCGGTCGTAAAAAACTTTAGTCACAGGTTTCAGGATAAAGCAATCAACGCCTCGCCGGCGTGACGATGAACGGGTATCCTCTGTAACGGTCTTCAGCAGGAGGATACCTGATTTTGGGCAAGCATATTCCGGTAACGCTCAATACCATTGAGCCTTTAAACTTGACCCCCTTTCAGCCGGGCACTATTGCCCTGGTGTGCGAAGGTGGCGGTCAGCGCGGAATTTTTACCGCTGGCGTTCTTGATGAGTTTCAGCGTGCGGCATTTAATCCCTTCGATCTGATGCTGGGGACCTCTGCCGGTGCGCAAAATCTTTCTGCCTACATCTGCGGCCAGCCGGGCTACGCCCGTCGGGTCATCACCCGCTACACCACCAGTAAACAATTCTTTGATCCACTGCGCTATCTGCGCGGCGGCCATCTGATCGATCTCGACTGGCTGATTGAGGTCACTGGCAGGGAGCTGCCGTTGGCGATAGGCAAAGGCATAAAACATTTTAGCAGCGGGCGCGAGTTCTATATGTGTGCCTGCCGTAGTGACGATTATCAGGCGCATTATTTTTCTCCTGAAGCCGACAGCTGGCATGACATCATTAAAGCGTCCAGCGCCATCCCAATTTTCTACCGCAAAGGCGTTGAACTGGACGGCGTCAGCTATCTGGATGGTGGCATCAGCGATGCGATCCCGGTGCGCGAAGCTGCACGGCGCGGTGCAGATACTATTGTAGTGATCCGCACCGTAGCGGCGCACATGGCCGGCGTGCCGGCGTGGCTTAAAAGGGTAGAAGGCTGGCTGAGCGACAGCGCGCTGCGGCCGATGGTGAGAATTATGCAGGCTCATGAATCCAGCTATTTTGCCACGCAACAGTTTATTGCGGCGCCGCCGGGTAATCTGAATATTATTGAGATCTGCCCGCCGCGCCAGCTGGCCAGCAGCGTGCTGGGCAGTCGGGTGTCGGCGCTGAACCAGGATTATCATCTGGGGCGGCGCAGCGGGCGCTATTTCATGGCAACCGTTGGGCAATGGCTGAGAAATAATGGTGGGCGGGCAAAGATTGTGCTGCCTGCTGCGCCGGTAGCTAATGAGCCGGATGGCCAGCGCGCGCGGTTGTTCACGGTAGATGGCGTAAACCTGCAGCCTGAACCGGATATCTCAGCATGATGCCGGCTTTTGTTGATACCCACTGCCACTTTGATTTTCCCCCTTTTGCTGGCAATGAAGCGCACAGCCTGGCGCTGGCTGAGGCTGCCGGGGTGGAAAAAATTATTGCCGTGTCGGTGGCGGCCAGTCGCTTTGCGCAGGTGATGGCGCTGGCCGAACGCTGGCCGCCGATCTATGCCGCACTGGGCTTACACCCGATGGCTGTGGCAGAGCATGATGACCAGGCGCTGGCCGCGCTGGAGTCCGCCCTGCGCCAGCGTCACCCCAGAGTAGTGGCGCTGGGAGAAACCGGTCTCGATTTATATATTGAAAATCCACGCTTTGAACGCCAGCAGGCGCTGCTGGATGAACAGCTGCGCCTGGCGCGTGACTATGATTTACCGCTGATCCTGCATTCGCGCCGCACGCACGACAAACTGCTGCAGCAACTGCGGCGCTATGCGCTGCCGCGTACCGGGGTGATCCACGGCTTTGCCGGTAGCGAGCAGCAGGCGCTGGCCTTTATTCGTGCCGGTTATTTTATTGGCGTGGGTGGGACTATTACCTGGCCGCGGGCGAATAAAACCCGCAATGCCATTGCACGCCTGCCGCTGACCTCAGTGCTACTGGAAACCGATGCCCCGGATATGCCGTTACAGGGACGTCAGGGGGAGCCGAACCGCCCGGAGCGGATCAAACAGATCTGGCAGTGTTTGTGTGAGCTGCGTGATGAGCCGCCTGAGCAGATCGCTGTCACCGTGCGCGACAATACCCGCAGGCTGTTTGGGATCTGATCAGCGCATCCCGCCTGACTGAAAATGCCCCTTATACGCTACCGCTGACGTAACAACTGTCCGCGCAGGTGGTATCATGCTGCTATTGCAGCCGTAACCGGCTGCTTACCCTTTCTCCAGGAGAACTTATGACCGACAGTAATGCTCAGGCTGTGCGCGCCCTCCAGCTGATGGATCTCACCACCCTTAATGATGATGACAGCGAAGCAAACGTGTTCGCACTCTGTCATCAGGCAAAATCTCCGGCAGGGAATACTGCGGCAATCTGCATCTGGCCGCGCTTTATTCCGGCGGCGCGCAAAGCGCTGCGTGAGCAGGGCACGCCAGAGATCCGTATTGCCACCGTGACCAACTTTCCCCACGGCAATGCGGATATTGAGATAGCGCTGGCGGAAACTAAAGCGGCAATTGCTTACGGCGCGGATGAAGTGGACGTGGTCTTTCCGTGGCGCGCGCTGATGGCAGGTGACAGCCAGGCAGGATTTGCGCTGGTGCAGGCCTGTAAGCAGGCGTGTGCGGCGGCGAATGTGCTGCTGAAAGTGATTATTGAAAGCGGCGAACTGCAGCAGGCAGCGCTGATCCGCCAGGCCTCTGAGATTGCAATTGATGCCGGGGCAGATTTTATTAAGACCTCAACCGGTAAAGTGGCGGTCAATGCCACGCAGGAAGCGGCAGAAATTATGCTGCAGGTAATAGCGCAGAAGGGCGTGGCACAGCAGGTTGGTTTTAAACCGGCGGGCGGCGTGCGCACGGCAGAAGATGCCGCGCAGTATCTGCAGCTGGCCGACAGGATCCTGGGCAGCGACTGGGCTGATGCCCGGCACTTCCGCTTCGGCGCATCCAGCCTGCTGGCCAGCCTGTTAACTGCCGCCGGATACCAGACAGACGGTAGCAGCAGCAGCTACTGAGCCGGGCTGCCGCGCGGTGAAAGCGTGAAGGGGCCCACAGCGCGGCCAGTTAGTGATCGCAGAAAAAAATAAGAAGCGGTATGCTGTTCTGATCGCAGTTTTTTATGCTTACCGCGTTTTTGTGCAGGAGATCAGGATGAAACGTGCATTTATTATGGTGCTCGATTCCTTCGGAATCGGGGCCAGTGAGGACGCTGATAAATTCGGCGACAAAGGATCCGACACTCTCGGCCATATTGCCGCCGCCTGTGCCAAAGGCGAGGCGGATATCGGGCGCAAGGGGCCGCTACATCTGCCCAATCTGACCGCTCTGGGGCTGGGGCTGGCGGCGCAGGCCTCCAGCGGACGCTTTCCCGCCGGTCTGAACCCGGATGCGGAAATTACCGGTGCCTGGGGTTATGCCAGCGAGCTGTCATCGGGCAAGGATACCCCTTCCGGCCACTGGGAAATTGCCGGCGTACCGGTGCTGTTTGACTGGGGCTATTTCAGTGATACCGAAAACAGCTTCCCGCAGGCGCTGCTGGACGAACTGGTGGAGAAAGCTGACCTGCCGGGTTATCTCGGTAACTGTCATTCGTCCGGTACGGTGATCCTTGACCAGCTGGGTGAGGAGCATATGAAAACCGGCAAGCCGATTTTTTATACCTCGGCAGACTCGGTGTTCCAGATTGCCTGCCATGAAGAAACCTTTGGCCTGGAGCGTCTGTACCAGCTGTGTGAAATCGCCCGTGAGGCGCTGACCGCCGGTGGCTACAATATTGGCCGGGTGATCGCCCGTCCATTTGTCGGAGCCAAAGCCGGTGAGTTTGAGCGTACCGGTAACCGTCATGATCTGGCGGTAGAGCCGCCGTCGGCCACCGTGCTGCAAAAGCTGGTGGAAGAAAAGCAGGGGCAGGTGATTTCCGTTGGGAAAATCGCCGATATTTATGCCCATGTTGGTATTACCAAAAAGATCAAAGCCACCGGTCTGGACGCGCTGTTTGATGCCACCGTCAGCGAGCTGCAGCAGGCACCGGACAACAGCATCGTGTTCACCAATTTCGTTGATTTTGACTCCGCCTGGGGACACCGCCGTGATGTTGCCGGTTACGCTGGCGGGCTGGAACTGTTCGATCGCCGCCTGCCGGAGCTGATGGCGCAGGTAAAAGAAGGGGATATCCTGATCCTGACCGCCGATCACGGCTGCGATCCGACCTGGACCGGCACCGATCATACCCGCGAACATATCCCGGTACTGATCTATGGTCCTGGCGTTAAGCCGGGCAGTATCGGTCACCGCGACACCTTTGCTGATATCGGACAGACGCTGGCCAGCTATTTCGACCTGTCACCGATGAACTACGGGCAGACAATTCTGTAATCCCAGTGCAACCTGACCGGGCGTGCTGCCCGGTCTGAAATCTGACTATAAGAAGGATAAGACATGGCTACGCCTCATATTAATGCGGAGATGGGTGATTTTGCTGACGTGGTACTGATGCCGGGTGACCCGCTGCGCGCGAAGCATATCGCCGAAACCTTTCTGCAGGATGCGGTTGAGGTTAATAACGTGCGCGGAATGCTGGGTTACACCGGCAGCTGGAAAGGACGTAAAATTTCAGTGATGGGGCACGGCATGGGTATCCCCTCCTGCTCGATTTATGCCAAAGAGCTGATCACCGATTTTGGCGTGAAAAAGATCATCCGCGTGGGTTCCTGTGGTGCCGTCAGTGCCGATGTGAAACTGCGTGATGTGGTGATTGGTATGGGTGCCTGCACCGATTCCAAAGTGAACCGTCTGCGCTTTAAAGACCATGATTTTGCCGCTATTGCCGACTTCGATATGGTGCGCAATGCGGTGGATGCGGCGAAATCCCTCGGTGTGAAGGCGCGCGTAGGGAATATCTTCTCTGCTGACCTGTTCTATACGCCGGATCCGCAGATGTTCGACGTGATGGAAAAATACGGCATTCTGGGCGTGGAAATGGAAGCAGCCGGTATCTATGGCGTGGCGGCAGAGTTCGGTGCCAAAGCACTGACCATCTGCACCGTGTCTGACCATATCCGTACCCATGAGCAGACCACCGCTGCTGAGCGTCAGACCACCTTCAACGAGATGATTGAAATCGCGCTGGAGTCAGTCCTGCTGGGCGATAAAGAATAACAGCAGGCTATTTTATTTGCCATTTTGGCCCCGGGCAGTGCTCACAATCCTCACGTACTCTGTGTACGCTCCGGTTGTTGCGCGCTGTCCGTGTCCAAACTGGCTACAACAATATACGCCTGCTGGCACTGGCTCAGACTATGCGGTGCCAGCCTCAGGCTGGCACCCCTGCCATCAGTCGCCCTTACGGGGACTGTCCTGCCGCTCTGCTTCATCCTCATCTTCCGCAGTATCTTCTGCCACCGGCTTACTGGCGGTCAGCAGAAACGGCGACTGCTGCCAGCGGGTGCGGCGATCGCGCAGTAAGGTACGGCTGAGAATAATGCCGATAGCCAGCGCCAGCAGCATCATCAGGCGCAGAATGTTGGTGGTGTTATCCACCTGTTTCGCTTCCGTCGCCAGCACATGGGTATCCAGCGTGATGCGTAAAAAGCCCAGCGGCCCGTCTTTACCTTCCAGCGGTTCAACAATCTGATGGCTAAAGAAACTGCCTGCCCGCTGACCATCCAGCGCCAGCCTGTCGCGCACATTAATGGTTTCGCCGCTGTGAACCAGCAGTTCCCCCTCGCTGTTATAGACGGTAGCATCGAGGATGCGACTGTCACGGGTCAGATAGTCAAGGGTATCGACAATTTTCTGATGATTATCATCGCTGTTTTTCACCAGCGGGCTCAGACTCCAGGCCACCTGGCGGGTGAGAGTACGCGCCAGCTCTTCGGCCTGTTTAGAACTGGCTAACTGATGTCCGCGGCTGAACCAGGATGCGCCCTGCATCAGTGCCACCAGTAGCGCCAGACAGATCAAGACAATTGCCGTGCGGTGCAGACCCGATTTTATTTTGCCCTTAGCCATATCTTCTCTCTAAAAATGCTTTGCTGCTCATCGCGCTTTATGTTGCCAGAAGGCGGGCTAACAGGGTAGCCTCTTGCGTAGTTTTATACGCGCCATTAACGCAGTACTTATCCAGTAACTGCCGGGTGGCGAGTAGATTGTGAATATGTCCTTACAGGAGCTGTAATGCCTAATAGTCTGACCTGGTGCGACCTGCCAGCTGATGTTTCTCTCTGGCCGGGATTACCACTCTCTTTAAGCGGTGACGAGGTCATGCCGCTGGATTACCGTGCCGGTCATACCGGCTGGCTGCTGTACGGGCATCAGCTCGACAAGGCAAGGCTGACAGAATATCAGCATAAGCTGGGGGCGGCGATGGTGATCGTCAGCGCCTGGACGGTGGAAGAGTACCAGGTGATCCGTCTGGCCGGTTCGCTGACCACCCGGGCGACCCGTCTGGCCCATGAAGCCGGACTGGACGTGGTGGCACTGGGTAAAATCCCGCATCTGAAAACCCCGGGATTACTGGTAATGGATATGGACTCCACCGCCATTGAAATCGAGTGTATTGATGAAATTGCCAGACTGGCGGGCTGCGGCGAGCAGGTGGCCGAGGTGACGGAACGCGCGATGCGCGGCGAGCTGGACTTTGCCGCCAGCCTGCGCCAGCGCGTTGCCACGCTGCGCGGTGCGGATGCCGCCATTCTGCAGCAGGTACGGGATGCCATGCCGTTAATGCCGGGGCTGACCACCCTGGTGCAGCAGCTACAATCAATGGGCTGGAAGGTGGCGATCGCTTCCGGTGGTTTCACCTGGTTTGCCAACCATCTGCGCGATACGCTGCAGCTGACCGCGGTGGCCGCTAACCAGCTGGAGATCCGCGACGGTAAGCTGACCGGTGAAGTGATCGGTGAGATCGTCGATGCGCAATATAAAGCTGATACCCTGCGGCGGCTGGCGGAGGAGTTTGCCATCGCGCCGGAGCAAACCGTGGCGATTGGTGACGGTGCTAACGATCTGCCAATGATCAAAGCGGCGGGGCTGGGGATTGCCTACCACGCTAAACCGGCGGTGAATAAGAAAACCGAGGTAACCATTCGCCATGCTGATCTGATGGGGGTGCTGTGCATTCTCAGCGGCAGCCTGATCCACGAAGAGCGTTAAGGGGACGATTTGGCAAAAGCAGCTAAGCGCGCCTTTGTATGTAACGAATGCGGCGCAGATTATCCTCGCTGGCAGGGGCAGTGCAGCGCCTGCCACGCCTGGAATACCATTACTGAAGTGCGTCTGGCGGCGTCACCCACGGCGGCGCGCAATGAGCGCCTGAGCGGTTACGCGGGCAGTGCAGGCGTCAGCCGGGTGCAGAAGCTGTCAGAAATCAGCCTCGAAGCGCTGCCCCGTTTTACCACCGGCTTTAAAGAATTTGACCGCGTGCTGGGCGGCGGCGTGGTGCCTGGCAGCGCCATCCTGATTGGCGGCAATCCTGGCGCCGGCAAAAGTACCCTGCTGTTACAGACCCTGTGCCGTTTATCGCAGCAGATGAAAACACTGTATGTTACCGGGGAAGAGTCGCTGCAACAGGTGGCGATGCGCGCTCACCGTCTGGGGCTACCCACTGACAGCCTGAATATGCTGTCGGAAACCAGCATCGAACAAATCTGCCTGATTGCCAGCGAAGAAGAGCCGAAGCTGATGGTGATTGACTCTATCCAGGTGATGCATATGGCGGATATCCAGTCATCACCGGGCAGCGTGGCGCAGGTGCGTGAAACCGCCGCTTATCTGACGCGTTTCGCCAAAACCAACGGCGTGGCGATTATTATGGTGGGCCATGTTACCAAAGATGGTTCGCTGGCCGGGCCGAAGGTGCTGGAACACTGTATTGACTGTTCGGTGCTGCTGGACGGCGATGCGGACTCGCGTTTTCGTACCCTGCGCAGCCATAAAAACCGCTTTGGCGCGGTGAATGAGCTGGGGGTGTTTGCCATGACTGAACAGGGGCTGCGTGAAGTCAGCAACCCGTCAGCGATTTTTCTCAGTCGCGGTGACGAAGTCACCTCCGGCAGTTCGGTGATGGTGCTGTGGGAGGGCACCCGCCCGCTGCTGGTGGAGATTCAGGCGCTGGTGGACCACTCGATGATGGGGAATCCACGCCGGGTGGCGGTCGGGCTGGAGCAGAACCGGCTGGCGATCCTGCTGGCGGTGCTGCACCGCCACGGCGGACTGCAGATGGCCGATCAGGATGTCTTTGTTAACGTGGTGGGCGGCGTCAAAGTCAGCGAAACCAGTGCCGATCTGGCGCTGCTGCTGTCGATGGTCTCCAGCCTGCGCGATCGTCCGTTACCGCAGGATCTGGTGGTATTTGGTGAAGTGGGGCTGGCCGGGGAGATCCGCCCGGTGCCCAGCGGCCAGGAACGCATCTCTGAGGCGGCGAAGCACGGTTTCCGCCGGGCAATCGTGCCGCTGGCGAACGTCGGTAAAAAAGTCCCGGATAATATGAAAGTGTATGGCGTGAAGAAGCTGGCGGATGCGCTGGCTATTCTCGATGAGCTGTAAACCCCGTCAGGAGGCATGAGGTGTCGTCATTTGATTATCTGAAAGCGGCTATCCGCCAACAGGGTTGTACCTTACAGCAGGTTGCAGAAGCCAGCGGCATGACCAAGGGTTACCTGAGTCAGCTGCTGAACGCCAAAATTAAAAGCCCGAGCGCGCAGAAGCTGGAGGCGCTGCACCGTTTTCTCGGGCTGGAATTTCCCCGGCGGGAAAAAAGTATTGGGGTGATTTTCGGCAAGTTTTACCCGCTGCATACCGGACATATCTATCTGATCCAGCGCGCCTGCAGCCAGGTGGATGAGCTGCATATCATTATGGGCTATGACGAGCCGCGCGATTTGCAGCTGTTTGAAGACAGCGCAATGTCGCAGCAGCCCACGGTCAGTGACCGCCTGCGCTGGCTGCTGCAGACCTTTAAATACCAGAAAAATATCCGCATTCACGCCTTCAATGAAGAAGGGATGGAGCCGTATCCTCACGGCTGGGATCGCTGGAGTGAGGGCATCCAAGCTTTTATGGAAGATCACGGCATTGTGCCCGATCGTATCTTTACCAGCGAAGCCGAGGATGCGCCGCAGTTTACCACCCATCTGGGGATTGAAACCGTGCTGATCGATCCGCAGCGCTCGTTTATGAATATCAGCGGTGCGCAGATCCGCCAGGATCCCTTCCATTACTGGGAATATATTCCCACCGAAGTAAAACCGTTCTTTGTGCGTACCGTGGCGATCCTCGGCGGTGAATCCAGCGGTAAATCTACCCTGGTGAATAAGCTGGCGAATATCTTTAACACCACCAGTGCCTGGGAATTTGGCCGTGATTATGTGTTTTCCCATCTCGGTGGCGATGAGATGGCATTGCAGTATTCCGATTATGACAAAATTGCGCTTGGTCAGGCGCAGTATATTGATTTCGCGGTAAAATATGCCAATAAAGTGGCGTTTATTGATACGGACTTTGTCACCACTCAGGCCTTCTGTAAAAGATATGAAGGGCGTGAGCATCCGTTTGTTCAGGCGCTGATTGACGAATATCGCTTTGATCTGGTGATCCTGGTGGAAAATAACGTGCCCTGGGTGGCTGACGGGCTGCGCAGTCTTGGCAGTTCGGTAGATCGCCGGGAATTTCAGGCGCTGCTGATTTCACTGCTGGCAGAGAACAATATCAGCTATGTTCACGTGGAGCAGGATAATTACGACGATCGCTTCCTGCGCTGCGTGGAGCTGGTTAAAGCGCTGCTGAGCGCCTGAGGGGGCAGGGAGAGCCGAGCCTCTCCCTGCCAGCGGATTAATATTCCATCACCACTTTGCCGCGCATATGGCCTTCCAGCACCAGGCGGTGGGCTTCCGTCAGGGTTTCCACGCTCAGTCCCTGCAGCGTTTTACTCAGTGAGGTGGTCAGCTGGCCGCCGTCGATCAGCTGTGCCGTGCGTTGCAGGATCTCGCCCTGCAGCGCCATATCCGGAGTGCTGAACATGCTGCGGGTATACATAAATTCAAAATGCAGCGCGGCGCTTTTCAGCTTCAGCTGCTCCATCTCCAGCGGGTGCTCATTCTCCACGATAGTACAGATTTGCCCCTGCGGCGCGATCAGCTGAGTGATGGCCGGCCAGTGACCGTCGGTATCATTCAGGCAGAAAATATAGTCCACCTGCTTCAGGCCATGTTTCGCCAGCTCAGCGGGCATATCCTGATAATCAATCACCAGATCGGCCCCGCGATCTTTACACCACTGCACCGAGTCCGGACGTGATGCCGTGGCGATCACCGTCACCTCGCTGTAGAGTTTGGCAAACGGGATCGCCAGCGATCCGACGCCACCCGCGCCGCCGATAATAAGCAGCGTTTTACCCTGTTCTGCGTGGCCAATATGCAGACGATCAAACAGCCCTTCCCAGGCGGTCAGTGCGGTCAGCGGAATGGCGGCGGCTTCCGCCCAGTTCAGGCTCTCAGGCTTATGGCCGGTGATGCGCGCATCCACCAGCTGCTGGCTGGCATTGCTGCCCGGACGGGTGATATCCCCGGCATACCAGACTTCATCACCCGGGGTAAATCCGCTGACGCTACTGCCCACCGCCAGCACCACGCCGCTGGCATCCCAGCCGAGGATCTTCGGCTGCTGCAGGCCATTTTTAATTGCCCCTTTATGCACTTTGGTATCTACCGGATTGACGGAGGCGGCTTTCACCTCCACCAGCAGATCGTATTCGCCGGGAACCAGCGTGGGTTGGTCGATTTCAATAAACTGCTGCGGATTTGCCGGATCAACGGCAATAGCTTTGGTGGTCATATTGTTCTCCTGGATACCTGATATAACCGCTGATGCTAATCACAACGCCTGCTGGCAGATTAGCCGTATGTGCGGCAACAGACGGGCGGATAGTGTCGGGCAGACAAACCGGGCTGGTGTGTTAAAGGATAGCCGGGTTTGGGGTCAAGTTCAGTATTTGTTCGCCATTCTGGCGCGCAGATGCCGGTAATACGTAATACTGGCAGGCCAGCGGCTTAAAGGATGATGTATTGACTACGTTATGGGAGGGAGAATATTCTTAGCGAATATCTCGTCCAGCTAAAGGGAATTAATATGAAGGATGAAGAAGGAATATCAATAGCCATTTCACCTGTGCAAATGGCGGCAATACTGCACAGGAAGACGGTGAGTGAAGGTGAGACCTGGAGTAATCGTCTGTGGGGCGGCCTGAGTTTAGTTGGTGGCGTAGTTGAATCATTTGGCGCTGGCGCGCTATTTGTAGTGCCTGATCCAACAATGTTATCAAAAGCAGGATGCGTAGTCGTAGGGGCGCACGGCCTTGATACCATCAGGACATCTTTAAACCAGGTTATTACCGGACGTGAGTCGCAGACCGCGACAGCGCAACTGGCGAAGCTAGCTGCCGAACAGCTTGGAGCCGACAGCGCAACAGCATATAAGGTCGGTGTTACGGTCGACCTTATTGTGCCGCTTGCCTTAGCCGGTGCGGTGGGTGCAGCGCGAGTTGCATCAGTATACTCAGGCAGGATTAGGCTGGCGGAGCACGAAGGCGGGCCGCTGGGTCATACTATATTGCGCGCCATGTTGGCTTAACACCGGAGCAATTGATAGCCCGTTTTTCTGAACCACGCTCACCCAGGCTTTCGGGTTCTTTTAAAAACCTCAAGATGGCAGAGCTGGTCACTTCAGAAGTGCTTTCTGTAAAAAAATCCCAGCTTGAGTTTGCCCTGAAGTATGCCAATGCGCGTACCACACTCGTCTATGCTCACCGTTTCTGGTTTCCGATTGGCACTTATGTTGAGAAAGGGAGCACCATTGTCAAAAAGGCTTATGGGGTGCGTTTGGTAATTCGGCCAACCACTTACGGTGGTAAGCTGTATTATATCGTCACTGCATACCCTACACCCTGAAGGAAATATTATGGATGCAGATATGAGTAAATCATGCGAGATGGATAATCTCGTTGTGGCTTATTTTGGACAGGATTGCGATATTTTCGATGTGGATATGGATTTCGATACGTTGCTGAATGAGTATCTGACAACATCGCCTCCTTTCAACCTGCGAATGTTGTTGGCTAACATCCAGGAGCTTGAGCAACAGCCTGACGGGTTGGCTGTCTTTTCCGAAAGATACAAATACGACTTCTGGCCTGATCGATGGGATATGACCGCCGAACAGTGGATCGGCATCGTAAAAGAAAGGGTAATTGATAACCTCCATACTAACGGCCATTCCTCCAGGTTATCCCATTTCTAAAATGTCCTATTCCATTCTACTTAGTGTTGACTTTGGGGAACTGCAGCTGATTTTAAGAGACGTTTTCGTTGATATGGTTTATCAGGGGAGATTCAGAAGGGAGATGGTTGTTTATTTTGGTG
>CALYQW010000014.1 GCA_945290265.1 uncultured Erwinia sp.
GAATAACCTGACGCCGGAAGAGTACCGGCTGATGGCTGAAAAACCGGAAAACTCAAAAGTGTGTGGAACTGAAATGGGTCTATTTACAGTACTACCAACTATCGGAGCGTAGCGACTTCATCAATTGTCCAGAATGACCACACCTTATCAGGATAACCGTGTACCGTTAGGAGCGAGGCTGAGACGCTGGTAGAGCCTGCATATCGTGTGCAGGTACGTTTCCACCATAAATCTGTTTAGGGGCTATAAAACGCCACACGTCGGGCTTAAATGCGTGTGATCAAACTGTGATGGGAGAGTTTTGAGACGTAGGCTACGTCATTAGCTTCAAGTCGGGTATTGCTACGTGTTTGAGCCTGGAGCTACACGCCACTGTAAGTTAGAATCCCAAATAGCCACTACTAACCACAGAGGCATTATCGTGTATTGGAGGTCTATACAGTTTCAGGTGACAAGAATGTCAGATTTAGATCTTAATCTTATGTTTTAATTGAAAAAATCTCTATGGTGCCGAAGGCCGGACTCGAACCGGCACGTATTGCTACGGTTGATTTTGAATCAACTGCGTCTACCGGTTTCGCCACTTCGGCACTGAAGGGATTGCGGAAAACCGGTGAATTATACCCTTACCCCCTGGTTACGCAACTCAATTCCTTTCATACACTCGCTGAGTGTTGAAAATTTATCCTTTCCCAGTGTTCTCCCAGCTGCCAGCATATAATCCGGGTGATTATCTCGCTGATGAATTATGCTTAATTCAGAATTACTGAAGGAACTCGGCTTTTTTTTGCCAGTCAGATAAATCGGCGTGCAGCAGGAACGTTGCACAGACTATGTTTAGTGTTAAAACAGGAACTAATAATGAAATCCATGACTCGTTTTTCTGCTCTAACCATTGCGCTGTCAGTTGCCGGTGCGCTGTTTAGTGGTGCCGCTTCTGCCGGCTGGCAGGATCAACTCAACTCAGCTGCAAATTCTCTTGGTCAGCAGCAATCCACAGGCTCAGCGAATACCCCTTCCCTGAGCACCCTGACCAGCCTGTTAAACGGTAACAGTCAGTCTCTCAGTTCAAACAGCATGACCAATGCGGCAGGCATTATGCAGTACTGCACCAAAAATAATCTGGTGGATAATAAGGCCGGTGCGCTGAAAGACCAGCTGCTGAGCAAGCTGGGCCTGAATAATACGCAGACCTCACAGCAGACCACCGATTATCAGCAGGGGCTGGCAGGGCTGTTAAATACCGGTAAAGGTCAGAAGATCGATTTGAATACGCTGGGTAATACCGACCTGGGCAAGCAGGTGAAAACCAAAGCCTGTGATATCGTGCTGAAGCAGGCGAAGAAATTTATTGCCTGATGCTTATCTGACGACGACAGCGCCTGCAGTCGTCGTCCTTCACTGTCTCCCGCACCGTTTTATGCCGCTGAGGTATTCGGCGCAGTATATACCCGCCTGCTATGATTACCCCACTGTTATTGACCGTTTAACCCGATGGATACCGGACTATGAGTAAGCCACTGCTGATTGCCCAAACCCCTGAACGCCAGATACATTTACTGCCCGCGATGGCCAACCGCCACGGGCTGATTACCGGTGCTACCGGTACCGGTAAAACCGTTACCCTGCAAAAGCTGGCGGAAAGCCTGTCGGCCTGCGGGGTGCCGGTATTTATGGCCGATGTAAAAGGCGATTTAACCGGCGTTGCCGAAGCGGGCACCGGGTCAGATAAGCTGCGCGTCCGCCTGGAGAAGATCGGCGTTACCGACTGGCAGAGCCAGGCCAGTCCGGTAGTGCTGTGGGATATTTTCGGTGAGCGCGGTCATCCGGTGCGCGCTACGGTGTCCGATCTGGGTCCATTGCTGCTGGCCCGCCTGCTGGATCTGAATGAAATCCAGAGCGGGGTGCTGAATATTATTTTCCGCGTGGCCGACGTTCAGGGGCTGCTGCTGCTCGATTTTAAAGATCTGCGCGCCATTACCCAGTTTGTCGGTGAGAATGCCAAATCGTTCCAGACCCAGTACGGCAATATCAACGCCGCGTCGGTAGGGGCTATCCAGCGTGGTCTGCTGTCGCTGGAGCAGCAGGGAGCCGAACACTTTTTCGGTGAGCCGATGCTGGATATTAAGGACTGGATGCGCACCGATGCCAGTGGCAAAGGGGTGATCAATATTCTGGCGGCTGAGAAGCTGTATCAGATGCCGAAACTGTACGCCACCAGCCTGCTGTGGATGCTGTCGGAGCTGTATGAGCAGCTGCCGGAAGCCGGCGATCTGGATAAGCCAAAGCTGGTGTTTTTCTTTGATGAAGCGCACCTGCTGTTTAAAGATGCGCCGCAGGTGCTGCTGGACAAGATCGAGCAGGTGATCCGTCTGATCCGCTCCAAAGGGGTTGGGGTGTGGTTTGTGTCGCAAAACCCATCCGATGTGCCCGATATGGTGCTCAGCCAGCTGGGTAACCGGGTGCAGCACGCATTGCGCGCCTTTACCCCGCGCGATCAGAAAGCGGTCAAAGCGGCAGCGCAGACTATGCGCGCCAATCCGGCATTTAATACCGAAAGCGCCATTCAGGAGCTGGGCACCGGTGAAGCATTGCTGTCGTTTCTGGATGAAAAAGGCAGCCCGTCGGTGGTGGAACGCGCCTCAGTGATTGCGCCAGGCTCGCGAATGGGGCCGGTAACCGATGAGGAGCGCAACGGCCTGATTAACCATTCGCCGCTGTACGGCAAGTATGAAGAAGAGATTGACCGCGAGTCCGCTTACGAGAAATTGCAACAGGGCGTGCAGCAGAACAGCGAAGATGCGCCACCGGCCAAAGGCGGTAAGGTGGCGATGGATAATGGCATCCTCGGTAAGCTGAAAGACGTGCTGTTTGGCAGTACCGGCCCGCGCGGCGGTAAGCGCGAGGGCATGGTGCAAAGCGTGGCGAAAAGTGCGGTGCGGCAGGTGGCTAACCAGCTGGTGCGCGGGCTGATGAGCAGCCTGCTGGGCGGACGGCGGAAATAAGCGGCGTGGAGGCAATCAAACTGGCGGAACTGCGGCGGGCAAAGCGCCTGCCGCTGTGGTTACTGGCCGGCGCAGCGCTGCTGTTTATCGCCACGGTGCTCTGGCCGCTATATGCCCCGCCCAGTCTGTGGACCGGCGGGCTGAAAGCCATCTCCGAAGCGGCAATGGTGGGTGCGCTGGCTGACTGGTTTGCGGTCAGCGCGCTGTTTCGTCATGTGCCGATCCCGCTGGCGGGCCGTCATACCGCGATTATTGCCCGCAATAAGGATCGCATTGCCGATAACCTGGCGCGCTTTGTCGAAGATAAGTTCCTCGATCCCGATTCGCTGCTGGCGCTGATCCGCCGTCACGATCCGGCGCAGTCGGTAGCACGCTGGCTGAGCAATCAGGATAATGCGGCGCGTCTCAGCGGCTATTTGCTGCAAATGATGCAGGGGATGCTCGATCTGGCTGACGATCGACATATTCAGCAGTTTATGCGGCGCGCCATTCATCAGGCGATTGATAAGGTCGATCTGACCCGCAGCGCCGCGCTGATCCTTGAAAGTCTGACCAAAGATAACCGCCATCAGGCGCTGCTGGACGATCTGCTGGCGCGGGTGATGAAGCTGATTAACCGACCGGCCACCCACCAGCTGATTGCCAGCCAGGTCGTGAGCTGGCTGAAGCGCGATCATCCGCTTAAAGAGAAAGTGCTGCCGGGTGACTGGCTGGGAGATAAAAGCGCGCAGCTGGCGGCCAACGCCGCACGCTCGATCCTGAATGATATCGAAAACGATCCCGATCATGCCCTGCGTCACGGCTTTAACCGCGCGGTGCAGCGACTGATTGATCGTCTGCATCATGAGCCGGAGATGGCGCAAAAAGCGGAAGAGATTAAAATCTGGCTGAAGCAGGATCCGGCGCTCAACGGCTGCATCGGCGAGCTGTGGGGCGATCTGCGTGACTGGCTGAAGCAGGATCTGCAACGCGAGGATTCACGGCTGCATGCGCAGGTCAGCGCCGCCGGACTGTGGCTGGGCAGCACACTGATGCAGGATCGGGCGCTGCGCGCCTCGCTCAATCAGCATCTGGAGCAGGCGGTGCAGAGCGCTTCGCCGGCATTCTCGGCGTTTCTCAGCCGTCATATCAGCGACACGGTTAAAAGCTGGGATGCACAGTCGATGTCGCAGCAGGTGGAACTGAATATCGGACGGGATTTGCAGCATATCCGGGTCAACGGCACCCTGGTAGGCGGCCTTATCGGCCTGATGCTCTACCTGCTGTCGCTACTGCCCCTACTGCTATAACACCAACCCTGCCCTTGATCTGACCTTTGACCTTGCCCTGTCCTTTGACCTTGACCTGGGTTTTGACTTTGACCTTCAGGCGGCATCAGGAACGAAGCCGAGGTTACGCTGATTTCAAGGATAAGCCGCCCGGACGGCGGCGAAAGGCGTGTTGAGACAGGAAGTCGAATCACGCCGGCCGCCAGAAAGCGGGTGGCCGAGGGAACCTGCGCAGCAGGTGAAGAGACGCCGCAAGCACGGGCTCAAGGAGCCTTCGCGACTGAAGGCCCCTTGTCGCCAGCCCACAAAGTGGGATGGTGAAACGTTTTTGACCTGGCCCTGACCCTTAAAAGCCCAAACGGCCAGCCCCGCTACCGCCGCTTCAATAACATAAACAAACTCACGGCAAAAAACGCTGCGCTCGGCAATAACGCCCCCAAAAACGGCGGGATCTTGTACACCAGACTCAACGGACCGAAAATCTGATCCAACAGATAAAACAGGAAGCCAAAGCTAATCCCGGTGACCACGCGGATCCCCATCGACACACTGCGCAGCGGACCAAAAATAAACGACAGCGCCATCAGCATCATCACCGCCACCGACAGCGGCTGGAAAATTTTGCTCCACATGCTCAGCTGATAACGCCCGGCAACCTGACCACTCTGCCGCAGATACTTACTGTAGTTATACAGCCCACTGATGGACAGCGCGGTTGGATCCAGCGCCACCACGCCCAGCTTATCGGGCGTCAGCGTGGTTTTCCATTCGCCGCTCAGCATCTGGTTGCCATTAATCTGTTTACCGTCCGTCAGGTCGGACTGATCAACCTGGCTCAGTTCCCAGAGATGGCGCTCCTGATTGTATTTTGCCGTAGCGGCATAGCGTATCGACTGCAGGCGGCGATCGTGATTAAAGTTGTAGATACTGATGCCTGACAGCTGGCTGTCATCACGGATACGCTCAATAAAGATAAAGTTGTCGCCATCTTTGGCCCACAGCCCGCCCTGCGTTGACATCAGCGAGCCACCGACCAGCTTCTGAGCGCGGAAGTTACGCGCAATCTGCTCGCCCTGCGGGGCAACAAACTCACCAATCGCCATAGTCAGCAGCACCAGCGGGATGGCGGTTTTCATTACCGAAGACGCAATTTGCAGGCGGGTAAAGCCGGATGCCTGCATGACCACCAGCTCGCTGCGCTGTGCCAGCATCCCCAGCCCCAGCAAAGCACCCAACAGCGCCGCCATCGGGAAGAAGATTTCAATATCCTTGGGCACACTCAGCAGGGTGTAAATACCGGCACCCAGCGCGGTGTAATCCCCCTGCCCGGTTTTACGCAGCTGGTCGACAAACTTGATGATGCCGGAGAGCGACACCAGCATAAACAGCGTCGCCATAATGGTGTTAAAGATGGTTTTACCGATATAGCGGTCCAGTACGCCAAACATCAGACTGAGCCTCCTTTAGTAAAGCGCGCGCGCAGACGGCGCATCGGCACGGTATCCCAGACGTTCAGCACCAGCGCCAGCGCCAGCCAGGCCAGGTTCACGCCCCACATCCACAGCGCCGGATCGAGACGCCCTTTACCGCCACTGGAGCGCAGCGAGCTTTGCAGCAGGAAGAAGATCAGATACAGCAGCATGGCAGGCAGCATCGACAGCACCCTGCCCTGACGCGGATTCACCACGCTCAGCGGAATTACCATCAGCGCCATCACCAGCACTGAGAACACCAGCGTCAGCCGCCAGTGCAGTTCGCTGCGGAAATCCGGCTTATCGGAATGCCAAAGCGTCTTTAACGACATCTGTTCAGAGTCGTTAGGGTCAAGCACCGCCTGTTGATAGCCAACAATGGCCCGATAGTTTTTAAAGTCGGTAATGCGGAAATCGCGCAGCAGCGCAGTGCCTTCAAAGCGGGTACCGCTGTCCAGGGTTACCACCTGCGAACCATCCGGACGCAGGTTCATATGGCCTTTATCCGCCACTACCACTGACGGTCGGGCATTGCCTTTCGGCTGCAGCTGGGCAAGGAACACGTTACCGAAGCTGTTGCCCTTCACGTTCTCGATAAACAACACTGAACGGCCGTCAGAGGACTGCTGGAACTGGCCGCTGACCAGCGCTGCGGTACCGGGGTTAGCTTTGGCGTTTTGCGTTACTGCACTCTGATAACGCGATGACCAGGGGCCAAACACGCTGACGTTCAGCGCTGCTACCGCTGCAGTTAACACCATTACGATCATCGCCGATTTCACCAGCACGTTTTTACCCATACCACAGGCGTGCATCACGGTGATTTCACTTTCGGTATATAACCGACCAAGGGTCATCAGGATGGCTAAAAACAGACTGAGCGGCAGAATTAACTGCGCCATGTCCGGCACACCCAGCCCGAGTAAGGTAAGGACTAAATTTGTCGGGATTTCACCGTCAACCGCAGCACCCAAAATCCTGACTAACTTCTGGCAAAAGAAGATCAGCAACAGGATAAACAGGATTGCCAGCTGACTTTTGAGTATTTCCCGAACCAGATATCTAATGATGATCACGCTGAATACGCCTGTGAAAACTTGTCTTTTTGCAGGAAAATCGCTAGTTTCATCGCTTACACGCCATTTTTTCTCATCAATGGCCCACGTCTTAGCTGAAATTGTATGAACATAATCGCGTTATAGTGACGAAAATACAAAAAATTTCTTACCGTAACGCAATCTGACGTGAACGACTCAACAGCGCTTGTAAAACGGTACTGCCGTTTTATCAGCAAGCCATTCTAGCCGCAGCAGCGGCCGTTGTCTTTAAGATTCAGGAGAGTACATGGAGTTCAGTGTAAAAAGCGGTAGCCCGGAAAAACAGCGCAGTGCCTGCATCGTGGTGGGCGTGTTTGAACCGCGCCGACTGTCACCTATTGCTGAACAGCTGGATAAAATCAGTGATGGTTACATCAGCGCGCTGCTGCGCCGGGGCGAATTGGAAGGAAAGGTGGGGCAGACTTTACTGCTGCACCATGTACCTAATATTCTGTCTGAGCGCATCCTGCTGATTGGCTGTGGCAAGGAGCGCGAGCTGGACGAACGTCAGTACAAGCAGGTGATTCAAAAAACCATTAATACCCTGAATGACACCGGCTCGATGGAAGCCGTCTGCTTCCTGACCGAACTGCACGTTAAAGGGCGTAACACCTACTGGAAAGTCCGCCAGGCCGTTGAAACCTCTAAAGAAGCGCTGTACAGCTTTGACCAGCTTAAAAGCAATAAGACTGAACCACGTCGCCCACTGCGTAAGATGGTATTTAATGTGCCAACCCGCCGCGAGCTGACCTGTGGGGAACGCGCTATTCAGCATGGTCTGGCGGTTTCCGCCGGGATCAAGGCAGCGAAAGACCTGGGCAATATGCCGCCGAATATCTGTAATGCCGCTTATCTGGCGTCACAGGCGCGCCAGCTGGCTGATGCCTGGAGCAATATCACCACCCGGGTGATTGGCGAGCAGCAGATGAAAGAGCTGGGGATGAACGCCTATCTGGCGGTTGGCCAGGGTTCGCAGAATGAATCGCTGATGTCGGTAATTGAGTACAAGGGCAATCCCGATCCGGACGTGCGTCCAATTGTGCTGGTGGGTAAAGGCGTGACCTTTGATACCGGCGGTATTTCACTGAAGCCAGGCGAAGCCATGGATGAAATGAAATACGATATGTGCGGCGCGGCATCGGTATATGGCGTAATGCGTATGGTAGCGGAACTGAATCTGCCGCTGAATGTGGTGGGCGTACTGGCCGGCTGTGAGAATATGCCGGGTGGCCGCGCATACCGTCCGGGGGATGTTCTGACCACCATGTCCGGTCAGACGGTAGAAGTGCTGAATACCGATGCCGAAGGTCGTCTGGTACTGTGCGATGCCCTGACCTATGTCGAGCGCTTCGAGCCGGAGGTGGTGATTGACGTGGCTACTCTGACCGGTGCCTGCGTGATTGCGCTGGGGCATCATATCAGCGGCCTGCTGTCGAACCACAATCCGCTGGCTCATGAGCTGATTAGCGCCTCTGAGCAGGCCGGGGATCGCGCATGGCGGCTGCCGATGGCCGACGAGTATCACGATCAGCTGGACTCAAATTTTGCTGATATGGCCAATATTGGCGGACGTCCGGGCGGAGCGATCACTGCCGCCTGCTTCCTGGCGCGCTTTACCCGCAAATATAACTGGGCGCATCTGGACGTGGCCGGCACCGCGTGGCGTTCAGGTAAAGCCAAAGGGGCCACCGGTCGCCCGGTGGCCCTGCTGTCGCAGTTCCTGTTAAACCGTGCCGGTCTTAACGGCGACGAGTAATTAACCGGCGTCAGCCCGCGCGGCAATCGGTGTTGCTGCGCGGGTTATCCGCTTTAAATCAGGCCAGTCAATGAAAAACGCAACCTTCTATCTGCTGGAAACCGACGCGCCGGTTGACGGGCTCAGTGCGCTGGAAGCACTGGTTTGCGATCTGGCAGCAACGCAGTGGCGGGCAGGTAAACGGGTGCTGGTGGCCTGTGAAGATGAAGCCCAGGCACAGCGGCTGGATGAAGCCTTATGGCAGCGCCCGGCCAGCAGTTTTGTGCCGCATAATCTGGCGGGTGAAGGCCCTGGATACGGTGCTCCGGTAGAGCTGGCCTGGCCGCAGCGACGCGGTAATGCGCCGCGCGATGTGCTGATCAGCCTGTTGCCGCAGTTCGCAGATTTTGCCACCGCTTTCTATGAAGTGATAGACTTCGTACCTTATGAAGCATCTTTGAAACAGCTGGCGCGCGACCGCTATAAAGCGTATCGCAGCGTTGGATTCCACTTGAATACGGCACCGCCGCCGCCAACGATATAGCAGAAATGGAAAAAACATATAATCCGCAGGATATAGAGCAGCCGCTTTACGAGCGCTGGGAACAACAGGGCTATTTTAAGCCGAATGGCGATACCAGCCAGGAAAGCTTCTGCATCATGATCCCACCGCCGAATGTCACCGGCAGCTTACATATGGGCCACGCTTTCCAGCAGACCATTATGGATACCATGATCCGCTACCAGCGTATGCAGGGGAAAAACACCCTGTGGCAGGCCGGTACCGATCATGCCGGAATTGCCACCCAGATGGTGGTGGAGCGTAAGATCGCCGCCGAAGAAGGCAAAACCCGTCAGGATTATGGCCGCGACGCCTTTATCGACAAGATCTGGCAGTGGAAAGCCGAATCCGGTGGCACCATCACCCGCCAGATGCGCCGTCTGGGTAACTCGGTTGACTGGGAGCGCGAACGTTTCACCATGGACGAAGGGCTGTCCAATGCGGTGAAAGAAGTGTTTGTGCGCCTGCATAAAGAGAACCTGATTTATCGCGGTAAGCGCCTGGTTAACTGGGATCCGAAACTGCGTACCGCGATTTCCGATCTGGAAGTGGAAAACCGCGAGTCAAAAGGCTCGATGTGGCATCTGCGCTACCCGCTGGCCGATGGCGCGAAAACCGCTGACGGTAAAGATTATCTGATCGTCGCCACCACCCGCCCGGAAACCATTCTGGGTGATACCGGCGTGGCGGTAAACCCGGAAGATCCGCGTTATAAAGATCTGATCGGCAAATTCCTGATCCTGCCGCTGGTTAACCGTCGTATTCCGATCGTCGGCGATGAGCACGCCGATATGGAAAAAGGCACCGGCTGCGTGAAGATCACCCCGGCGCACGATTTTAACGACTACGAAGTGGGTCGTCGTCATAAGCTGCCGATGATCAATATCCTCGACTTCGACGGCAACCTGCTGACCACAGCCGAGGTTTACGATACTAACGGCGAAGTCTGCACTGACTATGACGGTAGCGTACCGGCTGAATTTCAGGGGCTGGAGCGTTTTGCCGCGCGTAAAGCGATTGTTGCGGCGATGGATGCCCTTGGCCTGCTGGATGAAATCAAGCCGCACGATCTGACCGTGCCGTATGGCGATCGCGGCGGCGTGGTGATTGAGCCGATGCTGACCGACCAGTGGTATGTGCGCACCGCGCCGCTGGCAAAAGTGGCGGTAGAAGCCGTTGAGCAGGGTGATATCCAGTTTGTGCCGAAGCAGTACGAAAATATGTATTTCTCCTGGATGCGCGATATTCAGGACTGGTGTATTTCACGTCAGCTGTGGTGGGGCCACCGCATCCCGGCGTGGTACGACGAAGCCGGTAATGTTTACGTGGCCCGCAGCGAAGAAGAAGCGCGTGCCGAAAACAACCTGGGTGCCGATGTGGTGCTGACCCAGGACGAAGACGTGCTGGATACCTGGTTCTCTTCCGGCCTGTGGACCTTCTCTACCCTCGGCTGGCCGGAAAATACCGCAGCGCTGCGCACCTTCCATCCCACCAGCGTGCTGGTGAGCGGCTTCGATATTATCTTCTTCTGGATTGCGCGCATGATCATGCTGACCATGCACTTTATCAAAGACGATCAGGGCAAGCCGCAGGTGCCGTTTAAGACGGTGTATATGACCGGTCTGATCCGCGATGATGAAGGCCAGAAGATGTCCAAGTCGAAAGGTAACGTTATCGATCCACTGGATATGGTTGACGGTATTTCGCTGGAAGATCTGCTGGAAAAACGTACCGGCAATATGATGCAGCCGCAGCTGGCGGAGAAAATCCGTAAGCGCACCGAGAAGCAGTTCCCGAACGGCATTGAGCCACACGGCACCGATGCGCTGCGCTTTACCCTGGCGGCGCTGGCTTCCACCGGCCGCGATATCAACTGGGATATGAAGCGTCTGGAAGGTTACCGTAACTTCTGTAATAAGCTGTGGAATGCCAGCCGCTTTGTGCTGATGAATACCGAAGGTCAGGACTGTGGTCAGAACGGCGGCGAGCTGGAGCTGTCGCTGGCCGATCGCTGGATCCTCGCGGAGTTCAACCAGACGGTTAAAGCCTATCGTGAAGCGCTGGACAGCTACCGCTTTGATATCGCTGCCAACATTTTATATGAGTTTATCTGGAACCAGTTCTGTGACTGGTATCTGGAGCTGACCAAACCGGTGATGAATAACGGTAGCGAAGCCCAGCTGCGCGGCACGCGCAATACGCTGGTAAACGTGCTGGAAGCGCTGCTGCGTCTGGCGCATCCGATTATTCCGTTTATTACTGAAACCATCTGGCAGCGGGTGAAAGTGCTGAAAAATATCAGCGCCGATACCATTATGCTGCAACCAATTCCTGAGTTTGATGCCAGCCGGATGGATGATGCCGCCATGGCGGATACTAACTGGCTGAAGCAGGCGATTGTCGCGGTGCGTAATATCCGTAATGAGATGAATATCCCCCCGTCACGCCCGCTGGATGTGCTGCTGCGTGATGCCAGCGCCGACGTTGTCCGCCGGGTGCAGGAAAATCACAGCTTCCTGAAAACCCTGGCGCGTCTTAACAGCCTGGATCTGCTGCCTGCCGGCGATAAAGGCCCGGTGGCAGTAACCAAACTGGTTGAAGGGGCTGAGCTGCTGATCCCAATGGCCGATCTGGTGGATAAAACCGCCGAGCTGGAGCGTCTGAGCAAAGAAGTCGCCAAACTGGAGCTGGAGATGAGCAAAATCACCGGCAAGCTGGCGAACGAAGGCTTTGTCGCGCGCGCGCCGGAGGCGGTTGTCGCCAAAGAGCGTGAGCGTCTGGCCGAGTTTGAACAGGCAAAAGCTAAACTGATTGAGCAGCAGAGCGTGATCGCCGCGCTGTAAGTTCGCCGCAGTCAGCACGGGCCGGATTTTCCGGCCCGTTTTTTTGGCTTTTTGCCTCGTGATATCGTGACCGAAATCCAGAAAGCCGTCATCAAATCAATCAATGCCAGTGCAATCCTGCATCCGGTATCTCAACAGGGAAAACCAGTATAAAGTGCGATTGACTCACACCATCAAACTTGCCAGAATTTTGAACGTAGCCCAAAGAGGCCATTCAGATTTTATGCCCCTTGAGGGACCGCAAAGCCCGGTTAATTTAACCGGGCTTTCGCATTTCTGGTAACGTATCATCAGCCAGCTTTAATGACGGATACCATTATCGTCGTCATCACCGGCTTCAGCGTCATCCTCATCTTCCGCATCCGGATCTTCAAAGTAGGTGCCCCAGCCGTCATAATCGACGTTAAATTTACCGGCCAGCGCCACCAGCTGCTCAACCTGCTTGTCGATCAGCTCAGCATCCAGCGCCCCTTCACTGAGAATATCGCAGCACATCACGGTGGTACCGTCTTCCAGCTCCAGCTCTTCCGGCTCCGTGACTTCATAACCCAGCTTAAAGGCTTCCACTGCGGCTTTCTCCAGCGCATCAAAGCTGTCGCAGGAGAAGTGATGTTCAATGGTATACAGCGCATCCGGATCGCTGCCATCGTCCAGCAGTTCTTCAATAATCAGTCGCGTCTCTTCACGCTGCTCTGCAAGCAATTCTTCGTTAGCCATAACAGGTTCCTTAGTAGGTGTATCCGGGGGGCGTACAGTCAGAGCCTTTGTGCCATCTGCTGACTGACGGGTAAAGCGTTATTACGCTTATTTTCACACAGCACCCGACGCGTCACTACTGTTAATCATAAAGTTTGTCCGCCTCAGGGTTGAAAATGAATAAACATACCGTTAGATTGAATTTTAATTCATTAAATTTGCCCCGGAGTGTGTATGAGTCACCTGTTTCAGCGTCATTTTCTCAGATTACTGGATTTTACCCCGGCAGAAATCAATACGTTACTGGCTCTGGCCGCAACGCTTAAGAACGATAAGAAGCGCGGCAGTGAGAAAAAGCATCTGACCGGCAAAAATATTGCGCTGATTTTTGAAAAAGACTCTACGCGTACCCGCTGCGCTTTTGAAGTCGCCGCTTACGATCAGGGGGCAAACGTCACGTATCTCGGCCCTGGTGGCAGCCAGATCGGCCATAAAGAATCGATTAAAGATACCGCCCGGGTACTGGGACGGATGTACCATGCCATTCAGTATCGCGGCTACGGGCAGCAGCTGGTGGAGCAGCTGGCGGAACATGCCGGGGTGCCGGTGTGGAACGGCCTGACTAATGAATTTCACCCTACCCAGCTGCTGGCCGATTTGCTGACCATGCAGGAGCATCTGCCGCACAAAGCCTTCAGCGAGATGGTGTTCACCTACGTCGGTGACGCGCAGAATAATATGGGTAATACCATGATGGAAGCCGCTGCGCTGATGGGCTTCGATCTGCGTCTGGTGGCGCCGGAAGCCTGCTGGCCGGATGCCGCGCTGGTGGCAGAATGCCGCGCCGCCGCCGCCAAAACCGGGGGTCGCATTACTCTGACCGCCGATATTGCCAGCGGCGTCAAAGACGCCGACTTTATTTACACCGATGTATGGGTATCGATGGGCGAACCGAAAGAACTGTGGCAGCAGCGTATCGCCCTGCTGCGCCCGTATCAGGTCAATATGGCAATGCTGAAACTGAGCGGCAATCCGCAGGTAAAATTCCTGCACTGCCTGCCCGCCTTCCATGACGATCAGACCACCCTCGGCAGGCAGATGGCGCAGCAGTACGATTTACACGGCGGGATGGAAGTGACCGATGAGGTGTTTGAATCGGCGCACAGCGTGGTTTTCGACCAGGCAGAGAACCGGCTGCACACCATTAAAGCGGTAATGGTCGCCACTCTGGCACAGCCGGAGTAAGCCAGTCTGCCGCGGCGGGATTTCCCTTGCTGTGGCCCGGCGAACGGGTATAATCCCCTCCGTTTGCCGGGAGGAACCATGCGCCACAACCCTGTTAAAAACTGTGTTCAGCCAGTGCTGCGTGTCGCAGCGGGCAGCGCCATTGTTTCCTCTGCCGGTATCACCGATCGTATAAAAAAGCCCCTCACTGAGGGGTTTTTTTTTGCCTGATAACCGCTTATCCGCCGGCGCAGAGTAAGGAGTGACCATGGCTAATCCGCTGTATCACAGACATATTATTTCGATTAACGATCTGAGCCGCAGCGACCTGGAGCTGGTGCTGCGCACCGCCGCCAGCCTGAAAGCCAGTCCGCAACCCGAACTGCTGAAGCATAAAGTGATCGCCAGCTGCTTTTTTGAAGCCTCTACCCGTACCCGCCTGTCCTTTGAAACCGCCATTCACCGGCTGGGCGCGTCGGTGGTGGGCTTTGCTGACGGCGGCAATACGTCGCTGGGGAAAAAGGGCGAAACCCTGGCCGATACCATCGCCGTGACCGGCACCTATGTCGATGCGATTGTCATGCGTCATCCGCAGGAAGGCGCTGCCCGACTGGCCACCGAGTTCTCTGGCGGCGTGCCGGTACTGAATGCCGGTGACGGTGCCAATCAGCACCCTACCCAAACCCTGCTGGATCTGTTTACCCTGCAGGAAACCCAGGGGCGGCTGAGCAATCTGAATGTGGCGATGGTCGGCGATCTGAAATATGGCCGCACCGTGCATTCACTGACCCAGGCACTGGCCAAATTTGACGGCAATCGCTTTTTCTTTATTGCCCCGGAAGCGCTGGCGATGCCGGCCTATATTACCGATATGCTGGATGAGAAAGGCATCAGCTGGAGCCGCCATAACAGCATTGAGGAAGTGGTGCCGCAGCTGGATATTTTATATATGACCCGGGTGCAGAAAGAGCGTCTTGACCCGTCAGAATACGCCAACGTTAAAGCCCAGTTTATTCTGCGTGCCGCCGACCTGGCCGGTGCCCGAGACAATATGAAAGTGCTGCACCCGCTGCCGCGCGTCGATGAAATTGATACCGATGTCGATAGTACGCCGCACGCCTGGTATTTCCAGCAGGCCGGTAACGGCATTTTTGCGCGTCAGGCTCTGCTGGCACTGGTACTCAACCGCGAACTGATTGCATAAGGGAGCATGTTATGACCACCGACAATAAATTACAGGTAGAGGCGATTAAACGCGGCACGGTGATCGACCATATCCCGGCGCAGATCGGCTTTAAGCTGCTGTCACTGTTCCGCCTGACGGAAACCGATCAGCGTATTACCATCGGCCTGAACCTGCCTTCCGGCGAGCTGGGGCGCAAAGATCTGATTAAGATTGAAAATACCTTTCTGACCGACGATCAGATTAACCGCCTGGCGCTGTATGCTCCCCATGCCACCGTTAACCGCATCGATGACTACAACGTGGTGGCGAAAATTTCGCCCGCGCTGCCGGAACGTATTGAGCAGGTGCTGACCTGTCCGAACAGCAACTGTATCAGCCGTAATGAGCCGGTGCATTCCAGCTTTGCGGTGCTACAGCGCCAGGCCGGCCTGACGTTAAAATGCAAATACTGTGAAAAAGAGTTCAGCCACCATGTGGTGATGGCCAGCGCGTAAAGGCGTTTGCCAGCCAGGCATCCGGTTTATACTTACCGTTTTTAAGACAGATATTCTCAGGAGAAAGTATGTCACGCGAAATCAGTACTGAAAAAGCTCCCGCCGCTATCGGCCCTTATGTGCAGGGCGTTGATCTGGGCAGTATGGTGATCACCTCCGGTCAGATCCCGGTTAATCCACATACCGGTGAGGTTGCCGCTGATATCGCGGTGCAGACTCGCCAGTCGCTGGATAATGTTAAAGCGATTATCAGCGCCGCCGGACTGAGCGTAGGCGATATCGTGAAAACCACGGTATTTGTTAAAGACTTAAATGACTTTGCCACCGTTAACGCCAGCTACGAAGCGTTTTTCAACGAGCACCAGGCCAGCTTCCCGGCACGCTCCTGTGTGGAAGTGGCTCGTCTGCCAAAAGATGTGAAGATTGAGATCGAAGCTATCGCCGTGCGCCGGGCGTAATGCTCTTTCCCGGCCTGCCGAAGGCAGGTCGGGATTGACTCAGGAGAGCAGCTGGTTCAGCTCCTGCGGGGTAAACCCTGACGGCTCACTGAGTTCATCTGCCAGCATTTCCCCCGCCAGATCCGCTTTCTGCTGCTGCATCGCCACTACTTTTTCTTCAATGGTGTCGGCGGCAATCAGCTTATACACAAACACCGGCTTGTCCTGCCCCAGTCGCCAGGCGCGATCGGTGGCCTGATTCTCGGCCGCCGGGTTCCACCAGGGATCGTAGTGGATCACGGTGTCCGCCGCCGTCAGATTCAGCCCGACACCACCGGCCTTCAGGCTGATTAAAAACACCGGCACTTCCCCCTGCTGAAAACGTTGAACGACCCCGTCACGGTCACGGGTCGATCCATCAAGGACAACAAACGGGATGCGCGCCCGCTGCAGTTCCTCGCCAATGATCGCCAGCATGGTGGCAAACTGCGAGAAAATCAGAATGCGGCGATCTTCCGCCAGCAGATCCACCAGCATCTGACGCAGCAGCATCAGCTTGGCCGAGTGCCTGCTGCGCTCAGTGCGCTTATCGTCGATCAGCTGCGGATCGCAGCAGATTTGCCGCAGCCGCAGCAGCGCTTCCAGCACCAGCAGATGACTGCGCCCTGCCCCCTGCTGCTGCTCCGCCAGTTTGACCCGGTTTTGCATATCGCGGTGTACCCGGTCGTACAGCTCACGCTGCGGCGCATCCAGTACCACCTGGCGGATAATAGTATTTTTTGGCGGCAGCTCTTTTGCCACCTCCAGCTTGCGCCGCCGCAGCATAAACGGCCGGATGCGCGCCGCCAGCAGCTCACGCCGTACGCGATCTTTATTACGCTCAATCGGCATGCGCCATTCGCGGGTAAATTCGCGTTCAGTACCCAGCAGCCCCGGCAGCAGAAAATCAAACTGCGCCCAGAGTTCACCCAGATGGTTTTCCAGCGGCGTTCCGGTCAGGCACAGCCGGTGGCGGCTGTTCAGGGCGCGAATCGCTTCTGCCGCGCGCGAGGCGCTGTTTTTAACATACTGGGCTTCATCGAGGATCAGCAGATGATAAGGCTGCGCCACCAGCTGCGGCCGGTCGCGCCATAACAGCGGATAGGTGGTGATCACCACATCAAACTGATCCAGCCGGTCAAACCACTGTTTACGCTGCGCGCCACTCAGCGCCAGCACCCGCAGTTCAGGGGCAAATCGCGCCGCTTCACAGCGCCAGTTATGCACCAGGGTGGTCGGCACCACGATCAGCGCCGGACGATCGAGGCGACCGGCCTCTTTCTCCAGCAGCAGGTGCGCCAGGGTCTGAATGGTTTTCCCCAGCCCCATATCATCCGCCAGAATGCCGGCCAGTTGGTGCTGGCGCAAAAACTGCATCCAGCTGACGCCCTGCAGCTGATAATCACGCAGCACGGTTTTCAGCCCCTGCGGCACCGCCACAGGCCTGACGCCGCCATTGCCCTGCAGACGCTGCGCCAGCTGCATTACCGCATTATCGCCCGCCAGCGACCAGCGCAGCGCATCTCCGCTGGCGGCCAGACGCCCCAATTCCCGCGCCGGCAGCCTGAGCGGCTGCGGCTCCAGCTGATGCTTCTGCGCCGCAAACAGATCCACCAGACTGCTGACCAGCGGCTTTAGCTGTCCGGCGCGAAACAGCAGGCGCAGTTTGTGTTCGTCACGCAGTTCAATGGCTTCATCATCGTCAATCTGATGCAGGTTACCCGACAGCCAGCGATTATCTCGGACAAACAGCTGAGCCAGCAGTGGCTCCAGACGCTGACGGCGCTGACCAATTTTCAGCGCCAGCTCCAGATCAAACCAGCCGTCTTCCCCCTGCACCGCCTGCCCTTCAATGCCTTCCACCACGAACTGGTTCCAGCTGAAATCAGGATCAATGCGGATGCGCCAGCCAGCCTGACGCAGCAGCGGCAGCTGCACGCGAATAAAGTCGCGCCACTGCACGGGCTCCGCAGGGGCAAACAGCATCTTTGGCAGCGGAACCGGGGTATAGATATGCCCGGAGGGAACCGCCTGTAATCCGCTCTGCGCAATCTGCTGCAACCAGCGCTGCTCTTCGGCGTGCTGACGCTGCACCAGGCAACGTTGCCCCCGCTGGTCACTAAAGTTATCCGTCTCGCTGCCCGCCTCAACGGCAATGCCAGCGTAATCAAAACTGACGGCGGCAAAATCCAGCCGTTTCTGACGATGTCCATAGTGGCCGTAGCCGCTGATAAAGTTCGCCCGCGAACCGAGGGCTAACACCGGCCGTGGCGATGCCTGAATCGGTTCAGGGGAGATCGGCGTCTGCGGCAGCTGACGCTGCAGGTTCGCCAGCAGCAGCGCGGCAACATGCTTACAGTTATTTTTTACCGCGCAGCTGCACTCACCGCTGGCCTGCAGTCGGCCCTGAGGGCGGCTGAAATGTATCAGTACGCTGAACGGTTCCGTCGCCCGACCCGGTACTTCCCCCGTCAGCAGATGGTTATGCCACTGAATTTCCCGCACGCTGGCCACCAGTGGCCGCGCCCGGGCCAGGGTGCGGCCACCCAGCCAACGCGCAACCTGATTTTCGTTATAGCTGACAGACGACATTAAACGCGATTCCTGAGCAAAGCGTGCTCTTACATAAATGCTTAACACAACCGGCAATAGTAGTAATCCCCCTGGGCAGAATGCAACCAGGAAAACATCTTATTACGCTTGATGCAGTAAAAAATGACACGGCTGGATCTGACACAACCTGTTATTCAGACAAAATGGCGATCCTGCGCCACAACGCCACGGTTTTTACGCTACAGTAGCGGCGGTGAAAATTAGCGGAATAAACAGATGACTACAGAGGCATCCACCAGCTGGCAACTTTATATACTACGCACCGCCAGTGGAATGCTGTATACCGGTATCACCTGCGATATTGCGCGGCGCATTGAACAGCACCAAAAAGGGACAGGGGCCAAAGCCCTGCGCGGCAAGGGGCCACTGGAGTTGATGTTTCACTGTGCAGCGGGCGATCGTTCTCTGGCTTCTAAGCTGGAATATCAGGTTAAGCAGTTGAATAAAATACAGAAGCTCAGGCTGATTAGTCAGCAGCCTGAGTCGTTAACCGAATGGCTGATTACAGCGGGGACGCCGACGGCGCGGCAAAGGCAATCTCAGCGTTAAGCTCATCACTGGCGGCATCTGCCAGTCGGTAAATCAGCAGTTCACCGGGCTGCTGACAGCGCAGGTGCTCCGCAGCTTGAAAACCGATGCGACGGAAGTAGTGGCTTTCCCCCTGCACCACCACCGCCGCATAGCCAAACTCATTCAGGGTATCGAGCCCTTCGAAGATTAGCTTTTTACCCATCTCCTGTCCGCGTAGCGCGGGATCAACCACCAGCAGCGTCAGCCCCACCCACTGGCGATCCTCACCATTCACCGTCAGCGGGCTGAATGCCGCATAGCCCAGAACCTGTCCCTGCTCATCGGTGGCCACCACGCCCAGCGTCAGCAGCCCCTCTTCGCGCAGAGCCTGGATCCGTTCAGCCTGCTGCGTATCGGAAAAAGTTCGACGCAGTAAACTGTCGATGCTGGCGGCATCTACGCCAATTTCAGTACGAATTAACATGCTATCTTTGCACTCCAGGAAAGAACTGATTTCCGCTTAGGGCCGGACTGCGTAGCCGTGACCGCAGTCCACTGAGTATGGCACTCTTTTGACTGACAGAGTGACTCTGTGAGCCAGTTTTTTCGCGGACATGTCGGGCTAGCTGGCGGTCACCGGTTGCTGTCGGCGCCTGTCGTAACGTGCCCGCAGACGCCCCACCAGCACCCCCAGGGTGGCATAGAACGCCGCCAGTGCCAGCAAAACCAGCACATCGTTGGTCACATCAGAGAGGGGCAACGCCATCTGGTTAACCCCGGCGATCATTTTGGTGCCCCAGGTTGAAGGTAGCATATAGGCGATGGCCCGCACCCAGTCCGGCATCGACTGTACCGGCCACAGTGTACCGGAAAGGTAATAAACCGGCGTGGTAATAAAAGCAAGACTCAGATAAATGCGCTCAACCCGGCGGATACATTCCGTCACCAGTTTACCCAGCCCCAGTACCGCCAGTTGAAAGGGTAAGGTCAGCAGAATCAGCTCCGGCAGCGTGGCGGTCTGGCGGTAACCCAGCACCCACGGCCACAAACCAAACAGCAGGATAGATAAAAAAAGCCAGATAGGCACCAGCGCCGATAGCGCCCCGAGCGTCACGCTCAGCGGTGGACTCCCCTGGCCGCGGATCGTCAGAGTCACGCGCACGCTGGCGATTAACAGCGAGTGCTGCAGGAGCATCACCAGCAGGCCGGGGAACACAATCGCCGCGAAACTGATCCCCGGGTTAAATACGTCAATGGTCTGGCCAATAAACGGTTGCAGGATTACTGACGCCTGACTTTCGGTAAAGCCCTGGCGCATCATCAGTTCAGTATTATAGTGATTCAGCACCTGCTGGTAGGCAGCCATCACATCCTGCTGGATCTGGCCGTTCGCCAGGCGGTTAGTGGCATCTCCGTACAGCGCAAGATTTACCTGGGTGCCTGCCAGCATTTTCTTTTCCAGATCCTGCGGCAGAATAATTACCGCAAACAGCTTGCGCTCACCGAGATCGTGCAGTGCGGTTGGCAGATTAATGTAGCTCTCAGTCTCCACCTTTGCCGTGGCATCAATCTGACGGGTCATCATGCGGCTGGCCGGGCTGTGATCCATATCGATCACCCCTACCGGCAGATCCCAGACGCTGGGATTGAGGTACACCATGCTCATCAGGCATAGCGAGCACACCAGCAGCAGCCACATCGGGCGCTGCAACATGCCGGTCAGGACTTTACAAAATGTTTGCCACCACAGCTTCACTGTCCCGCCTCCGCAGTGACCAGACGCCGGAACAGACGCTTACGCACCAAAAAGGCCGTAGCCAGCGGATAGATCAGCAGCAGCGCACAGACATAAAACACCGGTTTACCCGGCACATCGCGCAGGAACAGGTCAAACATGGCATAGAGTGCGTGGGTCAGCGGCTCAAGGTTGGCAATAATTTGCGCCGGCAGCGGCATTGACAGCTCCGGCATCGCCATCCCGGAGAACGTCAGCGCGATACTGACCATTATCCCCATCAGGGTATAAGCGGTGATCGCACTGCCGGTAAAGGTGAACAGCAGTACCCCGAGGCTTTGTGCCGCCATAATGTAGAAAAATGCCACGCACAGCATATAGAACGGATTACTCACCACCCTGGCACCAAAAATACCCACCAGCAGGGCAATTTCCGCCATCAGCAGCACGGTATAACACAGGGTATAGGGGGCCAGTTTACCTAACAGCGCCATAGCAAAGTGGCGTTTGAAGATCAGCGGGCGGCTGCGCGACAGCTGATAAATCATACAGGTCACGGCAAACAGCTGTACCAGATGGATACAGGCACCGAATTGCTGATAATAAATATAGCTGCCGCTGGCGTTAAACAGGCTGTCATAGACCATTCCAACCTTGGGTAATGCCGGGATAGACTTGCCGGTTGAGGCCGCCAGTAGCCCCTGGTAACGGCTGCTCAGCTCGCTGACCAGGCCACTGAAATCCTGAGTGGAATAAAAACCGGCACCATAAAACAGCGCGTTATAGTAAAAACTAACCCGTGGCTGTTTGCCTGCCAGGGTATCGGCTTCAAAATCCTGCGGGATCAGCAGGACGCCATAGTCTTTCGCCATGCGCAGCCGTTGCAGGGCATCTTCAATGCCCCCGACGGCTGGCGTCAGACTGGCGTGGGAACCGGCATCCAGTTTGCGGATCAGCTCGCGTGACAGCGGGCTGTGATCCTGATCGACCACCGCTACCGGCAGATCCAGCAGTGTCCCTTCCGAAAAGTCACTGGCGATTAGGGCAAACAGCAGCAGCGGAAAGCACCAGCTCAGCCAGTGAATGACCGGCTTGCTCCAGGCTACCCGGATTTCATGACGAAATTCCTGGGTAAAACTGTGCAGCCGGCTTCTTACATTTTCCACAGCCATAATGCACTCATTCCCTGACGTAACCCTGCAACCGGAGCCTGTGGATAAAGGCGCACTTCAAAGGTTTTTAAATCGAAATCACCGGTCGCGCGCGTGGCGCGTTTGGTCGCGTAGTCACCCAGGGGCGCAATATAGTGCACTTCAGCGGTAATAATTTTGTTATTCAGCGCCGGCACGCGCAGCTGGATCTTATCCCCTTTATGCACCCCGGCCAGCACGTCTTCACGCAGGTTAAAGACAAACCAGGCGCGCGGCAGCTGTATCAGGGTCACCAGCGAGCTGCCGGCACTGAGCAGTTCACCCTCTTCTGCCGGAATCGGCCCGACTTCGCCATCCACCGGCGCACGTACCAGCAGCTCATCGGCCTGCGCTTTCACTTCCAGCAGATCCTGCTCGGCCTGACGCAGTTGGGCAGCATAGGCCTGACGTTGTTCAACGCGGTCACCGTGCAGCCCTTCATCCAGGCTGGCCTGCGCGGCCTGCATCTGTTGATGGGCACTGTCACGGGTTTTACGCGCATCATCCAGCGACTGCGCCGAGATATAGCCTTTTTTCGCGATATTGGTATAGCGGTTATAGGTCGCTTCAGCGTTCTGGTAAGCGACACGCGCTTCTGCCAGCTGTGCGCGCAGATTACGAATGGTTTCTTCACGGGTGCCACTCAGCGACAGGTTCAGGGTATCCTGCGCCTGATCGCGCGCCGCTTCGGCGGCTTTTAACTGCGCAATCAGTTCCGGGGCTTCCAGGCGGATCAGCGGCTGCCCCTGTTTAACATCATCACCACGGTGAACCAGTTTTTCCACCACACGCCCCTTCGCTTTGGACGAAACAATCACTTCGGTGGCATCCACTTCACCCTGCAATAAAACATCATGATCGTGTGCGCGCAATAAGATGGTGATGGCAATCACCAGGAAAATAAACAGCAAAATTAGAAATGTGGTTTTTTTCATAAACTTCCCCCGATAATTTTCGTTATATGAGGGAAAAGGAGGCAGGCCATTGCATGATCCTTAGTGTTCAAAAAGTCCATAATTGACAAATATAGGTGACGCGGGAAGCCATGTCTTGCTCTTTAAGCACTTTTCTTAGTTGTTTCACTAAAATTTGCATCCGCCACGCCACACGATCAGTCCTGCCGGTGACCAGTGTCGCGATCTGCCGGCTGAACGGGGTGGATTCGCGACCAGGGTAAGCCGATAAAAGCTTAAGGTTAAATACGAAAGTTACCGCTTGTTAAGCTGCGATTAAGCTGATGTACGCTATTGTCCGCCAGAACCCTGTTTTTGATCAAAAATGGTAATAGTTATCATTTATAAAATAGCGATCTCCAATGCTATGCCGGACCAGGATATGCACATAAAAACTAACAGCGACTATCGTATTGCAGGATTTCATCCCACCATCAGACCGGAATGGCGGCAAAAACTGTTTACCGTCGGCATTGTTCCAGGTGCCGTTATCAGGGTTATTCGCATCGCCCCACTGGGGGATCCTGTCCAGATCATGTCCGGCCGCATCAGCCTCGCGGTACGACAGAGCGACCTGGCCGCCCTCAGACTGGAGGCATGTTCCTGATGAAAAACATCACAGTTGGCCTGATTGGTAATCCCAACACCGGAAAAACCACCCTGTTCAATCAGCTTACCGGTTCCCGCCAGCGCGTCGGCAACTGGGCTGGCGTGACGGTTGAACGTAAAGAAGGGCAATTTTTTACCGCGCAGTCTGATGTGCGTATGACGGATCTTCCCGGCACCCGTTCGCTGACCACCTTTGCTGACGACAGTTCGATCGATGAGAGTATTGCCTGTCAGTATCTGTATGAAGATCACGCCGATTTGGTGATCAACGTTGTGGATGCATCCAATCTGGAAAGCAACCTGTTCCTGACGTTTCAGCTGCTGGAGCTCGGTGTTCCCTGCATTATCGCGCTGAATATGCAGGATGTGGCTGCCAGTCAGCAGATTGTGACCGATGCAGAAGCGCTGGCAACGCGTCTGGGCTGCCCGGTGGTGTCTCTGACCTCTACCAGCGGTGAGGGCATTGCCGAACTGAAAAAAATGATTGATCGCAGGCCGCTGGCATCAGACGTCAAACCGGTGCTCTGGCCATCTGCAATTCAGTCCGCTGTCGACAGGCTCAGTAGCCAGATGCCCGCCGATATCCCGTTAGGCAAACGGTGGTGGCTGGCGCTGCAGATGCTGGAAGGCGATGTGAACAGCCGGAAAATCTGCCCGGATGCTGCCTCACATCTGCCGGAGGTGATCGACCGCGCAGGCGGTGATCCTGCCATGATCATCGCCGACACCCGCTACAGTTCCATCCGCAACTTGTGTGCCGATATCAGCAATATTCACCACGCCTCCTCAGAACGATTTACCGAAAAGCTCGACCGTATTATCATCCACCGCTGGTTCGGCATCCCGGTGTTTCTCGGGGTGATGTATCTGATGTTTGTGCTGTCGATCAATATCGGTGCGGCGTTACAGCCGCTGTTTGATGACGGTTCAGTCGCGCTGTTTATTCACGGAACTCAGTGGCTCGGCTATACCCTGCATTTCCCCGACTGGCTGACGATGTTTATGGCGCAGGGCATCGGAGCCGGCGTCAATACCGTTTTGCCCCTGATCCCGCAAATCGGCCTGATGTATCTGTTTCTCTCCTTTCTGGAGGATTCCGGCTATATGGCGCGCGCCGCATTTGTGATGGACAGGCTGATGCAGGCGCTGGGGCTACCGGGAAAATCATTTGTCCCGCTGATCGTCGGCTTCGGCTGTAACGTGCCTGCGGTGATGGGTACGCGCACGCTTGATACCCAACGTGAACGCCTGATCACCATGTTGATTGCGCCCTTTATGTCCTGCGGCGCGCGGCTGGCGATTTTTGCGGTGTTTGCCGCGGCCTTTTTTGGTGCACACAGTGCCAGCCTGGTATTTTCCTTGTATTTACTCGGCATTGTGGTGGCTATCCTCACCGGCCTGGTACTCAGACATACGCTGCTGGGCGGCGAAACCTCACCGTTTATTATGGAGTTGCCGGTTTACCACCGGCCTCACCTGAAGAGTTTGCTGCTGCAGACCTGGCAACGGCTGAAAATGTTTATCCTACGCGCAGGCAAGATCATTATCCTTGCCAGTATGCTGATTGGCGGCATGAGCAGCTTCACCACCCGTTACACAGTAGCCGACAATATCAGTGAATCGGCGCTGGCCAGCGTCAGTAAAGCGATTACCCCGGCGCTGCGTCCGATTGGCGTGACCGACGATAACTGGCAGGCCACCGTTGGCCTGGTGTCAGGCATTATGGCGAAAGAGGTGGTAGTCGGTACCCTCAACAGCCTGTATACCGCCGAAGACATTCAAAGCGGTGACTTCAGCGTACAGTCATTCAGCCTGGGCTCTGAACTGCAAAGTGCGCTGACCGCAACCTGGCAGGGGCTGCGGGATACATTCAGTTTCAGCGCCCTGAGTAATCCGATTGAGGCCAGTAAAGGTGACGGTGAAATGGCTGGTGGCCCGATGGGGGTGATGAGCAGTAAGTTTGGCAGTGCGTATGCCGCCTACAGTTACCTGATTTTTGTGCTGCTGTATGTCCCCTGCATCTCCGTGATGGGGGCGATTGCGCGCGAAGTGGGACGCAACTGGATGCTGTTCTCACTTTTCTGGGGCCTGGACGTGGCGTATTCCGTGGCAACGTTGTTTTATCAGATCGTCAGTTTTAACCAGCATCCGCTGTACAGTAGCCTGTGTCTGGCAGCAGTTATCGTGCTGAATACCCTGTTAATTTTTTTTCTCAGGCAGTCCGGCCGTACTCAACAGCCGCTGACGACATTCCCGCTGGCGGTGAGCAGTCATGCTGAAGGGTGCAGTGAATGTAAAGGCTGTTGCGGAAAATAGCGCCCCGCCCACAGCACCAGGGCAATAACTGCTCATTGAAAACCGGCAAAACCCGGTACGCTTATAACAACATTACGCTAAACAAAGCGAGTCACTCATGTCTGATAACAACTGCGTACCCCTGTCAGTGCTCGATCTTGCCCCGGTGCCGCAGAGCTCTGTGCCGCGCGATGCGTTTGCCACCTCGCTGGCACTGGCGCAACAGGCGGAAAACCAGGGCTGGCATCGTTACTGGCTGGCCGAACACCATAATATGACCGGCATCGCCAGCGCCGCCACCTCGGTACTGATTGGTTTTCTGGCGGCCAATACCATCCGCTTACGCCTGGGGGCCGGGGGTATTATGCTGCCCAATCATGCGCCACTTGTGATTGCCGAACAGTTTGGCACCCTGGAAACCCTCTATCCGGGACGCATCGATCTGGGTCTGGGACGTGCACCCGGCTCTGACCAGCGCACCATGCTGGCGCTGCGCCGCCAGCTGAACGAGCGTGAAGACAGCTTCCCCAACGACGTCAGCGAGCTGCTGAACTGGTTTGATGCCGATAAAAACAGCCATCCGCCGGTACAGCCGGTGCCCGGACTGGGCCTGCAAATCCCGGTCTGGCTGCTGGGGTCCAGCCTGTACAGCGCGCGCCTGGCGGCGCAGCTGGGGCTGCCGTTTGCCTTTGCATCCCACTTTGCCCCGGAAATGCTGATGCAAGCACTGCAGATTTATCGCCAGCACTTTACGCCATCGGCGCGGCTGGAAAAACCTTATGCGATGGTGTGCGTTAACGTGATTGCGGCGGAAAGTGAACCCGATGCACGTTTCCTGTTTACCTCCATGCAGCAGCAATTTCTGAACCTACGCCGTGGCAAGCCCGGCCCGTTACCGCCACCGACTGACGATATTGAGACGCTGTGCGCACCGGGCGAGCTGTATGGCGTCCACCAGGCACTCAGTATGTCAGTGGTAGGCAATCGTCAGCAGGTGGCAAACGGCCTGAGAAAACTGCAACAGCAAACCGGCGCGGATGAAATTATGGTTAACGGCCAGATATTTGAGCCTGCCGCGCGCCTGCGCTCGTTTGAAATTGCGATGCAGGCTCACCACGACTGAATATTATAAGGCTGCTCTGCCTTTGACCTGGCAGTTGACCTTGACCTGGCAATTGACCTTTGGGCGGCATCAGGAACGGAGCCGAGGCGACGACAATTTCCAGGACAAGCTGCCAGGGAAGGCAGCGCGAGGCGTGCTAAGCCAGGATGGCGAATCACGCCGTTCCGCCAGAAATTGGCGTGGCCGAGGGAACCCGCTTTAGCGGGCGATGTGACGCCGCAAGCCCGGGTGCAGGGCGGCGGCGACTGGCCGCCCTGCTCGCCAGTCCGCGCAGCGAAATGGTGAAACGTTGTTGATCTGGCCCTGGCTTTTAAAAAACACAAACCCCACAGCCAAACCAAAACAGCAGCCAAAAAAAAGCCCGCCTGAAAACAGGCGGGCTTCTTAACGCTTAGCATATCAACAATCAGGCATCACGACGACGGGTTGGCGCGCTGCCACCCTCTTCGCGACGTGCACCACGGTGACCACCTTCACGGAAACCACCGCCACGGCGCTCACCACCACGATCGTTGCTGAAACGACGACCACCGCCACCTTCACGACGCTCACCGCCGCCAAAGTTGCCGCGTGGACGACGATCGCCACGGTCATTACTGCGCGGCTGTGCATCACCGATCAGCTGCATATTCATTGGTTTATTCAGAATACGTGTGCGGGTAAAGTGCTGCAGCACATCGCCCGGCATACCTTTTGGCAGCTCGATGGTTGAGTGAGTACCAAACAGCTTGATATTACCGATGTAACGGCTGCTGATATCCCCTTCGTTAGCGATAGCACCGACAATGTGACGCACTTCCACGCCATCATCACGGCCCACTTCAATGCGATACACTTCCATATCACCCACGTCACGACGCTCGCGGCGTGGACGGTCGCCATCACGGCCTTCAGCACGTGGGCCACGATCGTTACGCTCGCCACGCTCGCGGAATTCACGGCGCGGACGCTGTGGTGCATCAGCAGGCACGATCAGCGGACGCTCACCCTGGGCCATTTTCAGCAGGGCAGCGGCCAGAGTTTCGATATCCAGTTCGTCTTCCGGCTGCAGTTTCGCCAGCAGCGCACGGTACATATCCAAATCGCTGCTTTCCAGCTGCTGCTGCACTTTGGCAGCAAATTTCGCCAGACGACGCTGACCCAGCAGCTCTGCGTTCGGCAGCTCTACTTCCGGAATAGTCAGCTTCATGGTGCGTTCAATGTTACGCAGCAGGCGACGCTCGCGGTTTTCAACGAACAGCAGCGCGCGACCGGCACGACCGGCACGGCCGGTACGACCAATACGGTGCACGTAAGATTCGGCATCCATTGGGATATCGTAGTTAACGACCAGGCTGATGCGCTCCACGTCCAGACCACGGGCGGCAACGTCAGTAGCAATCAGGATATCCAGACGACCATCTTTCAGACGTTCCAGAGTCTGCTCACGCAGCGCCTGATTCATATCACCGTTCAGCGCGGCACTGTTGTAACCGCTGCGCTCCAGCGCTTCGGCCACTTCCAGGGTAGCGTTTTTGGTGCGCACAAAGATAATGGCCGCATCAAAGTCTTCCGCTTCCAGGAAACGCGTCAGTGCATCAGTTTTACGACCATAGGCAGTCCAGTAGCTCTGGCTGATATCCGGGCGCGTAGTCAGGCTGGACTGAATGCGTACTTCCTGCGGCTCTTTCATAAAGCGGCGGGTAATACGACGGATGGCTTCCGGCATGGTAGCAGAGAACAGCGCGGTCTGATGACCGTCCGGGATCTGCGCCATGATGGTTTCAACGTCTTCGATAAAGCCCATGCGCAGCATTTCGTCAGCTTCATCCAGTACCAGACCGCGCAGGTTGGACAGATCCAGGGTGCCGCGTTTCAGGTGATCCAGCAGACGCCCTGGGGTACCTACGACAACCTGTGGTCCCTGGCGCAGGGCGCGCAGCTGCACGTCGTAACGCTGGCCGCCGTACAGCGCAACCACGTTCAGGCCACGCATATGTTTAGAGAATTCAGTAACGGCTTCAGCTACCTGTACCGCCAGTTCGCGGGTCGGTGCCAGAACCAGGATCTGCGGCGCGCGCAGGGTTGGGTCAATGTTGTTTAACAGCGGCAGGGAGAATGCGGCTGTTTTACCACTCCCGGTCTGCGCCATACCTAACACATCACGTCCCGCCAGCAGGTGTGGAATACAGGCTGCCTGGATTGGGGAAGGCTTCACGTAGCCCATACCGTTCAGTGCTTCAAGGATGTCAGCGTTCAGGCCAAGGTCAGAAAAAGTGGTTTGAATATCAGTCATGTAGTACAAGTGCCTCTTAGATTGCGGCGGCCAGTCTACATAACTCGTCGTGAAAATTTGCAGTCATTTTCATCAAAAAGTGTGAACCGGCTCAAATTAGTGGTTTTGACGAACAAAAAGGCCCTCATCCGTTAAGATGATGACTTTTCGGAAATTCAGGCAATAAAAGTTCGTCAGCTATTGCTGGTCAGATTCTGATAAATCGTCTTGTGCCTGGCCGAGTAGCGCCAGTTCCAACAATGCATATCGATGCTCAACAAAGTTGTTAACGTTGTTGGCGACCGTCAGCTTGAACAACGCTTCCGCGCTGTCCTTCTCCCCCAGACTTAGGTAGTACTTACCTAAATAGAAGTTGGTTTCACTGAGATGTTCAGCGAGCGAGGTGTTATCCGTTGCGTCCGCCTGGAGACGATCGAGCAGCGTTTTTTCGCTGATGTCGCCCAGGTAGAACTCGACAATGTTCCATCCCCATTGATCCTTAGCCGCACGATCATAACGCTGTTTCAGCGCTACTTTTGCCTGGTTTGCGTTGATCTCACGCTCTGCGAGATACAGCCACAGGCTGCGGAACGGGTCATTAGAGTCGTCTTGATAAAACGCCAGCAGATCATCTTGCGCCAGTTTGAATCTTCCGCCGTAGTAAAGGGCGATACCGCGATTCAGACGCGCATAATTGTAAGTTGGATCAAGCTCAAGTACAGAATCAAACGCTTCGTAGGCAGCATCAAAATTGCCTGCCTGCGTTAAATATATGCCTAAGTAATTGAATACTTCCGACATATCGGGTCTGACAGATAGCGCTTGCGAAAAGTCATTCCGCGCCAGTGCTCTCAAACCAAGACTATCATACAACACTCCGCGCTCATATAACAGCTGTGCGCGTTCATCATCGGTCAAAGCCCGGCTGGCAAGTATTTGTTCCATGCGAGCAAGAATAACTTCCTGCTGCAGCGTCGGCTGCAACGGAACCGCCAGAATTTCGTTCTTACGCCAATCAGTATTGCTACATCCTGCCAGCGTCAAAGCTGTAGCAACGTAACACCAGCGCAAAATTGGCTTCATTTCCCACTCCCGAAAACAAACGTTGGGGTAAACATCCTGCCACCCACCCACCATGCACAGGGTATCCTGCCCTTATGACAAAACCGCATTTACCCGGCACCCTCTATCTGCCTGAGGGCGGAATAAAAGATGCCGGGTAGGGATGCGTGAAGTATAAAACTGTTATTCTGCGTCGCTGGCAGCCGGAGCTTCAGCCGTTGCCGTTTCAGGCTTTGCCTGTTCAGCAGCTTCTTTGATGCTCAGACGCACACGACCCTGACGGTCAACTTCCAGTACTTTCACCGGAACTTCCTGACCCATCTGCAGATAGTCGGTCACTTTCTCAACGCGCTTGTCAGCGATCTGAGAAATATGCACCAGACCTTCTTTACCACCGCCGATGGCGACAAAGGCACCAAAGTCAACGATACGGGTCACTTTACCGTTATAGATACGACCGACTTCGATTTCAGCGGTGATCTCTTCGATACGGCGGATAGCGTACTTGGCTTTCTCACCGTCAGTTGCCGCAATTTTTACCGTACCGTCATCTTCGATTTCGATAGTCGTGCCGGTTTCTTCAGTCAGCGCACGGATTACCGAGCCGCCTTTACCGATCACGTCTTTGATCTTATCAACACTGATTTTGATGGTGTGGATACGCGGTGCGAACTCAGAGATATCGCCACGCGGGGTGCTGATAGCCTGCTCCATTACGCCGAGGATATGCAGACGCGCACCCTTAGCCTGGTTCAGCGCCACTTGCATAATTTCGCGGGTGATACCTTCGATTTTGATGTCCATCTGCAGCGCGGTGATACCGTCACGGCTACCGGCCACTTTAAAGTCCATATCGCCCAGGTGATCTTCGTCACCAAGGATATCTGACAGTACTACGAAGTTTTCGTCGTCTTTGACCAGGCCCATCGCAATACCGGCAACGGCCGCTTTGATCGGTACGCCAGCATCCATCAGCGCCAGAGAGGCACCACAGACGGAAGCCATGGACGAAGAACCGTTAGATTCAGTGATTTCAGACACTACGCGCACGGTGTACGGGAAAGCATCGCCTTTTGGCATCACTGCCAGCACGCCGCGCTTCGCCAGACGACCGTGACCAATTTCACGACGTTTTGGTGAACCTACCATACCGGTTTCACCGACGCAGTACGGAGGGAAGTTGTAGTGGAACAGGAAGCTGTCAGTACGCTCGCCCATCAGCTCATCGAGATTCTGCGCATCACGGGCAGTACCCAGCGTTGCCGTCACCAGCGCCTGGGTTTCACCACGGGTGAACAGCGCTGAGCCGTGAGTACGTGGCAGTACGCCGGTACGCACGTCCAGACCGCGGATCATATCCTTTTCACGGCCGTCGATACGCGGCTCACCGCGCAGGATGCGGGTACGCACTACGCTCTTCTCCAGCGCATGCAGGATATCGCTGATTTCACCGGCATCCAACGTCTCGTGTTCCGCCAGCAGCGCAGCGGTAGTTTCTGATTTGATCACGTCAACCTGAGCATAACGCTCCTGTTTTTCGGTGATACGGTAAGCATCGCTCAGACGCGCTTCTGCCAGAGCAGCAATACGAGAATGTAACGCTTCGTTTACAGGCTCTGGCTGCCAGTCCCAGCGCGGTTTACCCGCTTCGGCCACCAGGGCATTGATGTTTTCGATAACGATCTGCTGCTGGTCGTGACCGAAGACCACGGCACCCAGCATCTGATCTTCGCTCAGCAGTTCCGCTTCGGATTCCACCATCAGTACCGCACCTTTGGTACCGGCAACCACCAGATCCAGCTTGCTCTCTTTCAGCTCATCGCTGGTTGGGTTCAGCACGTACTGATCGTTAATATAACCCACGCGCGCCGCACCGATTGGGCCGTTAAATGGCAGACCAGACAGCGCCAGCGCGGCAGAAGCACCGATCATGGCAACGATGTCCGGGTTAACCTGCGGGTTAACGGAAACCACAGTAGCAATGATCTGAACTTCGTTAACGAAGCCTTCCGGGAACAGTGGACGCACCGGGCGGTCAATCAGACGGGAAATCAGGGTTTCGCCTTCGCTTGGACGACCTTCACGGCGGAAGAAGCTTCCCGGGATACGACCGGCAGCGTAAGTACGCTCCTGGTAGTTAACGGTCAGTGGGAAGAAGCCCTGACCTGGTTTGGCTTTTTTCTGACCAACAACGGTGACGAACACGGCGGTGTCGTCCATGCTGACCATCACGGCCGCCGTTGCCTGGCGCGCCATCATACCGGTTTCAAGCGTTACGGTATGCTGACCGTACTGAAATTTTTTGACGATTGGATTAAGCAAAATAAGTTCCTTACATCTGGGCAGACGTTCTGCCGTGGATTCTAACCCTCACCCTGCATCCTCGCGACTAATGACAATCTTAATCCCACGGGGATCAAGCCTCTCATTAGCCGCGCGAACCTCTGCAACGGAAGATCATGCTTAGCAACAATACATTAGTTTACGCATAATTGCTGCGGTCTGACTGTAAAAAGGGGCCATAAAGGCCCCTTTCCAGCGAAACTCGCATCAGGCCGTGATTTTCTCCGCTTTAAGAATATTCTGTAAACGGAGCGCGCACGACCAGAAGACGTTAGCGACGCAGACCCAGACGTGCAATCAGGTCAGTGTAACGTGCAACGTCTTTACGCTTCAGGTAATCCAGCAGCTTACGACGCTGGGAAACCATACGCAGCAGACCGCGACGGCTGTGGTGGTCTTTTTTGTGCTCAGAGAAGTGACCCTGCAGATGGTTAATCTGTGCGGTCAGCAGAGCAACCTGAACTTCAGTAGAACCACTGTCGTTTGCGCCGCGACCGAAATCAGCAACGATTTGCGCTTTAGTTTCAACACTTAGAGACATATTACAAACTCCAAATTTTAAGATAAAAGTACAGGTGCCGATCTCTAATTCAGCGACCCAATGTAAAGCCGGGATATTCTACTCTCAGCGCTGGCGGAGAGCAAATAACCCGTCAGATTATTCTACCACCAGGCGTCGGGGAGCCACGCGGCCATCGTCAGCAACTTCCGCCATACCGATAAACTTGCGTTCTGCCCCTTCCGTCACACGCACCAGGCCACTGGCCGGTGCGCCAGGTGCCTGGACCGGCATCCCCTGTTTCAGGTAAGCCGCCACGCTGCTGAGCAGATTCACTTCCGGATATTCCGCCGCCGGACTGTCCATCGGCATCAGCAGCGCATCCAGCAGCTCTGCCGGTGCCTTATCCTGACGATGTGCTTCTTCACTCAGCGCCGTCAGTTGCTCCAGCGTCACCATCTTATCTGTCGGGTAAGTGGCCACTTGCAAACGTCGCAGGAAAGTCACATGAGCACCGCAGCCCAGCTTCTCCCCCAGATCGTCAATGATGGTGCGGATATAGGTGCCTTTGGACACCGCGATTTCCAGTTCCAGCTCATTGCCTTGATGGCGAATAAACAGCAGTTCATACACCGTAATGCTGCGCGCCTCACGCGGTACTTCTATCCCCTCACGGGCATATTCATACAGCTTACGCCCCTGATACTTCAGGGCGGAGTACATCGATGGCACCTGCTGAGTGGTACCGCGAAAGCTTTCCAGCGCCTGCTGTAGCTGCGCATCAGTAAAAGTAAGTGGTCGCTCACTGACTACCTTACCGTCAGCATCCGAGGTATCGGTACGCTGCCCCAGGCGGGCAATCACCCGATAGCGCTTGTCCGAGTCCAGCAGATAACGCGAGAACTTGGTCGCTTCGCCCAGACAGATCGGCAGCATACCGGTAGCCAGCGGATCGAGCGCGCCGGTGTGCCCGGCGCGGTTGGCGTTATACAGACGTTTTACTTTTTGCAGCGCATCATTGGAGGACAGCCCGCCGGGCTTATCCAGTAACAGTACGCCGTGAATATCGCGGCCACGACGGCGGGGACGACTCATTACTCTTCGGTATCCTGTTCGGCTTCGTCACCGGCAGTACCGCGACGCTTCTCATCGTTTTTCACCACGTTGGTGACCAGGTTCGACATACGCATCCCTTCCACAAGAGAGTTGTCATAGAAGAAGGTCAGTTCCGGTACAATACGCAGACGCATCGCTTTGCCCAGCAGGGTGCGGATATAGCCGGAGGCATCGCCCAGCGCACGCAGACCGGCTTTGATCGCATCTTCGTCTTTATCATTCAGGAAGGTCACAAACACTTTGGCATAGGCCAGGTCGCGTGAAACCTCCACCCCGGATACCGTCACCATCATGCCGAGACGCGGATCTTTAATCTCACGCTGTAAAATGATGGCGATCTCTTTTTGCAGCTCCTGGGAAACCCGCTGCGGACGGCCAAATTCTTTTGGCATAGTCTTTCTCTCCAAAAATAATTTGGGAGGCCAGAAGCCTCCCAAATACAATCACAGTGCCCTGCCTTTCAGGCTGCGCTGCAGTCTGGAATCAGCCGGGTGGCTTGTGGTGATTAGTCGATAGTACGCTGGATTTCGATAATCTCGAAGACTTCAATCATATCGCCAACGCGTACATCATTGTAGTTCTTCACGCCGATACCACATTCCATACCGTTACGGACTTCGTTGACGTCATCTTTAAAGCGGCGCAGAGATTCCAGTTCGCCTTCGTAGATAACCACGTTATCACGCAGTACGCGGATTGGGTTGTGACGCTTAATGTTACCCTCGGTGACCATACAACCGGCGATAGCACCAAATTTCGGTGATTTGAACACATCACGTACCGCGGCCAGACCAATGATCTGCTGTTTGTACTCCGGTGCCAGCATCCCGCTCATCGCGCTCTTCACTTCGTCAATCAGGTTATAGATAACGGAGTAGTATCGCAGATCCAGGCTTTCGCTATCAATCACGCGACGAGCCGAGGCATCAGCACGCACGTTAAAGCCAACCAGGATCGCATTGGAAGCCGCCGCCAGGGTGGCATCAGTTTCAGTAATACCACCGACACCGGAACCAACGATTTTCACTTTCACTTCATCGGTAGACAGTTTCAGCAGCGAGTCGGTAATCGCTTCAACCGAGCCCTGAACGTCTGCTTTCAGGACGATATTCAGTTCAGACACTTCGCCTTCGGTCATGTTAGCAAACATGTTTTCCAGCTTAGATTTCTGCTGACGCGCCAGCTTGACTTCACGGAATTTGCCCTGACGATACAGTGCCACTTCACGCGCTTTTTTCTCGTCACGCACCACGGTCGCTTCGTCACCTGCTGCCGGCACGCCGGACAGACCGAGGATCTCCACCGGAATGGACGGACCAGCCTGCGCCACTTCACGGCCCAGCTCATCACGCATCGCACGCACGCGGCCATACTCAAAGCCACACAGCACGATATCGCCTTTGTTCAGCGTACCTTCACGCACCAACACGGTTGCTACCGGACCACGACCTTTATCCAGGAAGGATTCGATAACTACGCCGCTGGCCATACCCTGACGTACTGCCTTCAGCTCCAGAACTTCCGCCTGCAGCAGGATGGCGTTCAGCAGGTCGTCGATACCGGTACCTGCTTTCGCGGAGACGTTAACAAACATGTTTTCACCGCCCCATTCTTCCGGGATGATGCCGTACTGCGTCAGCTCGTTTTTCACCCGATCCGGATCGGCTTCCGGCTTATCGATTTTGTTGACCGCGACCACTACCGGCACTTTTGCCGCTTTGGCGTGCTGGATAGCTTCGATAGTCTGTGGCATCACGCCATCATCGGCCGCCACCACCAGGATAACGATATCCGTCGCCTGAGCACCGCGGGCACGCATGGCGGTAAACGCGGCGTGTCCCGGCGTATCCAGGAAGGTGACCATACCGTTGTCGGTCTCAACGTGGTAAGCACCGATATGCTGGGTGATCCCGCCCGCTTCGCCGGAGGCGATTTTGGTGGAACGAATGTAGTCCAGCAGCGAGGTTTTACCGTGGTCAACGTGACCCATAATGGTCACTACCGGCGCACGGGATTCCAGTGCCGCATCGGTATCACGGTCACTCATTACCGCTTCTTCCAGCTCGTTTTCGCGGCGCAGGGTCACTTTATGGCCCATTTCTTCCGCAACCAGCTGGGCAGTCTCCTGGTCGATAACCTGGTTGATGGTAGCCATAGCGCCCATTTTCATCATCACTTTGATGACCTGGGAACCTTTCACCGCCATCTTGTTTGCCAGTTCGGCAACGGTCACGGTTTCACCGATGATCACATCACGGTTGACCGCCTGAGCCGGCTTGTTAAAGCCCTGCTGCAAGGTGCTGGCTTTACGCTTACCACCTTTACCGCCACGGATCTGCGCACGCGCTTCTTCGCGGTCAGTCTTGGCTTCAGAGTGCTTGTTACCTTTCTTGCGCACCGGTGCCTTGGCAGGACGGGCAGCAGTACGGTTACGGCGATCGCCTTCAACCTGCGCATCGCTCTCGTCTTCTGCGGCGCGGGCGTGGGTAGAGGTGGTAACGTGGTAATCAGAAGAATCTTCTTCTTCTTTTGCCACCGCCCATTCTTCGCCTTTTTCTTCAGCCATTTTGCGGGCCTCTTCAGCTACGCGCTTCGCTTCTTCTTCAATTTTGCGACGCGCTTCTTCTTCGGCTTTACGCTTCAGTTCAGCCGCTTCGGCTTCACGGCGTGCTTTATCGGACTGAGCAGCCCGGCTCATTTCATCAGTATCTTTATTGCTCACTTTTTCTCTTTCCGCTGCTTCACGTTTGGCTTTATCAGCTGCCTCACGTTTAGCCTGCTCCTCGGCTTCACGCTTCGCTTTCTCTTGAGCTGCGCGTTGAGCCTGTTCTTCAGCCTCGCCACGAGCCAGTTCTTCCGCTTCACGCTGTGCCTGGGCATCTGCTTCCGCCTGTTCAGCTTCAGCCTGATCGCCTTTTACATAGGTGCGTTTTTTGCGGACTTCAATTTGCACCGATTTACTTTTGCCCCCGGTACCGGGAATATTCAGGGTGCTGCGCGTCTTACGCTGCAGGGTCAGCTTACCCGATCCGCCGCCGTGTTCACGGTTCAGATAGGTAAGTAACGTCTCTTTTTCCTGCTGGGTAACAAAGTCAGTGGCAGACTTCTGGAGACCTGCATCAGCAAACTGCTGTACCAGGCGTTCTACCGGCGTCTCAATCTCTGCTGCCAGCGATTTTACGGTTACATCTGTCGTCATGCTGTTCCTTCCTGCTACAGTTTATTACGCGTCGTCGCCGAACCAGCAGATATTACGTGCCGCCATAATCAGCTCACCCGCCTGCTCGCTGCTCAGGCCTTCAATATCTGTCAGATCGTCAACACCCTGCTCGGCAAGATCTTCAAGCGTGCAAACGCCTTTCGATGCCAGCGTAAAGGCCATTTCACGACTTAAACCGTCCAGATTGAGTAAATCTTCCGCCGGTTTGTTGTCGCCCAGGCTTTCTTCTTTCGCCAGTGCCAGCGTGGTTAACGCGTTTTTAGCCCGGTCGCGCAACGCTTCTACCGTATCTTCATCCAGACCGTCAATTTCCAGCAGCTCGTCGATTGGCACATAAGCCAGCTCTTCCAGAGAAGAGAAGCCTTCTTCTACCAGCACGGTAGCGAAGTCCTCATCGATATCGAGATATTTGGTAAAGACGTCGATGGCAGCAAGTGCTTCGGCCTGATGTTTCGCCTGCAGGTCGTCGACCGTCATCACGTTCAGCTCCCAGCCACTCAGCTGTGAAGCCAGACGCACGTTTTGGCCATTACGGCCGATCGCCTGGGCCAGATTTCCGGCCTCCACAGCGATATCCATGGTGTGATTATCTTCATCCACCACGATAGAAGCGACATCCGCCGGTGCCATCGCGTTGATCACGAATTGCGCCGGATTATCATCCCACAGCACGATATCGATACGCTCGCCACCCAGCTCACTGGATACCGCCTGAACACGCGCACCACGCATCCCCACGCAGGCACCGACCGGGTCGATACGCTTGTCGTTGGTTTTAACGGCGATCTTGGCACGGGAGCCAGGGTCGCGCGCGGCGGCTTTAACTTCAATCACTTCTTCGCCAATTTCCGGCACTTCAATGCGGAACAGTTCGATCAGCATTTCCGGTTTTGAACGGCTGACAAACAACTGCGCTCCGCGCGCTTCCGGACGGACTGCATACAGCACGCCGCGAATACGGTCACCCGGACGGAAGTTTTCCCGCGGCAGCATATCTTCACGCACGATCACCGCTTCCGCGTTGTTACCCAGATCCAACGAAATATTGTCGCGGTTTACTTTCTTCACCACGCCGGTAATGATTTCGCCTTCCTGCTCGCGGAACTGATCGACCACCATCGCGCGCTCAGCTTCACGCACTTTCTGCACGATAACCTGCTTCGCGGTCTGGGTGGTGATTCGGTCAAAGGTCACCGACTCGATCTGATCTTCCACGAAGTCACCGAGGTTCAGCGCTTCATCTTCATAGCGCGCCGCTTCCAGCGTGATTTCACGGGTTGGCAGCGTGACTTCTTCAACAATCAGCCAGCGACGGAAGGTGTCAAAGTCGCCGCTTTTGCGGTCGATGCTGACACGAACATCAATTTCCTGCTCATACTTCTTTTTGGTCGCTGTCGCCAGGGCACTCTCCAGCGCTTCGAAGATCTTCTCACGTGGGAGGGACTTCTCGTTTGAGACTGCTTCTACAACAGCTAAGATTTCTTTGTTCATCCTGGTATGCCTCAATCCGGACGTTTAAAAGTGGGGAACCAGATTCGCCTTCTGAATATTACTTAAGGCAAATACTGCATCATTACCCTCAACGGCAACCGTAATCATCTCGCCTTCGACAGACTTGATGGTGCCCTGCCATTTGCGGCGGTTCTGCACCGCCATTCGCAGCACCAGGCTTACTTCTTCACCCATAAAGCGTGCGTAATGTTCTGCGGTAAACAGTGGGCGGTCAAGACCAGGTGAAGATACTTCAAGGTTGTAAGGTACCGTAATCGGATCTTCGACGTCCATTACTGCACTCACCTGGTGGCTCACATCAGCGCAATCATCTACATTGATACCGTTTTCGCTATCAATGTAGATGCGCAGGGTAGATGTACGACCACGCACAAACTCAATACCAACCAGTTCGTAGCCTAGCGCTTCTACCGGCGCTGAAATCAGCTCTGTTAATTTCTGCTCTAATGTGGACAAGCCCACCCCCAAGACATAAAAAAAGGGCCTATAGCCCAGTGATGCTGTTTCCTGATAACAAAAAACCCCGAATATTCGGGGCTTAATGCGACTGGACCCTGTATACCGCAATCACTTACGGCACGGTACAATCCAAAGAATTTTTTTCAAAACTCGCTGTAGCCGCGTGATTCATTGCAGACAGTGTATTTGAAAAGAACTCTGAGGGAAAGTGGTTGCGGGGGCCGGATTTGAACCGACGACCTTCGGGTTATGAGCCCGACGAGCTACCAGGCTGCTCCACCCCGCGTCCGAATACTACGCAAAACCTGCATAATTTGCAAGCAAAACTGAGATTTGGTACCGAGGACGGGACTTGAACCCGTAAGCCCATTCGGGCACTACCACCTCAAGGTAGCGTGTCTACCAATTCCACCACCACGGCACTAAGTTGCGATTTTTTTATTTCTATCGCGTCGAAATCAAACCGTATAACGCCTATTGCGGGATGTCGCTGTTCGGTGCCGGCGCTGCCGGTTTCACTGGCGCTGACTGCTGGGTCTGCGCTGGTTGAGACAGGTTTTCCCACTCGCTTCCTTTCTGGGTTTTGTTGCTGTTCAGGTTACCCAGGATCAGGCTGATAATGAAGAACAGAGTCGCCAGCACTGCTGTCATACGGGTCATAAAGTTACCTGAACCGTTAGAACCAAACAGCGTACCGGAAGCGCCTGCACCAAATGATGCTCCCATATCAGCGCCTTTACCTTGTTGCAGCATGATCAGACCTACCAGGCCCAGTGCGACAATAAGGAAAATAACTAAAAGAGCTTCGTACATAATCAACCTTGTTCCTTGCACATGTTGTGCATAAAAGCTTCAAACCAGTTACGGCTGGCGGTCAGTCACCACCTGCCAGAAGCGGGTGTGAATACTAACCAAAGCCAGCCAACCACGCAAGGGCAATTTCACTCAGGACTGCCGTTTGCAGAAAAAAACGACAACCCTGATTTGTGCGCCATCCTGCCGGCGATTAAACCGCTTTTACCGCATCAGCAATTCGGTGCGCCAGTCGGGTAACCTGCGCCTCGTCTTCCCCTTCCACCATTACGCGGATCAGCGGCTCGGTACCCGATTTACGCAGCAGCACGCGCCCGCGCCCGTTCAGTTCGGCTTCCACTTCCGCCGTCACTGCCAGCACCTTGCTGTCCTGCAGCGGATCCTGCTCGCCGCTAAAGCGCACATTGACCAGCAACTGTGGCAGCAACTGCATATCGCTGCCAAGCTGGTGCAGACTCATCCCGCTGCGTACCATCGCCGACAGCACCTGCAGTCCGGCAACAATACCGTCACCGGTAGTGGTTTTGTCCAGCAGGATCACATGCCCGGAATTTTCCGCCCCCAGACGCCAGCCTTTTTCCTGCAGCTTTTCCAGCACGTAGCGGTCACCCACTTTAGCGCGTTCAAACGGGATATTCAGCTGTTTCAGCGCCAGTTCCAGTCCCATATTGCTCATCAGTGTACCGATAACGCCGCCGCGCAGTAGCCCTTCACGCTGAGCTTCCCGCGCGATGATGTACAGGATTTGGTCGCCATCAATTTTATTGCCAAGATGGTCGACCATCATCACCCGGTCACCGTCGCCATCCAGCGCCAGCCCGAGGTCGGCTTTCTCTGCCAGCACCCGCGCCTGAAGCTGACGCAGATCGGTGGCACCACATTCATGATTTATGTTCATACCGTCCGGCTGCGCGCCGATGGCAATCACCGTTGCCCCAAGTTCACGCAGTACGTTTGGCGCAATGTGGTAAGTGGCACCGTTGGCACAGTCCACGACAATTTTCAGGCCATTCAGATTCAGTTCGCTGGGAAAAGTGCCCTTACAGAACTCAATGTAACGCCCGGCGGCATCGACAATACGGCTGGCGCGGCCCAGCGCGGCGGACTCGACGCAGGTGATGGTTTTTTCCATCTCGGCCTCGATCGCTGCCTCAACCTCATCCGGCAGTTTGGTGCCTTCAGTGGAGAAAAACTTAATGCCGTTATCATCGAACGGATTGTGGGAGGCAGAAATCACGATGCCAGCTTCGGCACGGAAGGTACGGGTCAGATAGGCAATCGCCGGAGTCGGCATCGGACCGGTAAAGGCCGCTGACAGCCCAGCCGCGGCCAGCCCGGCTTCCAGCGCTGATTCCAGCATATAGCCGGAGATGCGCGTATCCTTTCCGATGATAATTTTTTTCGAGCCGTGCCCGGCCAGCACCTTGCCCGCCGCCCAGCCAAGCTTCAGCACGAAATCGGGAGTAATCGGGTACTCACCGACTTTGCCGCGGATCCCGTCCGTGCCAAAATATTTACGTTCACTCATGGTATTATCCTTCCTTTGCTGACTGCGTTGCTTCGACAATACGCAGCGCTTCTACCGTTTCTTTGACATCGTGGACACGCAAAATTTGCGCACCCTGCATGGCGGCGATCACCGCACAGGCCAGGCTGCCGGTTAAACGCTGCGACGGGCCAACGTTCAACAGTTGCCCAATCATACTTTTACGCGACATTCCCACCAGTAGCGGCAACCCAAAGTGATGATAGTCACTCAGATGTGCCAGCAGCTGATAATTGTGCGTCAGATTCTTACCGAAACCAAACCCTGGGTCGAGCAGCAGCTGTGACTTTTTGATACCGGCGGCTTCGCAACGGGCAATTTGTGCCACAAAGAAGTCATCCACATCTCGCAGAATATTCTGATACTGCGGCGACTGCTGCATGGTTTTCGGCTCGCCCTGCATATGCATAAGGCATACCGGCAGGCCGGTGGCAGCGGCCGCTTCCAGCGCCCCCGGCTCCTGCAGAGAGCGAATATCATTGATAATATGAGCGCCAGCGCGGGCAGCTTCGCGGATCACTTCAGGTTTTGAGGTATCTACCGAAATCCAGACTTCAAAACGCTGAGCAATGGCTTCCACCACCGGTATCACCCGCGCCAGTTCCTGTTCGGTGCTGACGTCCACGGCACCAGGACGGGTAGACTCCCCGCCCACGTCAATAATCGTGGCCCCGGCGTTGATCATCTCATTGGCATGGGTCAATGCCTGAATAAGATCATTATGTTTTCCACCGTCAGAAAAAGAGTCCGGAGTGACATTAAGGATCCCCATCACCTGCGGATATGAAAGATCCAGCATCGACTCTCTGGCATATAGTTTCATCACGCATACCCCTGCAGCGGCTGTCTGAATATAAAAAACCCCGGTCAGCGCCGGGGTTTCGGAGTGTGCTTTGCGACAGTGAATCTGACGCAAGACCGGTTTATATGTTGGTACCCGGGCCAGGCATGGTTGGTTCATCAACCGGACGCGGCGCCTGAGGCGACCCATTGTTATCATTGTCATTACTGCTGCTGCCCGGCTCTTCCCAGCCAGCTGGCGGACGCACGACCCGGCGCGCCATCAGATCGTCGATCTGCGGAGCGTCGATGGTTTCGTACTTCATCAGCGCATCTTTCATCGCGTGAAGGACGTCCATATTCTCATTGAGAATAGTGCGGGCGCGCTTGTAGTTGACTTCAATAAGCGCTTTCACTTCCTGGTCGATAATACGCGCGGTTTCATCGGACATATGCTTGGCTTTCGCCACCGAACGACCGAGGAACACTTCACCCTCTTCTTCGGCATACAGCAGCGGCCCCAGTTTTTCCGAGAAGCCCCACTGCGTCACCATGTTGCGCGCAATCGAGGTAGCCACTTTAATGTCGTTCGACGCACCGGTTGAAACGTGTTCAACGCCGTAGATAATCTCTTCCGCCAGACGGCCACCGTACAGGGTGGAGATCTGACTTTCCAGTTTCTGACGGCTGGCACTGATGGCATCCCCTTCCGGCAGGAAGAAGGTCACACCCAGCGCACGTCCGCGCGGAATAATCGTTACCTTATGCACAGGATCGTGTTCCGGCACCAGGCGACCGATAATCGCGTGACCGGCTTCGTGGTACGCCGTGGACTCTTTCTGCGCCTCCGTCATCACCATGGAGCGACGTTCCGCACCCATCATGATTTTGTCTTTAGCTTTCTCGAATTCCACCATCGAAACCACGCGCTTATTGCCACGGGCAGCAAACAGAGCCGCTTCGTTAACCAGGTTAGCCAGATCGGCACCTGAGAAGCCAGGGGTACCACGGGCAATAATTGCCGCATCAATATCGGTAGCCAGCGGCACGCGACGCATATGCACTTTCAGGATCTGCTCACGACCACGCACATCCGGCAGGCCAACAACTACCTGGCGGTCAAAACGCCCCGGACGCAGCAGCGCAGGATCCAGTACATCCGGACGGTTGGTGGCGGCAATCACGATAATGCCTTCGTTACCTTCAAAGCCGTCCATCTCAACCAGCATCTGGTTCAGCGTTTGCTCACGTTCGTCGTGACCACCGCCTAAACCGGCGCCACGCTGACGACCCACGGCATCGATTTCATCGATAAAAATAATGCACGGCGCGGCTTTTTTTGCCTGCTCAAACATATCACGCACACGGGATGCACCAACACCGACAAACATTTCCACAAAGTCGGAACCGGAGATGGTGAAGAATGGCACCTTAGCTTCACCGGCAATCGCTTTAGCCAGCAGGGTTTTACCGGTACCCGGAGGCCCGACCATCAGAACACCTTTCGGTATTTTCCCACCCAGTTTCTGGAAACGGCTCGGCTCACGCAGATAGTCCACCAATTCGCTGACTTCTTCTTTTGCCTCATCACAACCGGCAACATCGGCAAAGGTGGTTTTGATCTGGTCTTCCGTCAGCATTCGGGCTTTGCTTTTACCAAAGGACATTGCGCCCTTGCCGCCACCGCCCTGCATCTGACGCATAAAAAATATCCAGACACCGATTAGCAACAACATCGGGAACCAGGAAATAAAGATGGTGCTCAGAATGCTTGGCTCTTCCGGTGGTTCACCAGCAACTTTGACGTTTTTAGTCAGCAGGTTATCCAGAAGGCGCGGATCATTAACAGGAATATAGGTGGTGTACCGGTTACTGTCTTTTTTCGTTACGTTAATTTCACGCCCGTTAATACGTGCCTCGCGGACCTGATCCTGGTTCACTTCCGACAGGAAGGTTGAATAATCAACCCGACGGCCATTCGACTCGCTGGGCCCAAAGCTCTGGAAGATTGACATCAGCACAACTGCGATGACTAGCCAGAGAATCAGGTTTTTCGCCATGTCACTCAAGGAATTAACCTCTTTCTACAACGGTGTTAACAGACAGCGTAGGGTACTATAGATCCATCATCCCTGGAATAGCCGCCCTGCCAGACCTCTGCCAGCTAAGCCAGCGTGAGGGTCTGATAAGACGGATATCCAGTTACTCAGGCTATGGTTTGCGCCCTGTCGCTACAATGTACACTTCACGCGAACGAGAGCGTGAAGCATCAGGTTTACGAATTTTCACTTTGGTGAAAAGCGCACGAATTTCCCGCAGGTACTCTTCAAAGCCATCCCCCTGGAACACTTTCACTAAAAAACCGCCCCCGGGTGCCAGTACATCACGGCACATTTCCAGAGCCAGTTCACACAAATACATCGACCGGGGAATGTCTACGGCAGGCGTACCAGTCATATTGGGTGCCATATCCGACATTACCACCTGAACTTTAGCATCTCCTACGCGCTCCATCAGCGCTTTCAGCACCATTTCCTCACGGAAATCGCCCTGAAGGAAATCGACACCGACAATCGGATCCATCGGCAAAATATCACAGGCAATAATGCGGCCTTTTGACCCAATTTGCGTTACCGCGTACTGTGACCAACCGCCTGGCGCGGCGCCAAGGTCAACCACCGTCATCCCCGGCTTAAACAGCTTATCGCCCTGCTGGATCTCATCCAGTTTAAACCAGGCGCGCGAACGCAACCCTTTTTTCTGCGCCTGAAGCACATATTTATCGCTAAAGTGTTCCTGTAGCCAGCGGCTGGAACTGGCCGAACGCTTTTTACCAGTCATACAATTTCCAACTATGATCCAACGTCTGCGATAAATAAACCGCGTAAATCAGCGTTGCCGATTTGGTGATACACTTGAGATGGCGGTAGAATGACCCGTTTTCAATCCCAATGTAAGTAAAATATACGATGAATCTGAGTACCAAACAAAAACAGCACCTGAAAGGTCTGGCGCATCCACTGAAGCCGGTTGTGATGCTGGGCAATAACGGCCTGACCGAGGGCGTGCTGGCCGAAATCGAACAGGCCCTGGAGCATCACGAGCTCATCAAGGTTAAAATTGCCACAGAAGATCGTGACACCAAGAACCTGGTGGTCGAAGCGATTGTGCGCGAAACCCGCGCAGTCAATGTGCAGGTCATCGGCAAAGTGCTGGTGCTGTACCGTCCGTCGCAGGAACGTAAAATCACCCTTCCGCGCTGAAGGTACGCCCGGTCAAACACTGGCGGAACACATTCAGAATCCGAAGAAGGTGCCATGCTACCTGCTTCGATAAAAGGCCGCCATGCGGCCTTTTTCTTATCTTTACAAACTTAACGACCCGTTAAGAGTAGCAAAGCTTAAACGTATTCCACGTTAAGGACTTCGTACTCAACGTCCCCGGCCGGGGTTTTGATAATCGCAACATCATCAACCACTTTGCCCACCAGGCCACGCGCCATGGGGGAGTTTACGGAAATCAGATTCTGCTTAAAATCAGCTTCGTCATCACCGACAATGCGATAGGTTGATTCTTCATCATTATCCAGATTCAGCACGGTCACCGTCGCACCAAAAATAACCCGTCCATTGGCATTACCCGCCATTTGAGTGACATCAATCACCTGCGCGTTGGATAATTTTGCTTCAATTTCCTGAATACGACCCTCACAGAACCCCTGCTCCTCGCGGGCAGCATGGTATTCAGCATTTTCTTTCAGGTCGCCGTGCTCTCTTGCTTCAGCAATTGAGGCAATAATTCTGGGGCGCTTAACGGTTTTAAGCTCTTCCAGCTCTTCACGCAGCTTATCTGCACCCCTTAACGTCATCGGAATCTGATTCATAGCAATACCTCTTAAAATCTGTCCTGTACAAAATATTGTCGTCCTGACGAATGGTGTGCAGGAAAACGCTCTATGATCCTGTGGGTGATTTAAAAACGAAAAAACCTGACTCAAAAGTACAGAGCCCGGTTTCTTTTGCAATTTGATACGTATTTTAACGCAGAGTTCAGCGGGGGTCATCGTTTACTTTCCACCGGATTGCACCGTAGTATGGCGATATAACCTGTCAGTAACTGCGAGATTATGCGATTTCTATCCTTTATTGCTGGCCTTAGCTGTGCGGCGATGCTGCAGGCACAGGCAGCCCCGGTTGAAGACTATACCCAGTACCTGCCGGACGGTGCAAACCTGGCGCTGATTGTGCAGAAAATCGGTGCCGCCCAGCCCTCCATTGACTACCACAGCCAGCAGATGGCGCTTCCTGCCAGTACCATTAAGGTGGTTACCGCCCTGGCGGCACTGTTGCAGCTGGGGCCGGACTTTCGTTTCCAGACTCAGCTGGAAAGCCGCGGTCAGCTTAAGGGCAATACCCTGACCGGCGATCTGGTGGCACGTTTTGGTGGCGATCCCACCCTGACGCGCCAGGATGTGCGCAATATGGTAACTAATCTGAAAAAACAGGGTGTGCAGCATATTGAGGGCAATCTGGTGGTGGATACCTCGGTATTTGCCAGCCACGATAAAGCACCTGGCTGGCCGTGGAACGATATTACCCAGTGCTTCAGCGTGCCTCCTGCGGCGGCGATTGTCGATCGCAATTGTTTTTCCGTGTCGCTGTACAGCGCCCCGACCCCAGGGGATAAAGCGTTTATCCGGGTAGCCTCTTACTATCCGGTGACCATGTCCAGCGAAGTGCGCACTCTGGCGCGCGGTTCAGCCGATGCCCAGTACTGTGAACTGGATGTGGTGCCGGGCGAACTTAACCGCTTTACTCTTACCGGCTGTCTGACCCAGCGTTCAGAGCCACTGCCGCTGGCCTTTGCCATACAAAACGGGGCAAGTTATGCCGGCGCGATCCTGAAATCCGAGTTGCAAAATGCCGGTATCGACTACAGCGGTCATCTGGTACGCCAGACGCAGCCAACGCCGCCTGCGACCGTGCTGGCCAAAACCGAGTCGGCACCCTTACATACCTTGCTACACACCATGCTAAAGAACTCGGATAACCTGATTGCCGATACCGTATTCCGCACCATCGGGCACCAGCGTTTTGGCGTTCCCGGCACCTGGCGGGCAGGTTCAGATGCAGTACGCCAGATCCTGCGTCAGCAGGGGAATATTGATTTAGGTAACAGCATTCAGGTCGATGGTTCCGGGCTGTCGCGTCACGATTTGATTTCGCCGGCAACCATGATGCAGGTACTGCAATATATTGCCCAGAACGATCAAAAGCTGGACTTTATCTCGATGCTGCCACTGGCGGGTCATGACGGTACGCTACTGTATCGTGGCGGGCTGCATGAAGCGGGGGTCGATGGCAAAGTGTCGGCGAAAACCGGATCACTACAGGGGGTGTATAACCTGGCCGGCTTTATGACTACCGCCAGTGGCCAGCGTGTGGCCTTTGTCCAGTATCTTTCCGGCTATGCAGTACCACCGCAGGATCAGCGTCAGCGCCGTATTCCGCTGGTGCGCTTTGAAAGCCGTCTGTATAAAGATATTTATCAAAACAACTGAACCCATCACTAACCGTCGGCCATTACTGGCTGGCGGTTAGTGATTTTTCAGCGTGGAACGCAGACGGGAATTTTTCTCAGCCACCCATAAAGTAGCTGTACTCCGGGATAAAGCACAGCATACAGCCCATCAGTTTAGCGCTCAGCTATATTCTTCATTATCACCAGAATACAACAGGAAAATCATTGCCACCCGCAGGTGACAATTAATTAGCAGCGTTGATATTTTTCAGCTATACCCGGATTAAGGTCCACAGCATAACTCCCCACAAAATTACCCCCAGCAGGAAGAAAAGATACAGCGCGTTGTTCCCCACCGGGAAACTCCAGGGAGCCGCCGCGGTGAGTTTTCTGGCACGGATCAGCAGTAACGGCGGCAGCAGCACGCTCCATATCACCAGCGCAATACCGGCAAAGGAGATGGCCACCACAAAACCGTCCGGACTGACAATACAAAACAGAGCCGGTGGCACATAGGTCAGCATCACCGGTAAAAATACCCCGGACTCGCCCTTTACGCTCTTTATCAGGTCACGGATATAATCACACAGGCCGAGTGACGCCGACATTAACGAAGCCACCACGGCAAAACAGGCGAAGAACAGTAAAATCCCTTTAATGCTTTGGGAATATTCACCCTGCATCACAATATTGATTACCGTGGAAACATTGCCGCCCTCATGGCTGATTTTCTCAAATGACAGTTTATCGAGAATACCCATGGTCATGCACAGCCAGTAAATATAGATCAGGCAGGATAACAACACGCCAAAGCACAGCGATCTGACAATATGCTTATGGTTACTTCTGCCGTACATTTTAATCAGTGACGGAATACTGCCGTGGAAGCCAAAGGACACCACGCAGACCGGGATCGCCAGAATAAACGGGGCCCAGCCCGCCACCGGTGGATTTTCTGCCAGCAGTTCCGGCCTGATATAACTTACCATTCCCGCCGTCGCCAGAAAGAAGGAGGTAAATTTACCGGCGACAAAAAACGAGAGAATATAACCAAATAATTTGCCGCCTTTACACACCACGGCTGAGACAAAAAGCGTAATCACAATCACGGCAAGTGTTCTGGAATTCCCCCCCGGGAAGCGCGCCATCACATCCGACAGCGCCGACGATGCGCCGGATATATAAGCATAGGTAATCAGATACAGGACAAAAACAAAGCTCAGTCCGACAATCAGATTCGCTCCGCGCCCCAGCAGATCGCGGGATAAGGTATGAAAGCTGGTGCCGGAGGGGAATCTTAAATTAACATCCACCAGCATCAGCCCGGTTGCCAGCATAAACACAGCAGAAATTATTAGAATAAGTACGCCGTTGGTAAACCAAATATTTTCCAGCGTCAGTGGCAGGGCAAACATACCACCACCAACGATGGTGGCAACCACCAGCGCAATGCCATGATACGGTCCTGATAAACGTTGTTTCATTTTTCCACACCATACAAAGCCCGGCCGTATAGCGGGCAACAACAGAGAAAATGACAGGATTTCAGCGCAGGAGGTCTTGTGACAGGCATGAAACTTATCAAACTATTTTCATGAAGAGAGGGTATTACGCATCCCTGGATGGCGTGCCCGACTTCGTTTGCCAGCCAGAGTAGCACATCTGGTGATACTGACTCACGGACGATCGGCGCAGCGGGGCGAAAAAAGGCCGGTTTATCACAGCATTCGACAGGCGTAACGGACATTAAAAAGGGGTTTAGCCGCCCGCAGGCGGCTCAGGTTTACAGCACTTTAGATAAAAACTGACGGGTACGCGGATGTTGTGGTTGATTAAGCAAGGCTGCGCTGGTTCCCTGCTCTACGATTTTGCCATCCACCATAAACACCACCCGATCGGCCACTTCACGCGCGAAGCCGATCTCATGGGTGACCACCACCAGCGTGGTGCCGGACTGTGCCAGCCTGCGGATGGCGTCCAGCACCTCACCCACCAGCTCCGGATCCAGCGCGGAGGTGGGCTCGTCAAACAGCATCACGCGGGGACGCAGCGCCAGCGCCCGGGCGATAGCAATGCGCTGCTGCTGCCCCCCGGAAAGATGGCGCGGCCAGGCATCCGCTTTGTCGCGCAGCCCAACGCTGTCGAGCAGTTTCAGCGCCTGTTCTGTCGCCGCTTTGCGCGTCATCTGTCTGTGAGCCAGCGGCGCTTCCGTCAGATTTTCCAGCACCGTCAGATGCGGGAACAGGTTAAAGTTCTGAAAGACATAGCCAACGTTGATCCGCTGCCGCAGGATCTCTTTTTCCTTCAGCTCATACAGCCGGTCATGCGCCCGGCGATAACCAATATAGTCACCATCAATCTGAATAAATCCTTCATCGACGCGTTCCAGATGGTTAATTGCCCGTAACAGGGTTGATTTCCCCGAGCCTGACGGGCCGAGGATCACCGTGACCGAACCGGGCGGGATCTCAAGGGAAATATTATCCAGCGCCTTATGATGGCCGAAATACTTACTGACGCCGGTGATCACAATATGACCACGATCATCAGGCGATGGGAGCATGGATCACCTCCGTTGCCGGAGAAACCGGTTGACGCTGCGCAACCTGCTGCACTTTTAGCTGGCTGATGGCGGAGCGACGTTCGCTGCGCGCCAGCCAGCGCTCCACGCTGTACTGTAACAGCGACAGCACGCTGGTGATGGCCAGGTACCAGACCGCCCCCACCATCAACAGCGGGATCACCTGCTGAGTGCGGTTATAAATCATCTGGATGGTATAAAACAGCTCCGGCATCGCCAGCACGTATACCATCGCGGTGCCCTTCGCCAGGCTGATAATTTCGTTAAATCCCGCCGGCAGAATGGTGCGCAGCGCCTGCGGCAGAATAATGCGCAGGGTGCGCCACCAGGCCGGTAGTCCCAGCGCCGCAGCAGCTTCATACTGACCGTGATCAACCCCGAGAAAACCCCCGCGAATAATCTCCGCCGTGTAGGCACTCTGCACCAGCGTCAGCCCGATAACCGCCGTCGAGAACTGATCCAGCACGTTAATGGTATCGAAGCTGCCCCAGGAGAGCGCGGTAAACGGAATGCCAACAGACAGCCGGTCATACAGGTAAGAGAAGTTATACAGCACAATCAGCACCACAATCAGCGGCAGCGAGCGAAACAGCCAGATATAGCTCCATGACAGCGCGTTTAACAGCCAGGAGGAGGAGAGCCGTGAGAGCGCCAGCGCGCCACCAATGACCAGGCTTAACAGTGTACTGACCAGGGTCAGCAGCAGGGTTTGCCCCACCCCGGCGACAATCACCGGATCAAAGAACCAGCGGGCAAACACGCCCCATTCCCAGCGCGGATTAAAGGCCACGGACTGCACCACTACCGCCAGTACAAACAGCGCCAGCACGGCCCCGGCGGTGCGCAGCGGATAACGCGCCGGCACCACGTTAATCGGGGAAGATGAAGATAAAGACATAAGCGCCTCCTCAGGCGATGTAGCTGTGGCTAACGGCGGTCAGCGTTTTCAGAAAACGCAGGCGACCATCATAAGGCGGAAGGCTGTACTCTTCGCGATTACGCCGAATATCAAATTGCGGCTGGTAGCCCTGGCTCAGGTAAAGCTGTACCGCTTCCGGCTGGCGAAAACCGGTGGTGAGATACACCCGGCTGTAACCCGCCAGCAGCGCCCGCCGCTCCAGTTCCTGCACCATACGCGCGGCCAGTCCCTGCTTACGCAGCGCTGCGTGGGTCCAGATACGCTTCAGCTCGGCGGTACTGGCGTCATACGGCTTGTAAGCGCCGGTGGCAATAATCTGGCGATCGCGTTCCAGCACCAGAAACAGCCCCTGTGGTGGCAGAAACCACTCGGTCAGTTCCACCTCAGCGTAGCGCGAGAAATAGTCGCCATAGCGGGCAGCGTACTCACCAAACAGGCCACTAATCACCGGCTGCAGTTCGCTGGCTTGCGGCGAGACATCGCGAAACTGTTCACTCATGCTGGCCTCCTGTATCGCCCAGCCCCGGTGGGTTAATTTCCGATGTCGGAATCGCCTCAATGCCCTCGCCCCAGCGGTTAAGCACCTTTTTATAGTCACCGTTGGCAATCACGCCGTTCAGCGCAATCTGCACCGGCTGCGCCAGGCCACTGCCTTTTTTCAGCGTCACCGCAATATGGGCCGTTTGCGGCCAGCCGCCATCTACGCTGCCCACCAGCCGGGTGGTGCCGGTCAGCGCCGCTTTCCAGGCACCGATCACATTCGGGCCAAAGTAAGCGTCCGCGCGTCCGGACTGCAGCGCCAGGGTCTGGGCAGCATCATCTTTGGTATAAACCGGGATAAATGGCTTCAGTCCCTGCTGCTTATTTTGTGCGTTCCATTCCAGCAGGATCGCTTCCTGATTGGTGCCGGAACCGACAATAATCCGCAGTCCGGCAATATCCGCAGCCTTATTTATTGCTGTAATTGGACTGTCGCGTTTGACATAAAAGCCGAGGGAGTCTTTACGGTAAGTAGCGAAATCGAAGCGTGCTTTGCGCTCACGGGTCACGGTAATATTGCTGATGGCCGCATCGTAGCGGCCGGACGCGACCCCCAGCGGCCAGTCTTCCCAGGAGGCAGGCACCACATTCAGTTGTAGCCCAAGACTGTCTGCCACCAAGCGGGCTATATCTACTTCGCTACCCAGCAGGGTTTTGTTATCGTTGGCAAATACCGTCAGCGGCGGCGAATTTAGTGCGCCCACCGCCACGGTAAATTTACCCGGCACGACAAAGTGATAATTTTTCGGCAACTGCGCCACCGCCTGCGGATTAACCGCGGTATTAATCGGGGTTTTATTTGCCGCCAGGCTAACACCGGTGCCGTTAATCGTGACATCCTCTGCACGCACCAGTGGACTGAATATCAGAATCAAAAACCAAATAAATGTCTGCATCGCCTTACCCCCTGGTAGTGAACCGATTAACCGGCAGTGCCAGCCCTAAATTTTCACGTAATGTGGTGCCCGGGTACTCATGACGGAACAATCCGCGCGCCTGCAAAACCGGCACCACCTGATCAACAAAGCGCGGGAAGGTATCCGGCGTACCGCCCTGAATAATGAAGCCATCGGCAGCAAAGCTTTCAAACCAGTGCTGTAAACCATCGGCAACCTGCTGCGGCGTGCCGCTGAAGCGTGGGCGCGGCGTGGCCGCCTCCAGCGCCACCTGACGCAGGGTTAATTCACGCTCACGGGCATCACGTTTAATGGCATCGGTGGTACTGCGGAAACTGTTTGCCCCCAGCACGCCCAGCTCAGGAAAGGGTTCATCCAGCGCATACTGACTGAAATCATGGTGCTCGAAATAGCGTCCCAGATAATTCAGCGCGTCCTCAATCGACACCAGTGCAGCGGTAGTCTGGTACTGCTGTTCAACGTCCTGCGCATCGCGGCCAACAATCACGCTGACGCCCTGAAAAATATGCAGTTCCTGCGCCTGGCGGCCATGGTGCTCCAGCTGACCTTTTACATCACGATAAAAGTCCTGCGCGGCGCTCTGCGTGTCGTGGTGGGTAAAAATAGCGTCGGCATGCTGTGCGGCCAGCTGCTTACCGTCATCCGATGCGCCGGCCTGAAAAATCACCGGCCTGCCCTGCGGCGTGCGGGCAATATTCAGTGGTCCGGCAACCTGGAAAAAATCGCCATGATGGTTGAGGGTGTGTAATTTGGCCGGGTCAAAATAGCGGCCGCTGGCCTTATCGCGAACAAAGGCGTCCTCTTCCCAGGAATCCCACAGCCCTTTCACCACCTGCAGATATTCATCTGCAATGCGATAACGTAAGGCATGTTCAGGATGGCTGGCGCGCGAATAGTTTTTTGCCGACCCTTCCAGCGGTGAGGTCACCACATTCCAGCCCGCCCTGCCGTTACTCAGATGATCGAGGCTGGCAAACTGGCGCGCCACGGTAAAAGGATCGCTGTAAGAGGTGGAGACAGTGCCCACCAGCCCCAGATGCCGGGTGACGCTGGCGAGGGCGGATAATACCGTCAGGGGTTCAAAACGGTTTAAAAAATGGGGAATTGATTTGGCATTAATATATAACCCGTCGGCGACAAACAGAAAATCCAGTTTGCCCTGTTCGGCCTTCAGCGCCGTCTGTTTAACGAAGTCAAAATTAATGCTGGCATCGGCCTGCGCCGCCGGATGACGCCATGCCGACATATTGCCCGATGCGCCGTGCAATATTGATCCCAGGCGCAGTTGACGCGTAACAGACATATTTCATCCTCATATTCTGACAATAGGTGTCCCGGGAGACGCTCTCCCTGAACAAGGGTGACCCGGTCAGTGTTGCTGTAGTGCCTGTTCGGCCAGGGTAGAAAAATAGCGGGCGGCATCGGCAATCAGGGCTTCATCAGGATTAAACGCCGGATGATGCAGGCCATATTCACTGGCGCTGCCAATGCTGACAAAGGCACCCGGGATCTGCTGCAGGTAGGCGGCAAAATCTTCTCCGCCCAGATGCAAATCGGCGTCGGCAATCTGATAGCCCTGCGCCTGTGCCACGTCAGTGGCAAAGGCCGCCCACTGTGGTTCATTGACTAACGCATCCGGCCCGGCAATCCATTGCAGACTGATTTCCGCTGCAAATGCCTGCGCCAGACCGGCGGCGATCTGGCGCACCCGGGCTTCAATCTGCTGGCGCACCTGCGCCGAATGGCTGCGCGCCGTTCCTTCCAGCTCCACCTGCTGCGGCAACACGTTCCAGGTATTGCCCCCCTGAATGCGCGTAACGCTGACCACCGCAGAGTCGAGGGTATTAATATTGCGGCTGACAATGCTCTGTAATGCCGTCACCAGCTGCGCACTGAGCACAATGCTGTCCGCCCCTTCATGGGGGCGCGCGGCATGGGCACCTTTACCGGTTATTCTGATCACAAAGCGATCGACGTTGGCATAAAAAGCACCGCCACGGGTGGCAAAAACGCCCACCGGCAGGCCGGGCTCGTTATGCATACCAAAAATTGCACTGACGTTGTCCAGCACGCCGGCGGCGATCAGGCTTCTGGCACCGCTGAAATCCTCCTCCGCCGGCTGAAACAGCAGTCGCACCCGGCCATTCAGCTGCGCTTCACGCTGCTTCAGCAGCAATGCGGCACCCAGCATCACGCTGCTGTGAATATCGTGACCGCAGGCATGCATTACCCCCGGGTGCTGCGAGCGGAACGGCAACTCGCTGGCTTCCTCAATCGGCAGGGCATCAATATCGGCACGTAGGGCAATCACCTTTTCCCCGCTCCCCACTTCCGCCACCACGCCGGTTTTCAGCGGGTAAGGCAGTAATCGCAGACCGGCAGATTCCAGCCAGTGGCGCAGACGGGCGGTGGTGGCCACTTCCTCGCCGGAGAGTTCCGGGTAGCGGTGCAGTTCGCGCCGCCAGTCGATCAGCTGCCTGGCTAAGCGATCTGCAGAAAATTCAGATAACGGCATCGGCATCCTCCCTGATCCCCTGCGCCAGCAGTTGCAGTGAGGTCAGGCGTGCAGCGCCATCAGCTATTGGGGTATCAATAATAAACTCGTCAATGCCGAACGCCTGCTGCAGCGCCGTCAGCCCGGCATGCACCCGTTCGGCGGTTCCGTGCAGCAGCGAACTGGTGCGGCGTTCAAGATGCCGTGGCGGACTGCCTGCCTGACGGGCAAACGCCTGCGCCTGAGCCTCACTGCCCACCGTAACGCGCTGACCGTTTTCCAGCTCCACGCCCCAGACCTCCACGCTGGCGGCCAGCGCGCTGGCTTCCGCCTCGCTGGTCGCGACGATGGCCTGCACCGCCACCACCACCGGGCGCTGACTGTGACACCGCCAGCTGTCGGTCACCGCCTGCATCAGCGTCCGCTCTCCGTTAAGGTGCGCAGCAAAAACAAAGTTCCAGTCGAGCTGCGCGGCCAGTAACGCGCTCTCGATACTGGCCCCCAGCAGAAAGCGTTCAGCACTCTGCGCCGGGATCGGCGTGGCGCGCAACGCATCCGGTTCATTTTCAGCCGCCGGTGTCAAAGATAACCAGTTATCCAGCTGCGCCAGCTGGTCGGCAAACGCGCCTTTTTCCTGCTGATGCACGCCCTGCTGCAGTGCCCGGGTGGATAGCGGCAGGCCCCCCGGCGCTTTCCCTACCCCCAGGTCAATACGCCCCTGCGCCAGTGAGGCCAGCAGATTGAAATTTTCCGCCACTTTGTACGGGCTGTAGTGTTGCAGCATCACACCACCCGAGCCGACGCGAATACGCCGGGTCTGTCCGACAATCCAGGCAATAATCAGCTCAGGAGAGGGGCTGGCAAGCTGGGAGGTGTTATGATGCTCCGCAATCCAGAAGCGGTGATATCCCCACGCTTCCGCCTGCTTCGCCAGCTGCAGGGTGCGTTGCAGCGCCTGGCTGGCGGTTTCCTGCGACCCAATCGGGCTTTTATCAAGAAGGCTGATGCGATAAGACATGTTAAGCACTCACACTGAGAATCATGTCCCGATTATTGAAAAGTCGGCCGGGCGGAGTGAACCGATTTATTTACATTTACTTAGCTGAATATGTGCAAAAGCACAGCAGCTCCGCGCTGACGGAAGCCGGTTTTGTCGATAAGGCGGGAGGGATCCCCGGAAAGGGCCAGAAAGTCAAAGGAGAGCTTTACGCTCTCCTTTTAACACTATTCTGCGACAACAGTGGCGTGACGCTTCGCCCGAAAGCTTAAATCTTCTGGAAGACCACCAGGGCGGAATTACCAAATGCTTCAGTGTCTGAAATAATGCCAAATTTACTCTCAAAACCGGCTGAACAGACTTCGTCGATCAGGGCATCTGCTTTCATTTCCGCGTAAGGGATCACCTCAAGAGGAATATTCATCTCGCCATGTTCTGTGCGTATTCTTCGGTCAATAACATTACCCACCACCAGTTTTTCCCGGCTGTACAACTCTCCGGGCAAAGAGAAAAATCCTTTGCCCCAGTTCTCCTGACAGTGATCGATGATAAAGATACCGCCTGAATTCAGAATACGATGCACATTCTGCAGATGACTAAGCCGCTCAGCCGGATTAACTATCATATGAAGACATCCCATATTGATGGCCGTATCATAATGATTGTCCGGTATACCATTGAGATACAGAACGTTGGTCTCTACAAACTTCGCTTTGATATTCTGCGTACGCGCTAACTGGCGGGCTTTATTCAGCGCAGAATGGGAAATATCGACACCAACCACATCAATGCCCAGAGAGGAGAGGTAAATACTGTCACGACCCTCACCGCATCCCAGATCAATCACTTTTTTATCCGTGAAAAATTCAGGGTTTTCATTCAGAATATTTAGCAGGGACTGGTTTGGCGTAGTCGCTTCCCAGGTGGTTCCGCCTTTGTTATAGACTTCAGCATAACGTTTTTCATAACCCAGATAGTAGTCGTTATGCGTCTGCGCATAATCCCGCAGTAATGAAAGGGTCGCAGCAGGATGCCTGCCCGTGTCGACCGGATGAGGGGCTTCGCGTCCGTAAATCTGCAGACTTGCAATATTTTCACTGTATAAAAAAATAAACCCTGATTCTGCAATAACAATTTCACCTTTTGAGGCAAAGCGGATGGCCTCGGAAGAAACCGCCTGGTTAAGGTCTGTTACCTGGATATAAAAGAATGAAGACAAGCCTGAAGTGACAACCAGCGGAGAATCAATATAAAACACGGTTGACAACAGATCCGGTGTGAAACAGTGCTGATAGCCATAAGCCTTCAGCAATTGCCTGAATTCATCCTGATCACCGGAAGAATTAATGTCAGAAAACACGAGCTTATTAATAGTCACAATTTATCTCCAGCTTGTTTTTCGCGTGTGTTAATATTTCAGATATAATACTCCGCTGTGCTTTACTTCCCCCCATAAAGTGGAAATCAAGAGGTTTTGACAGCAGATTAACCACCTCCTGATGTTCATTCAGGGTATGGTGTTTAATTGCGTTAAGAAGTATTATTTTTGTTTTTGAAAAACCCACAGGCCTGCTGTGATTAGACTGTAAGATCAGGTAATCAATCAGATCGACTCGCCCTGAAAGGGAAAAAATTAAAGAGGCATGAAAGTCATTAAAAAAGTAAAAGCCAAGTTCATTAAAGTGATACCAGTTTTTAACCAGTTCACGAGCCTCCTCATGGAAACAGTCAGTATCATCATAAAGGCTTAATCTGAATAAAAACGATGTGGCATCAAGATCTTCGAGGCTGTGAGTATGGTTTTTATTTCTTATAGATTGATAAATATCATACAACAAATGCCTGCCATTTTCTTTCATCAGAAACATGGCGTAGTGCCAGTAAAGATGCAAACGCATACCATAATTGTTCTGCCAGTGAGCGGCCATCTGCTCCATAAAAATACGCCCCTGGTGGTAATGCCGGTTGTCATAATAATGGTGGCATATGGCATGTATCGCATATATATCTTCTGGATTTAAGCTGAGGGCTTCCTTCCCACATTCCAGACTTGCAGCATAAAAACCATTTTCGTTGAGAATAAACGCTTCAATGCCTTTGCAGTAACCGTAAAATATATCATTTTTTTCCCAACTGTCTCTGACGACATGAAGGGTTTCCAGCATGCAGGATGTCATGCCATTATTGAACTCGATCATATGTACGACATAAAAAGCAAAAAAATCTTTTGGATTTTGAACCAGAAGTCCATAGAAGGCATATCTGGCAGAAAAATAATCCCCGTCAAGCAAATGAGACAAACCCGCATTGATAATAATCGATCGTCCATCGCTCTCATCCTTAATCATCCTCGCAGCTATCTGTAGCATTTCAAATGCTTCACTGTGCTTATTTTTTTCCATAGACAGTAGCAATTCAGCACAATAAATTTGCAGCAGTGACAGGCTTGATGAATGATATTTATCAAAGGTCTCCTCTCTGAAAACAGTGTTTTCCTGCATACCAAAGATTAGCGCCATACAGACGTCAATCTTCTGAATATCATTCTCAGATCTGACAACCAAGGGTACATTATACTGATTTTTGAAAATCATGATCCCCTCTCATTGATACTGGTTTCCGAGCTGTTAGTCCCATTACGCTGCCATCCTAAGGGAATAATCAGACTCATAATGATGCTGAAGACAAACGGTATAATCCAGTTAACCGCCACTTTGTTATGAAAAGCTAATAGTGACAGAGATATCAGAATAAAAGAAAATGAATTTGCTGCAGAAATAATTCGTCCCACCGCTTCAGGTTGGTATTTTTTTGCTAACCTCCCTCTGATAACTATTCGTTGATTGTTGAAAGATAATCCAAGGAGCAATACTGATAATAATCTGAAAGCTAAACTTCCTCCAAACCCCCACAACAATATTGCCGCGAGCAGGAATACCAGGTTCAATTTATATTTACTGATGATGTTGTTCACTGCCGTATGCGCGACAACAAAGCCAGAAAGGATCATGCCGATCCCCATCAGCGCATCCAGCAGGCCGACTTCAGTCATATTGCCATTCGCAGAGGCCACCTGAGCAGGCAACATAAAATTGAACATCGCCAGTGTCGGCCAGACCAGTAACAACGCGATTTCCGTTCCGGACAGGTTCAGCTGCTGTAGCTTTTCATCTGACTGCGGTTTGTTACCTTCAGCGTCTGATGCTGCAGGCTTGCCGGGACCTGATAAACCCGCCGCGATAAAGCAAAAAAAGTAGAGTATCGCAGAGGTACAAATAACCATCCCCGGACGATTTTCAAAAATGTAAGCGGCAATCACAGGCCCTGTCATCAGGGCCGCCTGATTTGCACTCATGGTCACAGAACTGAAGCGCTCTATTTCTTTGTCACTCAGAGCGCGGCATTCACTGGCAAACCAGGATTCCCAGCTGGATTCCATAACGAAGAAAAAAAACCAGATCACAGTATTCAGCCCCAACAGGTAATACTGCTTATCTGTCAGGAACATCAATATTGCAATTACCCCGGCAGCCAGCAAACTGTACTGAGTCAGCCTCCTGCCAGACAATTTCTGCGCGCGGTTCTTCCAAAGCAGAGGGACGATCATCGCGGGGATAAATGTCAGCGCGACGGTTGTAGCCAGCCATCCCAGAGAGGGGCTGTTGATGACCATAAGCCAGTTGACAGCAATAATAAGCGCTCCGCAACTGAGACGATACAGAGCGGATATCACAATATAAAGATACATTTATTCCACCTCAAATAACTTCGCGGTAATTTCCCGTGCTTTATCGAGTGGAAGTAATGTTTTTTTACTTTCTAAATAGCCCGGCCAGAAAAATTCAACGACGCCTTCTCGGGTACTCCAGTTTCGGGGGGGCTCACTTCTTTTACCTGGCTCAGTTGATATTTTTAATGAGGTCAGGTTCTGGTCGAATTCAGTGGCATCGATTTTATTAATTCGGGTGATGGTGCCTTCGCGGGTTTTCAGAAAAGCAATGGCCGCGGTGCCAACAGGTTCAGGGATCGGCGTTTTTGTCGTATCCTGGCCCAGATAAGCCCCGATATGCAAAGCATAAGGATTAATACCAAAAGCCGCCTCGATCTGATCCATGATCCCGTCGCCGCCAGGTCTTGCTGCAGCTTCAATAACAAAGAATTCTCCGTCTTTTATTTTTATTTCTACATGCGCCATTCCAAACTCTATATTTAATGCTGCGCAGGATTTTTCCGCAAGCGTTCTGAGTTCCGTGTCTTTATTGCGGAAGCTGGGTACCAGATGCCCCATTTCGCTGAACCATGGTTCCGGCGAAAGATATTTTTCAGTAACGCTAATAGTTTTTTGCTTTCCGGCGAAACAAATAACTTCTACCGACACCTCATCAGTTGAATTAATATATTCTTCTATAAGATATTTATCCCCTTTGATCTTAAATGCTTCTTTATTCGCTGAGATAATTTCTTTTGATTCGCCAAGATATTTAATGGCTTCTTCGTCATTGTAGGCCACAAAGACTCCGCCACTGCCACCAAAATCATAGGGCTTAATGATGGCCGGAAAGCCAACGTGCTCAAGTGCGACAGGAAGTTCATCATCCTCATTGAGCAGAAAATAACGGGCAGTGGGGATTTTATTTTCAGAAAACTTAATTTTCATTTCGAATTTATTTCTTGCACCTGAAACCGTCTGGCTGCTAAGCGCCGGCAGCCCGAAATGTGCATTCACTTTATTGGCCGGCTCCAGAACCCAGTCATTCAATGGGATGACGGACAGCAGCTTCATCTCTTTTCTGAGATTAACCTGTTCAATGATACTGTCAGCATCATAAGGGCTGACGGGAAGCGTGCCATCAAAGTAGCGGTTTTTGTTGGTGATGGCGGAAGGGTCTGCAATCCAGACTTCTGCGCCGGTAACCTGGCGGGCTCCTGCCAGAGCACGTTCTCTGAGATACTGATTGGCCCCCAATAATACGATAAATTCTTTAGCCATGATACGTCCCCCTCCCACTGAAACAGCCTATATGCAAACGGTTGCTATCAAAATACACTGCATGCATGCATATTGAACGAAGTGTGTAATTTTTTTAATGCAATGGAATGGGGGTGTCAAGAGAGTAAAAGACGATATATTTTACTATCTTTCTAATTTTAAAGTTATTTATATGACAAATCAGCTTGTTACATCCCGTGGGGATTTTAAAATCAGATTAGTACTATAACTGATTTAAGCTGTCTGCCATTGGGGTCAGACACCCAGAGGCTAACATCATGATTAACAGATGAATTATCTTATTAATCTGGCTCTGCCTGATGACGATTACTGATGGCGATCATCGCCTGAGGGGGGAAAGCCCGGTGTTAAACGGTGAGATTTTTATTTGTTCCAAACGCAAAAACCCGCCTTGTGGGCGGGTTCTTTAATATAGTGGTGCCCGGACTCGGAATCGAACCAAGGACACGGGGATTTTCAATCCCCTGCTCTACCGACTGAGCTATCCGGGCAACGGGGCGCATTAAACCGTAAAGACCGTTCGCCGTCAACGGCTTTATGAGATAAATTGCAGAAAACCCTGCTGTCTGTCTGCTTTTTGCCCATCCGGTGCAAAACTCACTCAGCTGAGCGCGCCATTTTTACGGCATAACGCAATCTGCAGCACATCTTCCGCCAGGCTGCGGGCATGCTCTACTTCCTGTAACCGCCGCTTAATCAGCAGACGTGACAGGCAGCCCTCAAGGATCAGTTCCATCTGATGCGCCACCAGATGCGGATTATCAACTTCCAGCTGATTCAGCAAAGTATGACTGAAGTCCCACGACGCCTGCTTTTGCAGTTCTGCCAGCTGGTGTACCGGGTGCTGCGGATCGGGATAGAAGTTACAGGCAGCGATAAACAGGCAGCCGGGATAGCGCTGCTTGACCACCGCCTCTGCCAGTACCTGATAACGCGCCAGTAGCTTTTCTGCATGACTCAGCTGTTCATCCAGCAGCAGGCGACGACGCCAGAGCTCAATCTGCTCACCGTGATAACGCAGCGCGTCATACAGCAGTGCATCGCTGTCCGGCCAGAAACGTTGCAACTGATGTTGCGGATAATCCAGTTCACTGGCTATCTGTCCGATACCAGGGGCTGCCGCTATCCCGCTTTTCTCAAGTACGCTTAGCGTATGCTCCAGTACCTGTTCACGTTGCACGTCGCGCTCCTTTATTTATTCCACTATAAAAATATTCAACCCTGGCGCTGCCGCAACTGAGCCAGACTCTGAGTGTTATTTATCGCGCCAGTTTCTGCAAATGCGCATTAAAGTTCGGTGCCGACATAAAACCCGTTACCCGCGCGTCGGTAATTTCATTGCCGCTGGCATCAAAGAATAAAATGGTCGGCAGCCCCAGTACCTTAAGTTGCTTAAGTAGCTCGCTATCCTGCGCGCTGTTCGCCGTGACGTTAGCCTGCAACAGCTGCATTCCGCTAAGGGTTGCCTGCACCTGAGGATCGCTAAAGGTGTACTTTTCAAACTCTTTGCAAGCCACGCACCAGTCCGCATAAAGATCCAGCATCGTAATGCGCCCGTCACTGTGATGTAAGTGCTGACTAACCTGATCCGCACGTTCAACCTGGGTAAAACTCAGCGCCGCAGTATGGCTTGCCGTTGCCGGTGAACCAAAGGCCCAGTCCTGTAACGGGCGGGCGCAAATCAGCATTGCCCCCAGCAGCGCGATTTGCAGCACCCGCAGCCAGCCGCGCTGTGCTTTCAGGCTGCTGATAAACGCCCAGCCAAAGAAGGTGATACCCAGCAGGCTCCACAGCCGCAGTCCCCAGAGTTCGCCCACCACCCGCTCCAGCAGAAACACCGGCAGCGCAAGGATCACAAAGCCAAAACCTTCCTTGACCGTCTGCATCCAGGGGCCACTGTTAGGCAACAGTTTATTACCAAACAGCGTAATCAGGATCAGCGGCAGCCCCATGCCCAGCGCATATAAATAGAGGGTACCGGCTCCGGCCAGCATGTTGCCGCTTTGTGCGATATACAGCAGGATGGCGCTCAGCGGTGCCGTGGTGCAGGGAGAGCAGATCAGCCCGGCCAGAGCCCCCATAAGAAATACGCCCGGCAGCGAGCCCCCCTGCTGGCGGTTACTCCACAGCGTCAGGCGGGTCTGCAGTGAAGACGGCAGCTGCAGGGTAAAGAAACCAAACATCGACAGTGCCAGCAGGGTGAACAGTGCCGACAGGCCAATCAGCACCGCCGGTGCCTGTAATGCTGCCTGGAACCGCAGCCCGGCAGCGGCCACCACAATCCCCATCAGGGTATAGGTCAGCGCCATCCCCTGGACATAAATCAGCGCCAGCGAGAATAAACGCATTGCGCTGTAACGGCGGTTACCGCCGAGGATAATCCCGGAGATCAGCGGATACATCGGTAATACGCAGGGCGTAAACGCGATACCGATCCCGATTAACAGCGCCCACAGTGGCGAGAAAGGTAATGCATGCTGCTCTGTCTCAGCCGGTATTTCGACGGCCGGACTGGCTGCGGCGGGTGTCGTGGTCCGCGTAGACGCCACTACCGCATCCAGCGGCACCTGACGGGTTTCGGGTGGGTAACAGAATCCGGCCGCCGCACAGCCCTGGTAAGTGACGCTCAGCTGCGCACCACTGTCCGCCTGACGCAGGGTAAATGGCAGCATCAGGCTGTCAGTGTAAACCTGGGTTTTGCCATAAAATTCATCTTCATGAGGCTGACCAGCAGGCAGCGCCCACCGTGCCAGGGTGGCGCCCTGGGTGGTGATTTTAATTTGCTGACGATACAGGTAATAGCCGGGTTTAATTTGCCAGCCCAGCGTCAGCTGGTTGCCATCCTGAGTAAAATCAAAGGCAAAGGCCTGATCAACGCTGACAAACTGGCTGTTAGCATTTTGGCCAAACAGCGCAGCGCTGGCCGAAGCGCTGCTCAGCAGGCTGAAGATAAACAAAAATATGGTCATTGTTCGCTGCAACATTGTGGGTACTCGCTCTTTCCTTTTGGCGCAGGCACCATCAGATGTGCCGTGAAGTTCAGGGTTACCGGACGCAGGATAACGCCTGTGACCTAATCATAGCATGACTCGATACGGGTATTTTGAGTGAAAATCACGGCAGAATCGTCAGGTGTTCGGAAGGAAGAACCGGTACCGGCTGAAGTGCCGAACCGGTTCGCTGGCTTAGCTTTCGTCGGTATAACGTTTCGCTTTATACGCCGGGAACATCAGGTTTTGCACCGAGAAGATATCGTCCAGTTCTGCTTCGGTCAGCAGGCCACGCTCCAGCACCACTTCGCGCACGCTTTTACCGGTTTCGGCACAGATTTTGCCAACGATATCGCCGTTATGGTGACCAATATAGGGGTTAAGGTAAGTGACGATACCGATAGAATTAAACACGTAAGCTTCACACACCGCTTTATTGGCGGTGATACCGTCCACACATTTCCCCAGCAGGTTATAACAGGCGTTGGTCAGGATACGAATTGACTCAAACAGCGCCTGACCAATAACCGGCTCCATCACGTTGAGCTGCAATTGTCCGGCTTCGGCGGCCATGGTTACCGTAATATCGTTACCAATCACCTTAAAGCACACCTGATTAACCACTTCCGGCACTACCGGATTCACTTTCGCCGGCATAATCGAGGATCCCGCCTGCATTTCAGGCAGATTAATTTCATTCAGGCCGGCACGCGGACCGGAAGAAAGCAAGCGTAAATCGTTACAGATTTTCGACAGCTTCACCGCAAGGCGTTTCAGTGAGCTGTGAACCATCACGTAAGCGCCGCAGTCCGAGGTCGCTTCAATCAGATCTTCTGCCGGAACGCAGGCCAGCCCACTGACTTCTGCCAGCTTCTGAACCGCCAGCTGCTGATAGCCATCCGGGGTATTCAGGCGGGTGCCGATGGCGGTAGCGCCCAGATTCACTTCCAGCAGCAGCTCAGCGGTGCGCAGGATGCTTTTAATTTCTTCATTCAGCAGCACGTTAAACGCATGGAACTCCTGTCCCAGGGTCATAGGGACTGCGTCCTGTAGCTGGGTGCGCCCCATTTTCAGGATAGTGGCGAACTCGTCCGCTTTACGCTGGAAACCGGCGCTCAGCTGGCGGATGGACTCCAGCAGGCTGACAATCGAACTGTAAACGGCGATACGGAAACCGGTGGGATAGGCGTCGTTGGTTGACTGGCATTTGTTGACGTGATCGTTGGGGTTAAGGTACTGGTATTCCCCTTTCTGGTGCCCCATAAGTTCCAGACCAATATTGGCTAATACTTCGTTGGTATTCATATTGACCGAGGTTCCCGCCCCGCCCTGATAAACGTCTACCGGGAACTGATCCATACACTTACCGTTGTTCAGCACTTCGTCACAGGCGCTGACAATGGCATTAGCAATATCACGCGGGATGGTGCGCAATTCTTTATTGGCCAGCGCAGCGGCCTTTTTCACCATCACCATACCGCGCACAAATTCAGGAATATCGCTGATTTTACTGTTACTGATTTGGAAATTTTCAATCGCACGCAGAGTGTGAACACCGTAGTAAGCTGCCGCCGGAACTTCGCGGATACCTAACAGATCTTCTTCGATACGAATGTTATTAGCCATGTAAACCTTCTTGTCAGAACTATCGGAAACGATGGTTTTAGGTGCCCGGACCCGTGCCGCAAAAAGCTGGCGACGGTAGCGGGCTGAGTTTCTGGTGCATCCTGTGGCTGTCCTGTGCGATCCGGGCAGGTGCAGATATCCATGCAATGATGTTGTTAGTATTTTATCCATTTGTTATACGTTGAGCATCAGGATATTCCTTTTGCGCACAAAAGAGCGCCTTTTCAGCCGATAAACTGCCAGTTTTTGGCGCACGCTTCCAGAAAAGAAGCCAGATTTAGTGACCTGCACCACTCCTGCGGCAAAACAGGGGGATTGAAAAGTGGGCTGTCTGCCCCCAGATTTATGGTTCCGATATATTGTTGTCACCCTTTTCTGCCGTGGTGCCTTAAGGCGACGTGGCCACTGATACAGGAGAACGCGGTGCGCTGGTTACCGTTTTTACTTATTTTTGTCCTGGTATGGATTGAGATTTCACTGTTTATTCAGGTTGCTCACGTGCTGGGGGTGTTCCTGACGATGCTGCTGGTGATTTTCACCTCCTGCATTGGTATCTCGCTGGTTAAGAATCAGGGTATGAAAAACTTCGTTCTGATGCAGCAGAAACTGAATGCCGGAGAAAGCCCGGCGGCGGAAATGGTCAAAAGCGTTTCGCTGGTGATGGCCGGTATTTTGCTGGTGATCCCAGGATTTTTTACCGACTTCCTGGGCCTGCTGCTGCTGTTACCGCCGGTACAGAAGCATCTGACGCTAAAGCTGCTGCCACATTTACGCGTCTGGCGCGGTGGTGCGGCACCTGATAGTGGGGTAACGGTAGACGGGGAGTTTAAGCGTAAGGACGTTAATCTGATTAAAGATCAGCCTGATGATCATCGCCCTGACGGGCAGTGATCCTGCGGTCAACCATCACAGCGCGCCGGATAACGGCGCGTTTTTTTTAGCGGAAATGAGACTGTTACTCCCCGCAGCCCGCCATGATTAAAAAATTTTATCTGCTGCCCTTGAAAGAACGCTTTCCCGTCCTTATCTCTTCCGTCACGAGGCCGAACGCGCTAATGCCCGGCTTTCATCCCAAAAATGATTGGATTTCTCACAGGAGAGCTATCAATGAAAATTCGTCCATTACACGATCGCGTGATCGTTAAGCGCAAAGAAGTTGAATCCAAATCTGCAGGCGGCATCGTGCTGACCGGTTCAGCCGCAGCAAAATCTACCCGCGGTGAAGTGCTGGCGGTAGGTAACGGACGCATCCTGGAAAGCGGCGAAGTGAAACCACTGGACGTTAAAGTCGGTGATGTGGTGATTTTCAATGAAGGTTACGGCGCAAAAACTGAAAAGATCGACAACGAAGACGTGCTGATTATCTCTGAAAGCGACATCCTGGCGATCGTTGAAGCGTAATTTACCCGCAACTCACTGAACCTGAAGAATTTAAGGGAAAATAACATGGCAGCTAAAGACGTAAAATTCGGTAATGACGCGCGCGTAAAAATGCTGCGCGGTGTAAACGTACTGGCAGATGCAGTAAAAGTTACCCTGGGCCCAAAAGGCCGTAACGTGGTACTGGATAAATCTTTTGGTGCACCGACCATTACTAAAGATGGTGTTTCTGTTGCGCGTGAAATCGAGCTGGAAGACAAGTTCGAGAACATGGGCGCACAGATGGTAAAAGAAGTTGCCTCTAAAGCTAATGACGCGGCGGGTGACGGTACCACTACCGCTACCGTGCTGGCTCAGGCTATCGTTAACGAAGGTCTGAAAGCCGTTGCTGCGGGCATGAACCCGATGGATCTGAAGCGCGGTATCGATAAAGCGGTAGTGAACGCGGTTGGCGAGCTGAAAAAGCTGTCTGTTCCGTGCTCTGACTCCAAAGCCATTGCTCAGGTAGGCACCATCTCTGCTAACTCCGATGAAACCGTTGGCGAACTGATCGCACAGGCAATGGAGAAAGTTGGTAAAGAAGGCGTGATCACCGTTGAAGAAGGCACCGGTCTGCAGGACGAGCTGGACGTGGTGGAAGGTATGCAGTTCGATCGCGGCTACCTGTCCCCTTACTTCATCAACAAGCCAGAAACCGGTGCGGTTGAGCTGGAAAGCCCGTTCATCCTGCTGGCTGACAAAAAAGTCTCTAACATCCGTGAAATGCTGCCCGTGCTGGAAGCCGTTGCCAAAGCCGGTAAGCCACTGCTGATTATCGCAGAAGATGTGGAAGGTGAAGCGCTGGCAACGCTGGTGGTTAACACCATGCGCGGTATCGTGAAAGTGGCTGCGGTTAAAGCGCCTGGCTTCGGCGATCGTCGTAAAGCCATGCTGCAGGATATCGCGGTGCTGACCGGCGGTACTGTTATCTCTGAAGAGATCGGTATGGAGCTGGAAAAAGCGGTTCTGGAAGATCTGGGCCAGGCAAAACGCGTGGTCATCAACAAAGACACCACCACTATCATCGACGGTGTGGGCGAAGAATCAACCATCGCCGGTCGTGTGACCCAGATCCGTCAGCAGATCGAAGAAGCGACTTCTGACTACGATCGCGAAAAACTGCAGGAACGCGTTGCGAAACTGGCAGGCGGCGTGGCCGTACTGAAAGTGGGCGCGGCAACTGAAGTTGAAATGAAAGAGAAGAAAGCCCGCGTAGAAGATGCCCTGCACGCAACCCGTGCTGCGGTTGAAGAAGGCGTGGTTGCCGGTGGTGGCGTCGCGCTGGTGCGCGTTGCTGCGTTGCTGGCAGACCTGACCGGTCAGAACGAAGACCAGAACGTGGGTATCAAAGTTGCCCTGCGTGCGATGGAAGCGCCTCTGCGCCAGATCGTGTCCAATGCCGGCGAAGAGCCATCTGTAGTCGCTAACAACGTGAAAGCGGGTGAAGGTAACTACGGCTATAACGCGCAGACCGAAGAGTACGGTAACATGATCGACTTCGGTATCCTGGATCCAACCAAAGTAACCCGTTCTGCACTGCAGTACGCGGCTTCCGTTGCCGGTCTGATGATCACCACCGAGTGCATGGTCACTGACCTGCCAAAAGATGACGCTCCAGATATGGGCGCAGCTGGCGGTATGGGCGGTATGGGTGGTATGGGCGGCATGATGTAATGCCCCGCTGAGCAAACGGGCGCAGCCCGTGTTACTCAGCCCGCACCACTAAAGCGAAACGCTGTTCCGGTCTCCGGAGCAGCGTTTTTTTTCGCCGCGGGTTACCTGTTTCACTCAGTCAAATGATGCGATCATTCTCTGATCCTGCTGCTGCAAGCGCGGCAAATCCTCCTGCGGTTATATAATGGGGGTTTTTCTTTTTTGACGAAAAGAGTACAGTCAGCAGCACATCATCAACCTGATTAGCACACCGCGGATGACAAAGCAGGGATGGGTAAGAAATCGCACGGATTTCCGTTACGCTGTGGATCATGAACCCGACCCATCATGCTCTGACTCTAAAGATAATAAATGAGGATAATAATGCGTACTAAGTTGCTGGGACTTTCTGTAGCAGCGCTGTTGCTGGCTGGCTGTAGCACCTCGAATAAGCTGAGCACCGCAGGCGAACATGTCACCTTTACCGACAAACAACCGCCAGACAGCTGTCAGCTGCTGGGTAACGTGACTGGTTCTCAGAGTAACTGGCTCTCCGGCACCGGTGCTGAAGGCAGCTCCCTGCGCGGCGCAGCCAACGATTTGCGTAACCGGGCAGCCGCAATGGGCGGGAATGTGATTTATGGTGCCACCAGCCCGACGCAGAATATCTGGTCAAGCTTTGCGCCACTGGACAGTAAGATGAGCGGTCAGGTGTATAAGTGCCCGTAATGATGTACTGCTGACCGACCGGGAGGGGCACCGTCTCCTCCTTTATTTCCTGTCTCCGGCATCTTTTTTTCATACTAATACTCTGTTTTCCGACCTTTTTAAAAAAATCGTTTTTTGTTGCTATTGAATCCTGGCCAAACGTCAACGTAACCTGCTCAGAGTCTGTCCTGTTAGTGTTATTCAGGCATTTAGCCTGAACCCGATAATACCCGACGACACTCATAATCCATGCCGTCCCTACAGGGCTCAGCAATCAACATCATGTCGGTATAATATCCTCATTTAAAAGGATAATGATCTTATTACTAAATTCGTGAGGGAAGCATGAATTTTAATTTTTCATTCTGGAACTGTGCGGCATCACCACCAGGCCAGAGAAAACGAACCAGTGAAAGCGTGATTACGGATATTGCATGCGTCATTGATTATCTGTTCAGCCAGTGTTCCGTTGAATTTGTCGCGTTATGTGAAGTTAACAGGACGTCTTTTCTGCGCATCAAAGAAAAATTAGCCACGCCGGGATTAACTCCACTGCTGTTCAATAATAAAACCGCTACCGGCAGCCGGTTTGATATTGGCTGTTTATATGATTCAACGCGCTTCGAGGTCATCACCGGTAAAACCCACACCGGCAATATTGGCACTTCAACGCTGAAAATCGCTCAGCAGCTCACCCTTGAATTCCATCAGCATCATTTACCGCTGCAACTGCTGGTATCTCACTGGCCCAGCCGGTTGCACAGCATTGCAGAAGATCTGCGCAATAAATGCTCGATAGGCCTGCGCGGGTTTGTTGATAATCTGCTGTCTGCCAGTCATCAGCTGATCCTGATGGGGGATTATAACGATGAACCTCACGATCGCAGTCTGTTCAAGAATCTGTCCGCCACCAACGACCGACGTTTAGTGATCTCAAAACCAGATTACTGGCTGTACAACCCGTTCTGGAAAACCCTGGCGGCCAGCACCCCTTTTACTCACGGCGAAACCCACCACGATTTTGGCACCTGTTACAGCAAGGCCAATAACCGTAATGCCTGGGCAGCCTTTGATCAGATCCTGTTTTCCGGCAGCTTTCTGACTACCGGCCCCTGGTATCTGAAAGAGAGCGACACAGGTACCGTACTCCCTCCGGGTCTGCGCCAGGCCGTTCTGGATACAAAACACGTTTTTGACCATTTTCCCGTGATGGGAAGCATCATATTAAAGGAGTAGCTCATGGATCCATTTAAGAAATTTATTGCCGCCGGGAAAAGCTCTGCCAGCCTGGTCAGTGAGAATATTGAGCAGGTGAATGCGGTATTTGAAAAACTCAATCAGGCGTTAAGCGAGGAAACCGAACACCAGGTTTCCCTACAGTGTTTCCGTGAGCAGTCGGAATCTGCCGTTGGCGGACACCCGTTGCCAGAGTCCGGCCCCGTGAGATCCCCTGACGGTGGGATGGTCAATATTATTCATTGCCACACCGGGCACTTATCCATTGCCCGCTGGCATCAGCATCCTGATGGCTATCCCTTTACTGTTGAATTTCTTGGGGAAAGAACGGACTGCTGGGACAGCGATGCGCTAATTGATGCGCTGGCCTCGATCATCTCATCAGGCCAGTTCTGGTTAAAAGTGAAAGAACTGGAAGACCGGCAGCAGTCCGATACCGAAAAACTGAATTAACACCTGCCTCATGGTTTAGCAGGAACTATTCCTGGCGTAGCTGTAAATCGAGCGGGGTTTTACTTGGTTCGCCACCAATTTCCCGCGCCAGTTTCGGTACCAGATAGCCGGAAACCAGAGTCAGCAGTTGACGCACCACCGTCCGCGCATCGGCATCAGAGACATAAAAATGCGCGGCTCCCTGTACTTTATCCAGCACATGCAGGTAATACGGCAAAATACCGGCATCAAACAATGCATTACTGAGTGCTGCCAGCGTTGCGGCATTATCGTTAATACCGCGCAGCAGCACGCTCTGATTCAGTAACGTGACGCCAGCACGCTGCAACATCCGCATTCGCTGGCGCAGTTCGTCGTCAATTTCCTGCGCGTGATTGATATGCGTCACCAACAGAACCTGTAAATGCGATGCGGACAAACGCTGACACAGTCCTTCGGTGATGCGCGCCGGGATCACCACCGGTAAGCGGCTGTGAATGCGCAGACGCCTGATATGGGGGATGGTTTCCAGTTCAGCGATCAGCCAGTCCAGCTCGTGATCTTTTGCCATCAGCGGATCGCCACCGGAAAAAATAATTTCATCCAGTTGTGGCTGCTGTCGGATATACTCCAGCGCCTGTTGCCAGTTGCGCTTATTCCCCTGGTTATCCTGATAGGGAAAATGGCGGCGGAAACAGTAGCGGCAGTTCACTGCACAACCGCCTTTTACCAGCAACAGCGCGCGATTGCCGTATTTATGCAGTAATCCCGGAACCACGCTGCTCTGCTCATCCAGCGGGTCGGTGCTGTAGCCGGGGGCATGAATAAACTCCTGCTGTGAGGTAATTACCTGCAACAGCAGCGCATCCTGCGGATCGCCCGGACGCATCCGGGCGGCAAACGCTCGCGGCACGCGCAGCGCGAAAAGACGGCGCGCATCGGCCCCTGAGGTCAGTTCAGGATGATGTTGCAGAGATAAAAGCTGCAATAATTCATTAGGATCGGTGATTACATCATTAAGTTGATGCAACCAATCTTCTCGTTCAGGGGTATTTGGGGTTACAATGTTTGCCATTTTTTTGGCTAAGTACCAGTAATAAATTGTAGAGGGCCTTTATGGCAAGTTATTCCAGCAACGATTTTCGTCCCGGTCTTAAAATCATGTTCGAAGGCGAGCCTTATGCCATCGAATCCAGTGAGTTCGTTAAGCCGGGTAAAGGCCAGGCTTTCGCTCGCGTAAAAATGCGCCGTCTGCTGACCGGCAGCCGCGTTGAAAAAACCTTTAAATCGACCGACTCCGCTGAAGGCGCTGACGTGGTTGATACCAACCTGAACTACCTGTACAACGACGGTGATTTTTACCACTTTATGCACCCGGAAACCTTCGAGCAGCATCCAGTGGAAGCAAAAACCGTGGGTGATGCAGCGAAATGGCTGCTGGATAACGCTGAGTGTATCGTGACCCTGTGGAACGGTAAACCTATTCAGGTTCTGCCGCCAAACTTTGTTGAGCTGGAAGTGACTGATACCGATCCAGGTCTGAAAGGTGACACTGCGGGGACCGGCGGTAAGCCAGCGACCCTGTCTACCGGTGCAGTGGTTAAAGTACCGCTGTTCGTACAGATTGGTGAAGTGATAAAGGTTGATACCCGTTCTGCTGAATACGTTTCACGTGTGAAGTAAGGGGTAAGCTGCCCTGCGGGGTTAGCGTTAAAAAGCCTGCATATAGTGCAGGCTTTTTTGTAGGACAAAGCCAGATCAACTACGTTTCTCCATCCCGTTTCACGGGCTGGCGACAAGGGGCGATCAAGCGCAATCGCCCCTTGACCCCGTGCTTACGGCTGGCACTGCGCCTGCTGCGCAGGTTCCCTCGGCCACGCCGCTTTCTGGCGGACCGGCGTGATTCGCCATCCCGGCTCAGCACGCCTTTCGCGGCCCTCCCTGGCCGCTCTTCCTGGAAATCCGCGTAACCTCGGCTCCGTTCCTTATGCCACCCAAAGGTCAAAACCAAAAGCCAGGTCAAATTCAAATTCAAATTCAAATTCAAATTCAAATTCAAATTCAAAGGCAAAGGCAAAGGCAAAGGCAAAGGCAAAGGCAAAGGCAAAGGCAAAGG
>CALYQW010000015.1 GCA_945290265.1 uncultured Erwinia sp.
CCCCCCCCTCCCTGAAGACAAAAAAAAAGCGATGACCGCAGTCAGCGCTTTTTTTACTACCTGTATCAGAGCATTATTCCTGGAATAATGCCTCAATGCTCAGCCCCTGCCCCTGCAGGATCTCACGCAGACGACGCAAACCTTCCACTTGAATCTGACGAACGCGTTCGCGTGTCAGACCAATTTCACGACCCACGTCTTCCAGGGTCGCCGCTTCATACCCCAACAGGCCAAAACGACGAGCCAGCACTTCACGTTGCTTGGCGTTCAGCTCGAACAGCCATTTGACGATGCTTTGCTTCATATCATCGTCCTGGGTACAGTCTTCCGGGCCGTTATCTTTCTCGTCAGCCAGGATATCCAGCAGCGCTTTTTCTGAATCTCCGCCCAGTGGCGTATCAACAGAAGTGATGCGTTCGTTGAGACGCAGCATACGACTGACATCATCAACAGGTTTGTTCAGCTGCTCGGCGATCTCTTCTGCACTCGGCTCATGATCGAGCTTGTGAGACAGTTCACGCGCGGTACGCAGGTAAACATTCAGTTCTTTAACAATATGAATTGGCAGACGAATGGTACGCGTCTGATTCATAATAGCCCGTTCGATGGTCTGACGGATCCACCAGGTGGCATAGGTCGAGAAGCGGAATCCACGTTCAGGATCAAACTTCTCTACCGCGCGGATCAGACCCAGGTTACCTTCCTCGATCAGATCCAGCAGCGCCAGACCACGGTTACCATAACGACGGGCAATTTTTACCACCAGTCGCAGGTTACTTTCAATCATGCGGCGGCGCGATGGAATATCACCACGCAGCGCACGACGGGCAAAGAACACTTCTTCTTCTGCAGTTAGCAGCGGGGAGTATCCAATCTCGCCAAGGTAAAGCTGCGTTGCATCCAGTACACGCTGTGTTGCGCCCTGGGCCAGCAGTTCTTCCTCTGCTAATTCATTTTCGCCAGCTTCACTTCCGGCAAGTGCATTTTCTTCTACGAGAAGCTCAGCTCCGTTTTCGTCGAATTCCGCATCTTCGTTTAAGTCATCAACTTTTAGCGTATTCTGGCTCATAGGTGGCTCCTACCCGTACTGCCTGGGCAGAACCCAAGGTTCTGCCGGTTATCGCTGCGGTAAGTAACGCAACGGATTTACGGATTTCCCCTTGTAACGAATTTCAAAATGCAATCTAACTGAACTTGTGCCGGTGCTACCCATCGTCGCTATTTTCTGACCCGCTTTCACTTCTTGTTGCTCGCGAACCAGCATAGTGTCGTTATGAGCATAAGCACTCAGGTAGTCATCATTATGTTTGATGATTATCAAATTACCGTATCCGCGTAAGGCATTGCCGGCATATACCACCCGCCCTGCGGCGGTAGATACCACGGCCTGTCCACGCGACCCCGCTATATCGATTCCTTTATTGCCCCCTTCGGCGGCAGAGAAGTTATCAATAATCTTACCGTCAGTTGGCCAACGCCACGTTCCTACCGGTGTCGTGCTGTTGGTTGTGCTGCTAACGGTTGGGGCGGTAACCGGTGCTGTTGTCGTTGCAACAGTTTTACCGGATGAAGGCAACATTTTGCCTCCACCTGATGTTCCTGAATCATCAGAATACGTAATAACCGGTTGTTGTGCAACAGGCGTTGGCTTCATTTGATTATCGGAAGTGGCAGAATTGACGCCTCCCTCGTTCGCGTCCGCGACAGTTATCGCATTACCACCGGTGATTGGCGTACCGCCACCGTTACCTACCTGTAACTGCTGGCCTACGTTGAGCCCGTAAGGCGCGGGGATATTATTACGCTGTGCTAAATCCCGGAAATCGTTTCCAGTAATCCACGCAATGTAGAACAATGTATCGCCACGTTTTACCGAGTAAGTATCACCATTGTAACTACCCTTCGGAATATTCTCATAAGCGCGATTGTACACTATGCGACCATTTTCCGTGGCTATCTGACGGTTGCTGCTGGCAGATACCCCGTTATTTCCCGCGGAAACGCCATTATCCCCGCCGGATGACATCACCGGACGTGCTGTCGGAACAGCACCATTCACGCTGCTGTTCACTGTGGTATTACTGTTTACCGCTGGGCGGTTATTCAGCATCCCACCGTCATTGCTGCCAACCGTACTGATAGGAGCCTGTGTGTCTGTGCTGGAACATCCTGCCAGCCAAAATCCAACCAGTGAAATGGCCGCGAGACGGCGCAATTTAAAAACCGGGCTTCCCATGCTCACTACTCCCCATTACGGCAATATTTATGGTTAATTCCAAAATACAGTCGGGCCTGTTTCCACAGATAAACCCACTGCAAAGTGATTAGATACTAGCAATATCATCGATCTGTCGCCACGTAACAGTTGTATCGTCATTTAACTGAAGTGGAAAACTCAGGCCAGATCGCCTTTAACCAGAGGAACAAAGCGCACGGCTTCAATAGTCTCAGCAATAAACTCGTCACTGCGACGACGTATGCGCTGTAATACCTGCTGCTGCTCACCCACCGGCAGCACCATCACCCCGCCTTCGTCCAGCTGCGCCAGCAGCGCATGTGGAACGGCCGGCGGTGCCGCCGTAACAATAATCGCATCGAAAGGTGCGCGCGATGGCCAGCCCAGCCAGCCATCGCCATGACGAGTAGAAACATTATGTAAATCAAGCTGTTTAAGCCGTCGCTTAGCCTGCCACTGCAGCCCTTTAATCCGTTCAACCGAGCAGACATGTTCAACCAAATGCGCGAGGATCGCAGTCTGGTAGCCAGAACCCGTACCAATTTCCAGCACCCGTGACGCCGGAGTCAACCCCAGTAACGACGTCATTCGTGCCACAGTATAGGGCTGCGAAATCGTCTGACCACAGCCAATTGGCAGCGCCGTGTTATCCCAGGCTTTGTGCTCAAAAGCTTCGTCAATAAAACGGTCACGCGGCACGCTGGCAATGGCCTGCAGCAGGCGTTCATCGCTGATCCCCTTACGCCGCAGTTGTTCCAGCAGCGTGTTAACACGCCGGTTTACCATGCGTTGCCTACTCCGGCTTTGCTCAGCCACGCAGCCACTACCTCCTGCGCTGCATGCGCCGTCAGGTCAACGTGCAGAGCCGTCAGCGAAACATAACCTGCGTCAATGGCAGCAAAGTCGGTATCGGGACCGGCATCCAGTTTGTCACCCGGCGGGCCGATCCAGTAAAGCGTATTGCCACGCGGATCCTGTTGCGTGATCACCTGGTCGCTGGGATGGCGGCTGCCGCAACGCGTTACGCGGATCCCTTTAACCAGCTCCAGCGGCAGGTCGGGCACATTGATATTGAGAATGCGGCCGGTACGCAGTGGTTCACGCGCCAGTGCCTGCAATATTTCACAGGTTACGGCGGCGGCAGTATCGTAATGCTGCTGACCATTCAGTGATACTGCCAGCGCAGGCAGACCAAGGTGGCGTCCTTCCATCGCTGCGGCAACGGTACCGGAATAGATCACATCGTCACCCAGATTTGGGCCAGCGTTGATACCGGAAACCACAATATCCGGCTTTGGACGCATCAGCGCATTAACGCCAAGATAAACACAGTCAGTGGGCGTGCCCATTTGCACAGCAATATCGCCGTCGGGGAAATTGAAGGTGCGCAGAGGCGTTTCCAGCGTCAGTGAGTTAGACGCCCCGCTGCGATTGCGGTCGGGAGCAACAACCTGGACTTCAGCAAACTGGCGCAGCGCCTTTGCCAGCACCTGAATGCCAGGTGCATGAATACCATCATCGTTACTCAACAATATACGCATGTAATACCTGTACCCGTTATTTGACAGTCAATATCACAATAAGAGGTGGCTGTTATTGCCACCTGGGTGCGCGTCGCGACTGATTTTTTTCGTTAGGCCGTAACAGCTCGATGTATTTTAACGATTTAACGCCTTGGGTGACAATGATAATAGCCTCTGTTGACGCACCTTTCCCGTATTTAAAGCGGGCTGAGGATGGCAGGATTTTCAGCGAATTATTCACCGGGTGTCTATCGCGTCAGAAACGATTTTTCTAATTGTTTACACGCTGTGACTAACTCTGCCAGCAAAACAGTTTATGGATAATCGGAGAACGCCGCAAAGCAGACAAATAAACATAAAAGGGGAAACAGAACCCGCATAATGCCGGTTCTGTAGTGAGCGGTTACTCGTCCGGTGTGTCAGTGCCTTCCTCAACCTGCAGCAGTTCGCGCACCACGCTGGTGGCGAAACTGCCCGCCGGCAGCCAGAACTCCATACGCAGGGTAGCCTGATCCAGCCACTGCCAGTGTAGATCGCGTGGTATAACCAGCATTGCCCGGCGCGCGCTGTCAACGCGCTCGCGCGCGATCAGCGCGATTAATGCACTTTCCGCCTGCAGGCTGTGCTGCTCAACGGCCAGTGCCGCCCCGCGGGTGCCCCATTCCCCCTGCCCTGGTAACGGTGCGGTGATGCGCAGCGCCTGGCTGTTCACCCGCTGTTGCAGGCTGTCCAATTCGTCGGCTTCGGCCACAAACCAGCTGCCGCGTCCGCTAAGCTGTAGTGCGTCCCCCTCCAGTACCTGCGTCAGCCCACCTGGCTGTGCCAGGCGATCGCTGACCACCTGGTTAAACAGCGCGCTGCGCGCCGCCGACAGCAGAAAGCTACGCTTATTGCGTTCCCGCACGCGAATTTCATCTGCTGCCCAGCGCTGCGCCTGCAGCAGATTGTTACCCTGATGACCGAAACGCTGGCTGCCAAAATAGTTGGGTACGCCTGCGTCAGCAATTTTCTGTAAGCGCTGCTCAACGTCTTCGGCATCAGAGATTTCACGCAGTACCAGGGTAAAGGCATTGCCCTGCAGGGCACCGGTACGCAACTTACGGCGGTGACGGGCGCTTTCCAGCACCTCAACCCCCGGTAAGGTGAAACAGCTCATCTCCGGGGTATGTTTCCCCGGCAGACGCAGGCAGAACCACTGTTCGGTGACAGCATGGCGATCTTTCATCCCGGCAAAGCTGACGTCACGCGGATGAATAGCGGCAAATTGAGCCAGGGCTTCGGCAACAAAGCGGGTATTACAGCCGGTTTTACGGATACGCACCAGCAGCTGTTCACCATCACCATCCGGGCGGTAGCCCAGATCTTCCGTCACCTGAAAATCCTCCGGCGCAGCTTTAAGTATGCCGCGCGCAACCGGCTGACCGTGCAGCCAGTTCTGCTGAGTGAGGTCCACCATTATGCCGTTACCAGCAGGGCAACCGCTTCACAGGCAATCCCTTCTCCACGTCCGGTAAAGCCCAGCTTTTCGGTGGTGGTGGCTTTGACATTCACCTGGTCCATATGGATGCCCAGATCTTCAGCAATATTGATGCGCATCTGCGGCGTATGCGGCAGCATTTTCGGTGCCTGGGCAATAATGGTGACATCCAAATTCGCCACCTGATAGCCCTTGGCGGCAATCCGGCGCCAGGCTTCACGCAGCAGTTCGCGGCTGTCAGCCCCTTTGTACGCGGCATCGGTATCCGGGAATAATTTACCGATATCGCCCAGTGCCGCCGCACCCAGCAGCGCATCCGTTAACGCATGCAACGCTACATCACCGTCAGAGTGAGCCAGCAGCCCCTTTTCCCAGGGAATACGCACGCCACCAATAATCAGTGGACCTGCACCGCCAAAAGCGTGCACATCAAAACCGTGACCGATACGCATTACGCGTTCTCCTTACTGTTAATTTGAGTCAGATAAAACTGTGCCAGCGCCAGATCTTCCGGTCGGGTTACCTTCAGATTATCACTGCGCCCGCTCACCAGTTCAGGATGATAGCCGCAATATTCCAGGGCTGAGGCTTCATCCGTCACAGTGGCACCGGCGGCCAGCGCCTGTTGCAGGCAGCTACGCAGCAGTTCCAGTGGAAAAAGCTGCGGCGTAAGCGCGTGCCACAGATCTTCACGCGCCACGGAATGTTGGATGGTACCGGCACCGACAATAGCGCGTTTCATAGTGTCGCGTACCGGGGCCGCCAGAATACCGCCTACCTTACTGGTCGCAGTGAGCGCCAGCAGGCGCGAGAGATCGTCAATATGCAGACAGGGGCGAGCCGCGTCATGCACCAGCACCCAGTCAGCGAGGGTTATCGCCTGCAGTCCCGCCAGCACCGAGTCTGCGCGTTCGCCGCCGCCAGTCACCCGCCGCACGCGCGGATCGTCCGCCAGCGGCAGCGTGGCAAAATAATGGTCGTCCGGGCTGAGCGCCACGATCACCTGCTTTACCGCCGGATGTGCCAGCAGCGCAGCGATACTGTGCTCAAGAAGCGTTTTACCATTAACTGACAGATACTGTTTTGGACAGGCCGCTAACATACGGCTGCCGATCCCTGCTGCAGGGACAACGGCAATGATATCCGGGAAGGAAACGGCTGTGTTCATTAGACCCGTTACTGGCTGGTTTTTACGCCCTGTGGTGCATAGCCTTTATTTTGATCCGTCACCAGGCGATAGAAAGTTTCACCGGGTTTAATCATGCCCAGTGCATTACGTGCGCGCTCTTCGATCGCTTCCGAACCGCCATTTAAGTCGTCGATCTCGGCAAACAGCCGATCGTTGCGCATTTTCAGCTTCGCGTTGCTCGCCTGTTGCACTGCAACATCCTGATCCACGCGCGTATAATCGTGAATACCGTTCTTGCCCAGCCAGAGCGAATATTGCAGCCAGCCCAGCAGTACAAGTAACAGTAAAGTAAGTTTTCCCATCCCCGCCCCCTGAAAACGGCTCAATCATCCCATAACTTTGGTTATGACTCCACTCCGCCAGTAAAATAGCGCCGTTTTCTTAATTTTCAGCCGCAACCTTTTGTAACGCTGCGATGCGTTTAACCATCGCCCGTCAACGGTTACCAGCTAATCAGCAGCATAAAAAAAAGCCAGAACAGGCAAATCACCAATAATGCGCTAACCAGCATAGTCCAAATCAGCTGACCGTGCATCAGCGCGCGCGTAGCAATGCCAATCACCACCGATACCGGCAGCAGAGCGAGAAAGAAGGGCCAGGTCCAGAAGAAGAAAAGCAGGGTACTGGAGCCGTACAACATCAGTGGAACCGCCACGGCAATCCACCAGCAGACAATCCCCACCACACCGCCAGGCCAGGCGCGCAGTGGTGCTGTCGTTTGAGGGAAAGATTTACGAGGCAGTATGGGGGTGATGTTCAGCATAGGGTTCCCGTTGCAGCAAGCCGGGGCATTCGCCCAGGCTGTCTGATGCTCTGACGGCATTCAGACAGAGGCTTTATCAGGAATTTATAATATCGCGCTGACGCAACAGATCTAATAACCGCGCCGCCAAATGTGTTACCAATTGTTCGCCATCAAGATGGATATCGGCCTGTTCGGGCGCTTCATAGACCGCATCGATTCCGGTGAAATTTTTCAGCTCACCGGCACGTGCCTTTTTATATAATCCTTTGGGATCGCGTGCTTCACACACTGCCAGCGGCGTATCGACAAATACTTCAATAAAACGCCCGGCCTGCTGCATCTCACGCACCGCCTGACGTTCCGCTCTGTGCGGCGAGATAAACGCGCTCAGCACGATTAAACCGGCATCGACCATCAGCCGGGCAACTTCCCCCACCCGGCGGATATTCTCTTTACGATCGCTGTCGTCGAACCCCAGATCGCGGCACAGGCCGTGACGCACATTATCACCGTCCAGCAAATACGTACTGACACCTGACTGATGCAGCGCCTGCTCCAGCGCACCGGCCACGGTGGACTTACCGGAACCGGACAGCCCGGTAAACCAGATCACCCCCCCCCGATGCCCGTGCAGCTTTTCACGCTCTGCCTGACTGACCGGATGGTCATGCCAGACGATATTGTCATCATGGATCGCCATATCAGTATGCACCCGGCAGTGCGCGCGCATTCCAGTGCGGGAAATGACGGCGGATCAGCGCATTCAGCTCCAGTTCAAAGGCGCTGAATTCTCCGGCGGCTGGCGCACTATCCCCCTGTGGTTCGCGGATCATGCCAGCCCCCACCGTAACGTTGCTCAGGCGGTCAATAAAGATCAGGCCGCCGGTCACCGGATTCTGTTGATACGACTCCAGCATCAGCGGCTCATCAAAGGTCAGTTCTACCAGGCCGATAGCGTTCAGCGGCAGTTCGTCTGCCTGATGCTGCGTCAGCTGGTTGATCTCCACCTGATGACGGATGTTCTCTACCCGTGCGCGGGTGGTTTTACCGGCAATCTTCACGCCGTAACTCTGACCCGGACGCAGCGGTTGCTCAGCCATCCATACCACATCCACCGTTGCCGCCCGTACCGGCTGCAGCTCAGCGTCAGCCGCCACCAGCAGATCGCCACGGCTGATATCAATTTCATCTTCCAGCACCAGGGTAATCGCTTCACCGGCGCTGGCCTGCGCCAGATCGCCGTCAAAAGTGACAATGCGCGCCACGGTGGAACTGACACCGGAAGGCAGCACTTTCACCCGCTGCCCCGGCTGAATGCTGCCGGAGGCCAGGGTGCCGGAATAGCCGCGAAAATCCAGGTTCGGCCGGTTGACGTACTGCACCGGAAAACGCACTGGCTGCTGCTCAACGGTACGCGTAACCTCTACGCTTTCGAGGATTTCCAGCAGCGTTGGACCGCTGTACCAGCCCATTGCCGCGCTGGGTGATGCCACGTTCTCCCCTTCCAATGCCGACAGCGGTACAAAGCGAATGTCGGGTTTGCCCGGCAGCTGTTCAGCAAAGTTAAGGTAATCCTGGCGGATCTTTGCAAAGGTCTGCTGGCTGTAATCCACCAGATCCATTTTATTCACCGCCACCACCAGATGCCGGATCCCCAGCAAGGTGGAGATAAAGCTGTGGCGGCGGGTCTGATCCAGTACCCCTTTACGGGCATCAATCAGCAGGATCGCCAGATCGCAGGTCGAGGCTCCGGTCGCCATATTACGGGTGTACTGCTCATGCCCCGGGGTGTCAGCAATAATAAATTTACGCTTCTCGGTGGAGAAATAGCGGTAAGCCACATCGATGGTAATGCCCTGCTCACGTTCAGCCTGCAGGCCATCTACCAGCAGCGCCAGATCCAGCTTTTCGCCCTGGGTGCCGTGACGCTTGCTGTCGTTGTGCAGCGATGAGAGCTGATCTTCATAGATTTGGCGGGTATCGTGCAGCAGACGGCCAATCAGCGTACTTTTACCATCATCAACGCTGCCGCAGGTGAGAAAGCGCAGCAGGCTTTTATGTTGTTGTGCATGCAGCCAGGCCTCGACCCCGCCCTGCTCGGCAATTTGTTGTGCAATAACGGTATTCATGGCGGCTCCTTAGAAATAACCCTGACGTTTTTTCAGCTCCATCGAGCCGGACTGATCGCGATCAATCACCCGCCCCTGGCGTTCACTGGTGGTGGAAACCAGCATTTCTTCGATGATTTCCGGCAGCGTCTGTGCCTGCGACTCTACCGCGCCGGTCAGCGGCCAGCAGCCGAGGGTACGGAAACGCACCATGCGCGGTTTAATCTCTTCGCCGGGCTGCAGGTTGATGCGATCGTCATCAATCATCATCAGCATGCCGTCCCGCTCCAGCACCGGACGTTCCGCCGCCAGGTACAGGGGAACAATGTCGATATTTTCCAGGAAGATATACTGCCAGATATCCAGCTCCGTCCAGTTCGAGAGCGGGAATACGCGGATGCTTTCGCCTTTGTTAATCTGGCCGTTATAGTTGTGCCACAGCTCCGGGCGCTGATTTTTCGGATCCCAGCGATGGAAACGATCGCGGAAAGAGTAGATTCGCTCTTTGGCGCGCGACTTTTCTTCATCGCGGCGCGCGCCGCCAAAAGCAGCGTCAAAACCGTATTTATCCAGCGCCTGCTTCAGCCCTTCGGTTTTCATAATATCGGTGTGTTTGGCGCTGCCATGATCAAAGGGGTTAATCCCCAGCGCCACGCCTTCCGGATTGCGGTGAACCAGCAGTTCAGCGCCAATATTTTCTACCGTGCGGTCGCGGAATTCGTACATTTCGCGGAATTTCCAGCCGGTATCGACATGCAGCAGCGGAAACGGCAGCGTCCCCGGATAGAAGGCTTTGCGCGCCAGGTGCAGCATCACCGAGGAGTCTTTGCCGATGGAATACATCATCACCGGGTTGGCAAATTCTGCCGCCACTTCACGGATAATATGAATACTCTCCGCTTCCAGCTGGCGCAGATGGGTCAAACGTTTTTGGTCCATAACCTTTCCTCAAGCCAAATTCACAACGGCGGAGTCACGTCCGGCCTGCTGCGCAGAATGTTGAAACCATGCCAGCTGCTGATGCAGATTGACCACTTCGCCAATCACAATCAGCGCCGGCGTTGGCGCATGTTTTGCCAGCTCATCGAGCTGTTGTAACGTGCCGGTCAGTACCTGCTGCTGTTGGCGGGTGCCGCAGCCAATCACCGCCGCCGGCGTATCGGCGGCACGCCCGTGAGCAATCAGCTGGCTGGCGATATCGCCCGCTTTGGCGCTACCCATATAAATTGCCAGGGTCTGACGCGCGCGCGCCAGTGAAGGCCAGTCGGTACCGGCGCTGTCGGCGCGGCACTGGCCGGTAATAAACAGCACGCTTTGGGCGTAATCACGATGGGTAAGCGGAATACCGGCATAGGCAGTAGCACCAGCGGCGGCGGTAATCCCGGGCACCACCTGGAACGGGATCCCGGCGGCGGCGGCGGCCTGCAGCTCTTCGCCACCGCGACCAAATATAAAGGGATCGCCGCCTTTCAGGCGCACCACCCGTTTGCCCTGCTGCGCCAGCGTGACCAGCAGCTGATTAATCTCTTCCTGCGGCATACTGTGCGAATTTGCGCGTTTGCCTACGCAGATGCGCTCCGCATCACGACGCACTAAATCCAGGATTTCCTCGCTGACCAGATAGTCATACAGCACTACGTCTGCCAGCTGCATCACCTGCAAACCGCGCAGGGTTAACAGGCCGCTGTCGCCCGGCCCGGCACCGACGAGGATTATCTCGCCCTGACTGGCTTCGCTGTCATCCAGCTGACGCTCCAGGGTATGACGCGCTGCCGTCAGATTGCCGGCTCCCACCTGGCTGGCAAACAGCCCGCTGAAGGCTTTTTCCCAGTAGCGGCGGCGGTCAGTCATTTTGCTAAAGCGGGCTTTGACCTTATCGCGCCACTGCCCGGCGATATCTGCCATCTGCCCCAGTGAGGCAGGCAGCAGCGTTTCCAATTTTTCACGCAGCAGGCGCGCCAGCACCGGCGCGGTGCCGCTGGAGGAGATAGCCACTACCAGCGGTGAACGGTCAACAATCGAAGGGAAAATAAAGGAGCACTTTGGCTGATCGTCCACCACGTTAGCCAGCAGATAGCGCGCAGTGGCATCCTCATAAACATGAGCATTTAGCTGTGCGTTATCGGTGGCCGCGATCACCATAAACACCCGGTCCAGCTGCTGCGGCTGATATTCGGTTGCCAGCCACTCGATATGGTCGCTGTCGGTCAACGCTGCCAGCTCATCGCAGAGCCTGCGTGATACCACCTGAACCCGCGCCCCGGCGCGCCGCAGCAGGCTGATTTTGCGCGCCGCCACATCACCGCCGCCGACCACCAGCACCGGCTTGTTTCTGATATCAGCAAAAAGAGGAAGATAATCCACGAGCAACCTGTCACTAATCACATAACCTTAGCGGGACTATACGTCTCCGGGTTCAGGCTTATGAAATTACCAATTGGAATGAGTAGTTACTGAATGGAATAAGGTTATGGCAAAGCTCAGAACAAAATGTGCTTAACAGATGATATTGCGGGCATTTTATGACAGTCAAATGACGTTAACGGCATCGCATTGTGGCTGCCAGCGGATAAAGATTTTTATGCCTGCTCGGCCGCTGCTTATCAGATCACAGTATCTGACCGGCTGTTGCGTTGTGGGTTCGGCACCTGCACAGGCGCCACCTGAACCGCATTCCCGCTGACCAGTACAGCTAAAATCGTTATCAGCAACGTCTGGTTAGTCGCGGATGTGTACCAGGTCATCTGGGGTCAGACCGGTGGCTTCCAGCACTGACTCACAGGACATTCCCATTTTTAGCAGGCTGCGCGCCACTTCCCGTTTTCCTTCACTGCGGCCTTCATTACGGCCTTTTTCAAGCCCACGCTGCTCACCACGTTGTATGCCTTGCTCAATGCCTTTCTTAATGCCTATTTTTTCAAGCTCTTGTGCGATGGTCATCAGTGCATCTCCATATTGCGGCACACGCTGTGCCAGTTGGCGTACCAGGGCTTCAGCGTCAGCTGACTCCCCGACCTGTAGCAGGTAATTTATCAATGCTTTTACCTGCTTTGCAGGAAGATGATCGGCCACTAACAGCGCAGCCAGTCTGTCCATCAGGGTAGATATGTCGCGCTGATAAATATGCTTCTGTGTCAGCGTCAGCGCCGCCATTCCACGATGTTCCATAATTTCATCATCGGGTATATCTGTGACATCCACCAGCGGAAACGGGTTTGCATAGAGTTTGGCAGCCAGCACCGGATCGTCAAATTCATGCAGCCAGTTGGTCGTATACGGATACGGACGGCGTTTACCGTGGTAGAACAGGATCGGTATTACCAGCGGGAGTTTGTCATGACCGGCATCCAGATGGCGCTGCATGGCCGCCACCGCATATCTGATTAATCTGAAGGCCATATGCTTATCCGGCGTGGACTGATGCTCGATCAGCACATGGATATAGCCTTTGCCCTCTTTGGTTTGCACACTGTAGAGCACATCATTATCGAGATGATGCAGATCGCTATCTACAAAAGCACCGGATTCCAGTTTCAGCGTATCCAGATCGCACAGGGCTTTAAATTCCTCAGGCAGATGCAGTTCGATAAAATCGCGTGCAATCTCAGGATGGGTCAGAAACTGACGAAAAACCGCATCATGCGCATGCGGTACTGCTATCTGCCTGCTGCTCTGTATCATCCCTGATCCCTGCCCCTGAGAAAACCCTGGCAAAGTTTCTACCACATCCGGCAATGCGCGGATATCAACGTTCTACGAAATCACCGATCTTTGACCTTGACCTGGATTTTGACCTTTGGGCGGCATCAGGAACGAAGCCGAGGTGACGACGATTTCAAGGAAGAGCCGCCAGGACGGCGGCGAAAGGCGTGTTGAGACAGGATGTCGAATCACGCCGGTCCGCCAGAAATTGGCGTGGCCGAGGGAACCCACGAAGCGGGCGATGTGACGCCGCGAGCGCGGGGTCAAGGGGATATGGCGATTGATATCCCCTTGTCGCCAGTCCGCGCAGCAAAATGGTGAAACGTCGTTGACCTGGCTTTTAGTTTTCCAAAAAACAAAGCCAACCTAAACCAGGCTCCGCGCCCGGCGGAATGCACCAGGCATTCCCCTGGAAAACTACTCGTGTAAACCACACTCCCGCTTCAAACCAAAAAAGCGCGTTTCTTCTTCCGCCATCCCCGGCTCCCATTTGCGGGTAGTGTGGGTATCCCCCACCGAAAGATAACCCTCATCCCACAACGGATGGTAGCTGAGTCCATGCTGCCTGAGATACTGATAAACCTGGCGATTATCCCAGTCGATAATCGGCAGCAGCTTAAATACCCCTTTCTTAAACGCCAGCACCGGTAACCCGGCCCGGCTGCCGGACTGCTCACGCCGCAAACCGGCAAACCAGCTCTGCGCATTCAGGGAGACCAGCGCCCGGTTAAGCGGCTCGACCTTATTGATCTGGTTGTAGCGTTCGATGCCTGCCACCCCCTGCTCCCACAGTTTGCCGTAGCGTGCCTCCTGCCAGGCCGGACTTTCGGCCGCGCGAAAGACCTGCAGATTCAGCTGCAGCTGCAGCGTCAGGCTGTCAATAAACTGATAAGTTTCCGGGAACAGGTAGCCGGTATCCGTCAGGATCACCGGGATCTCCGGGCGTTCGCGGGTCACCAGATGCAGGCAGACCGCCGCCTGAATCCCAAAGCTGGAGGTTAGTACTGCCTCGCCCGGCAGATTTTCCAGCCCCCAGATCACCCTTTCCTGTGCCGACAGGGTTTCAAGATGCCGGTTAATCTCCGTCAGCGCCTCGGTCTGCTGCTGTGGCGATAAGGTTTTCAGTTCTGCTGCATCGGCAATGGCCATTGCACACCTTCCTGTTAGTCAGAGTCAGCGTTTACTGCCAGAAATCACGCGCCGGATCGAGCACCGGAGCAACCACACCACTGCGAATGGTGAAGTCGCCAAAGCCTTCTTCCGGCTGGCGTTCCTGTGCCCAGCGCCCCACCAGCTCATCGAGGGTAGCGATAATTTCATCTTCAGTGATGTTTTCCCGGAACATACGCGGAATGCGCGTACCGATGCGGTTGCCGCCAAGATGCAGGTTGTAACGTCCCGGCGCTTTACCTACCAGCCCCACTTCCGCCAGCAGCGCACGGCCACAGCCGTTCGGACAGCCGGTGACGCGCAGGACAATATGTTCATCCCCCACCCCATGCGCCGACATCAGCTCTTCTAACCGGTTAACAAACTGCGGCAGAAAACGCTCGGCTTCCGCCATCGCCAGCGGACAGGTAGGAAACGAGACGCAGGCCATGGAGTTTTCACGCTGATGGCTGACGTTCTCCATCAAACCGTGGCTGACGGCCAGTTGCTCAATCTGCGCTTTGTCTGCTTCCGCTACCCCGGCAACAATCAGGTTCTGGTTGGCGGTTAAGCGGAAGTCGCCGCGATGCACCCGGGCAATTTCCGCCATCCCGGTTTTCAGCGCGCGTCCCGGATAGTCCAGCAGACGGCCATTTTCAATAAACAATGTCAGATGCCACTGGTTATCAATGCCTTTCACCCAGCCGAAGCGATCGCCACGGGTGGTAAATTCATAGGGGCGGGTTGGCGCGAAAGTCACGCCGGCACGACGCTCCACTTCCGCTTTAAATACCTCCGGCCCGACCCGCTCGAGGGTATATTTGGTTTTGGCATTTTTACGGTCAGTACGGTTGCCCCAGTCGCGCTGCGTGGTGACCACCGCTTCCGCAACTGCCAGGGTTTTATCCAGCGGTATAAAGCCGAATTCGCTGGCGGTACGGGCATAGGTGGCTTTGTTACCGTGCTCAATCGACAGTCCGCCACCCACCAGCAGGTTAAAGCCCACCAGCCGACCATTCTCAGCAATCGCCACAAAGTTCATATCATTGGCGTGCAGATCGACGTCATTATGCGGTGGCACCACTACCGTAGTTTTAAATTTACGCGGCAGATAGGTTTCGCCGAGGATTGGCTCCTGGTCAGTGGTGGCCACTTTTTCCTTATCCAGCCAGATCTCGGCGTATGCGCGGGTACGCGGCAGCAGATGTTCGGAGAGCTTTTTCGCCCACTCATACGCTTCCTGATGCAGCACGGACTCCACCGGGTTTGAGGTGCACAGAACGTTACGGTTGACGTCGTTCGCCGTTGCCAGTGCATCCAGTCCCACCTCATGCAGCATCTGGTGAGCCGGCTTCACATTGCCTTTCAGGATGCCGTGAAACTGGAAGGTCTGACGGTTGGTCAGGCGAATGCTGCCGTACAGGGTGTTGTCGGCGGCAAATTTATCAATCGCCAGCCACTGGGCTGGCGTGATAATGCCCCCCGGCAGGCGGCAGCGCAGCATCATGGCATGACGCGGTTCCAGTTTCTGTTCGGCGCGCTCGGCGCGGATATCGCGATCGTCCTGCTGGTACATGCCGTGGAAACGGATCAGCAGAAAGTTATCACCGTTAAAACCACCGGTCAGACCGTCGTTCAGATCGCTGGCAATGCTGCCACGCAGGTAATTACTCTGTTTTTTCAGCCGCTCGGCATCGCTCAGTTTGCCTTCAACCACCAGCGGCCCGGGATATTTTTCATTGCTCATTAGTACACATCTCGCTGATAACGGCGCTCAATGCGCAGCTCACTTAAAAATTCATCCGCCGTTTCGATGTCCATCGCACCGAACTCGGCCACCACTTCCAGTATTGCCTGCTCAACGTCTTTTGCCATGCGGCTGGCATCGCCGCAGACATAAATATGCGCGCCTTCTTCGATCCAGCGCCAGAGTTCCGCACCCTGCTCGCGGATCTTATCCTGGACATACACTTTATGCTGCTGATCGCGTGACCAGGCCAGATCGATGCGCGTCAGTAATCCCTGCTTAACATAGTTCTGCCACTCCACCTGATAGAGGAAGTCCTCAGTAAAGTGCGGATTGCCGAACAGCAGCCAGTTTTTGCCACTGGCACCATCGTTGTCACGCTGCTGCATAAAGGCGCGGAATGGCGCAATGCCGGTGCCGGGGCCAATCATAATGACCGGCGTTTCCGGGTTATCCGGCAGACGGAAGTTATCGTTATGTTCAATAAACACCCGGATATTGTCATCTTCTGCCAGTCGCTCAGCCAGATAACCGGAAGCCCCCCCAGTACGTTCGCGCCCTTCCACCTCATAACGCACCACGCCAACGGTGATATGCACTTCGTTTTCGTTTTCCGCCTGCGAGGAGGCAATGGAATAGAGGCGTGGAGTCAGTGGGCGCAGCAGACCGATCAACTGCTCTGCGCTCAGTTTCGCCGGGGCAAAGCGCATCATATCCACCAGCGGCGTTGTCTGGGCGTATTGCTGCAGCCCGGCTTTATCGCCCTGCAGGCTGGTCAGTACCGGGTTAGCGGACAGCTGCGCGTATTGTTCGACAATGTGCGCGGTATTTACCGTCAGCTCATAATGCTGTTGCAGCGCCTGTGCCAGGGGCAGGGTTGCGTCGTTATGAGTGACCGACTCATCGCCGCGCAGATCCAGGCTTACCAGCAGTTCTTTCACCAGCGCCGGATCGTTCTGATACCAGACGCCCAGCGCATCCCCCGGCTGGTAACGCAGACCGGAATCCCCAAGGTCGATTTCGATATGGCGTACGTCTTTCGCCGAATTCCGTCCGGTGATTTTCTGATTAACGGCAAAACTGGCGGTCAGCGGTGATTCTTTACTCCAGGGAGTAGCAGACAGCTGATTGACGCTGCCGGTGACGTTAGCTGCGGCCTGCTGTGGCGTTTCTGTCGGCACACGCGCCTGCAATACCTCCAGCAGTTGCTGCCGCCACTGTTGCGCGGCGTCAGCATACTCCACATCGGCATCTACCCGCGCCAGCAGCCGCTCAGCCCCCAGTTCCTCCAGACGCTGGTCAAAGTCTTTACCGGCTTTGCTGAAAAATTCATAGGAGCTGTCGCCAAGGCCGAAGACGGCAAAGGCGCTGTGGCGCATTTCCGGCGCTTTTTTCGACATCAGGAATTTATGCAGCGCCACCGCTTCTTCCGGAGGCTCGCCCTCGCCCTGGGTCGAAGTAACGACCACCAGCAGCTTCTCCTGACCAATCTGCTTAAACTTAAAGTCACCGGCGTTCACCAGCCTGACTTCCAGCTTCGCGGCCTGCAAATCGTCGCGTAGCTGTTCGGCCAGGCGACGGGCATTACCGGTCTGGGAAGCGGAGATAACGGTGATCGCCAGCGGTTCCACCGCCGGTGCAGACACAGCCGCACTGCCCGGTGCCTGGTTAACCATGCCCCAGAAGTAGCCAGAGAGCCACGCCAGCTGGACAGGGGTAAAATCACCGGTCGCCGCCTGCAGGCGGGCGAGCTCTTCCGGGGTAACCGGCAACGTCGTTGGAGGAACCTGAGTTGTCATGCGCTTAAAAATTCCAGTATCAGGGAGAGATTTACCCCACAGAGTAAAGGGAAGCGCAAAGCCCCTTAAATAAAGGTTGGCAATATTTAATAACCAAAACGCCTAAACAGTTTTTTGGGTAAGGTTTAGCATTTAAACAGGTTTTACAATCATCCGATTTTCAACAGGTTAGACGAATTCTCATATCCTCTGCGCCGGCAATTCAGCCTTTAGTCGCTAAACGGATGCGAAAAAAATCATTTTCCGGTATCCTGCGGCGGTTTTCACCCGGTAACTGAGACTGTGATTATGGCCACCACCCTGTTTAAAGATTTTCAATTTGAAGCGGCACACTTTCTGCCAAATGTCCCCGCCGGACACAAATGTGGCCGGATGCACGGGCACTCGTTTATGGTGCGGCTGGAGATTACCGGCGAAGTAGATGCCCATACCGGCTGGGTGATGGATTTTTCTGAGATTAAAGCGGCATTTAAGCCGGTTTATCAGCAGCTGGATCACTACTGTCTCAACGAGATCCCCGGTCTGGAAAACCCCACCAGCGAAGTGCTGGCAGAGTGGATCTGGCAGCAGATGAAGCCAACGCTGCCTCTGCTGAGCGCAGTAAGAGTCAAAGAAACCTGTACCGCTGGCTGCGTTTACCGCGGACCGCAGGCAGTCTGACGCGCGCCTGCATCGCCCGGCGGTCAGGCAATATTCAGGTATTTATGGGTTTGCATCGACAAGCGCCAGTTGCGGGCAATACAGGTTTCGATGCACAGCTTAGTCGCATCCTCTTTCTGGCTGATGGGCTGCAGCGCAATAATCCTCGGCTTATCATCGGTTAACGTCAGCAGCAGCGTATCCAGCGCATCGATATCACGCTGACGGGCGACAGGATGCTTCACTTCATCCGCGCGCATCAGCGCCTGGGTCAGCACATCATAACCACCGCGCATATTGACCTTCGGCGATACCGTCACCCAGGTGCGTGCGGTGCAGAGAGCCTCATGAGTGCCACTGGTTTCTATCTGGCAACTGAAGCCATGTTCTTCCAGCGCCGCCGTCAGCAGAGTCAGATCGTAAATGCAGGGTTCACCGCCAGTAATCACCACATGGCGCGCTGTCCAGCCACGCTGAGCAATGGTTTCCAGCAGGGTTTGCGCATCAGCCGCGCCCCAGTGATCGGACTCGACCACTTTCACCAGAATATCTCCCAGCGCCACTTCACGATCGGCCAGCTTATCCCAGGTATGTTTGGTATCGCACCAGCTACACCCTACCGGGCAGCCTTGCAGGCGAATAAAAATGGCCGGAACGCCGGTATAAAAACCTTCGCCCTGTAACGTCTGGAACATTTCATTGATCGGGTACAGCATGGAATTCTCTGATGGTGGTCGGGTGGCTGAATTAAGGGCGCAAATTATGGCAGATTGTCGCGTAACTACCAACCACTGCGAGTGACTGCCGGTTTGTGAACCTTAGCAGTCCGTTCTGAATGCGGGTCATGCAGAACAAAAGACTGGCAGCCTGAAAGTCCTGTTATTCTTAATACGTAACACGAAAAAAGTCGGCGTAAATTAACTAAGGGTGCCAACTACCTTGACACTTACCGCACCCACCAACCGCCCATTTTCACAACATAAGCCCCCAGCTAGTGGAGGTGCTTGTAACATCCGAATTGATAACCTTTCATCACCAGCTGCGAAGTATTAGCTGGCAGCGTTCGCGCGTCATGTTGCTATTCTGAGCGATTTCGCCCACAGTGGCTGGCCTGTGGTTTAATTTGCTGTAAACGACCTTTGTATTTTCTGTCATAATTGTCTGATTTAGTTGTCATTCAGTAATGAATAACTGTAACCAGCGTATAAACTACAAGGAATCGTTATGTATGGATCAATGAGTTCGTTTATCTCCACCTCTCCGACAAGATTCACCTCATCACAGACTATGCTTGCTGCTGATGAGTTGCGCAATATTGCAAGGAATACTGCGCACACCCACTGAAGAAACTTTGGCATTCGTGAGAAATTTAAAAGCGATATTGCACAATTTATTGACGCGCAGATAATTGGACTAAAAACAGCACAAGTCAGCGGGAGCAGTTTCATTATCTTTCCAGTTTAGTTATTGAGAAAAGAAACCTTCTTGAACAATCTGAAAAATTACGAACCGGACTCACCAGACCTGTACTATCAGCTACTCTGATGAACAAACTTGATACTTGGGGGTATTTTGTTAATGGTATAGGTTTGGTCATAGGTACGGGACAGGTTGTGGCCGGGATAGGGATTACATCAGCATCTTTATTTTCCGGAAGTATAATCGGGGTATTGGCAGGGGCAACTATAATTTTGCATGGTGCGAACAACCTTCAAGAAACCTTTATAAATTTAAGATGCAAGAAGAACAATACAGATGGTTTTCTGAGGAAAGGATATATCACGACCGCTGAATTTATGGGCTTTAATGGTAAAGCTGGACGGCTAGCCTTTAGCGCTGTCGATCTGGCTTTGTCTGGTTATGGTTTAGGACGAATGGTATTCAAGCCAGATGCATGGCGTCTGTTTCATTATATCTCTGCGGATTATATCAGAAATTTCAAAACAGCTGGCGCACCGTCTCTCGCACTAGAAATATTAGGAGATGGTATAACCATTATAAATTCTTTCAATACAGACAGAATTATCTAAATCTACAAATTAATATTTTAACCCCTATTTTAACCGGGGTTAAAATTAATAGGAAAAATATAACAAACAGATATGCAAACAAAAAACCATAGAAACCCCCTCTACTGCTTGACAGGAATTCGTTAACGCATATTCCAGTTAACAAAAAAGAGAATATGAGGAAGCCAATAAACACTCTGAACAAACGCTTTAGTGTTGTATTTACCTTCAGATTTTCTTTCCTTGAAAGATCAATCACGAACTTTCTCTCTTTGCTGTTAAGCATTGCAAATGCGCGGTTTTCCATTTCCGATACTTTCATTATAGCGTTTCTACCCTTACGCTAAATTGTAACCTGTGTCGACACTAAAAATCGTAGTATTGAAACAACCGGGCAAGCGGATTTGAGAAAACGTGGACAGCTGCAAATACCAGATTAGGCACCACAAAAAAACCCCGCAATGATGCGGGGCCTTAGCCTTGACACTCTGTCCGTGCAGGGCATCAGGTCAGCTTATTACTGACCTTTAACTTCTTTCAGGCCGTTGAATGGCGCACGGTTGCCCAGTGCTTCTTCAATACGGATCAGCTGGTTATACTTGGCTACGCGATCAGAACGGCTCATTGAACCGGTTTTGATCTGGCCTGCCGCCGTACCTACCGCCAGGTCTGCGATAGTGGCATCTTCGGTTTCACCGGAACGGTGAGAGATTACCGCAGTGTAACCGGCATCTTTCGCCATTTTGATCGCCGCCAGGGTTTCGGTCAGAGAACCGATCTGGTTGAATTTGATCAGGATGGAGTTAGCGATACCTTTGTCGATCCCTTCTTTCAGGATTTTGGTGTTGGTTACGAACAGGTCGTCACCCACAAGCTGGATTTTGTCACCCAGCACTTTGGTCTGGTAAGCAAAGCCATCCCAGTCTGATTCGTCCAGACCGTCTTCGATAGAGACAATCGGGTACTGTTTAGTCAGATCTTCCAGGAAGTGAGTGAATTCTTCAGAGGTAAAGGCTTTGTTGCCTTCACCTGCCAGCACATATTTGCCGTCTTTGTAGAATTCAGATGCCGCACAGTCCATCGCCAGGGTCACATCTTTGCCGAGCTCGTAGCCTGCTGCTTTTACCGCTTCTGCGATAACCGCCAGCGCTTCAGCGTTAGAACCCAGGTTTGGCGCGTAGCCACCTTCGTCACCGACCGCCGTATTCATGCCTTTTGACTTCAGCACTTTCGCCAGAGTGTGGAAAACTTCAGAACCGATGCGCACCGCTTCTTTGATAGTTTTCGCGCCAACCGACTGGATCATGAACTCCTGGATATCAACGTTGTTATCCGCGTGTTCACCGCCGTTGATGATGTTCATCATTGGCAGTGGCATAGAGAATTTGCCCGGGGTGCCGTTCAGTTCAGCAATGTGCTCGTACAGTGGCATACCTTTAGAGGCCGCTGCCGCTTTCGCTGCCGCCAGAGAAACGGCCAGAATCGCGTTGGCACCAAATTTAGATTTATTTTCCGTACCATCCAGCTCGATCATGATTTTGTCGATGTTGGCCTGGTCTTTGGCATCTTTACCGTTTACTGCTTCAGCGATAGGGCCATTTACCGCCGCAACGGCTTTAGTGACGCCTTTACCCAGGAAACGTGATTTGTCGCCGTCACGCAGTTCCAGTGCTTCGCGGGAACCAGTAGAAGCACCTGATGGTGCAGCAGCCAGTCCAACAAAACCGCCTTCCAGATGCACTTCTGCTTCAACTGTCGGGTTTCCACGGGAGTCAATAATCTCACGACCGATGACTTTAACGATTTTGGACATTTAATTTTCCTCAGTACAAGTTAACCTTTAGCCCGTGTAAACAGGCTTTTAAACTTTCCCACCGCTCAAATGCCCCGGCTCCTCCATTGTGCGAAGGAGCCGCTTACGCTTTCAGGCGGTTATTAATCCTGACGCTTCTGGTATTCGCTGGCCGCTTTTACAAAGCCACTGAACAGCGGGTGACCGTCACGCGGCGTTGAAGTAAATTCCGGGTGGAACTGACAGGCAACAAACCACGGATGATTCGGCAGCTCAATAATCTCTACCAGCTGATCGTCACCGGAACGGCCGGCTACGCGCAGACCTGCGGCTTCAATCGGCTTCAGCAGCATATTGTTGACTTCATAGCGATGACGATGACGCTCAACAATGGTGTCGTTACCGTACATCTGGCGCACCAAACTGCTGTCGGTCAGCTGGCACTGCTGGCTGCCCAGACGCATGGTGCCGCCCAGATCGCTGCTCTCAGTGCGCTGCTCAACGTTACCTTCTTCGTCACGCCATTCAGTAATCAGTGCCACCACCGGATACTTACAGTCCGGCATAAATTCAGTCGAGTTAGCCCCTTCCATATGCGCCACATTGCGCGCGAACTCCATCAGGGCAACCTGCATCCCCAGGCAAATACCCAGATAAGGGACGTTGTTTTCACGCGCATAGCGCGCGGTCATAATTTTGCCTTCCACGCCGCGATAGCCAAAACCACCCGGGATCAGGATCGCATCCAGATCTTTCAGCAGTTCCACTCCACGGGTTTCCACATCCTGCGAGTCAATCAGCTTAATATTGACGGTAACGCGATTTTTTAACCCGCCGTGCTTCAGGGCTTCGATCACCGATTTATAAGCGTCCGGCAGCTCAATATATTTGCCTACCATGCCGATGGTGACTTCACCGCCCGGATTGGCTTCTTCATAAATCACCTGCTCCCACTCCGCCAGGTTGGCTTCCGGTGCGTTCAGGTTGAAACGCTTACAGATATAATCATCCAGTCCCTGCGATTTCAATAAGCCAGGGATCTTATAGATGGAATCGACGTCTTTCAGCGAGATGACGGCTTTTTCCGGCACGTTACAGAACAGCGCGATCTTGGCTCGTTCGTTGGCCGGTACCGCACGGTCGGAGCGGCAGATCAGCACGTCCGGCTGAATGCCGATAGACAGCAGCTCTTTTACCGAGTGCTGAGTCGGTTTGGTTTTTACTTCGCCCGCTGCGGCCATATACGGCACCAGCGTCAGATGCATATACATGGTGTGTTCACGACCCACATCCACGGCCATCTGGCGAATAGCTTCGAGGAACGGCAGAGATTCGATATCCCCCACCGTACCGCCAATTTCAACCAGCACTACATCGTGACCTTCACCACCGGCGATAATGCGTTCTTTAATGGCATTAGTGATATGCGGGATAACCTGAATGGTTGCGCCCAGATAGTCGCCGCGGCGCTCTTTACGCAGCACTTCAGAGTAGATACGACCGGTAGTAAAGTTGTTACGGCGAGTCATCCGGGTGCGGATAAAGCGCTCGTAGTGACCAAGGTCTAGATCGGTTTCAGCACCGTCGTCGGTGACAAACACTTCGCCGTGCTGAGTCGGGCTCATGGTGCCCGGATCGACGTTGATGTAGGGATCAAGCTTCATAATGGTCACGTTAAGACCACGCGCTTCGAGAATCGCTGCCAGAGAAGCAGCAGCAATGCCTTTACCCAGAGAGGAAACGACCCCGCCGGTCACAAAAATATAGTTCGTTGTCATGCTGAACCTGAAAATGTAGGTTTAAAGACGATGGAATGAATAACCAGGACGGGAAAACAGTATACCCGAAACCCTGGGGGGCGACAATTGATCGTTGCCGGTTATCTGCAATCCACCGTATTTAGCTGACCAAGCGTACCCGATTCCTTTACGCCAGAGGTTGATGTGCATCACACTTTTGTTGAATCGTGTCAGCCTGTTATTCCTGCGCTTTCACCTGCTGCCAGGCGGCTTCCAACTGTTCCAGACTGGCCTGTGGCATGGTCATGTCCTGCGCGGCAATAATCTCTTCAACCTGACGGAAACGGCGTTCAAATTTGGTATTGGCTTTTTGCAGCGCAGTTTCTGCCCGCTTGCCCAGATGGCGCGAGAGATTCACCGTAGCGAACAGTAAATCGCCCATCTCCTCCTCCAGCTTTTCCTGGTCAATCACCGCCTGCTGCGCTTCGTGCATTACTTCATCGATCTCCTCATGCACTTTCGCCACCACCGGCCCCAGAGCATTCCAGTCAAAACCCACGCTGCTGCAACGACGCTGAATTTTATCGGCGCGCATCAGGGCGGGCATCGCCTGCGGAATATCATCCAGCGCCGAGTGCCGGGCTTTTTCCCCGCGCTCCGCACTTTTCAGCTGCTCCCAGTCCGGGCGCTGTGCCGCCCCGGCAAAGACGTGCGGGTGGCGACGCTCAAGCTTATCGCTGATGGCATCACAGATATCATCAAAGCTGAACTGCTGCTGTTCACTGGCGATCTGTGCGTAAAACACAATCTGATACAGCAGATCGCCAAGCTCACTGCGCAGATCGTCCATGTCGCTGCGCTGGATAGCATCGATTACTTCATAAGTTTCTTCCAGCGTGTACGGCGTCAGCGAGGAAAGCGTCTGACGACAATCCCAGTCACATCCACCAGCGGGATTGCGCAGGGTTTTCATGATGCCCAGCAGGCGGTCAATTGGTGTCATTGTGTTATCCATATCAGTAATCCGGCCTGGGCTGCAGGCCGGTTAAGGAAAAGCAGAGAAGGAGTTAGTGCAGACGTCTGGCATCAATAATATCAGGTACCTGGTTCAGGCGTGCCAGCACCCGACTCAGCACCTGCTGATTATAAATCTCGATGTCCATATCAATAGTTGCCAGCTGCTTTTTGGTATCGCTCTGGCTGGAAACGCCCAGCACGTTAACTTTCTCATTGGCCAGAATGGTGGTGATATCGCGCAGCAGACCGCTGCGATCGTTCGCGGTAACGCGCACCACCAGCGAATAGCCGCTGGAATAGGTTTCTCCCCACACCGCATCAACAATACGTTCCGGTGCATGTGCCATCAGTTCAGCCAGCTGATCGCAGTCGGCACGATGTACCGAAATCCCCCGCCCCTGGGTAATAAACCCGATAATGTCATCCCCCGGGATCGGCTGGCAGCAGCGCGCAATGTGGTGCATCAGGTTACCCACACCTTCCACCACCACCCGTCCACTTTCTTTACTTCGCGGTACGCTGCCCGACGTTTTTTGCGTCAGCTGGCGCAGGGCTTCGCGGTCTTCCTCTTCAGCACTGGGCTTGTTCAGCTTCGACTGCAGGAAGTTGCTCATCTGGTTAAGACGAATATCCCCGCCGCCGATAGCCGCCAGCAGCTCATCCAGGGTGTGGAAGTTATAGCGCGGCAACAGCACTTTTTCAGCTTCTTTCAGGCTGATATCCAGCTGACTCAGTTCATTATCGAGGATCTGACGTCCGGCGATAATATTCTTATCGCGATCCTGCTTACGGAACCAGGCGTGAATTTTTGAGCGGCCGCGACTGGTGGTGACATAGCCGAGGCTGGGATTAAGCCAGTCACGGCTCGGATTCGGCTGCTTTTGGGTAATGATGTCGATCTGATCGCCCATCTGCAGCTGGTAGGTAAAGGGCACAATTCGCCCGCCAATTTTGGCTCCGATGCAGCGATGACCAATATCGCTGTGGATATGGTAAGCGAAATCCAGCGGCGTCGATCCGGCAGGCAGATCAACCACATCCCCTTTCGGGGTAAATACATACACCCGATCGTCAAACACCTGGCTGCGCACTTCATCCAGCATTTCACCGGAATCAGCCATCTCCTCTTGCCAGCTAATCAGCTTACGCAACCAGGCGATTCGCTCTTCATGGCCAGACGCGCCACGCGCACTGCTACTGCCAGCAGAAGTGCCCTCTTTATACTTCCAGTGTGCCGCTACCCCTAGTTCAGCATCTTCATGCATCTGCCGGGTACGGATCTGCACTTCGACGGTCTTGCCCTTCGGCCCCAGCACCACGGTATGAATCGACTGATAACCGTTGGGTTTCGGATTGGCAACATAGTCATCAAACTCGCTGGGTAAATGGCGATACAGCGTATGTACAATCCCCAGCGCGCCGTAACAATCCTGCAGACGCTCCGCCACGATGCGCACCGCGCGCACGTCGAACAGCTCATCAAATGAGAGGGATTTTTTCTGCATCTTACGCCAGATGCTGTAGATGTGTTTTGGTCGGCCGTAAACTTCCGCTTTTACGCCTTCTTTAACCATCTCTTTGCGCAGTGAGTCCACAAAGGTCTCAATATAATCTTCGCGATCGATGCGCCTTTCGTGCAGCAGTTTGGCAATGCGCTTATATTCTGCCGGATGCAGATAGCGGAAACAGAAATCTTCCAGCTCCCATTTAAGCTGTCCAATCCCCAGACGGTTCGCAAGAGGGGCATAAATATTGGTACATTCTTTGGCGGCCAGCACCCGTTCATCTTCCGGAGCGTCTTTCACTTCACGCAGATGGGCAATACGCTCCGCCAGCTTGATCACCACGCAGCGAAAATCTTCCACCATCGCCAGCAGCATGCGCCGCACGTTATCCACCTGCTCAGAAGCCATTGAGTCGTTGTGCGTGGCTTTCAGCTGGCGAATGGCATCCATATCGCGCACGCCGTGAACCAGTGCCACAATAGCACTACCGAACTCTCCAGTCAGAACCTCTTCGGTTACCACGCCGGCATTGGCCAGCGGGAACAGCAGCGCCGCGCGCAGCGTTTCATTGTCCATGCTGAGCGTGGAGAGAATTTCTACCATTTCTACCCCGCGCCACAGCAGCAACGCCGCATCAGGGTGATCGTGGGTCGTGCGCTGACAGTAGTACCAGGTTTCCAGCAGTCGTTCTGAAGATTGTGAATTGGTAATGCCCAGCGAGGCAATCCACTGCCCGGCATCAAATTCGCCCGTCGTACTCAGATGCGCACTTCTTACCGCAACCATATCCTCTCCTGGTACAGCCCGCTCAGGGGTTATTTTCGGCTAAGACCCTGCCCCGCAGGATCTGAACAGCACCATCGACTCAAGATGCCCGGTATGTGGAAACATATCCAGCATGGTTATACGTTCTGCCCGATAGCCAGCCGCCAGCAGTGCCTGGCTGTCACGGGCCAGCGTCGTGGGATTGCAGGAAATATAGACTACGTGGGTTGGCGCCAGTCTGACAATATGTGCCATCACCCCCGCAGCACCGGCTCGCGCCGGATCCAACAACACCTTATTAAATCCGTTCTCAGCCCACGGCTGCTGCCTGACATCTTCTTCAAGATTATGCTGATAAAATGCCACATTATGCAGATTATTTATTTCTGCATTATACGCAGCCTGGCGCACTAATGCTGCAACCCCTTCCACACCCACCGCGCTTTTGACTTTTTTTCCCAGTGGCAGCGTGAAATTACCCATGCCGCAGAACAGATCCAGCACCCGATCTTCCGGTTGTAAATCGAGCCATTCAAGGGCTCGCGTGACCATCTTTTGATTAATTTCATCATTAACCTGAATAAAGTCGCGCGGGCTGAAGGTCAGCGTCATGCCATGGGAGTGACAGGTCGGTATTACACCACTCACCTGCTCCAGCGTGTCGCTGTCGGGCGCTAAATACAATGCCAGATTATGTTTATGCGAAAACTGTTCCAGTTTTTTACGATCATCCATGCATAACGGCGCCAGATGACGTAATACCAGCACAGGGCCGCTATCCGCCAGCACCAGCTCCACATGACCAAGGCGCTTAACCGCCTGCAGGTCACTGAGTTGCGCATGAAGTGGCACCAACAGTGCTTCAAGTTCGGGTTTCAAAATGGGGCAACGGGTAATATTAACAATTTCATCGGAAGCCGCCAGGCGAAATCCCATTTGCAGGGTTTGGGTTTTCCCCTGGTAAACGAGTCCGAGGCGCGCGCGACGACGGTAGCCCCAGGGCTGACCGCTGATAACATCATCAGCGCGCATGGCAAAACCAGCGGCCTGCGTCAGCATCCGCTCCAGTGCTGCCACCTTACTTTGCTGCTGTAAAGCGATCGATGCATGCTGCTGCTGACAGCCGCCACAGCGGGTATAATGCGGGCACAAGGGATCGAGGCGTTGCGGACTGGTGGTAATAATGCGCTTTACCGTGGCGCGAGCATACTGACGTTTATCCTGATTTATTATAACGTCCATCTTTTCACCGGGCAGCGCTCCCTGTATAAACAATGTTTTACCATTATGATGAGCGACTCCCTGACCAAATGCATCAAGGTCATGAACAGATACCGTTATTATCTGGCGAGTCGTCACGCGCCGTTTTGCAGAGTAGAATTGCGCCATTGGTTATTATTTCTCAAAATTAGAGCCTGACCCGTTAGGTGTCATTGTTGAAGTGAGTTTTAGCAGGGACAGCGCGCAGGAACCGCAGCGTACATGAAGTACGTGAGGATGCTGAGCACAGCCCTGCTCCAAAATAACGAATAAAATAGCCTAATGGGCCAGGCTGAATGCAGAAAACCGGCGTAGCCTAACCCGGCGCGCCCTTAAATTCGACTAAGTCAGGACAAAATATCGCATGGAACAGCGAGCACAACTCTCTCAGTGAGAATATTATGACTAAATACAGCCTGCGGGCACGGATGATGATCCTGATTCTGGCGCCGACGCTTTTGATTGGCTTGCTACTTTCAACATTTTTTGTGGTTAACCGTTTCAACGAATTACAGACCCAACTTACTGATGCCGGTATCAGTATTATTGAACCGCTGGCCGTTTCCGCTGAGTATGGCATGACCTATCACCGCAGCGAATCCATACGTCATCTGGTCAGTCTGCTGCATCGCCGCCATTCCAATATCGTGCGAGCCATTTCGGTATTTGATGATCAAAATCTGTTATTTGTCACCTCTAACTACCATCAGTCTCCCGATTTACTTCGCCTTCCTGATAATACCCCACTGACCGGACAATATCTTAAAGAGCGCAACGGTAATTCGGTGATCCTGCGTTATCCCATCCTGCCAGAAAATTATTATCCGGATGAGGCCAATAGCGAAGGTGCGAAACCGGATAATAATCCACTCGGTTACGTGGCGATTGAACTGGATCTGCAGTCAGTACGCCTGCAGCAGTATAAAGAAGTCTTCATTTCCACCCTGTTACTGCTGTTATGTCTGTGTATTGCCATGATGTTTGCTTATCGCCTGATGCGCGATGTCACCGGCCCGATCCGTAATATGGTAAGCACCGTAGACCGTATTCGTCGCGGTCAGTTGGACAGCCGGGTGGTGGGAAATATGCTGGGCGAACTGGACGTACTGAAAAACGGTATTAACTCCATGGCCATGTCGCTGACCGCTTATCATGAAGAGATGCAGCATAATATTGATCAGGCCACTTCTGATTTACGGGAAACGCTGGAGCAGATGGAAATTCAGAACGTGGAACTGGATCTGGCTAAGAAGCGCGCCCAGGAAGCGGCACGAATTAAGTCTGAATTTCTCGCCAATATGTCTCATGAGCTGCGTACCCCACTGAATGGCGTGATTGGCTTTACCCGACAGACCCTGAAAACCCAGTTGAATGTCACCCAGCGCGATTATCTGAATACCATAGAACGCTCCGCCAATAACCTGCTGAGCATTATTAATGACGTGCTGGACTTCTCCAAACTGGAGGCCGGTAAGCTGGTGCTGGAAAGCATTCCTTTCCCGTTACGCGCAACGCTGGATGAAGTGGTGGTGTTACTGGCGCAGTCTGCCCATGAAAAAGGCCTGGAACTGACGCTGAATATTCAGAGTGATGTACCGGATAATGCCATTGGTGATCCTATGCGCCTGCAGCAGATTATTGTCAATCTGCTGGGGAATGCCATCAAATTTACCGAGCATGGCAATATTGATATCCGCATCGAAAAACGCGCCCAGAGTAATAATCGTGTCGATCTGGAAGTGCAGATCCACGATACGGGGATTGGCATTGCAGAAAAACAGCAGTCAGAACTGTTCCAGGCCTTCCGCCAGGCCGATGCCAGTATTTCCCGCCGTCATGGCGGTACCGGGTTAGGTCTGGTTATCACGCAAAAACTGGTCAATGAAATGGGGGGCGATATTTCGTTCCACAGCCGCCTGAACCAGGGATCGACCTTCTGGTTCCATGTCAACCTGGAGCTGAATCCAAACTCGTCAAGCGATCCACATATGCTGGACTGCCTGGTCGGACAGAGTCTGGCGTATGTTGAAGCCAATACCGCTGCCGCTCAGGCGATGCTGGAAATGCTGAGCGCAACGCCACTTAAAATCAGTTACAGTCCTACCCTGCAGGAATTACCTGCGCAGAAATTTGATCTGCTTCTGTACGGTATGCCAGTGAACGGACAGTCAAATAAACCGATTGACGACCAACAATTGTCGCCGATTTTACACCGCGCAGACAGCGTGATTATGGCGCTTCCCTGCCAGATGCAGACTTATGCCGAAGATTTGAAAAAACGTGGGGTGCTGGCCTGTATTATCAAGCCGGGTTCAATGGTGCGCCTGCTGCCATTACTGTTGGATCGCCACCCGCGTGAAAGCCTCCCGCCGCAGGTCAGAACCCGGTTACCGTTGCGGGTCATGGCAGTAGATGATAATCCGGCCAACCTTAAGCTGATTGGCGCACTGCTTGAGGAACAGGTGCAACATATTGTCTTGTGTGACAGTGGTAAAAAAGCCATTGATCAGGCGAAGCAACAGAGTCTGGATATTATCCTGATGGATATTCAGATGCCGGATATTGACGGTATCAGTGCTACCGCAGTCATTCGTACCCTGCCTCGTCATCATTCCACCCCGATTATTGCCGTGACGGCGCATGCTCTGGAGGGCGCACAGATGCGCTTAATTGATGCGGGAATGAACGAATACCTGGCGAAACCGATTGATGAGCACAAGCTGTGCCAACTGCTGGCACGCTATTCCTCTGAGAGACCGGCGGCGCCTGCTGTCCCGGTAGTGAATTTTACCTCACTCGACTGGGAACTGGCATTGCGTCAGGCAGCCAATAAACCCGATCTGGCGCGCGACCTGTTGCAAATGCTGGTGGACTACCTGCCTGAGGTACGCCGTCTGATTGAGCAGCATCTTGCCTCTAACGACAGTAATGCCCTGCGCGTTGTGATCCATAAACTGCATGGCAGCGCCAGTTACAGCGGCGTACCGCGGATGAAAGACCTCTGTATGCAGCTGGAGAAAAGCCTGCTGGCAGGCAGTGATATTGCGGATATCGAACCGGAGCTGCTTGAACTGCAGGATGAAATGGATAACGTCGAAAATCAGGCAAACCAGCTGCTGAGTCAGTAACAGCGCTTAAGGGACCGTTACCGCCATCCCCCGGCCAATTGCGAGGCTGGCGGCAATATTGCGCGCGCAGAGCTGCAGATTGACTTCGGCATCCTGCAGCGCTTCAGCCAACGAACAAACCCGGTTTAACACGCTGAAAACGGCATCCACCCCGTGCTGATGCACCACAGCTACATCACGGCTTAACGCGCCGCCGATGGCAATCACCGGTTTATTATGACGTTTGGCGATTCGCGCCACACCTGCCGCAACCTTTCCCTGCAACGTCTGGCTGTCAATACGCCCTTCTCCGGTGATCACCAGCGTGGCATTACAGATCTGTTGCTCCAGCTGCAGCGCCTCGCTAACAATGTCAATTCCAGGGCGCAGGTGTGCATGACAGAAGGCGTATAATCCGGCCCCCATCCCACCAGCGGCGCCACCGCCGGCCACCGTCAGCACATCGATCGCCAGGTCACGCTTAATCAGCGCCGCAAAGTGGCTTAATGCCTGATCCAACACGGCGACCTGCTGTGGCGTAGCCCCTTTCTGCGGACCGAACACCGCTGATGCCCCCTGCTCACCGGTCAGTGGATTGGTCACATCACAGGCCACCTCAATCCGACACTGCGCAATGCGGGGATCAAATTCACTGATATCAATCGAGGCCAGTTGCGCCAGCGCAGCACCCCCATAGCCAACTGGCTGCCCATGATTATCACAAAGTCTGGCTCCCAGCGCCTGTAACATGCCGGCACCACCATCGTTGGTGGCACTGCCACCAATCCCGATGATCAGATGCCGGATACCACGATCGAGCGCATCGCAGATCAATTCACCGGTGCCCCAACTGGTTGCCAGCAGCGGATTGCGCTGTGCTTCTGCCACCCGTTCCAGACCACTGGCCGCCGCCATTTCAATGATGGCATAACGCCCGTCACCCGACAGACCATAAAAGGCGCTGACGGTTTCGCCTGTCGGGCCGGTAACATCCAGCGTCACCCGCTGCCCGTTGGTAGCGGCAATAAGCGCATCAGACGTTCCTTCGCCACCATCAGCAACCGGCAGGCAGACATAGTGTGCATCGGGAAAAATTTCACGAAAACCGGCTTCAATTTGCGCCGCCACCTGGCGGGCAGAAAGACTTTCTTTGAAAGAATCAGGCGCAATGACAATTTTCATCGATGGGCCGTCGCTGTTCAGAGGTGGATTCAGCCTATCAGTTTAGCCCACCGGGCTACCCACGGCGAAGTCACTTCTTCCGGCTCCGGGTTTTCTGTGGCATCCACCCGCAGTACCTCACCCAGCCGCTGTGCACTCTGCGCCTGTAACAGCTGATCAAACTTCTTACCTGCCCCACAGAATTCTTCATAGCTGCTGTCACCCAGGGCAATCATGCCGTAACGCAGCGTTGGCTGATAACCGAGCTTATCTTTTATTCCCTGGTAAAGCGGCACAATGCAGTCGGGCAGATCGCCGCGTCCGGTGGTAGAGGTAATGACCAGTACCACGCCTTCCGCATACTGTTGCCAGTCTTCGAGGGTGGGATCGGCAAACAATTTCACCTGGTGACCTGCCGCCGCCAGCAGCGGTTCGGCTTCTTCAGCTACCAGCAGGGCATTACCGTATACTGTGCCCACAAAAATACCCACTTCGGCCATGATCTTCTCCATTGTGACTGTTCCGCCATCGGACGGAAGAAATGTTAGATAGTGTCCGCCAATGCACCATCACCAGAGGTTAACGCAGGCAGGTAAGCCAGCTGCTGCCATCCGAAGCGCCTCAGCGCACCCTGCCAGACTTCGTCCAGTCCGGCACGCAGGATCAGCGGCTCGCCGGTAACAGGATGAGTCAGGCGCAGTTCACTGGCATGCAGCATCAGACGATTAATGTCAAACTGCTCCGCCGCGTTGCGGTTTTGTTTTAGATCACCATGCTTGCTGTCACCAATAATCGGATGACGCAAATGACTCATATGGCGACGTAGCTGGTGTTTTCGTCCGGTTTGCGGCTGCATTTCTACCAGAGAATAGCGGGTGGTAGGGTAGCGTCCACCTGGCACCGGCAGTTCGACCGTTGCCAGACCGCGCCAATGGGTGACTGCCGCTTGCGCGGCTTTATCCGGCTGACTAAGCTTATCGGCGATTTTATCCGGCTGCCAGCTCAGGGCATACTCCAGCGTCTGCTCGCCTTCCAGCCAGCCACGCACCACAGCATGATAGGTTTTCTGCAGCTGATGATGTTCAAACTGTTGTGACAGCAGGCGAGCCACCTCAGCGGACAACCCCAGCAGCAGCACCCCGGAGGTCGGACGATCGAGGCGATGTACGGTATAGACGTGCTGCCCTAACTGATCGCGCAGCGTCTGCATAATAAAGCGGGTTTCGTGGCGATCCAGCCAGCTGCGATGCACCAGCCAGCCGGAAGGCTTATTTACCGCCACCAGCCAGCTATCCTTATGGAGTATCTCCAGCATCAGCTGGCGGGCGCAAACAGCGCGTCCAGTGCGGTCAACAGACGCAACAGCTCCATGCGCTGAGGGATATCCGCATCCAACGCTTCTTCATAATAAGGAGCAACCGCCAGCGCCGACGGCAGCGGAGCTGAAGCATCCAGCAGTGTCTGCATACGCGGCAGGAAGACCCATTGCAACCACTGTAGTGGCGTCATGGTATCAATAAAAAAGGGTTCAGTGCTGGTAAAGGCCTGATCCTCAGGCGCAGTGGATTGCCACAGACCCGCCTGTTTAAGTAGCTGTTCAACAGCCAGCAGCAGTTCCTGAACCTGACGTTCACGGCTCATGCTCCACCTCAATTGTTATTCAGTAAAAAGGGCGCAAAGCATACCCCGTTCATCGCTGCCGCTGCAACTGATGGCACCCTAAGTATGGAGGGTGCATCTGACCGAAAAAAAAATACAAAAAAAGGAGCACTGTAAATTACAGTGCTCCCGGTTCGTTTGCAGCTATCCTGCTACGATTTTGCTCCCTGCCTCATCCCTGATAACTCTTCCACACGCTATCCTGCGCAAATGTCTTCCTGACATTGATCCTTAGCTTCCTTACTCGCCATCATCCTGATTGGCTATCGTTCTCCATCCTGAAGGTGTCCTTATTTTCATCCTTGAAATCTGACTTATCACATCAAACTGTTTTCAATTGTACCGGCACATCATCCTGATGAAATCCAGCAATGGATAAAGCAATTTGTCTCTTTAAGTTAAGGGAGATTATGCCTGATTACTGCGGGCTAACAAACTCCTGACAGCGACTTATTTTGATCTCTGAAAATACGATTTTTTTTTGAATAATTAATATGATGAGAAATAATAATTTTTTCATAAATGCCAGATAAAGGCGCGTGATAAAGAAATTGATGTCTTACGTTTAGTGAAGGTAATATCTCACACCACCTTAAGTTTAAATCGCAGCCTTCGCAAACGTTGCCCGCGACAAAGCAATAATTTCAGGGTATGCGGCGGGGGATAAAAAAAGGGAGCACTGTATGTACAGTGCTCCCGGTTCGTTTGCAGCTTTCCGGCTACGTTAATGCTCCCTGCCTCATCCATGAAAACTCGCCCAAGTGCCATCCTGAGCTAATGCCTTCCTGACATCATATCCCTGGTTTCCTTACCCACCATTATCCTTAATGGCTCTCATTCTCCGTCCTGGAGGTGTCCTGTGCTTCATCCTGAAATTGGTATTATCGAATAAGTAGGTTTTGTTATTCAGCGGCATCATCCTGACATCATGCTGGCTAATGCAAATACCACTTACTTCGTGATTGCCGAGATCTTGCCTGAATACATTCATCAAACAAGCGGGTTTCAGACGCCGTTGTTTTCGTTCGGAGTGCCGGAATAAAACAGGCTTATTTCAATCTCATGATAAATATAAATTCATTATTTAATCACCGCGTTAAATTTACTTCACAAGATGAAATATCTTACGAAAACCATAAGCAATATCCCACAAACCATAAGGTAAATATTGTATTAATCAGGCATACAGGGTTGCAGATGAGTGAGAAAGTGTGCCAGAGAAGGGGCAAGAACCTGCCGTCCGGCAGTGCCAAGAGTGGTGAGGATAACCTCTCCGCTGAGATTACAGACTGAGATAATATCTGAATCGCTATCCGTGGTCGCAATAAACAAATCCGGGGTACGCTTTAACCGACGCTGCATCACTAAATGGCCGATCAGGTTCTCCTGAACTCGCGCAAAATCCTCTTCACTCCATACCTGCACTAATGTCAGGGCGATACCGTCCCAGGTTGCGCTCATATCTCCGGCAAACTGGGTAGTGTAAAACGCCGTCAGCGCAGGTTGGAGACGAATATCCAGCGCCCGTTCAACCGCCTGCAAATTTTGCGCCAGAGTAAAAGACTGCGGCTGCCACCAGACTTCTTCTTTATCTGCGTGCGATGCCAGAATACAAGGAGAAGGCATGCCATAAAGATCCTGACTGGCTGGCGCATGACCGCGCTGCTGCTGCCATAAATCACAGTATCGGTGGGTAATGTCGTTCAGAGCACTGACGGTTTCTGCAATCATAGTATTTCACTCTATACTGGCTGGGTTACACTGCCTGTCGGCATCACTATCTGACTGAAATTGTAACAACTCCGGACAGCCGGGAGCAAATAAGGTGACACGATGTCTTTATACAGTAATCATCAGGCGCTTGCAGACCTGACGCTGGGGCAACCCACAGAATATCAGGATTGCTACAATCCTGCGCTGCTTCAGGCGGTTCCCCGCTCACTGAATCGCCAACCACTGGGAATAAATGAAGATGCGCTGCCATTCCACGGTGCTGATTTGTGGACGTTATATGAACTATCCTGGCTGAACAGTAAAGGGTTACCGCAGGTCGCTGTAGGCGAAGTGTCCGTGGATGCGGACAGCGTAAATCTGATCGAATCGAAAAGTTTCAAACTGTATCTGAACAGCTTTAACCAGACCCGCTTTGCTGACTGGGGCGAAGTACGTCAGACGCTGGAGCGCGATCTGGCAGCCTGTGCCATGGGTAAGGTCAGCGTTGCGCTGTTCCGCCTGCAGGAGGTAGAGGGACAACCCATCGGACATTTAGAGGGTACCTGTATTGATGAGCAGGATATAACGATTGACAGCTATACCTTTGACAGCTCTCATCTGCTGCAGGCAACCAGTAGTGCAGTTGTGCAGGAACAGTTGGTCAGCCATGTGCTCAAATCAAACTGCCTGATCACCAGTCAGCCCGACTGGGGCTCGGTGATGATTAGCTATCGCGGCCCGCGTATTCAGCGTGAGGCTTTGCTGCGTTATCTGGTTTCTTTCCGTCTTCATAATGAATTCCATGAGCAATGCGTGGAGCGGATTTTTAACGATATTCTGCGCTTCTGCCAGCCGGAAAGCCTGACCGTGTATGCTCGTTATACCCGACGTGGCGGTCTGGATATTAATCCGTGGCGCAGTAATCAGCTTTTTTTTCCAGGCCGCTCGCGCCTGGTCAGGCAGTAAATTAGAGGTCAGCGGCTGTTAACCACCAGCAGACAAGGCTATTCTGAGAACGTGCAGGATAAAATGCCTGCCCGATGATTTTTTTCTTCACAGCCAACTGTGAAGCAGCAAACCCGCTGCGGCGGGCGAAAGTCGTTAAAGGAGCTCTCTTGATTACACAAATCAGCCCTCTGGGCTCAATGGATCTGCTTTCTCAACTGGAAGTCGATATGCTGAAACGCACTGCCAGCAGCGACCTCTATCAACTGTTTCGTAACTGCTCCCTCGCCGTACTGAATTCCGGCAGCCAGACAGACAGTAGCGATGAATTGCTGTCACGTTTTCAGCACTTTGATATTAATGTGTTGCGTCGTGAGCGCGGCGTGAAACTGGAGCTGATTAATCCCCCGGAAGAGGCCTTTGTCGATGGCCGCATTATTCGTTCCCTGCAGGCCAACCTGTTTGCCGTGCTGCGCGATATTCTGTTCGTTAATGGCCAGCTTAACTCTGCGCGCTTCAGCCAGTTACCGGAAGTGAATGATTCCGTGTATATCACCAATCTGGTGTTTTCCCTGCTGCGCAATGCTCGCGCGCTGCATGTTGGGGAAGAACCAAATACCGTGGTCTGCTGGGGTGGCCATTCAATTAACCCGGTTGAATATCAGTACTGCCGTAATGTGGGTTCACAACTGGGCCTGCGTGAACTGAATATCTGCACCGGCTGTGGACCCGGCGTGATGGAGGCCCCGATGAAAGGGGCTGCGGTGGGCCATGCTCAGCAGCGTTATAAAGAAGGTCGTTTTATTGGTCTGACAGAACCGTCAATTATCGCCGCCGAGCCACCAAATCCGCTGGTCAATGAGCTGATTATCATGCCAGATATCGAAAAACGCCTTGAAGCCTTTGTGCGTATTGGGCACGGGATTATTATTTTCCCTGGCGGGGTTGGCACCGCAGAAGAACTGCTTTATCTGCTGGGGATCCTGCTGGATCCGGCAAACGACGGCCAGGTGTTGCCTCTAATCCTCACCGGCCCGCAGGAGAGCGCGGATTACTTTCATGTTTTGGACGAATTTATTGTCAACACGCTGGGGGAAAAGGCGCGCAGACACTACCGCATTATTATTGATGACGCCGCAGAGGTTGCCCGTCAGATGAAAAACGCCATGCCTCGGGTAAAAGAGTACCGACGGGAAACAGGCGATGCCTACAGCTTTAACTGGGCGCTGCGCATTGCCCCTGATTTGCAGATGCCGTTTATTCCGACCCATGACAATATGGCTAACCTGAATCTGCATCCTGACCAGCCGGCGGAGAAACTTGCTGCCGCACTGCGCCGGGCATTCTCGGGTATCGTTGCCGGCAACGTGAAAGATATCGGTATCAGGGCCATTCGCGAGAAAGGGGTGTTCAAACTGCACGGCGATGCGCGGATTATGCGCCGTATGGACGATCTGTTAAATGGATTTGTCACCCAGTATCGTATGAAGCTGCCAGGCACCGCCTATATCCCCTGCTATGAAATTATCACCTGACCCGTTCAGGGCTGCCGTCTGTGCGGCAGCCATCCAGGATCACAGAATATTATGTCTGTTCATCTGCTAATTATTGATGCGCTGAACCTGATCCGCCGTATTTATGCGGTTCAGGGTTCTCCCTGTCAGCAAAGCTGTCTGCATGCAGTACAGCAGCTACTGCTGCACACGCAACCCACGCACGCAGTCGCCGTTTACGATGCGGATAACCGCACTGACAGCTGGCGACATCAGCTGCTGCCGGAGTACAAAGCCGGCCGGCCACCGACGCCTGATGCCCTGAATAAAGAGATGCCGCTGATCCGCACCGCCTTTACCGGGCTGGGCATTACCTGTCTGGAGTCGGCGGGAGATGAAGCCGACGACCTGGCCGCCACCCTCGCCAGTAAAGTGGCAGCGGCAGGCCATCAGGCTACCATCGTCTCTACCGATAAGGGGTACTGCCAGCTACTGGCACCGACGGTGCGTATTCGTGATTACTTTCAGAAACGCTGGCTGGATTTACCCTTTGTTGAGGCGGAATTTGGCGTTTCCCCTCAGCAACTACCTGATTACTGGGGGCTGGCAGGTATCGCCAGCAGTAAAATTCCGGGCGTCACTGGCATTGGCGGCAAAAGCGCGGCTCAACTGCTGCAACAGTTCGGCTCACTGGATGCGGTCTATCAGCAGCTGGACGACGTCGCGGAGAAATGGCGTAAAAAACTGCAACCTGCTCAGAAGCAGGCGGAAGTCAGTAAACTGGTGGCAACGTTAAGAACCGATATCTGCAACTGCAAATCAACCTGAAAACACTGCGCCTGTCTGACGGGCAGCCAACCACCGGATAATTCTTTCTCTGCCACCTCGGTATGCAGTATGACTTAAAAAAGTGGCCAGCGTTATATACGCCTTAGCACCTGAATAATCTGACGCTAAGGCAGAGTAATCAGCGCTCGTCGCGCCGCCCACCGACCGCCGCCCAGATGCGCCGGATATGCACGGTGACTTCTTCCCGGTCATGGTACAACTGACGCGCCTGGATCTGTGCATTGATGCCGCTGGCTTTCAGTTTTACATCAATCATTGCCAGATTTTGCACCACCTCGTCATAGCGTTTTTTCATTGGCAGCTTCAGGTTAAAAATCGCTTCCCGGCACCAGCCATTAACCAGCCATTCCGCCATCAGATTCGCCACGCGCACCGGTTTTTCTACCATATCGCATACCAGCCAGTAGTTGTTATTGCGCGTGGGCCGGTACTTAAAACCATCTTCCCGCTGATGATACACCTGACCAGTTTCCATCAGACTCGGTGCCATCGGGCCATTATCCACCGCGTTTACCATCATGCTGCGTTTCACCAGCTGGTAAGTCCAACCGCCCGGACAGGCTCCCAGATCCACCGCCCACATACCACTGGCCAGACGTTCATCCCATTCATCTGCCGGAATAAATACATGGAAGGCTTCTTCCAGCTTCAAGGTTGAGCGACTGGGGGCATCTGCCGGGAACTTCAGACGTGGGATCCCCATAAAGAACGGTGAGTTGTTTTCTGGCAGTGAATAACCGACATAGCAGCAGCCCGGCGCAATAAAAAATACGTGGATCACCGGACGTTTATTGCTTTCATAGTTCAGCAGAATACCCGCCTGCCGCAGGCCGGCACGCAGCGGTACGGTAAATTTACGGCAGAATTTCAGCAGTTCTTTGCTGGTATTAGTATCCGGGACTTCCACCCGCAGCTCGCCGGCTTTCTGCACCGCGCCAGTCAGCATGCCTATCACAGGCGTAACCCTGTCTTCCGCCGGCAAATCGCGCAGAAGTTCGCCCACCAGAATCATCTGGCGGGCAAAAATCAGCTGGCGGAAGGGCAGCGTTTCCAGCAGCTTTTCCGCTTCACCAGGCTGGTAACATTCAAAAAGCACGTACGCTGAGTCTTCTTTTACCCGGGCAAAACCGAAAATTTCACGTTCACCCGCTTTCGCGGTGATCTCTGCCGCACACTCTTTCTCAAAACCCTGACGGCAATAGAGTAAAATTTTATTCATCGCATTCTGCCTTTTTCTTCAGACGCAGTGCGCCCGTTAACATCAATACCCAGCCAACCAGGAAGCAGGTGCCGCCCAGCGGGGTGATATACACCAGTACTTTCAGGTGTGACAGCGCCAGACTATAAAGGCTGCCGCTGAATAACAGGATCCCCAGCGCCAGCATGACGCTGCTCCAGTAAAACCAAATATTTGCCCGACGCTGCATCAGCGCCGCCATTGCCAGGATCGCCAGGGTGTGGATCGCCTGATAATCCAGCCCGGTTTTCAGCCAGGCCAGTTCCGCCACACCCAGCGCGTGGCTTAATATATGGGCACCAAACGCGCCAAAGGCCACATAAAAAAAACCGCTTAGCGCGGCAAAAATCAGCATGGTACGGCTGGACATAGCGTTATCCTCAAATCAGGCCTGCGTTTGAACATGGCAACCAGCCACTCAGGATTCATAACGGAAGCAGAATTTTTGCTGCTCACTGGCGGCTTTAGCCAGGATCCACTGGCGAAAGGCAGCTATTTTACCCAGTTCTGCCTGACTGTCATGACAAACCAGATAAAAAGCATTTTTACTGACCAGAACATCATTAAAAGGGCAAACCAGGCGACCCGCTTCTATTTCACTCTGCACCATCACATTGTTCGCCAGAGCCACCCCCTGACCGTGGATAGCCGCCTGCAATACCATCGCGCTGTGGCTGAAAATCGGCCCCTGCTGCACGTTGGCGTTACCCAGCCCCAGCTGGCGCATATAGCTCTGCCAGTCGCGCCGGGACGCATCGTGCAGCAGGGTATGATTAACCAGCCGGTCGGATGAGGTCAGCGCATGTTCTCCGGTCAGTAGCTGCGGCGCACAGACCGGTAGCAAATATTCGGCATACAGCTTCTCCACCCGCAGCCCCGGCCAGTTACCGCGGCCATAAAAAATGGCCACGTCAACATCGTCCGCCAGCTTCTCTTCTTCCCGATCCACTGCCTGAATACGCACATCAATGCCCGGATAAGCTGAGTTAAAGCTGGCCAGTCGCGGCACCAGCCACTGAATAGCAAAACTGGGCAGTAAGCTGACGGTCAGCGCGCCTTTGGCACTGCGCGACTGCAGCCTGCGCGTGGCCTCACTCAGGGCGGTAAAAAATTCTTTAATATCGAGGTAATAGCTCTGCCCTTCTTCGGTCAGTAGCAGCGAGCGGTTACGTCGGCGAAACAGCTTCAGTCCGAGAAAATCTTCCAGCGCCTTAATTTGATGGCTGACTGCCGCCTGCGTTACAAACAGCTCTTCCGCCGCTTTGGTAAAACTAAGATGACGCGCCGCAGCATCAAAAACCCGCAACGCGTTCAGTGGTGGTAATCGTTTAGACATGATTAAATGCAACTGTACCGTAACGGACAAAGGATCCTGTGTGGCACAGGCTTACCCATTAGTTTTTATTATCCGAAGCATTATAAATTGTCCGTTGATGAACTGCCAGCAAAGACCTATAGTTGCGCCACTTCCCGAGCCGGAACGAAAAGTACTGAAAAATGAGGCGGATTGCGGAGTTTATCGGGACTTTTGGCTTGTGGTCGTAATGTTGTGTTTGCAATTGATCTGAGGATTTTCGGGTCCGGTAGCCAGGCTACCATAATTTACAGAGTTATCCTGTCCATAATATTTTTAGCACCGCAATTTGCGGTGCTTTTTTTTACCGTTGCTTACTGGTCTACTTTGACCATCTCTTTCACATCGGCACGGTTAATCTGCTGTGAGTTACCATTAGCGTCTTTATAACTAATCATCCCGGTATCACTGTCAACCACAGGCTTGCCATCAGTGACGATGGTGCGGCCATCATTGGTGTGCATAGTGTAGTTGGATGAACAGGCGGCCAGAGTCAGCGTCATTGTACAAGCGGTCAGAACAGCAGCTAATTTTTTCATCGTGGTATCCTTGTAGAGTTTTACGTTAGACATCATCCATTAAGCCCCAGAATCCGATCGGCATGTTCAAATAACATGTCGGTTTCAACGGCTTTATATTTGCGGATAACAGCTTAAACCTTGCATAATTCAGCATAACTCGCTTTCGCAACTTTGCCAGATTGCCCTGTGAATCCAGCATTATCTGAACAAAGAATTCGGGATCTGATTCGAGAAGACTATGACCACATTTAATCCCGCTCACTTTCGTCAGCAGTTTCCTGCGTTGCCTGACGCCGGCTGCTATCTGGACAGCGCCGCCACCGCGCTGAAACCCCGGGCGCTGATTGATGCCAGTGAACAGTTTTATCGCCTCGGTGCCGGTAGCGTTCACCGCAGCCAGTTCAGCGCCGCGCGCCGCCTGACTGAACGCTATGAATATGCCCGCAGCCAGGTGGCGCAGCTGATTAATGCCGCCAGCGAGCAGGCGGTGGTGTGGACCAAAGGCACCACCGAGGCGATTAACCTGGTGGCGCAAAGTTATCTGCGTCCGCGCCTGCAACCCGGCGATGAAATTCTGGTGAGCGTTGCCGAGCATCATGCCAACCTGGTGCCCTGGCTGATGGTGGCGCAACAGACCGGCGCACGGGTGGTACCCTGGCCGCTGGGAGCCGATCGCCTGCCGGATATGGCTCTGCTACCGGCGCTGCTCACCCCGCGTACCCGCCTGGTGGCGATTACCCAGATGTCTAACGTCACCGGTGGTTGCCCGGATCTGGCGCGCATTATCCCTCTGGTTAAAAGCGCAGGGGCCAGAGTGATGGTAGATGGCGCGCAGGGCGTGGTGCATGCTCCGGTGGACGTACAGGCGCTTGAGATTGATTTTTATGCTTTTTCTGCGCACAAATTGTATGGTCCTACCGGTCTTGGCGTGCTGTATGGTCACCCGGATGTACTGGCAGAAATGATGCCCTGGCAGGGCGGCGGCAAGATGATGAGCCAGGTCGATTTTGCCGGTTTCACCCCTCAGGCGGTTCCCTGGTGCTTTGAAGCCGGTACGCCCAATATTGCCGGTGTGATGGGTTTCAGCGCCACCCTCGAATGGCTGACGCAGATCGATCTGCCGGGTGCAGAACAGTGGAGCTGTGCCCTGGCTGACCGCGCCGAAGCGCAGCTGGCTACCCTGCCCGGCTTTCGCAGCTACCGCGCCGCCGGTTCGCCGCTGCTGGCCTTTGATATTGCCGGGATCCATCACAGCGATATCGTGACGCTGCTGGCGGAAAGCGGTATCGCCCTGCGCGCCGGTCAGCACTGCGCGCAGCCGCTGCTGGCGGCTCTCGGCATTTCGGGGGCACTGCGCGTCTCTTTTGCCCCCTACAACACCGCTGAGGATGTGGACGCACTGAGCGCGGCCATGACTACAGCGCTGACGTTACTGGAAGATTAACTGTGACTGAACTTATCGCCCCGCATCCCTTTGGTGTGCAGATTACCCGTGATGCGCTAATTGAAAAATTCTCCGGCTGCCGCCAGTGGGAGGATCGTTACCGCCAGCTGATACTGCTGGGAAAACAGCTGCCAGCGCTCTCCGACATGGAGAAAAGTGTAATCCCCGAGCTGAGCGGCTGCGAAAACCGGGTATGGCTGGGCCACCAGCAGCTGGCGGATGGCCGGCTGCATTTTTACGGTGACAGTGAGGGCCGCATTGTACGCGGATTACTGGCGGTGCTGCTGACCGCAGTGGAAGGCTGCCGGGTGGAAGAACTCCGGCAGCTGGAGCCGCGGGAACTGTTTCGCCAGCTGGGATTAGAAGATCAGCTTAGCGCTTCGCGGGCAATGGGATTAACGGTGCTGATTAACGCCGTAAAAGCCGCAGGCTGCGGCTAACCGGCGTGTGGCACGGAGGCCTGACGCGCCGCCTTGGCCATCATTTTCTTCAGCGCATGTGACACCGCTACCAGTCCAAAACTGGCGGTCACCATGGTGGAGGCACCAAATCCCGAGGCACAGTCCATGCGCTTCGGTCCGGTTGCGGTGGCGCGTGAAGCGCAGACTGAGCCATCGGCCTGCGGGTACATCAGCGCTTCCGTAGAGAATACGCAGTCGATCCCCAGTTTCCCCTTGCTGTTTTTCACGATACTAAAGTCGCTTTTCAGCCTTTCCCGCAGTTTCGCCGCCAGCGGATCCTGAATGGTGCGCGCCAGATCGGCCACCTGAATCTGGGTGGGATCGATCTGCCCGCCCGCGCCACCAGTGGTCACCAGCGGGATCTTATTGCGTCGGCACCACGCCAGCAGCGCAGCTTTCGGCCGCACGCTGTCAATGGCATCAATCACATAGCTGAACTGTGGATCAATATACTGCGCCAGGTTGTCAGCAGTAATAAAATCATCAATACAGGTAATACGGCACTCCGGGTTGATCTGACGCAGACGTGCCGCCATCACTTCGGTTTTAGCCTGACCAATGTTCTCTTTCAGCGCATGGATCTGGCGGTTGGTATTGGTGATGCAGACATCGTCCATATCAATCAGCGTGACGGCACCAATACCGGTACGCACCAGCGCTTCCGCCGCCCAGGAGCCTACGCCACCAATTCCCACTATGCAGATATGCGCCGCGGCAAACAGCTGCAGTGCAGGCTGACCATATAAACGCGCCGTGCCGCCAAAACGTTGCAGCCAGGCGTCTGAAAGAGCCGTCATGTCGTCATCCTCAAAAATAAAACCGGGCCGCGAACACCGCCCGGAACGGGGAGTTACTGGCTGGCCAGTAGCGTTCCCTGGGGTCTGTTCTGTGCTGATGCCGATGAAAACAACGGTACACCGGCACCGGGCGCGGCTTTTAATACCCAGACGCGTCCGTAGTGGTTATACCAGCCCGCCATATGGCCGGCTTCGTTGCCAATCCCCTGATAAATATCAAAATGCTGACCTTTAATGGCTCCGCCGACGTCCAGCGCCACCATCATACGCATCTCATATTTTCCGGTAAATTTGCCCTGATTGTCCAGCAAAGGCACTTCCGCCAGCAGCACCGTTCCCGGTGGGATCAGCGCCCGGTCAGCGGCGACAGAGGCTTTCGCCACCAGCGGTACGGCGCTGGCACCGCGCGCCGGGGCAAAGTTTTCCGGCTTGAAGAAGACAAAGGAAGGGTTTTGCTCCAGCAGTTCACGCACTTCCCCCTGACTGTGGCTGGCGCCCCACTGACGAATGGCCTGCATCGACATATCTTCGCGTTTCACTTCACCCCGGTCGATCAGCACCTTACCAATACTGCGGTAAGCGTGACCATTTTTGCCGCCGTAACCAAAGAAGCTGAGCGGACGGCCATCGCCATAATCCACATAACCACTGCCCTGAACATCCATAATAAAGTTATCCATCAGGGAGTTGCTGTAACCGGCAACATAGCGATCGCTGAGCGCTCCGCTGTAAATCTGAGCACGGCTGGGCAGCTTGCCATGTCCGTGTGGTGGCATACGGTATAAAGGATACTGAAATTCACCCTGACGGCTGTAGCGCGCCTGCACCACCGGGGTGTAGTAGCCGGTGAACTGTACGTTACCGTAGTTATCCATGCCTTCCATCTGCCAGGAGTCCAGACCAAACTGGCGCAGATTGCGGGTATCGCCACCGGCCAGTAACCAACTCTGAACCGCGCTATAGGTGCTGACCTGACGGCGGTACAGATTATCAGATGCATTGCGGATCTGTGAGATCTGGCTGGCAAAATCGCCGCCGTTAACCGGTCTGCCTTTGGCGTTAGGCTGGTTAACCAGTGCCAGCGGTTGATTTAATTTGCCATCTTTATATTGTTGCCCGCGATCGGTTGGCTTTGATGAGCAGCCTGCCAACAGCGCTAACAGCGTTCCCACTGCTACATAATGATACCAACGTACTTTCATACTTTCTGTTTACCTTTACTGCCTGTTAGCCTGATAACGGAGATGGTTGCAGACAGACTGTCGCAACCTCAATCTGATAAGCATCCCGCACGCGGATCATCGCTGCGGGATGCGCTGAATTCTGATGAGCAAAAAACTGATATTACTCAGCCGCCCTCAGCGAAGATAGCAAAGGCTTACTCATAATAAAATCCACCCCCTGCACCGGGTAGCAGAAGTGGTGGTTATTTAGCCTTTTGGCTGAAAAAATGACTAACCACACGCTTTTTATCGCTTTCCGGGCAAAAAGGGGTTGCATCAAAATGCATCCAGCGTATAGTGCGCTTCCACGGACGCGGGATGGAGCAGCCTGGTAGCTCGTCGGGCTCATAACCCGAAGGTCGTCGGTTCAAATCCGGCTCCCGCAACCAATCTGCCGCAGTGGTCAGCCTGATTAGCTGGAAGATATGAAGTAATTCGGACGCGGGATGGAGCAGCCTGGTAGCTCGTCGGGCTCATAACCCGAAGGTCGTCGGTTCAAATCCGGCTCCCGCAACCAATCTGCCGCAGTGGTCAGCCTGATTAGCTGGAAGATATGAAGTAATTCGGACGCGGGATGGAGCAGCCTGGTAGCTCGTCGGGCTCATAACCCGAAGGTCGTCGGTTCAAATCCGGCTCCCGCAACCACTAAACACCCTTTCGGGTGTTTTTTTGTTTCCGGCTTTCCCTTCTTTAAATTCGAATTGGCAGGTTTCCCCGCCAGACTTATTTTTTCGCGTGTGCGCCGGCATGGCTGGCAAACCAGGCTTTGATCCCGGCAAAAATTGCCTCGGCAATCTGCTGCTGGAAATGCGCAGTGCGTAACCGGCGCTCTTCAGCCACATTACTGATAAACGCCGTCTCCACCAGAATCGACGGAATATCCGGGGCTTTCAGTACCGCAAACCCCGCCTGATCGACGCGGTTTTTATGCAGATGGTTAATTTTCCCCATCCGTGACAGCACTTCTTTGCCAAAGACCAGGCTGTCGCTAATGGTCAGGCGTTGCACCATATCAAACATCGCGTGATCAAGATAACGGTCGCCGCTTCGGCTGACGCCACCAATCAGGTCGGATTCATTCTGGGTTTTTGCCAGATAGCGCGCGGCAGTGCTGGTCGCCCCTTTAGTGGAAAGCGCAAATACCGAGGAACCCCGCGCCGAGCGGTTGGTAAAGGCATCGGCGTGGATGGAGACAAACAGGTCGGCACGCTGCTTACGCGCTTTGGCCACCCGCACCTTAAGCGGAATAAACACATCTTCATTACGTGTCATATAAGCGCGCATCGAAGGCTGACGATCAATCAGCGCTTTCAGCCGCCGGGCTATTTTCAGCACCACATCTTTTTCACGGGTTTTGTGTTTACCCACCGCCCCGCTGTCTTCACCACCGTGCCCCGGATCCAGCATAATCACCAGAGGACGATCTTTACCGGCCTTCCCTGGCAGCGGCGCTGCCGCCGGTTGACTGCGCGTCAGATCGCCCTGGTTATACTCTTCCAGCAAGGCCAGCAGCGGATCGTCGCTGTGCTTATTGACCGTCGGATAGAGATCCAGTACCAGCCGGTGCTTAAATCCGGCGACTGGTTTCAGGGTAAACACCCGGGGAGCAACCTGCTGCTTTAATTCCAGCACCAGACGCACGGTGTTCTTGTTAAACTGCCCGACCCGGGCGGTTTTAATATAAGGATCGTCGCGCCGCACCAGGTTGCCGACACTGTTCAGCAGCGGATTCAGGATAATATTATCAATATCCACCACTACCCGGTTAGGGTTGCTGAGGGCAAATTGCTTATAACCCAGCGGGGTGCTGGATTCCAGCGTCAGACGGGAATAGGTTGATGAAGGCCAGATGCGGATCGCCACAATATGGCTGTTAGCTGCCATCCCTACCCGACTGACGCCAAGCAACCAAAGGGCGCCAGCACCCAGCAGTAAGCGCCGGCGGTTTTGCGAAGTTGAATCTGTCATGCCACTCCAAAACTCGCCACAATTAATCAGGCGATCTAAACAAAATTCGTTAACTTATCCCTGATCAGATAATGCCCAACATCTCATGAATTGGCTGCACCACCTTCGATGACAGGATTTTGCGACTATCCCAGCGATCGTGTGCCGCCTGAACGTTAATCCAGAAATCTTCATCAGTTTCAAATAAAGCAGCCAGTGTGGCCGCTTCATCCACGCTGATACGACGACTGTTGTTAACAATCTGTCCGACGACTTTACGTGACAACCCCATGAAATGACCCAGCTGCTCCTGAGTTATCCCCATCGGTTTCAGGAACTCTTCTGACAGCATTTCACCCACGGTGGTTGGCTCTGCTATTCTGGTTTTCATGTGATTTCCTTAGTATTTATATGGATCAAGGTACAGATCCTGTGCATAGCCATCGCGCCAGCGAAAGATTAACCGCCACTGGATCGATACCCGAATACTCGACCATCCTTTCAGATTTTCAGTCAGTCTTTCATAGTTATTGCTGCGTGGTGCAAACAGTGATTTTTCCGTTGCTGCAGCGTCGATAAGTGACAGCTTACGACGTAACGGGTTTACTAAGCTGGCTGGAATATCACGGCTGCGCACATTGTCCAGACAGAACATCGCCAGCGCTCCGTTTTCCCCATCCCTGAAGCTACCAATCATTCCGCCCCCTGAGTAATTAATTCTAAATCAAATGTCCCCTTAAAGGGAGCATCATGCAACCATTTGAATCCATGAGGGCATAAAAAAGGAGTATAAGATTGAGCAGGAAGCCGTGCTGCGCCCCCCACCTAAAGCGCAGTAGCATTCCCTTTCAGGCCGCAGTCAATACCACAGCAACTGAGAACGAGAATAAAATGTCACTTGCTTCCATCGCCATAAAAGAATAAAAATACATATTTAACGAATAATAATTCAATTACGAGGGTTAGCCGTGAAGGAACGTAGCACCGAGCTGGTTCAGGGTTTTCGTCACACCGTTCCCTACATCAATGCCCACCGTGGTAAGACGTTCGTGATTATGCTGGGCGGTGAAGCCATCGGGCATGGAAACTTCTCAGCTATCATCAATGATATTGGCCTGCTGCACAGCCTGGGTATTCGTCTGGTGGTGGTGTATGGCGCACGTCCGCAGATTGACACCAGCCTGGCCGAGCAACAGCTGGAGCCGGTTTATCATAAGCATACCCGCGTTACCGATGCCCGCTCGCTGGAACTGGTCAAGCAGGCCGCCGGACGCCTGCAGCTGGATATTACCGCCCGTCTGTCAATGAGCCTGAATAATACGCCGCTTCAGGGGGCGCATATTAATGTCGTCAGCGGCAACTTTATTATCGCGCAGCCGCTGGGGGTGGATGATGGCATTGATTACTGCCACAGCGGCCGCATTCGCCGGATTGATGAAGAGGCCATCCACCGTCAGCTGGATAACGATGCCATTGTGCTGCTGGGACCGGTGGCGGTGTCGGTGACCGGCGAGAGTTTCAATCTCACCTCAGAAGAAGTGGCAACTCAGCTGGCTATCAAGCTGAAAGCGGAAAAAATGATCGGCTTCTGCGCTGACCAGGGCGCGACCGACCGCGAAGGACGGGTGATTTCCGAGCTGTTTCCGGCGCAGGCCCAGCAGCGTATTGATGAACTGGAAAGTGATGGCGACTTCTACTCTGACACCCTGCGCTTTCTGCGCGGTGCGGTACGCGCCTGCCGCAGCGGCGTGCGACGCAGCCATCTGATCAGCTACCGTGAGGATGGCGCGCTGTTACAGGAGTTGTTCTCGCGTGACGGCATTGGTACGCAAATAGTGATGGAGAGCGCCGAGCAGATCCGCCGCGCAACCATTAATGATATCGGTGGCATTCTGGAGTTGATCCGTCCGCTGGAACAGCAGGGCATTCTGGTGCGCCGCTCGCGGGAGCAGCTGGAAATCGAGATCGATAAATTTACTATTATCGAGCGCGATAATCTGACCATCGGCTGTGCCGCCCTCTACCCCTTCCCGGATGAGCAGATTGGCGAGATGGCCTGCGTGGCGGTGCATCCTGACTACCGCAGTTCATCCCGTGGCGAAGCGCTGCTGGAGCGCGTGGCGCTGCAGGCGCGGCAGCTGGGACTGAAAAAGCTGTTTGTGTTGACCACCCGCAGCATTCACTGGTTCCAGGAACGCGGCTTTCAGCCGGTGGATATTGAACTGCTGCCGGAAAGCAAAAAGCAGATGTATAACTATCAGCGTCGCTCCAAGGTGATGATGGTGGATCTGCGCGAGGTGATGCGCGCCGAGTAACGCGGCTGGCGGGGCCTGCGCCCCGCTGCTCACGGTTCAGAGGCGTGGCGTAACCGCTCCAGCAGGCCGCTGCGTCGTTGGGTGCGAATTTTAACTGCGGCGGCAAATACCCGTTCATCGCTGTACAGCGTCAGCTGCTGTTTAGCACGGGTGATGGCGGTATACACCAGCTCACGGGTCAGCACCGGCGTCATCTGGTTAGGCAGTACCAGCAGCGTATGTTCAAATTCCGACCCCTGGGATTTATGCACTGTCATCGCCCAGGCAGTATCATGTGCTGGCAGGCGGCTCGGCTGCACCGCTTTGATGGTGCCATCCGGCAGCGGAAAGAATACCCTTAATCCCTGATCTTTATCCGGCAACGCAATGCCAATATCACCGTTAAACAGTCCCAGGCTGCGGTCATTACGCGCCACCATCACCGGACGCCCCGCATACCATTTACTGCCCGCCAGGGTGCGGATTAGCCCGGCCTGACGTAACGCCCCTTCAATACGTTCGTTTAATCCGCCAACGCCAAAAGGCCCTTCACGCAGCGCGCACAGTACCTGGAAGCGGGCAAAGGTGCTGAGCACGGCAGCGGGTTCCTCGTTGCACGCTACCCGCTGCAGATAATCGCGATAGCCTGCGACACAGTCATTCAGAAGTTGCTGATAGTCTTCGCTGCTGGCAAGCGGCTGACGCTGAATATCGGCAAAGCCGGCGCTAAACACCCGGGCACAGGCAGGGCCGTCTCCGGCATTGACTGCCTGCGCCAACTGACCGATGCCGGAGGCATCAGTAAAGCGGTAGCTTTTGCGCAGCAGGCACAGCATATCGCGCACCTGTGGTGCGCTGCTGTCATCCTGCCCGGCGATCTCACAACCGGTCAGACGTTCCAGCTCCGCCGCGCGCGCCGGGCTGTATCCCTGTTCGGCGCAGCGACAGATATCACCCAGCACGGCCCCCGCTTCCACCGAAGCCAGCTGATCGCGATCGCCAAGAAAAATGATGCGTGCCTGCGGCGGAAGGGCGCGGATGAGACTGGCCAGCATCGGCAAATCGACCATCGAGGCCTCATCCACCACCAGCACGTCAAGATGCAGCGGATTCCCCGCGTGATAGCGCATACGCTGACTGCCTGGTACCGCCCCCAGCAGCCGGTGCAGGGTGGTTGCCTCGGCAGGAAAGCCCTGCTGCAGCGCAGGTTCCAGCTGTAACTGTTGCAGGGTTTTTCCCAGCGATTCCGTCAGACGAGCCGCCGCTTTACCGGTCGGTGCCGCCAGTTCAATGCGCGGCTTCTGTTCAGACAGCGTCAGCAATGCCGCCAGCAGCCTGGCCACGGTGGTGGTTTTACCGGTGCCCGGCCCGCCTGAAATCACCGCCATCTGGCGGGTTAAGGCCACGGCAGCGGCAATTTTCTGCCAGTCCTGCGGCTGCTGACCAAACAAATGATCGAGCGTTTGCCGCACCTGACTTTCATTCACCGCCAGCGGTCGCTGCTGACGGCGGATAAACTCAGCCACTTGGCCCTCACTCTGCCACATGCGGTGCAGATAGAGACGCTGCTGTTGCAGTACCAGCGGCGTGGCAGTGGAGCCATCGCCCACCGCCGCTTCCGCCATCAGCAGGGGCTGCCACGCCGCCGGTTCACCTGCCGCCTGCCAGATCTGCGCAGCCAGTTCAGGATGGCGACCGGCAAACAACAGCTGCGGCTGCATCTGCTCCAGCGGCAGACAAACGTGGCCTTCACCGGCATCACGGCTCACCAGCGCGGCTGCCAGCATCAGCGCCGGCTGCTGGTCGCTGGCCACCATCAGGGCAAACTGCACATCAAGCTGACGCAGTAATCCCAGGCGACAGGCCTGCTGTAAAATCACTTTCAGGCTCATGCCACCGGCTCCTTAAACAGCTGATCCAGCGCGTCCACCAGCGCAAGGGGGGGGCGGGTGCTGAAGATGCCGTTGCTGTCTCCGCTGCCGTCCATTCCACGCAAAAACAGGTAAATCACGCCACCAAAATGGCGCTGATAATCGTAGTCCGCCAGGCGCTGGCCGAGATAACGGTGCAGTGCCAGGGTATACAGCTGATACTGCAAATCATAACGGTGGCCCTGCATCGCCTGTGCCATCGCCTGCGGGGTGTAGGCAGCGCTGTCATCGCCCAGCCAGTTGGATTTGTAGTCCAGCAGGTAGTATTTTCCCTGCCAGCAGAATACCAGGTCGATAAAGCCTTTCAGCATGCCCCGCACCTGATGGAAATCCAGCGGCGGACAGTCTGCTGACAGCGGATCCTGACAGATAATCTGCGTCAGCGCATCGGCCGTTAGCAGGCGGGAAATCGGCAGATAAAACTCCAGCTCCACGCAGCAGGCCGCCGGCGTTAGCTGATGCAGACTGACGCCGCTATCGTTCAACGGCGTCTGCAAAATGCGGCTGATCCAGGCGCTGAGCACCGGCTGCCACTCGGCTGCCATTCCCTGTCCGCGCAGCTGCTCCAGCAGCCATTCATCATTCAGCGGCGCGTTAAAGGTGATCTGCTCAAACAGGCTGTGCAGAAAGGTACCCGGCCCGGCACCGCGCGGAAAGCTGTGCGGCGTCAGCGCCATCACCTGACTCCCACTGGCTTCACCGGCAGCATCAGCATCGAGGCGCGGCAGCAGATCCAGTGCCACTTTTTGTCCGTGCTGCTGCAGCCCGGAGTAGCTGGTCACCCGCCAGTCGTCACGCAGCGAGCGCGTTACCTGCCGGCAGGAGAGCGTCTGGCCGTCATCCGCCAGCGGCTGCCATGGAGGTGGCGCGCTGAGCGGCTGGCTGACCACCGCCATACAGTCTGCCGGCAGATCGGCCAGCAGGCTGTGCAGCGTGGCAGCATCTGCCGCTTCGCCCCGCTGCAGCAGCCAGCCCAGCGCGCTGTGATGCAGATCGCTGGCCCCTTCTTTTTTTCGGTTGCCCTTAATCAGCGGCGCAATCCCCACGCTGCAGTGCCAGATGGAGCGCGTCAGCGCCACATACAGCAGGCGCAGATCCTCCGCCAGTCGCTCCTGCTCGGCCAGTGCCATACTCTGCTCATCACCCTGCAGATCCAGCAGCGCCTGGTAACTCTCCCGATCGTGATAGAGCGCATTTTCGGCAACGCGATAGTTCGCCACAAACGGCAGCCAGACCAGCGGGTACTGCAGGCCTTTCGATTTGTGGATGGTAACAATCTGCACCAGATGGCGATCGCTCTCCAGACGCAGCTGCTGACTGGCAACCTGCGGGTCCGGCTGCGCCACCTGACGCGCCAGCCAGCGCACCAGCGCATGCTCGCTGTCGAGGGTAGCTGCTGCTTCCTGTAACAGTTCCCCCAGATGCAGCAGATCGGTTAAGCGCCGCTCGCCCTCTTCCGAGGCCAGCAGATTTTCTGCAATATGGCGGCGCATCATCAGTTCACGCAGCATCGGCAATACCCCACGCTTCAGCCAGCGCTGGCGGTAGCCGTCAAACTCGTCCACCAGCGCATCCCAGGCGCGCTCGTCCTGGTTCAGGGTATCAATCGCCAGCGCATCAAGGCCAAACAGGCTGCTGGCCAGCGCACTGCGCAGCACCCGATCCTGTTCCGGTGCCAGCACCGCCTGCAGCAGCCACAGCATTTCCCGCGCTTCCGGGGTGGTAAACACGCTGTCACGGTTTGACAGATACACTGACGGGATATTCAGCTGCTTTAAGGCGTCACGTATCGCCGCAGCTTCATTGCGGCTGCGCACCAGCACCGTAATATCGGAAGCCTGCAGCGCCTGCTGTCGACCCTGCTTACCAATCAGCGCCAGCCCCTGCTGACCGGCGGTCAGCCAGTGGCAGATTTCGGCGGCGCACTGCTGCGCCATATACTGCTGGTAATCACTGACGCCGATCCCCTCGCCCGGCTGCAGCCAGAATTTCAGCGCCGGTTGCTCCACGCCATCAAGGGTGAAGCTCAGGCTGCGATTGGGTTCGGCAGGTGCCACGGCAATAAACGGGATCTGGCTGAACAGGAACGGCGCCGTCTGGCGCTGAAACAGCTGATTGACGGCATTCACCATCGCTGGTGAAGAACGCCAGTTGGTCTCCAGCGTATAGTGAGCACTGACTTCTGCACGCGCCTTCATATAGGTAAAAATATCGGCACCGCGGAAGGCATAAATGGCCTGTTTCGGATCGCCAATCAGCAGTAAGGCACAGCCCGCCTGCCCGGCATACAGGGTATGAAAAATGCGATACTGCTGGGGATCGGTATCCTGGAATTCATCAATCAGCGCCACCGGATGACGCTGGCGGATCGCCGCCGCCAGCAGCGTTCCCCCCGCCTGCTGCAGCGCGCTGTCCAGCCGCCCCAGCAGATCGTCAAATCCCAGCTGCGCATGCTGGCGTTTTTGCTGCTGAATACTCAGGCGTATCTCATCCAGCGCCCGGGCAATAATCAGATCGCGCAGTGAATGAGGTTGCACCAGAAAATGGTCAATCTGTTCAAACAGCGGGTGCTGCGGCGGCTGACCTTTTTTGGTTTTCTCCACCAGCACCCGCTGACCGAACCGCGCCAGATCCTTCGGCACCTCATAATCTTCGGTTGCTGCCTGCGTCCAGTGGGTGATTTTCTGCAGCCAGGAAGGTAAGTGCTTACTGCTGTAGCTGCGCTTATCCACCCCGGAAGCTTCCACCAGCGCCTGAAGATCGTCAGTGGCCAGCCAGGCCTGTTTTAACTCGTTTATTTCACTGATAATTTTCTCATGTCGCTGGCCGATGGTTTCCGCCGGATCGGGCGCGGATTTCAGCACCGGTGCCTCTCCCCCCAGCCAGGGATGCAGCTCTTTTAACAGCTGTTCAGGCCCGTTCCAGAGCTGGCGCACCACTCTGGCAATCGCTAATGGCAGCGGATAGCAGTGCCGTCGCCAGAAGTCAGCACCGGCACGGCGGCGCAGCTCAGTTTCATCTTCAATCAGCTGCTGTTCAAACAACATCCCCGATTCAAAGGCGTTCAGATTCAGCATACGCTGGCAGAAGCCGTGAATGGTGAAAATGGCGGCCTCGTCCATCTGCCATTCTGCCGCCAGCAGTTGCTCTGCCGCTGCGGCGCGATCGCTGATTTCCGCCATCAGAGACTGCAGCATCGGATTGCCGGTTTCCCCACGTATGCAGGCAATGCGCAGCTCATGGATATTGGCGCGGATGCGTCCGCGCAGCTCGGCGGTCGCCGCCTCGGTAAAGGTCACCACCAGGATTTCTTCCACGCTCAGCGGGCGGCTGAACGCCGCCTCCTGACCCAGTCCCAGCAGTAAACGCAGATACAGCAAACCGATGGTAAAGGTTTTACCTGTCCCGGCGGACGCTTCAATCAGCCGCTCACCGTGCAGCGGCAGCGTTAAGGGGTCGAGCGTAGCGGCGACCTGCGGCATCATGGATTATCCTGTGTCACCGGCAACGCATGCTGCAGCGCGGAAACCGACTCCCAGCGCTTCCAGCCTGGCTCTGCCGCATACTCTGCCTGTCCGTGCTGGCTGCCGGATACCTGCGACAGCAGCGCCAGTCCATTCGGCTGCATGACCGCCTGATGGAAAAAGTCAGCCAGCGCCTGTGGCGTCAGCGTCTTAATCTCCGCCATCATCTGCTGACGGGTATCAAAGCGTGGATTTCCGCGTTCAAAGTCACGGCTGAAGCGCCCGACCTCTTCACTCAGCGTCTGCGGCCGCTGCTGCAGTTCATTCAGCAGCGCCGACTGATACTGCTGAAACTCGGCTAACTTCATCTCACGCAGCCGTTTTTCTGCCGTTAGGTAAAACGCCTTAAAGCGCTGCAGCAGGAAAGCGGGTTGTTTCACATTACTCTGTAACAGGAAGCCAATTCCCCACTGACGGCCTACCGGTATCTGGATAGCAAACACGGCATAACCCAGCTGTTCTTCGGTGCGCAGCTGATTGTAGAACCACGGCTGAATAATCTGGCTGAGCAGACTGCTACGGGCAATACCCTGATACTCGGTATAACCAGTGGGGACATACACCGCAGCCAGTGCCGAATCGGTGCTGGTAACGCGTTTATCCAGCGTCGCGAGCCGGGCTTTATCGATCACCACATGCTCACCACGCCAGCTGTCATCACCCTCGGAACCCAGCTGCGTTTTGACCTGGCGCGCCAGATCGCGCACTGACTGCGGGGTCATATTGCCAATCACCATCATTTCCGGCGTTGACGTCTTCAACAGCTGGGTGCGGTAATCACGCAGCTGCTGCAGAGTGATGCCAGCCACCAGTTTGCGTCGCTCGCTGCGCTCAGTGTAAGGCACGTGGGACAGCATTTGCGCAGGCTGCATCGCCAGTTCAAACGCTTTTCCTTTTTCTGCTGCATCCAGCTGCTCCAGATACCAGGACTTTGCCTGCTCCAGCTGCTGTGGCGTGGCACTGCAGGTGGCATAGCCTTTCAGCAGTTCGCTGACCAGCAGCGGCAGGTGCTGGGTATAACCACTGACGCTGAAGGTGACGCCGTTATTACCGGCAGTGGAAAAGTCGATGCCACCCACGGAAGCCTGCGAACTCAGTTCATCCAGCGCCACGCCGGCAAGATAATCATTCAGGGCAAACATGATCTGATGTTGCGCGCTGTCCATCGCCATCTTATTACGCAGCGCCAGGGTAATGCTGGCTTTAGGTTCATCGGCATAGTATTGCGAAGGCATATAGAACACCCTGCCCGGCGCATCCGCCAGCAGTTCAGGATGAGGGTATTTTTTATCCGGCGCGATCAGGCTGAAATCGTCCGGAATATAGGGGTTAATGGTGGGCAAAGACAGTTTTACCTGCGCGCTTTCCTGCTGCCACTGCTGCTGGCGCTGCGGGCTGATTTTCTCGACCTGATACGGCGCGTTGACAAAGTAAGCGTTTTTATTGTGCGGCTCCTGCGGGCTGATAAACCAGATACGGGCATTTTGTGGCGTCATCTCATTCAGACGCGCCCGGATAGCCGCAGGATCGTAGCGGTCGGCAATATAAGGGGCAATCAGCGTATCCGCCACCGGCACGTGCACCATAGTATCGGCCAGCCATTCAATATAATTCATATCACGGGTGATTGACGGATAGCGGAAGTCCAGATTCAGCACCCGCGCCACTTCGTCAAAATAGCGTTTATCAATTCCCCTGGCGCGCAGGGTATTAAGATAGCTGAATACCGCGGCAATAACCCGATCGCGGTTTGCCAGTCCCTGGTCGGTCAGCGATACCCCGATGGTAAACATCCCGGCGTTGCCCTGACTCATCGGGTTTGCCACCGCACTCACCGAGTCCGCCAGCCCCTGGCTCTGCAGCCAGTCAGAGAGGGTATTTTTACTGCGATTACCAATCAGGTAGCCGATCAGCGTATCGGTCTTGCTGCGGTATTTATCGCTGTTGTTCGCAATCGGAAACTCAATGCGCAGTTGTCTGGCAGGCTGAGCCGGCACGTAGTGAATAATAATGCCTTTCTGCTGGTCGGTAACCAGCGGGGTGATAATCGCCGGTACGCTGGCCTGGCGGTTTTTCACCCGACCAAAGGTCGTCTGAGCAATCTCCGCCAGCTGCGCCAACGGCTTATTGCTGTAGATCACCGCCTTCATTAAATTTGCCGAATAGTAACGCTGATAAAACCCTTTCAGCGCATCATGCAGTTTACTGCCGGGCTTATCGCGCAGAGTTTCCAGGTTACCGCCGGCAAACAGTGCTCCCGGATGCGCCGGGTTCAGGGTTTCTGCTCCCACCTGCGCAATCCGCATACCGTCGCGCGAGCGCGCCATCGTCAGTTCCGCATTGACCGCATTACGCTCGCGGTCGGCATTCACCGGATCCAGTAGCGGCTCGGCAATGGCATCAGCCAGGCGATCAACCGCCGGCTGCAGGGCGTCATTTTCCACTTCCAGATAAAAAGCGGTGCGATAAGACGCAGTGCTGGCGTTATAGCTGCCACCGTGTTTTTTCAGGAACTCGTCGAGGTTGCCCGGCTGCGGGTAACGCACTGAGCCCATCAGCACCATATGTTCGAGGTAGTGCGCCAGCCCCTGCTGGTCACGGGGGTTCTGCAGCGATCCGACTGGCAGGATCAGCGACGCCAGCGATTTGGTGGCCTGCTTATCCGATACCAGCAGGACGGTCATCCCGTTCTCCAGGCGAATCGCCTGGTACTGGCGCGGATCCTGCTGACTTTTTTGCACCGTTTCCGCCAGCGGCTGCCAGCCCTGAGTGGCCGCGTTCAGTGACGCCGGGAGGCCGAAGGAAAGGATAAAGGCTAAACATATTGCATAATGACGCATTCTTACTCCTTAATCATACTGACAGTTTTGCCCGTTACACCCTGTGTGCAGGCTTCTGCGAATGCCCGGCGGCTGCATCCGGAAAAAGTGACGTTAAGACGGCTGATGCCACTGCAACAACGGCAGCAGCCAGTGCTCTGCCTGACGGGTCATTTCCTGCATCACATCCTCCTTCAGGGTACGTACCAGACGCTGCAGGCAGGGATCGCTACCCTCACCATCAAGTTGCCAGCTCCCCTGCCAGTGTAGCAGCAACCTGGCGCGCGCTTTTTTCTGCGTAGCCTCATCCATACTCAGCTGCCCGCTGGCACGCTCAAAACTCTCCTGTAGCCAGGCTCCACCAGAGGCGGTTAACAGCAGTGGCGCACACATCCCCTGACGATAACCGGCAATATAACGGCTCAGCTGCTGGCGCGCCTGCTCCGCTGGCAGCGCGGGGAAGCGCCATTCGCTGTCATCACGCCCCAGCATCAGGCTGCAACCATTTCCCCCCTGGGCGCAGTAAACCAGATGCTCCAGCCACATCGTCAACCCGTCTTTAAAATTCAGTTTGCCCGGACGCCAGCGCAGCAGGCCGTTATCCTGCACCCGGGTCAGCCAGCCGGTGAGCGTAACATCCTCCAGCTGCAGAGCAATTTCCTGGTTTTCCGCTGCAGCACGCTGTTCGCGTACCCTGGCAGCCAGCCCCAGCATCGCTTCACGCTGTTCCTGCCAGAACAGTTCGCCAAAGGCACCATAAGGTAACAGACCGGCAGCGCGCTGACGCTGATACAACTTATCGCTGTTATCTTCGTCAATCAGGCTGTCCAGCAGCAGCGTATTGACCTGGTAACGGCTGAGCGCATCCAGGGCAAAGGGTTCGGCATCCGGCAGGTCGGTTTCTTCCGGCTGAAAATTCACTCCCAGCCGCAGACTGAAAAAGGCTTTAACCGGATGCCGCCAGAAACGCACCAGGCGTTCAAAGCTGAGTGACGCTTCACTGACTGCGGGCAGCGGACGGATAAACGGCGGATGCGCAATTCCCGTTGCGCTGGCCGCCGGCAGCCATTCGGCGGCAAAGCTTTGGAACTCTGCGCGCTCGCTAAAGTTAATCGCAGCAAACGGCACCCGGCTGTGATTGTGCTGTAAATGCGCCGTCACGGCTGCAGCACTGCTGTCAAGATCGCTATCGCGGTCAGCCGGCAGGCAGAAGCTCTGACTGATGTATTCTACCAGTTCACTGACCAGCACCGAGGGATAACGTTCCGTATTGTCCTGAATGGAGCGGCCGATATAGCTGATATACAGCCGTTGCTGCGCCGAATTTAGCGCTTCAAGGAACAGATAGCGGTCATCATCGCGCCGGCTGCGATCGCCTTTCTGCCCCTGCTGGCTCATTAAGTCAAAACCGAGCGGTGGCAGAGTGCGCGGATAAACCCCGTCATTCATCCCTAACAGGCAGACCACTTTAAACGGGATGGAGCGCATCGGCATCAGGGTACAGAAGTTCACTGGCCCGGCGAGAAAACGCTGACTGATACGCTGCTGATCGAGTCGCGCAGTCAGCTCGTCACGCAGCAGCGTCAGCGGCACCTGCACCGGATACTGTGACTGCAGACCATAACCAATCGCCTGCTGCCACTGTTCTTCAATCAGCGTCAGTGCGGCTTCGGTATCACCATCGCGCACAAAAAAATCATCCAGCAGCTGACGACAGAGCGGCAGCCAGCTGCTCAGATCGCGGGCGTCTGCCAGCAGTCGTCGCCAGCGATTCAGCTGCATTAACAGATCGGCCAGATTACCTGCCAGTTCGGCAATCAGGCCACTGGACTCATCAAAGGGCAGGATCCCCTGCCAGTCACCGGCATCGCTGTTCATAGCATAGCCAAGCAGCATACGCGTCAGGCCAAAGTGCCAGGTGTGCTGTCCGGTGGTCGGCAGATTCAGTTCGCGTACGCTGTCGTCATCCAGCCCCCAGCGAATGCCGGACTCCGCCACCCAGTGGCTCAGCAGGCGCAGCCCCTCTTCATCAATGAAAAAATGGCGGGCGACAGCCGGAACTTCCAGCAGCGCCAGCACCTCCTGAGCAGTAAAGCGGCTGTCAGGCAGGTTAAGCAGCGCAATAAAGGCCTGTAATACCGGATGCGACTGGCTGGCACGGCGGTCGGAGATAGCAAACGGCAGCGATCTTTCGGGCGGTGCATTGCCAAACACCGCCTGAATAAACGGCGTAAAGGCATCAATATCCGCCACCATCACAATAATGTCGCGCGGCGTCAGACTGCTGTCTGCCGCCATCATCGCCAGCAGCTGATCCTGCAGCACTTCCACCTCACGCTGCGCGCTGTGGCACTGGTGGATCACCACCGAGCGATCGGTCGGATCCAGCAGCCGCTTGCTGCGACTAATTTCCCAGCTGGCTTTATCCCGCCCCTGCGCCGCATGATCCTCCAGCTCCAGCAGATCGCGTTTCAACGTCTGTAACAGATCAACCGGTTCAATATCGACAAAGGCGCTGACTTCATTCGGCTCCAGCTGCGCCAGCAGATACAGGTTATCGCGCCCCAGCTTGCCCCAGGAGGCCAGCAAAGGGTTACTCAGCTGCTGCTCACCTTCAGCGTTAAACAGCGAACCGGCAGTGCTGCCATCACGGAACTGGGGAATTTCTCCCTGATGCTGGTAATGACGCCGGTTACGGCTTTGCAGCCGCGCCAGAAAGGCATAATCCTGAATATCTCCCCAGTAGTGGCGGCAGGGATTGGTAAACAGCAGATGAATATCAATATGCTGCCCCAGCGCCTGCAGCGCCTGCAGATAAATCGGCGGTAATGCGGAGATGCCACAGATAAACACCCGATCGGGCAAATTATCCGGCCGCGTACTGCTGGTTTCCAGACGGCGTATAAAGCGCTGATAAAGATTGGCACGGTGCCATTCGGGTTGCCCCAGCTGACGGGTATGTTCCACCAGCGCCGCCCATAGCGGTGCCTGCCACTGTTGTGCTTCTCCCAGGCCGTCAATCAACTGCCCCTTTTCCCAGCAGTTCAGCCATTCAGGCCGATACACCAGATACTGGTCAAACAGGTCAGCGACGCGTGATGCCAGCTGAAACAGCTTACGCTTGTCGGCATCATCACTAAGATAGTGATGCAGGGCATGGAACGCCTCATTTGCCAGCATCTGCGGGATCAGGGTCATCAGCTTCCAGCTCATCCCCGACTTATTAAAGGCGCTTTCCTGCGGAATATCCGGCAGTACGCGCACAAACATATCCCAGATAAAGCTGGCCGGCAGGGGAAACTGAATATTGGCGGCAATACCAAACTCTTCCGCCAGCGACATCTGCAGCCACTGCGCCATCCCCGGGCTTTGTACCAGTACCAACTCCGGGCTGAGCGGATCGTGCAGCGGCTGGTTCTTTATTTGCCAGGACGCCAGCGACTTCAGCAAATCAAGCTGGTTAGAGTGGTAAACCGTTAACATAAAACACGCTCTCAGAGTCAAACGCAGTGATGCCTGGGGAATAATGTACCTTTTCTGGTGGGGGATGACCAATGGCGGGATAAGAACAACCAGAAAGTGCCCGGATAGCAGGGGGAATACCGATGATAACTTTTTAAATCTTGGTGCCAGCAAAAAGTATTTTAAAGACTGAAACCGCTTATCCGGGCGATGACTTAGATCCTGTCCCATTGGGCTGTTTTAGTCGTTATTTTAAACCAGGTCTGTGCTCAGAAACCTCACGCACCTGTTTAAACTGTGTTTCCTGGACACTGTCAGTGTCCTAACTAACTTCAACAACTACGGCTAATGGGCCAGGCTCTAAGTCAGTATTTATATTATTTACCTGAATTACGTATACTAATAAAAACTAGTACACCCGTACCAAATAAATAACAGAAATCCCGGTTATTTGCTTAACCAAATGCTGCGCCATTCCATTTACCAGCATGATTCTGGCAATACGTGACGCTTCTTTCTTACGCCACTCGCCCTCACTTAAATAACTCTTTTAATACCCTTATTGATATCTTGTTTAATACCCTTATTTATACCTTTTTTAATGCCCGCTTCGATACCCGTTTTTAACCCAATATTTCTCGTTTTCTGCTCAAGATGCTGTGCCAGTGTCATTAGCCTCTCCTTAAATTTCGGTAATCGCTTTACCAGGAGATGCAGAAATATTTCTGCATCTGCGTTTTTTACCACCTGAATAACGTAGCTTACCAACGAAGTCAGCTGCTGTGCTGTCATGGATTTATTTAAAATCAGGGTAACCAGTCTGTCCGGCAGGCTGATAATAACTCGATGATAAATATGTTTTTGCACCAACGTCAACGCTGCCATACTGCGATGCGTCATTAAATCATCGACGGCAATAACCATAATATCCAACAGAAAAAATGCCCGGTTAACTATTTTTTCTGCGAGCACAGATCTTTCAAACTGTCTTTCCCAGCTAAGAGCCTATCCCATTAGGCTATTTTATTTGCCATTTTGGTCCTGGGCAGTACTCACAATCCTCACGTACTGCGTGTACGCTGCGGTTCCTGCGCGCTGTCCGTGTTCAAACTCACTTCAACAATGACGCCTAATGGGCCAGGCTCTGACAGAACAGGGATACGATTTACGTTTTCCTGCATAAAACAGAACCGGAATAACCACCGGAAGTTTTTTATATCCGGCATCCAGATGTCGCTGTATTGCGGCCAACGCATAGCGCAATATTCGGAATGGCATATATTTATCCGCTGAAGACTGATGTTCAATCAATACACAGATATCACTTTTACCGTTGCGCGTTTTCAGGCTGTAATGTACATCGCTAAAGCAGGCGCGCAGATCGTTTGCGATGAAACTTTCTGACTCCAGCTTCAGAGTTGATAAATCACACTCTGCCAGAACCTCTGGCGGCAGGTGCAATTGCATAAAATCTCTGATTACCGCTGGCTGCGCTAAAAACCACTTAAACACCCGATCGTGTGGCGTCCGGATAACTTTTTTAATCCCGCGTACACTCCCTGAGCACATCCTTTTCCCCTTCTTTGATTTACTGCGTGCAGCGTAATTCTGTCAACTGCGCTGTTGCGCCAGTCGTTGCCTGTACTCTGGCAGTCAGTAACTGGCATCCTGCGGCTCCCTGCTGCTGGTCAAGCCGGGCACTCCAGCCCGCCTGTTCGTTGCCCTCCAGCTGTTGCCGGGCCTGCCGCCAGGCGGAGCGTTGCTGCCACTGACGCTGGAACCCATCGGCCAACGCCTGGTGATAGCGGATTAAGGCACTAAAACTCAGGCTGAACAGCAGCAACGCGATCAGCGTCTCTGTCAGGCTGCTTCCCCGCTGGGACAGAATTCTCACACTGCACCTCCTCCTGAAGCGGGCAGAAGTCCAGCCAGCCGTGCGCCAGTGCCCGTATTCTGCCCTCTGGGCGTTGCGTCACCCAGCGCCACAGTGACAGGCTATTTACCCCGCCGTCGGCGCGTAACAGTAGTTTCTGACCGCTGCGATACAGACAGGCGCGCCACTGCCACTCAGACTGGTACTGACACTGCCAGCCCGCTTGTGCTGACCAGCGCAGGCGTTCCCCCCAGGCCAGCGCCGAGCTGGCCTGAGTAAACTGGCGAATATAAATCTGCTCATCCCGCACCAGCAACAGGTTTTCATTCAGCTGACGGCGCGTAGCATTCAGCAGCAGCGTGCCCATCAACAGCAGCATCACCACGGTGAGCAGGCTGGCACTGCCATGCTGGCGCGGCATTACAAATTCTCTGCCGTCAGCCAATGCTCCAGACGATAAGTCACCTGTGGCCACTGACGGGCAAAGCCGCCGAGGGTGATGCGGATCTGCTGATGTTGGCGCTGCACGCGAAAATCACTGATGCCCAGCACGCGCGGATCGCTCAGACTCTCCCAGTTCCGTCCATCACAGCTGGCCACGCCACGCTGCATTTCCAGTTTTTCTTCGCGCAGGCGGTAGCCATAGAAATCACTCTCTGCGGCGGCAGGCCCACGCCAGCGGCCGCTGCTGCTTTCATCCCAACGCAACAGCAGACAGTCCCCTGCCGGAGCGCGGATCTCCAGGGCATTACCGACACACTCACCGTGGCAGTATCCGGCACGGCGCAGCGCTTTCTCCAGCCGGTGCATGATCTGCAGTAGTTCCTCCTGAAGTTGTACCTGCACCAGCAGGCGCAAATTTTGCTGTTGTAACATCGGCAAAAAACGAGCAGCCGTCAGCAGCAGCACGCTGCCAATCGCCATCGCGACCAGTATCTCCAGCAGGGTAAATCCCCGCGAGCTCAGCCGCATAACTGCTCCGACTGCCGGCAGATGCGTATTCGCCCCCGGGCAGACACAATGATCCGACGCTCTCCTGCCTTGCTGACGATCACGATACGACCGGGACGGGCAACGTTTTTTCTGCCATAGAAGCCGATTCCAGGCGTTAGTGTGGTTATCTCTGTCCCCGGCCACGGCGCCTGTAACCTCAGCCGCGGCGCGCTGAGACAGTCAACCGACTGCTGTCCGGCTCCGAGACACCAGCGCGGGCCTGGCTGCAGCCACAGCAGATAAACCCGGTTATGCCAGTTGGCATCGGCGCGCAGACGTTGCAACAGGCGCTGGATTTGTTGCGCACTGTCATCCAGCTGACGCTTTTGCTGCCACTGCTGCCAGCTATACCAGCCGGATGCGCTCAGGATGCTCATCAGCACCATCACAATCAGGATTTCCGGCAGGGTATACCCGCCTGAGAAGATCTTTTTCATACCCGCCAGTTTGCGCTTTTTCAGGCAACAGACCAGCACTAATCATCGGGGATGCATAGCCGCTTCCGCGCAATTTCAGCGGACGGCAAAGGGGTTGCAGAAAAGTGGGATATTGCCCGTAACATACCGGGCCTTAACAGGGGGATTTATCGGCCTGGATCAGTTGATCTAAGTTCATTCTGGCTGACACGCAATAAAAATCCCCCTACCGGCAGCGCCGGCAGGGAGATTTGCTATCCGAAAGCAAATAACGGTGTCAGATAGATACCGGGGCTTTAATTGCCGGATGCGGGTCATAACCTTCGAGTTCAAAATCTTCAAAACGATAATCAAACAGCGAGGCCGGCTTACGTTTGATAATCAGTGTTGGCAGAGTACGCGGTTCCCGGGTGAGCTGTAAGCGCGCCTGTTCAAGATGGTTGCTGTACAAGTGGGTGTCCCCCCCGGTCCAGACAAAGTCTCCGACTTCCAGATCGCACTGCTGTGCCAGCATATTTACCAGCAGCGCGTAGCTGGCAATATTAAATGGCAGCCCAAGGAAAATATCGCAGGAACGCTGATACAGCTGACAGGAGAGCTTACCGCTCGCCACATAGAACTGGAAAAACGCGTGGCAGGGAGCCAGCGCCATATTATCCAGTTCACCCACGTTCCAGGCCGACACAATGATACGCCGTGAATCCGGATCGTTTTTCAGTTGTTCAACTACTTTACTTAGCTGGTCAATCTGGCGGCCATCCGCGGCCCCCCAACTGCGCCACTGTTTGCCGTATACCGGCCCCAGATCGCCGTTTTCATCCGCCCACTCATCCCAGATAGAAACCTTGTTATCCTTAAGATAAGCGATATTGGTATCACCGTTCAGAAACCACAGCAGTTCGTGAATGATTGAACGCAGATGGCATTTTTTTGTCGTTACCAGCGGGAAACCTTCCTGCAGGTTGAAACGCATCTGGTGACCAAAGATTGACAGTGTACCAGTTCCGGTGCGGTCATCTTTAGCGATCCCCTGTTCAAGTACATGCTGCATTAACGCCAGATATTGTTTCATTTGACCTCACCCGGTTGCATCTGCACACGGCGGCGGTACGCCCAGATAATCATGATAAGGCCTCCCAGAATCATCGGTACGGACAGGATCTGCCCCATACTGATGCCACTGAACAGACCAAGCTGCTGATCGGGCTGACGGAAGAATTCGACAATAATGCGGAATACGCCGTAACCAATCAGGAACAGCCCTGAAACCGCACCCATCGGCCGTGATTTACGAATAAACAGATTAAGAATAATAAACAGCACCACGCCTTCCAGCAGCAGTTCATACAGCTGGGAAGGATGGCGCGGCAGGACGCCGTAAGTATTCAGCAGCGACTGCCATTCCGGGTGAGTGGCAACCAGGGCCACATCTTCACTGCGCGAGCCGGGAAACAGCATCGCCCACGGCAGGCCGGGATCAACCCGTCCCCAAAGCTCGCCGTTGATAAAGTTACCCAGACGGCCGGCGCCAAGGCCAAAGGGAATTAATGGCGCAATAAAATCAGCCACCTGGAAGAAGTGCCGCCTGGTACGGTGAGCAAAGATCATCATCACCAGGATAACCCCAATCAGGCCACCGTGGAATGACATGCCGCCATCCCAAACTTTGAACAGGTATAGAGGGTTATCAAAAAACAGCGGCAGATTATAAAACAGCACGTAGCCTATGCGACCACCGAGGAATACGCCTAGAAAACCCGCATACAGCAGGTTCTCAACTTCCTCTTTTTTCCAGCCGCTGCCAGGTTTATTCGCACGGCGAACCGCCAGCCACATGGCAAAAACAAAGCCAACCAGGTACATCAGTCCGTACCAGTGGAGAGAGACCGGGCCGACAGAAAAAATCACCGGATCAAATTGAGGAAAAGCCAGATAGCCGTTATTCATCTTTCACCATTATCAGAGTCTGTCCTCAGCGCCAGCGCGCTGTAAAGGGGCGCATCATAGCATACTGCCGGGCCTTGCTGCCCGCCCAGAAGGTAACTTTACTCTACAGACGTCTGACGTTCGCCGTGGATTAATCCGCCCAGTTCGTTCTGTTCCATAAAACTGACTACCAGTTTACGCACCTCCGCCGTCACGCTGGCCTGCATCCCCTGCTGCGCCAGCATTTCCACCGCAGTGCAGTCAAGGTGCCCCAGCAGATATTTTACCCGCGCCACGTTACGGCCATTCATACTCAAATGGTAATAACCCAGCCCGATAAGCATCGCGATACACATTGGATCGCCCGCCATTTCACCACAGACGCACAGTTCGATACCGGCGCGTTTCGCTTCTCCGGCAATCTGATGCAAGGCACGTAATACCGCCGGATGCAGACAGTCATACAGGCTGGCAACCCGGTTATTATTACGGTCAACCGCCAGCAGGTATTGAGTCAAATCGTTACTGCCTACCGAAATAAAATCGACGCGGCCAGCCAGCTGGCTGATCATAAAGATCATCGCCGGGACTTCCACCATAATCCCGATACGCGGCCGCGGAATGGAATATCCCAGCATATCTTCTACTTCACCTGCCGCGCGATCGATCAGACGGCGCGCCTCATCAATTTCATCCAGACTGCTGATCATCGGCAGTAAAATGTTCAGGTTATTACTGGCCACATTGGCACGCAGCATGGCACGTAGCTGGATCAAAAAGATTTCCGGCTGATCGAGGGTCAGTCGCACGCCGCGCCAGCCCAGGGCCGGATTCTCTTCGCTAATCGGCATATAGGGCAGTTGCTTATCGGCGCCAATATCCAGGGTGCGTAGCGTCACCGGCTTATCAAGAAACAGCTGCAACATCCCCTGATACTGTGCCACCTGCTCTTCTTCAGTGGGAAAACCGCTCGACAGCATAAACGGGATTTCTGTACGGTACAGGCCAACGCCATCCACCCGGCTGCCGAGGATCTTTTCATGTTCCGCACTCAGCCCGGCGTTGAGCATCACCTTAACCGGCTCACCGCTTTTCAGCACTGCCGGGCGATCGACCTGATCTTCTGCCAGCTTGCTCAGCGCATTTTCTTCGCTGATCAGCCTTTGGTATTCATTCAGCAGCATCGGCTCGGGATCAATCAGCAACTCACCCCGGTAGCCATCGACGATCAGCTGGCGTCCATTCATCAGCTCAGGCTGGATGTCCGCCCCCATCACCGTAGGGATACCCAGCGCTCGCACCATAATCGCCGCGTGGGAGTTAGCTGCGCCATCCCGCACCACCACGCCGGCCAGGCGTTCATGCGGCAGCTCAGCCAGTGTGGTCGCCGTCAGTTCGTCTGCCACCAGAATAAAGCGTGGCGGCCAGCTGTTGGTGCCCTGCATGGTGTCGTCGAGGTGGAACAGCAGACGCTGCCCCAGCACGCGTAAATCCCCGGCACGCTCGCGTAAATAGCTGTCCTGCAGGCTGGCAAAGCGGGCGGCAAACCGCTCGATCACTTTTTTAACCGCCCACTCGGAGACCGATCCTTCTTCGATCTCGGACAACAGATCATTTTTCAGCCGCGCGTCATTCAGCAGATGCGAGTAGAGATCGAAGATTGCCGCACTCTCTTTATGCAGGCTGGCGGTAAAGCGCTTGCTGTAGCGGCGAAATTCGCTGGCGGCATCGTCCATCGCCCGCATCAGACGTTCGCGTTCACGCACGCTGTCAAGGGCAGAGGCTTCGGTAACATGCTCCAGCGAGGGTTGCAGTGAGTCAATCCAGCCTTCGGCTATCGCCACGCCAGGGGAGGCGGCCAGCGCGTTGATACGGGTCTGGCGATACTGACCAAACAGTACATTCAGCTGGGACTGAGAGAGAATGGCCGCCAGCTGGGTAGCCAGGGTGACGAGGAAAGATTCTTCGCTTTCATTAAACTGGCGGTGCTCCAGCTGTTGCACCACCAGCACCCCCAGCAACTGACGGCGGCTGACCATCGGCACGCCGAGAAATGAGCGAAAACGTTCTTCTTTTACCGAAGGAAGATATTTAAAACTGGGGTGGCTCTGCGCATCCGCCAGGTTAATAGGTTCAGCCAGCCGGCCAACCAGGCCGACAATACCTTCATCAAATGCCAGCGCAACGGTACGACCACGCGGTTTTTTCAGCCCACGGGTTGCCATCAGGTAATAGCAACGCCGCTGATGGTCTGCGAGATAGACCGAACAGACCTCAGTGGTCATCGCCAGGCAGATCTCATTAACGAGAATGTCCAGCGCCTCGGTGACCCGGGGCGCTGCCGCCACTTTTTCGACAATTTCGCGTAGCTGTGTCAGCATAATCTGCGTGGCTTAACCTCTCTTCCTTCGATAAGGGGGGGGTCTTTGCTGGGGATTCTCCTGCAGGGGCATCAGTGCGCCGGCAAACTCTTTCATTACGCGGCGATAAACATCGCGCTTGAACGAAACCACCTGACGCACCGGATACCAGAAGCTAACCCAGCGCCAGCCGTCAAATTCTGGTGTACTGCTGGTTTGCATATTGATATCCGCGTCACTGCACAACAACTGCAGAAGAAACCACTTCTGTTTTTGGCCGATACATACCGGCTTTGTGTCCCAACGCACCAAACGTTTTGGCAATTTATAACGTAACCAGCTGCGGGTGGATGCCAGGATGCGCACATCCCTGCGGTGCAGGCCAACTTCTTCAAAAAGTTCTCGATACATCGCCTGCTCTGCGGTCTCTCCGGAGTTAATGCCTCCCTGTGGAAACTGCCAGGAGTGCTGACCAAATCGTCTGGCCCACAGCACCTGTCCCTGCCGGTTACAGATTACAATGCCAACATTCGGGCGGTAGCCATCATCATCGATCACCGGACTACCTCAAACTAAAACTGGATATCCTGATTGTTTCATACTCCACACAACCGGTAAACCACTGCTTTTGATACCAGTTATGCATTTATACTGGGATAACTCGTCCCCCCCCCTAAGTTATAAACAGAAACGGTGTCAAAAAACCGATTTTATTCACCTTTTCTGTGGATAACTTTGTGCAGAACTCAGTTAACAAGTGGGGAAAACTTTCTTCTGCTGTTACCACGGGAGGTGCGAGGAATAAAATAAAGCCTTATTAATCAGATTAGTTTTAAGTTCTTTACACTGTTTTCGCCGGCTGTTTTTTTTGAGCAAAAACCACGACAGATGGCAGTGATGAAAAAACAACCACTACAGATGTTATCCACAACTTATGTCGATTAAGTTAGGCAAATATCGTTCAGATTGGCAAAAAAAGCCCGCGTCAAGGCTGTAAATGGAAACAGTATCCGCCAAAAGGTGAAGTTATCCCAGTTTTCTGTGGATAACCCCCTGTAAGATCCTGTTCATTATCAGTGTGCAGCCGGGTAAAACCGATGTGGGAAATTATTTACAGTCTCAGCAGACGCTAAAAAACATGAGTTATCATGCTATTATTTACTTTAACCCTCAATCAGCGACGGTGTAATAACCACGGGACAAGTCGCGCCTGTTTTTTAACCAGCTGGCAGAATAACGATGATTAACTCTCTTAACCCGGTCATTCCCCCGGAAAGTGAAGCCGTGCTGTTGCAGCGCGCAATGACTCTGGCGGGATTACCGCTGGGTGAGCTGGCGCAGGCGATTAGTCTGCCGATACCGCGCGATCTGCGGCGCGATAAGGGCTGGGTGGGAATGCTACTGGAACGCTATCTCGGAGCCAGTGCCGGCAGTAAACCGGAACGTGATTTTGCTGAAATTGGCGTGGAACTGAAAACCATCCCGGTGAATGCCAGCGGACGCCCGCTGGAAACCACCTTTGTCTGCGTTGCGCCGTTGACCGGTAACAGTGGCGTCACCTGGGAAAACAGCCACGTCCGCCATAAACTGACCCGCGTGCTGTGGGTTCCGGTGGAAGGCGAACGCACCATACCGCTGGCCGCACGCCGTATTGGTACCCCACTGCTGTGGAGCCCGACCGCACAGGAAGAGAGCATGCTGCAACGCGACTGGGAAGAATTAATGGATATGATTGTACTGGGCGAGGTGGAACAGATTACCGCCCGTCATGGTGAGGTATTGCAAATTCGCCCTAAAGCAGCTAACAGTAAAGCCCTGACTGAAGGCATTGGTCGTAACGGCCAGCCGATTATGACCCTGCCTCGCGGTTTTTACCTGAAGAAGACCTTTACCGGACCGCTACTCGCCCGCCATTTTTTACTGTGACCAATGGCAGGTTTCAGCAAAATTATTCAGAGATATCAAAAAATCATCCCGTTGATTTCCCATTTTCGGACTAAAAGAATTATGCTTAAAAGCGAATTAGTTTATTACTGTTATTTTTAACAGTTTTAACCACCTTTAGCGGTGGGTATTAAGGAGGTTATGATGACCAGGAAGATTTTCAGCCTGCTTCTGCTGGGAGCGACTGCCGCGCTAAGCGGCTGTAGCAGTGACTATGTGATGGCAACTAAAGATGGTCATATGATCCTGACCGACGGCAAGCCCAGAATCGATAAGCAAACCGGGCTGATTGAATACTACGATCAGGCCGGACATCAGATGCAAATCAATGGCGATATGGTGTCGTCCATTATTGAACGCTAATTCTTTTGGCCGCCTGTTTTTTTCTTTCCAGGCGGCTTAAAAGCCTGGCTCTGAATCCTCTCTTTTCCTGCTGCAGCGACCCGGTTATAGTCGAATATGGGGTCGCACCCGAGGTGCGTTGTGACATTCTGTCATCCTGCGCTGCACCGCAGCCATGATCCCTGACTTTAAACCTTTAAAAAGGAAGCCGGCAATGCACTATCACCGTATCCCCCACAGTACGCTGGAAGTCAGCTCTCTGGGGCTGGGCACCATGACCTTTGGTGAGCAAAACAGCGAAGCCGATGCACATGCCCAGCTCGATCTGGCCGTCAGTCGGGGCATTAACCTGATTGATACTGCCGAGATGTACCCGGTGCCACCGCGTCCGGAAACCCAGGGGCTGACCGAAAGCTATATTGGCAGCTGGCTGAAAGCACGCGGTAACCGTGAAAAAGTGGTTCTGGCCTCAAAAGTGGCCGGCCCGGTACGCGGCAATGATGCTTCAATCCGTCTCGATCAGGCGCTGGATCGTAAAAATATCCGTATTGCGCTGGAAGCCAGCCTGAAGCGTCTGAATACCGACTATCTGGATTTATATCAGCTGCACTGGCCGCAGCGGCAGACCAATTTTTTTGGCTCGCTGAACTATCGCTACAGCAAAAGCAACGCCACTGTTACGCTGCTGGAAACACTGGAAGCACTGAATGAGCAGGTTCGTGCCGGTAAAATTCGTTATATTGGCGTTTCTAATGAAACTCCCTGGGGAGTAATGCGCTATCTGCAACTGGCGGAAAAGCATGAGCTGCCGCGCATTGTCACCATCCAGAACCCCTACAGCCTGCTGAACCGCAGTTTTGAGGTGGGTCTGGCCGAGATCAGCCAGCATGAAGGTATTGAGTTACTGGCATACTCCTGCCTGGCCTTTGGCACTCTGAGCGGTAAATATCTGAACGGTGCGCGCCCTGCCGGCGCACGTAATACGCTGTTCAGTCGCTTCACCCGCTACAGTGGCGAGCAGGCGCAGCAGGCAGTCGCGGAATATGTCGCACTGGCGCAGCGTCACCAATTGGATCCGGCTCAGATGGCGCTGGCCTTTGTGCGCCAGCAGCCATTCGTGGCCAGCACCCTGCTGGGAGCCACCACTCTGGAACAGCTTAAACGCAATCTGGACAGCTACCATTTGCAGCTGGACGAAGAAGTGATGGCCGGTCTGGAAACTATCCACCGCCGCTTCACCTTCCCTGCCCCCTGATCTTAGCAACGACCCCGGCCTAACCGGGGTCAGTTCCCACTACTCCACCAGCACCTGACCAGGCTTTTGACCTTGATATTGACCTTGACCTTTGGGCGGCATCAGGAACGAAGCCGAGGCGATGACGATTTCCAGGAAGAGCCGCCAGGACGGCGGCGAAAGGTGTGTTGAGACAGGATGTCGAATCGCGCCGGTCCGCAGAAATTGGCATTGCCGAGGGTACCCGCGTCAGCGGGCGAAGTGACGCCGCAAGCCCGGG
>CALYQW010000016.1 GCA_945290265.1 uncultured Erwinia sp.
CCTTTGCCTTTGCCTTTGCCTTTGCCTTTGCCTTTGCCTTTGCCTTTGCCTTTGCCTTTGACCTGGTAGTTGACCTTAGGGCGGCATCAGGAATATCGCCGAGGTAACGCTGATTTCCAGGACGAGCCGCCACGGACGGCGGCGAGATGGCGTGCTTCGCCTGGACGGCGAATCACGCCGGTCCGTCGGAAATTGGCGTAGCCGAGGGCACCCGCGAAGCGGGCGATATGACGCCGCAGAGCCCGGGAGCAGGGCGGCGGCGACTGGCCGCCCTGCTCGCCAGTCCGCGCAGCGGAATGGTGAAACGTCGTTGACTTTAGCTTTTGACCTGGCTTTTAAAACACACAAAAACCAAAGCTAAAACAACCACCAAACCCAGCCCCACGCCAGTGGACCAGCCCCAGGTCCAGGTCTCGACCCTATTTCCGCCAGATAATCTTACTCACCGTCCAGCTCTTAAGCGTCTCGTCCGCCGGGATCAACGCCTGCGGCCCGTGCCACTTACCACTAAACAAATAGCTGATATGCGCGCTGCCCGGTGCCTTACACTCAACCCCGTCTGCATCTGCCCCGCTGCCTTTACGACAGGCACCGAAAGCTTTGGAATAAAGCTCGCTAAACGGCGTACCGATCTTAACCCCGCTCTCACTGCGGATATCGGCATCCGTCACGTCAATACGGCTGACGGTCTTATCACCGCTGATTTCAATCTGCGGCTGATTATCACTGTTGAGCGCCTGCCAGAAATGAATGATGTTGCCATCCTCGCCCCGCATCCCCTGACGCAGACGATAATTACCGTGTAACCCGTCGCTGATTGCCTGCTGCTCCATGGCGGTAGCACCGCTGACAGCACCTACCCCACTTTCCGTTACCTGTAACGACGCGCCAAACCAGTGCCAGGGAGACAGGCTGGACCATGACCAGGATATCGGGTTCCACCAGGTCGTTTCGCTGGTGGCGGTGGCAGTCTGATGCCCTGAACCGGCACAACCTGCCAGCAGTAATGCACCCGCGATCAGCGCCGGACGAAAGTCTTTCATTACCCCTCCTGAGGTTTTAATCAGTATCCGCAAACAAGCATTGGAGTCTGAAACGGTAAAAAAGTTTATCCGGCATGATAATCCGGGTCGAAGCAGTCGCGCAGACGCTGCCACAACAGCAGTGCCAGCAACGCCACCAGATCGCACAGAAACACGGTCAGAGAGAGTGCAGTCATGGTTTCATCATCGCGCCACCAGCTCAGCGCCTGCCAGCCAGCGGTGCTGAGCAGAGAAGCGCTCAGCACCCAGCGCCAGGCCTGCCACAGACGCGGCAGTTTATGCCGGTAGCCGGTCAGCAGCAGTCCGAGAGCGGCGGGCACCCCGGAGGCCAGCCCCAGCCAGAAAGCCCGGGTATCGGGGTAAAACAGTGCCAGCAAATCGGTTCCCTGCTGGCGAGAGGCTCCGGCCATTACAAACAGCACCCAGGTACGCGCCTGCAACAGCAGGATCGCCCAAAAGGCCAGCGGCAAATGCAGCTGGCCTTTATTATCAAAATCGTCAGGAGAATAATTCACGCGTCTTTAATCAAGGGTGATGGCGGCCGGTAAATCAGTATTCACGATCTTCAATCAGACGTTTACCCAGCAGCAACGCATCCTGAGTTTCATAGTCCAGCTTTTCATAAAAACCGAGCACGGCATCATTTTCTTCACGCACCATCACCTGAATTTTTGGGCAACCGCGGGCTATCAGCTTTTTCTCCAGGCGGTTAATCAGCGCATTGGCAAAGCCGCGCCCCTGATAATCAGGATGAACCCCGAGATAATAAGCTGAGCCGCGATGACCGTCATAACCCCCCATCAGAGTACCGACGATCTCGCCGCCGACAACGGCCACCAGAAACAGGTCGGGATCGTGATTTTGTTTACGTTCGATATCCATTTCGGGGTCGTTCCATGGCCGCAGCAGATCACAACGCTCCCAGAGCGTGATCACTTCTTCAAAATCTTCCGGGCGGAAAGCGCGAATTTCCATCAGAGTCACCAGAGGTTAACAGCCTGATACGCCAGGCATCATCGTTGAAACTGCCCCACCACGGCCAGGGTAAAAACCGCAGCACCTGTAAAGGTGTAGCATAAACCGGCAGCGGAACAGTGAATAAAATCGCCTGATGAGCCAGGCTTTATCTGTAACCTGCTGATTATCACGCTTTCTGTTACCGGTGCAAGCCTGACGGCAGAACAAAAGATAAATACGGGCTGATTTCTGTGGTTATCGCGCTGACAGGCGGTAAAAACCTGAAATAGTTCCTTTCTCGCGCAGCCGGCAGAGTTACGTTATAACAATCAGCATCTTTGGCCCAAGGATAACCCTATGAAGAAGCTATTTCGGCTTACGCCACTTACCAGTCGTCGTCGCCTGCTGCTTTCCGGCCTGGCGCTGGCCTTAACCGGCAAACAGTCGGTGCAGGCCAACGAGCATGTGCTGAAGCATGCGTTCAGTCCCCGTCCGGCGGCGTCTTCAGCCCCCGTGCGCACAGCGAAGGGCCGCAAAATTGTGATGATCGATCCCGGCCACGGCGGCATTGATTCCGGTGCCGTGGGGCGTGAGGGTTCAGAAGAAAAACATATTGTGCTGGAGATTGCCCATTATATTCGCGAGATTTTCAGCGACCATCCGCATATTGAAGTGCGCCTGACGCGCGACAGCGACCACTTTATCCCGCTGGGTCAACGGGTAGAGATTGCCCACCAGCACGGGGCCGATCTGTTTATGTCAGTACACGCAGACGGCTTTACCAGTCCGAGCGCCAGCGGAGCCTCGGTGTTTGCCCTCTCCAGTCGCGGTGCCAGCAGCAGCATGGCGCGTTATCTGTCACAGCGGGAAAACGCCGCTGACAGCGTGGGCGGGATTAAAACTGTGTCACAGGATCCTTATCTGCAGCAGATTGTTTTCGATCTGGTGCAGACCGATACCATTAAAAACAGCCTGCTGCTGGGTAAACATCTGCTGAACCAGATCCGCCCGGTTCACCATCTGCACAGTCAGCATACCGAACAGGCCGCATTTGCGGTGCTGAAATCGCCGTCGATCCCTTCAGTACTGGTAGAAACCTCGTTTATTACCAACCCGGAGGAAGAACAGCTGCTGGGCACCCGCGCCTTCCGCCAGAAGATTGCCAGCGCCATTGGTGACGGTATCGTCAGCTTCTTTGCCGAATACGATGCCAGCCGACGGATGAGTTGAGTTTGATCTGAACCATGCACTTCGCGCCGATAACATGCGTATAATTTGCCAATATTTTTTTGTCAGAAGGCTAAACCATGAACGTACCTGATATCACCCGGGTAAAAAAATTCCTGATGGAACTGCAGGATAAAATTTGCCAACAACTGGAACAGGCAGATGGCGGTGCCTGCTTTAGCGAAGACAGCTGGACCCGTCCGGGTGGCGGTGGCGGTCGCAGCCGGGTACTGCGTCATGGAAAGGTGTTTGAGCAGGCCGGAGTTAACTTCTCCCATGTCCACGGCGATCAGATGCCGGCCTCCGCCACCGCCAGCCGCCCGGAACTGGCCGGACGCAGCTTCCAGGCGATGGGCGTTTCACTGGTGGTCCACCCGGAAAACCCGTATGTGCCCACCAGCCACGCCAACGTGCGCTTCTTTATTGCCGAGAAACCGGGGGCCGATCCGGTGTGGTGGTTTGGCGGTGGCTTCGATCTGACGCCGTTTTACGGCTTTGCAGAAGATGCCCGTCACTGGCATCAAACCGCTTTCGACCTGTGTCAGCCATTTGGTGACGAGGTGTATCCGCGCTATAAAAAATGGTGCGATGAGTATTTCCATTTAAAACACCGCAATGAGCAGCGTGGGATTGGCGGCCTGTTCTTCGACGATCTCAACAGCCCGGATTTTGATTATGCCTTCCGTTTCACTCAGGCCACAGGCCAGGGCTATCTGGATGCGTATCTGCCGATTGTGGCGCGGCGTAAAGCAATGAAATGGGGCGAGCGTGAGCGTGAGTTCCAGCTTTATCGTCGCGGTCGTTACGTGGAGTTCAATCTGGTGTGGGATCGCGGCACCCTGTTTGGCCTGCAAACTGGCGGCCGTACCGAATCGATTCTGATGTCAATGCCGCCGCTGGTGCGCTGGGAATATAACTATCAGCCTGCGCCTGACAGTGCGGAAGCCGCATTGTACCGCGACTTCCTGCCAGTAAAAGAGTGGCTGTAACCTCCGCAGAATAACCGGGCAGACCGCTGCCCGGTAGTTAAACCGTCTGCGCCCCGACCACCGCCAGCGCTACCATATTCACAATGCGCCGTACCGAGGAAACCGGGGTGAGAATATGCGCCGGTTTTGCCAGCCCCATCAGTACCGGCCCCACGGTAACGCCATCCGAGCAGGCCACGCGCAGCAGGTTATAACTGATACGCGCCGATTCCACGCCAGGCATAATCAGCAGATTGGCCGCCCCTTTCAGCGGACTGTCCGGCATCAGATCCTGGCGAATACTTTCCACCAGCGCGGCATCGCCGTGCATCTCGCCATCAATCTCCAGTTGCGGTGCCAGCCCCTGAACCAGCGCCAGCGTTTCGCGCATTTTACGCGCCGAGCGGGCATCGGAAGAGCCAAAACTGGAGTGCGATAACAGCGCCACGCGCGGTTCAATACCAAAACGCCGCACGGCATCCGCTGCCATCAGCGTCAGCTCTGCCAGCTGCTGAGGAGTGGGATCTTCATTGACGTAGGTATCAGCAATAAAGGTATTGCCCCCTGGCAGCTGCAGGGCATTCATCGCCCCCCCCACCCCGGCCGCGGAACGAAAACCAAACAGCTTTTTAATAATGTCATAGTGCTGCTGATACTCGCCGACCGTGCCGCAGATTAAGGCATCGGCTTCACCACGCTGCACCATAATCGCACCAATCAGCGTCGGATTAGCGATCACCTCGCGCTGCGCCTGCTGTGGCGAAACGACGCTGCGCTTCATCAGCTGCCAGTATTCGAGCCAGTATTCCTTAAAGCGCGGATCGGATTCGTTATTCACCACCTCGACATCTTCACCCGGCACAAATTTCAGCCCCAGTTTTTTCAGCCGCATTTCAATCACTGATGGACGTCCAATCAGGATTGGCTTTGCCAGACCGAGGGTAAGCAGTTCCTGCGTGGCATGCAGCACCCGCTCCTCTTCCCCTTCCGCCAGCACCACCCGCACAGGTTGTTTGCGCGCCTGGGTAAATACCGGGCTTCATAAACAGATTGGTGCTGTAGACAAATTCCTGCAGCTGCTCGCGGTAGGCGTCAAAATCCGTCAACGGCCGGGTTGCCACGCCGGAATCCATGGCTGCTTTGGCCACCGCCGGGGCAATTTTCACTATCAGACGCGGGTCAAAGGGTTTGGGGATCAGATACTCCGCACCAAATGACAGCTCCTGGTCGTCATAGGCAGACGCCACCACGTCACTCGGCTCTGCCAGCGCCAGCTCAGCAATGGCGTACACCGCCGCCAGCTTCATATCTTCATTAATACTGGTGGCCCCCACGTCCAGCGCGCCACGGAAAATAAACGGGAAGCACAGCACGTTATTCACCTGATTCGGATAATCCGAACGACCGGTACAGATGATCGCGTCCGGACGAACCTGCTTCACCAGTGATGGCAGGATCTCCGGCTCCGGATTAGCCAGCGCCAGGATCAGCGGCTCGCGCGCCATACGCTCCACCATCGCCGGGGTCAGCACTTTTGGCCCGGAGCAATCCAGAAAGATATCGGCACCGCTGATGGCCTCATCCAGCGTCCGCCGCCCGTCATTGTCAATGGCACAGGCCGCTTTGGTTGGCGTCATCTCCGCGTCACTCCCCTGATAAATCACTCCGCGCGAATCGCAAACCACAATATTTTCCCGCTTAATGCCCAGCGTCGCCAGCAGGTTCATACAGGCACTCGCTGATGCCCCGGCACCGGATACCACCAGCCGCACGTTACCAATCGCTTTCTCCACCAATTTCAGGCCATTGATCACCGCCGCACAGCAGATAATCGCGGTGCCATGCTGATCGTCGTGGAACACCGGAATATTCATCCGTTAACGCAGCTGCTGCTCAATATAGAAGCACTCCGGCGCTTTAATATCCTCCAGATTGATCCCACCAAACGTCGGTTCCAGCGCAGCAATGGTTTCAATCAGCTTATCCGGATCGTGCTGGTTGATTTCAATATCAAACACATCAATACCGGCAAACTTTTTAAACAGCACACCCTTACCTTCCATCATCGGTTTACTGGCCAGCGCGCCTATATTGCCCAGCCCGGGCACCGCCGTACCGTTAGAGATCACCGCCACCAGGTTGCCTCTGGCGGTATATTTATCGGCGGTCAGCGGATCGCGGGCAATCTCCAGACAGGGCACCGCCCCGCCGGGAGAATAGGCCAGAGCTAAATCGCGTTGCGTGGTTAGGGGTTTGGTCGGCACCACCTGAATTTTGCCAGGGACCGGAAACTGATGGAAATCCAGCGCACTTTGCTTTAACCGCTCGTCCATTGATCAATCCTTTATTCAGTACAGAAACAGACCCTGCAGTATAAAAGTGTCAGCGGGTTATTAATTTGAAGCACGGCAAATATCTGTCATATAAGCACTATTTTCCACCGACACCGCAGGTACTTTGCGCTCTGCTACACTTATTTTTTGTTACTGCAATTTCTGACTGATACGGTTAACAATTCACCGTTTAGAGCGACTCATATCTTATTTTTAAACACCAGTGCAACGTTTCGCCTAAGACTGTTCTGTTTTGTCGGTTATCGTCACGGTGTCTGCCCGCCAGACCGACAGCATGGGTGTGACTGTGGCATTATGGCTTTTCTGCATCACAGATTGCTTATTTCAAGGAGCTTAAGAGATGAACCAGCTAGACGCACTTAAACAGTTCACTACCGTTGTTGCTGACAGTGGTGATATTGAGTCCATTCGTAATTACCATCCTGAAGATGCAACAACCAATCCGTCCCTGATCCTGAAAGCCTCCGCGCTGGATGCCTATAAACACCTGATTACCGATGCCATTGATTATGCAAAGAAACAGGGTGGCAGCAAAGAAACTCAGATTATTAATGCCAGCGATAAAGTGGCGATCAATCTGGGTATGGAGATCCTGAAAAGCATTCCGGGCCGGGTATCAACCGAAGTTGATGCGCGCCTATCCTACGATCGCGGCATGTGCGTGACCAAAGCAGAAAAGCTGATCAGAATGTACGAAGAGAATGGCATTGACCGTTCGCGGGTGCTAATCAAACTGGCTTCGACCTGGGAAGGGATTAAGGCGGCTGAAGAGCTGGAGAAAAACGGCATTCACTGCAACCTGACGCTGCTGTTCTCGTTCGCCCAGGCACGCGCCTGCGCAGAAGCCGGTGTGTTTCTGGTTTCACCGTTTGTTGGCCGTATTTATGACTGGTACAACAGCCGCGAGCCGCTGGAACCTTACAAAGTCGATGAAGATCCCGGCGTGAAATCGGTGCGCAATATTTATAAATATTATAAAGAGCATCGCTATCACACCATCATTATGGGTGCCAGCTTCCGTAAAACGGAACAAATTCTGGCTCTGGCCGGCTGCGATCGCCTGACCATTGCCCCTAACCTGCTGAAAGAGCTGCAAAGCAGCAATCAACCGCTGGAACGTAAGCTGACCCCGTCAGTCGACGCCTTTAATCAACCAACGCCGCTGACCGAAGCGGAATTCCGCTGGCTGCATAATCAGGACCCAATGGCGGTGGATAAACTGTCAGATGGTATCCGTCAGTTCGCCGTCGACCAGCAAAAGCTGGAAGATGTGCTGGCCGCCAGACTGTAACCCGTTTTCCATTCACTTTTAAGGCGGTTCGCTGGTCGTGCCGCCCGAACAGGCAGGGAGAAAATTATGTCTTCACGCAGAGAACTGGCTAATGCCATCCGCGCGCTCAGTATGGATGCGGTCCAGAAAGCAAAATCCGGGCATCCGGGCGCACCAATGGGTATGGCCGATATCGCCGAAGTGCTGTGGCGCGAATTTATGCATCATAACCCCGCTAATCCGGCGTGGATGAATCGTGACCGCTTTATTCTGTCTAATGGTCATGCGTCGATGCTGCAGTACAGCCTGCTGCATCTCACCGGTTACGATCTGCCGATGGAGGAATTAAAAAACTTCCGTCAGCTGCACTCAAAAACGCCGGGCCACCCGGAAATTGGTTACACCCCGGGGATAGAAACCACCACCGGCCCGCTGGGCCAGGGCCTGGCAAATGCGGTGGGAATGGCGATTGCCGAACGCACTCTGGCAGCCCAGTTTAACCGTCCGCAGCATAAAATTGTCGATCACTTCACCTACGTCTTTATGGGGGATGGTTGCGTGATGGAAGGGATCTCCCACGAGGTTTGCTCGCTGGCGGGCACCCTGGGTCTCGGCAAGCTGATCGGCTTTTACGACCATAACGGCATCTCGATTGACGGGGAAACCGATGGCTGGTTTACCGACGATACCGCGAAACGCTTTGAAGCCTATCACTGGCATGTGATCCACGATATTGATGGTCACGATCCTGACGCCATCGCCAACGCCATCCGCGCCGCGCAGCAGGTAACGGATAAGCCATCGCTGATTATCTGCCGTACCACTATTGGGTTCGGTTCACCGAATAAAGCCGGTAAGGAAGAGTCACACGGCGCGCCGCTGGGTGAAGAAGAAGTAGCGCTGACGCGTAAAAAGTTGGGCTGGGACTATCCGCCGTTTGAGATCCCTAAAGAGATCTATGCGCAATGGGATGCGAATGAGGCCGGTGCCAGCGCCGAGCAGCAGTGGAATGAGAAATTCGCAGCTTACAAAGCGGCCTTCCCTGAGCTGGCTGCCGAGTTCAGCCGCCGCACCAGCGGTAAGCTGCCGGAAAGCTGGGAGCGTGAAACGCAGAAATTCATTGCTCATCTGCAGGCGAACCCGCAGAAGATTGCCAGCCGTAAAGCCTCACAGAATACCCTGGAAGCCTTTGGTCCACTGTTGCCGGAGTTTCTCGGCGGTTCCGCAGATCTTGCGCCAAGTAACCTGACGCTGTGGTCCGGCTCGCAGCCGTTAAATGAACACCAGGATGGTAACTATATCCATTATGGCGTGCGCGAGTTTGGTATGACCGCTATTGCCAACGGCATCGCCCATCACGGTGGCTTTGTGCCCTATACCGCGACCTTCCTGATGTTTGTTGAATATGCGCGTAACGCGGTGCGTATGGCCGCACTGATGAAAGCCCGTCAGATTCTGGTATATACCCATGACTCTATCGGCCTGGGTGAAGATGGCCCAACTCATCAGCCGGTTGAACAGCTGGCCAGCCTGCGCGTTACGCCAAATATGAGCGTCTGGCGTCCGTGTGACCAGGTGGAAACTGCCGTGGCGTGGAAACTTGCCGTTGAGCGTCATCATGGCCCAACCGCGCTGATCCTGTCACGCCAGAATCTGCTGCAACCGGAGCGCACGCCACAACAGCTGGATGCCATTGCCCGTGGCGGCTACGTGCTGAAAGATTGTGCCGGTACGCCGGAAGTGATCCTGATTGCCACCGGTTCTGAGGTTGAGATTACCCTCGGTGCAGCGGAAAAACTGACGGCAGAAGGCCATAAGGTGCGGGTGGTTTCCATGCCTTCCACCGATCTGTTTGACAGCCAGGATGCTGCATGGCGCGAATCGGTACTGCCTGCTGCAGTCACCGCCCGCGTGGCGGTTGAAGCCGGTATTGCCGATTACTGGTTTAAATATGTCGGTCTGAACGGCGCGATTGTCGGCATGACCGGTTTCGGTGAGTCAGCACCGGCAGACAAGCTTTTCCCTGAATTTGGCTTCACGGTGGAAAATATCGTCAGTCATGCCCGCGCGCTGCTGAAACCGCACTAAGTCCCGCCTCTGCCCGTGACTGTTTACCCGCAAGGGAGCACAGTCACGGGCATATATTTATGCCAGATGTAACCACCCGGCTACCAGCGCATGCTGGAGCAGCGTCACGGTTTTACCGTCTTTAATCCGCCCGTTTTTCACCATCTGCCAGGCCTCGGGAAACGGCAGTTCAAGCACTTCAATATCTTCATCCTCCACCCCGCCCCCGCGTTCAACGCGCTGGCTGTCATCATATTCAGCTGCAAAGTAGTGCACCAGCTCCGTTACCCCACCCGGTGACATATACAGTTCAAACAGTTTCTCCACCTCGCCCAGCATATAGCCAGTTTCTTCCATCGCCTCTTTGCGAATACAGACTTCCGGCGTATCGTTATCCAGCAGTCCGGCGCAGGTTTCAATTAATATGCCATCACGCGGGTTGTTTTCCCACACCGCCATACGAAACTGTCGAATCAGTACCACGCTGTTTTTACGGCGGTTATACAGCAAAATGGTGGCTCCATTACCGCGGTTATACACTTCCCGCTGATGGCGGATAACGTTGCCGTTTTTACCGGTCAGGTCATAGGTATAGTTACGCAGCACAAACCAGTTTTCTGACAGGACTTTATTTTTCAGGATGGAAATCTTGGCTGACATACAGGCTCCATAAGGTTGAGACCTTTATCATAGAATGGCTGTGGAGGGATGGCTATGGCATTGCGGGAGGAAGTGTTTTTATCTGCACAATAAAAAACCCCGCCACAGACGCGCTGCGGCGGGGTTTTACCTGCAGGAAAAGCTTACTTTGCCGGCTGTTTTACCGGCGGATGCTCTTTATGTTCCTGCATGGCCACGGCATAAACCCGCTTACGTACGCCAAACCAGCCAATAAACAGGATCAGTCCCAGTACCGGCAGTGAAGCAATGGTCAAGGTCCCGTTCGGGTAATCAAATGCCATCAGTACCAGTACCGCCGCCAGGAAGGCCAGCGTCAGCCATGAGGTAAATGGCGCGCCTGGCAGCTTAAAGCTGACATCTTCTGCTTTGCCCTCTTTAATCGCTTTACGCAGACGCAGCTGACAGACAACGATAAAGGCCCAGGAAGAGATAATGCCCAGCGCGGCAATATTCAGCACGATCTCAAATACCCGGGATGGCACCACATAGTTAAGGTAAACCCCAATAACATAGACGCCGATGGTCACCAGAATGCCCATATAAGGCACCTGCTGGCCGCTCATTTTTGACATCAGCTTCGGGGCTGAACCGCCCATCGACATTGAGCGCAGAATACGGCCGGTGGAGTACAGCCCGGAGTTCAGACTGGACAGCGCCGCACTCAGCACCACAATATTCATAATGCTGCCAACGTAAGGGATGCCCAGTTTTGAGAAGAACGTCACAAACGGGCTTTGTCCGGCCTGATAGGCATTCCACGGCAGCAGCAGTACCAGCAACACGACCGAACCCACATAGAACAGGCCAATACGCCAGATCACGCTGTTAATCGCTTTCGGCACCATGGTTTTTGGGTCTTTACACTCACCGGCTGCCGTTCCTACCAGCTCAATGGAGGCAAAAGCAAACACCACCCCCTGCACCAGCACCAGTGCCGGCATCAGGCCATTCGGGAACATCCCGCCGTTATCACTGATTAGATGGAAACCGGTCGCCTGTCCGTCCAGGGGTTTACCGCTGCCGAGGAACACCACGCCAACCACCAGAAACGCCACAATCGCCAGCACTTTAATCAGCGCAAACCAGAACTCCATTTCAGCAAACCACTTCACGCCGATCATATTCATGGTGCCAACAATTGCCAGCGCGCCCAGAGCAAACACCCACTGCGGTACATCACCAAAGGCACCCCAGTAATGCATATACAACGCTACCGCGGTGATATCGACGATACCGGTCATTGCCCAGTTAACAAAATACATCCAGCCTGCCACATAGGAGGCTTTTTCTCCGAGGAACTCACGCGCATAAGAAACGAAGTTACCGCTGGAAGGACGATGCAGCACCAGTTCACCCAGCGCACGCAAAATAAAGAAAGAGAAAATACCACAGACCAGATAAACCAGCGCCAGTGCAGGCCCTGCCGCCTGCAGTCGGGCACCTGCACCGAGAAACAGACCGGTACCAATTGCGCCGCCTATCGCGATCATCTGAACGTGACGATTGTCCATCGCCTGGTGGTAACCGGAATCATGAGAATTCAACCAACGCCTTCTGGCAGCGCGCTTTTCAGCGCCTGATTTCTTATCAGTTGTCATTTTTTTTCCTACTAATAGTTCTGTCCACGAGTGATGCGGCTACCAATCCCGGGTATCCTGGTTTTTTGTGTGTGCCTGACAATCGTTTGCGTATTCTGCACAAATCCGCGCGTTTTCGGGTAACGACTCTGCTTTGATGCTACGGTAGCCTGAAAAAAAGCGGCGGTGCATCCTAACCGTTCTGATTTAGGGACGCAAAAATTCCGCTAGCTAAATCGTGAAGTTTTGTAATTGCGCTCTCAGGATCAAAAAAAAAACCGGTCACATTAAGCAACCGGTTGGGTAAAGTTTCCACAATGCTACACAAAGAAACAGAACGAACAGATAACCTGCCAGACAGCGTTAACGATAGATCTCAGCGTTGCCTGACATCAGGTCTGAATGGCCGGCAGTGCCTTCACGGATAACCCGGAAATAGTGAGCGCCCTTCTCATCGGCTCTTTTCGCCAGCAGCGTATTCACATCTTCCATGGTGCCATTTAATTCACTGACTGAAATCGTGCCCATGCTGTGCAGTTTAGCGGCCTGGATGGCATTCACTTCGGTTGCTGCGAAACCGGCAAAAGAGGTTAGCGTCAGCAGCGCGGCGGCTGCCAGGGTGTAAAACGTTTTCATGATGGTGCTCCTCAACAATGCGTGAACAGCTACAGGAAACATTATCACCGGTACAGTGCAAAGCAGCGTGCGGAGGATGTAAATGCGTTAAAACAATTTCATCATCGATTATAAAATATCCATAAAATGTCAAAAAATTTCTATTAATGACAATAACGTGCAGTGATAATAATCAGTCGCTAAGGGGAGTGAATTATGCAGCCGGAAACGTTAATTACCATCACCACAGAGATTCACCAACTGAGCGCCCTGCTTAACGACTGCGTCAGCAGCGGTGCCTCTCTGGGATTACTTGCTCCACTGGAGAGCGGCGAGGCGGAGGATTACTGGCAGGCTGTCGGCGGAGAGTGTCAGCAAGGCCATCGTCAGTTGCTGCTCACCCGGGAGGAAGGAAAAATAACCGGTGCAGTACAAATCAGCTACTGCACGAGAATAAATGGTCGCCATCGTGCTGAAGTGGAAAAACTGATGGTACACAGTGCTTATCGTCAGCGTGGTATTGGCTGGTTGTTAATAGCAGAAGTGGAAAATCAGGCGGCGGCGCGACAGCGTACCCTGCTGGTGCTGGATACCCGATCCAACGATATTGCCTCCCTGCTCTATGTTAAAGCCGGCTGGCAACAGGCAGAGCAGGTTTCAGTCCACTGGCAGCGTATTCAGCGGGTTATATCCTGCTACGTACGTAGCAGCAGGTTTTCGGTCACGGGTTGCATCTGGCGCAGCTGATAACGTTTCAGGCAGCGTGCTCAGGGATGCATTCAGTTTCGCCTGTAGCGGATACGGGCGCTGCAGATAGTGCCAGCCGCTCACCACCCCGCCACCGACCACCAGCATGGTGACCATGCCCAGCCAAAACGGTTTCCAGCGCGATGCCGGGGGCGGCGGGGGCACCTTTGCCAACACTTCCACATTTGGTTGCGGTTGTGCCACATACACCCACTACACCCGGTTTACCGGTTCACTCTGCACCGGCGTTGCCGCAGCAAAGGGCATGCCGCTCATCCGGGGTTCTTCCAGCGGCAGCACGCAGCAGACTTTTCGTCTGATTTGAAAACGGCATCGCGTGATAAATTAGCGGTAATGTAAAACCAGCTGAAGATCGGGAATATTTTTGAGGACGAACTGCGATTCAGCATCGACCCTGTTGCAGGGTCGAACGCTGGTTTATTTCAGGATAATCACCCGATCATAACCGCCACTTTCACTGTCGATATGGGTTTTGGCTTCCGGGTAATCGTTCATCACCGCTTCAACGATATGCTGAAATTCATTACAGCGGGTCTTTTTTTTGCGCGTCAGCACAATCGATGAGCGATTTTCCTCAACCTGGTGCGCAGCGGACTCTTGCAAATAGTTCATCGCTTCCCTCCTCAGATAGTGGATAACTGTTCCTGCAGCCAGACGCTGACCGTCACTCTCCCCTGGGTTTCCGACTATAGTGGAAAACCACGTATCACAGAAGGGTATAGTTTTCTGAGTTTATCGCCGTCGTTCTCAGTCTGCTACGTTCAGCGCCACATCGTGGCGTTTGATCGCACTAAACATCAAGGAACACCGCGTAATTCCCGTCGTCATACTGACGGTTTTTACTTGTTCACATCGTTAGCTTTCAATAGAGTAATCCCCCGACTGCAGGTACAAGTCGCAGAGATCGTTGTCTGAACTAAGGTACTTAAGAATATGTTTAAAATTTATGGGATAAAAAACTGCGACACGATAAAGAAAGCCCGTAACTGGCTGGCGGCCAGTGGCGTGGATTTTCAGTTCCATGATTACCGCACAGACGGTCTGGACAGCGCGCTGCTGGATACCTTTATCGCTACACTTGGCTGGGAAGCCCTGCTGAATACCCGCGGTACCACCTGGCGCAGACTGGATGAGGCCACGCGCCAGACGATCAACAGCGCTGCGGCGGCAAAACAGCTCATGCTGGCAACGCCGGCGATTATCAAACGCCCGTTGCTGTGCAGCGCTGACGGTTCTATGCTGCCGGGCTTCAATGAAGCCAGCTGGCAACAGTTTATCGAGGAGAAGTCGTAATTATGTACTGTCCGGTTATTGAGCTGACACAGCAGCTTATTCGTCGCCCCTCCCTCAGCCCCGATGATGCCGGTTGTCAGGCGATTATGATTGAGCGCCTGCAGGCCATCGGCTTCACCGTCGAGCTGATGCCCTTTGGCGATACTCTGAATTTTTGGGCCTGGCGCGGTGAAGGTGAAACCCTGGCATTTGCCGGACATACCGATGTGGTCGCTACCGGTCAGGCTGACCGCTGGATCGATCCACCCTTTGAGCCAGCTATCCGCGATGGCATGCTGTTTGGACGCGGCGCGGCCGATATGAAAGGGTCGCTGGCGGCCATGGTGGTGGCTGCCGAGCGTTTTGTTGCTGCCAACCCAAATCATAAAGGTCGTCTGGCGTTTCTGATCACCTCCGATGAAGAAGCCAGCGCGGTAAATGGCACGGTGAAAGTGGTGGAAGCCCTGATGGCACGTCACGAGCGTCTGGATTACTGCCTGGTGGGTGAACCGTCCAGCAGCGAAGTGGTCGGTGATGTGGTGAAAAATGGCCGACGCGGCTCGATTACCGCCGATCTCACGGTGCACGGCGTGCAGGGGCATGTTGCCTATCCACAGCTGGCTGATAACCCGGTACACCGTGTACTTCCAGCCCTGAATGAACTGGTGGCAACCGAATGGGATCGCGGTAATGAATTTTTCCCGCCAACCAGCTTACAGATTGCCAATGTTCAGGCCGGCACCGGTAGTAATAACGTTATTCCCGGCGACTGTCATGTGCAGTTTAACTTTCGCTTCAGTAGCGAACTGACCGATGGCGACATTCGTCAGCAGGTGGCAACACTGCTGGATAAACACCAGCTGCGTTATACCCTTAACTGGACGCTGTCCGGCCAGCCATTTCTGACCTCACGCGGCAAGCTGGTGGATGCGGTGGTTAACGCCATTGAGCACTATAATGAAATCAGACCTGAGCTTCTGACTACCGGCGGCACTTCTGACGGGCGCTTTATCGCGCGCATGGGAGCGCAGGTGGTGGAGCTGGGGCCGGTTAACGCAACCATTCATAAAATCAATGAGTGCGTAAAAGCGGCTGATTTGCAGCTCCTGAGCCGGATGTATCAGCGCATCATGGAGCAGCTGATCGGTTAACCCTGTATCAGTCTGTGAGGGATAACAATGGAATTTGTTAAATCGTACTGGTGGCTGTTTTTTATCGTGCTGCTGGTTGGCGTGCTGATGAATGTGTATAAAGATTTGAAGCGCATTGACCATAAAAAGTTTATGGATAATAAGCCGGAGCTGCCGCCACATCGTGATTTTAATGATAAGTGGGATGACGATGACGACTGGCCGCAGAAGAAATAACCGATAGCGACAGGCCAGCCGGGAAAACCGCTGTCTTCACGGCTGGCTGTCAGCCCATCGCCTCAACCCAGGCGCGCAGTTGCTCCCCACGCCGGGCATCGGCTAACATCAGCGCCTGCTGTACTTCCTGTCGCCAGGCCTGTAACAGTACCTTACGGCCACTCAGCTGATACTGCTGGCAGATTTGAGCCACCGACAGATTGTTGAGTAACGCCGCCTGCAGCAGCGGCAAACAGGCCCCCGGCTGGCTGATCAGACGTCCCAGTGCCGCCAGGCTGGCTTCATACGGGCGCAGTCCCCAGGCAAAGCCGGCCAGCTCGCGCCAGTCGTCCTCATCAATATCCGGCACTTTCTCCCGGGACAACGGCAGCTGGTTATCATCCAGCAGCCGCTGCAGCCAGTAGCCTTCACGCGCCAGTCGCCGTGTCGCCTGCTCTGCCAGCTGCCGCCCTGCCTGGCTCAGGGGCAGCAATGCCATCGCGGTGTAACAGCCGCTGCTGGCTTCCCGCTGGCTGCCAATACGCACCAGCCGGAAGCCACAGCGCTGCCAGAAGCGCCATAACGGCGGGGTAAAACCGAAGCTGACCGAGATAAAGTCTCTGCCCGCGCACTGGGTCTTGCACTGAGTCACCAGACGCTGCCCCAGACCCTGACCACGCAGCGCGGCGGAAATGGCGATGCGGCTGATGCGCGCCGATTTCAGTTGTGGGGCCAGCATCAATCCGGCATGGGCTGCCAGCGACTGCGCTACCAGATTGCCGCGCGGGCGGCGGCGTCCTGCCCAGACCGCCGCCGCAAGCTCAGCGCTTAAGCCCCCCTCGTCCACCAGCCACAGCGCGCCCTGAACATGTTCGCCCTGTAGCAGCGCACTGAAATGCATTCCGGGGGCATCCATCATCCGGCGCAGATCCAGCGGTGAGGTACGGTAATGGGCGCTGGTCAGCAGCTGATACAACGCAGCCATTAGCGTCGGCTGCTGCTGCCAGTCGTCGGTCTCCAGCGCCTGAAGCTGCAAAGGCTGCCGATCCGCGGCTGCCACCCGGTCATCAAACAGCAGTGCCTGAGCGATAAAGCTCTCCAGAGGATCTTCTGCCGCCCAGCGTAAAGGTGACTCCAGCTGCCAGTAGTGGCAGTCCGGCAGCGCGTCACAGAACTTCAGCAGAAATCCCCTTCCGGTGCCTTCATAGCCCTGCACCGTGGTTACCAGCAGCACCCGGGGATACAGCCCGGTCAGACGCTGCAACAGCGGCGCAGGAATTGCCGCCGCTTCATCCACAATCAGCCAGTCCGCTGCCGGGCGCTGTGCTGCCGTCAGCGCCAGCAGGCCATCAGGAGCGAGAAACTGAAACTTATCACCGGCAAACTGTGCCAGTACCTCACCGGAGACTTTTGCCGGGGCGGTCACCAGGCAGCGACCGGGCCAGCGCGCCACCAGCATCCCGGCCAGCGCCGATTTGCCGCGTCCACGCGCCGCCGTCAGAACATGAATTCCCGGCTGGCTGGTTAACAGATGATTCAGCAGATGCTGTTGCTGGCTGATATCCGCCTGCCAGTCAGGTGACGTGGCCGGCGGCGACAGCCGCAAAGGTTCTGGCTGACGCCAGATCACCACACGATTGTCCGCCTGCAGCAACTGCTGCAAACGACTGATAAAACGCGGAGCGGGGATCGGCTGAGGGCTTTCACTCCAGCGCAGGGAATCGGCATCCGCCAGCTGTGACCAGCTTTCCCACGAGGGCACCAGCAGCAGCAGCCAACTGCCGGCCTGCAGCGTACCGGCCAGCGCCGCCAGGGCTTCGCTGTGCAGCCCGCAATGTGCATTGAATACCGCATGACGAAATTCCCGCCCCAGCAGGGTGCGCAGGGCGGCTGGCTGGCAGTGCAGCAGACTTTTGGGATGCTCCCCCACCCACAGCACGTCAGCGCCCAGCGCCTCCAGACAGCGACGCGCCTGCTGCAGGCACCACGGCTGTTCACCACTGATCACCAGCAGCCTGCGCCAGCCCTGACGCTGCAATTGCGCGCTGGCAGTAAGAAGTTGCTTCACCGCCGGTCAGTTGGCAAAGGTATTACACTGGCCCGGATCGCCGCTGTCGAAGCCTTTTTTAAACCAGCTGTAACGCTGCTGCGAGGTGCCGTGGGTAAAGCTGTCAGGGACTATCCGCCCCTGTCCGCGCTGTTGCAGGCGATCGTCACCAATGGCTTCGGCAGCATTCAGCGCCGATTCCAGGTCACCGGCTTCCAGCACCTGTTCCTGCTGCATAAAGTGTCCCCAGACGCCGGCGAAGCAGTCGGCCTGCAACTCCATTTTCACCGACAGCTGGTTGACACGGGTCTGGCTGGCACCCTGCTGCATCTGACGCACCTGGCGCTCAATACCCAGCAGATTCTGCACATGGTGCCCCACTTCATGGGCAATCACATAGCCCTGAGCAAATTCACCACCGGCACCCAGTTTGTTTTTCATCTCATCGTAGAAAGAAAGGTCGATATACACTTTGCTGTCCGCCGGGCAGTAGAACGGCCCCATCGCCGACTGACCGCTGCCGCAGGCGGTCGGGGTATAATTGCGATACATTACCAGAGTAGCCGGTCGCCAGGTTTTGCCCATTTTCTGAAACAATTTTTGCCAGGTGTCTTCGTTCAGGGCAAAAATTGTGCGGGTAAACTGCGCCGCTTCATCTTCCTGGGCCGATGTCTGGCGCGTCTGAGTGGGGGCTGAAATGGAGGTGCTGTTGCCACTAAGCAGCGGCGAAAGATCGTAACCGTAGTAGCCGGCCACCATCACAATAATAAGCAGGATAATGCCACCTTTGTCGCGCGGCAGACGGATTGGTCCTCTACTGCCGCTGTCGGTCTGATTACGGCGGTCTTCCACATTGTCGCTTTCACGACGCCCTTGCCAACGCATAACGTGCCTCTTCTTATAATGGCTGAAACTAACCGCATAATTTTAGTCGGGTAATCGCAGCAACACCAGTAAGCAGAACAACTGATGGCGGAATGCTTATCGCTGCGCAGACAACAGCAGAGGATGCTGCTGCCCCGCCGGCTCTGACGGGGCAGTTTGACGGTAATCAGTCGAGCTTTACGCCCAGACGTACAGCCACTTCTTCGTAGGCTTCAATCAGGCCGCCCAGGCTCTGGCGGTAGCGATCTTTATCCATCTTGTTGAGGGTTGTTTTATCCCACAGGCGTGCACCGTCCGGTGAAAACTCATCGCCCAGCACCACTTCACCGTTAAACAGCCCGAACTCCAGCTTAAAGTCCACCAGGATTAGCCCGGCATCGGCGAACAGCTGACTTAATACCTCGTTGGCACGGTAAGTCAGTTCACGCATCCGCGCCAGGTGCGGCTTGCTGACCCAGCCAAAGGTTTCGCAGTAGGATTCGTTGATCATTGGATCGTGGCGGGCATCATCTTTCAGGAACAGATCAAATACCGGCGGATTCAGCACAGTGCCCTCTTCCACGCCCAGACGTTTTACCAGCGAACCGGCAGCGCGGTTGCGGATCACGCATTCCACCGGCACCATCTCCAGCTTTTTCACCAGGGATTCATTGTCAGAGAGTAAGGCTTCCATCTGGGTGGGGATCCCCGCCTGCTGCAGCTTACTCATAATAAAATGATTAAATTTATTGTTAATCATTCCTTTACGATCAAACTGCTCAATGCGTTCGCCATCAAGGGCTGAAGTATCATTGCGGAATTCAAGCACCAGCAGATCCGGGTTATCGGTGCTGTAAACGGTTTTCGCTTTGCCGCGATACAACTCAGCTTTCTTCTGCATCTTGGTTAACTCCTGGGTAAAACGGTTATCGTTCAGCCAGTCTTGCCACTGGCTGAAAAAATAGAGGCGCTACGAGTATAAAGGGGGGCGACATAAAATCGAAGCAATCGTTTACGTCACAACAAATAAAAAAGCCGGTCATGCTCCACAGCAACGTTTGTTACGGGATTCTGACCGGCTTACTGGTTTATTTCAGTGCTGCCTGCATCACCGCCACCAGCGCATCATTCTGCGACTGCGTTAACGGATGACCTTTAGGATCAAGGAACTGCAGACTGCTGCGATTATCCAAGTCACCTAACTGAAGCTTGTAATCACCGTTAACCAGCTGCGGATCCTTGGCACCCAGGGTATCCCAGTCGCTGCTGCTCAGGGCTTTATAGGTCACCTTCAGACTGCCTTCAGAACGGTCTTTATCCGTCACCTTCATGCCCGCTTTGCTTAAGGCATCCGGCAGGCGCTGCCAGACCACATTAAACGGGGCGCGCAGGATCAGGTTCGGCAGACCGGTATCATCGGCAGCGCTTTGTACATCAATCTGATTGACGTTGCGTTTCGCCGCCGCATCGTCGCGAGCGGTTTCTATTTTATCCAGACCTGTGCTGATATCGTTCAGCATCTGCGCGGTGTAGCGCTGAATTTGCAGCGGAGAGGTCACCGCTTTTTCAGCCTGCTGCAGCTCCAGCAGTTTGACCGTCAGCACCTGCTGATAGCCCTGCTGCTGGACGCTGATCTGATAACGACCACGGTACTGGACGTCTTCATCGGAACGGTTCCACTGCACCCAGTCGGTAGTCAGCGTCTGGCTGGCATCCTGGCGGTCAGCAACGGAATATCTCTTCTCTTGCAACACGCTAATCAGCTGTGACCAGACTGAGGCACTGCGGCTGTCAAGCAGCAGCGTCCCGGTGTTACCGGCAAACTGGGTACGGGCACCGTTCACCAGCGCCAGCGTCTGGGCCGGTGGACGAATATCAAGCTGCTTACCCACCAGCCCTTTACTGCTGGCGGCAGGGATATCGTAATCGCCGTTCTGCAACGGCAGGATCATGCCGGCAGGTGCCTGCAAATCTTTAAGATCGGCCGCCTGCAGATAGGCTTCATCGCCACTCACCTGACGTTTGTAACGCTGATCGCTTGAACATGCTGCCAGCAGCATCACTAACGAGAGTCCTGCCACTTTGACTGCCGTGGACTTTTGTACTGAGTAAGCCATTACTTCTCCCTAAATTTACAACAGGCCAGCGTTTTTCAGTGCCTGCTCAACAACCGGACGGCCTGCATCGGTTAGCGGCGTCATTGGCAGACGCAGCGTATCGGTTGCGATTAATCCTAATCGTTTCACGGCCCATTTCACCGGGATAGGATTGGGTTCAACAAACAGTTTCTGATGCAGGTGCATCAGACGCTGATTAAGACGACGCGCGTTGACGAAATCGCCCTGCTGTGACAGCGCACAGAGTTCAGCCATTCCACGCGCGGCCACGTTAGCGGTCACCGAAATTACTCCCTGACCGCCCAACTGCATAAAGTCCAGTGCGCTGGCGTCATCACCACTTACCAGCACAAAGTCCTGATCTACCAGCTCTTGGATCTGGCTGACCCGCGATAAGTTCCCGGTCGCCTCTTTGATCCCGATAATATTTTTGATTTTAGCCAGACGGCCAACGGTTTCCGGCAGCAGATCGCAACCGGTACGCGAAGGCACATTATACAGCATCTGCGGCAGTTCGCTGCTTTCAGCAATGGTTTTGAAGTGCTGGTACAAACCTTCCTGGGTCGGACGGTTGTAATATGGCGTGACGGTCAGGCAGCCAATTACCCCGGATTTTTCAAATTCCCGGGTCAGCGAGACGCCTTCAGCGGTGGCATTGGCACCGGTACCGGCAATCACCGGGATACGACCATCCGCCAGTTCCAGGGTCAGCTTGACCACATTCGTATGTTCATCATGGCTCAGCGTGGCAGACTCACCGGTGGTACCCACGGAAACAATCGCAGCCGTGCCGCTGGCAACATGATAATCAATCAGTTTTTTCAGGCTCGCCCGGCAGACATGCCCTTTGTCATCCATCGGCGTAATGAGTGCAACAATACTTCCAGTAAACATCGGCCATCCCCTCGACAAATAAGAGCTTCATGGTACGTTTGACTATTGGTTAAAAGCAAGCGTATAGCGGGGCTGTAACCCTTGTCAGCAGTTTTTTTTATGTTTACCTTATCGTCATTAGCATTCGTACAGGAAACCTGATTTTGCCGCAGCCATCGCCCCACCACCTGGTGATTACCGCACTGGGTGCCGATCGCCCCGGGATTGTTAACACCATCACCCGTCATGTCAGCAGTTGCGGATGCAATATTGAAGACAGCCGGCTGGCAATGCTTGGCGACGAGTTCACCTTTATTATGCTGCTTTCCGGCAGCAGCAGTGCGATTAACCTGATCGAATCTACCTTGCCACTGCAGGGCGCACAGCTGGATCTGCTGATTGTGATGAAGCGCACCGTGGCTACCCCACGCCCGCCGCTGCCGGTCACTATCTGGACCCAGGTAGAGGTTAATGACTCACCGCATATTATCGAGCGTTTTACCGATCTGTTTCACTGCTATCAGATCAATATCGCTGAACTGGTCTCCCGCACCCATCCGGCAACAGACTCCCTGCCTGCCCGGCTGTGTATTCAGATAACCGCGCACAGTCCGGCGAGCGCAAATGCACCATTCATTGAACAAGCGTTTAAACGACTATGTACAGAACTACACGCGCAGGGCACTATTAAGGCGGTTTCGCATCAGGGTGCCTGGACAGGCGTCACAGATGATAAGAAACTGCCTGACATTGACCTTCAGCATGATGACAATAAACGGAGAGTATGATGAATCCACTGCAAGCCGGTGACAGCGCACCGAAATTTAGTCTGCCGGATCAGGACGGCGAACAGGTAAATTTGACCGACTTCCAGGGGCAACGCGTTCTGGTCTACTTCTACCCGAAAGCGATGACGCCCGGCTGTACTGTGCAGGCCTGCGGTCTGCGCGACAGTATGGATCAACTGAAAAGCGCCGGAGTTGACGTGCTGGGTATCAGCACCGACAAGCCGGAAAAACTTTCACGCTTTGTGGAGAAAGAGCTACTGAACTTTACTCTGCTGTCTGATGAAGATCATCAGGTATCGCAGCAGTTTGGCATCTGGGGTGAAAAGACGTTTATGGGTAAAACCTATGACGGTATCCACCGCATCAGCTTTCTGATCGATGGTAACGGTATCATCGAGAAAGTCTTCAGTGATTTTAAAACCAGCAATCACCACGATATCGTGCTGGATTACCTTAAATCAGCCTGATCCCAACACCGCACTGACCACCTGCGGAGCCATCTGCCCCCGCAGGCTCCCCCCTTCCCCGCCTTTCGATCGCCCGATAGCGCGGGGATTTGCTTTTCTGATTTCAATCACCGCCGTCACTGGGTAATATCGGCATATCTTATGTGGCTGTTAATCCACTGCCCCTCGTTTCATAACCTCAATCGACCAGGGTTTTGTATGTTGTATCGATTAAATAAAAGCGTGCTGACCTCTTTAATGATTACCCTGCTTGCAGGCGGCTCCCTGCCCGTGCGCGCAGATGTCAGCGATAATTTACCGGATATTGGTACCACCGCAGGAAGCACGCTGTCGATTAATCAGGAACTGGAAATGGGGGATTTTTATCTGCGCCAGATGCGCGGCAGTGCGCCGATGATCAACGATCCGCTGCTCAGCCAGTATATTAATCAGCTGGGGCAGCGTCTGGTGGCGCACGCCTGGTCAGTGAAAACGCCGTTTCACATCTTTCTAATCGGTAATGATGATATTAACGCCTTCGCTTTTTTTGGCGGCAATGTGGTGCTGTACACCTCACTGTTTCGCTACAGCGATAATGAGAGCCAACTGGCTTCGGTGTTAGCGCATGAAATTTCCCACGTTACTCAGCGCCATCTGGCGCGGGCAATGGAAAGCCAACAGCGTAATGCACCACTGACCTGGGTGGGCGCACTCGGCTCGATTTTACTGGCGATGGCCAGTCCGCAGGCCGGGATGGCCGCCCTGAGCGGCACCCTGGCGGGGGCCCGGCAGGGAGTGATCACCTTTACTCAGCAGAACGAGCAGGAAGCCGATCGCATAGGGATCCAGGTGCTGCAACGCGCCGGATTTGATCCCGAAGGAATGCCGAACTTTTTGCAAAAGCTGGCTGATGCCTCGCGCTACGCTACCGCACCGCCGAAAATGCTGCTGACTCACCCGCTGCCCGCCAGCCGTCTGGCCGATGCCCGTAACCGCGCCAGCCAGATGCGTCCGATGGTGGTGCAATCCTCACAGGATTTCTGGCTGGCAAAAGTGCGTGCTCAGGGCATGTTTTCTGGCGCGCAGAACCAGCTAACCGACGATATGCTGACCACCCTGTCCCGGGGCAACAGCCGGGAACAGATCGCCGCACGCTACGGCAGGGCCATTTTGCAGCTGAACGCCAAACAGTTTGCCGCCGCACGCGACACCCTTGCTCCGCTGCTGGCCAAACAGCCGGACAATATCTGGTTTCTCGATTTGATGACGGATATTGATATTGGCCTGCACCAGCCGATGCAGGCGGTTAATCGGCTGCTGGCAGTAAAAGGCATCAGTGCCAGCAGCCCGATATTACAGCTAAATCTGGCTAACGCCTGGCTGGAGGCGAAACAACCAGCCAGCGCCAGCAAGGTGCTGTACCGCTACACCTGGGCCAATAAAGACGATACCAATGGCTGGGATTTGCTGGCTCGGGCCTGCGCTCAACAGGGGTTAGACGATGAGGAACAGGCCGCACGTGCGGAAGAGATGGCGCTGCACGGGCAGCTCGATCAGGCAATCCGCAGCCTGAGCAGTGCCAGTGCTTTGGTGCCATTGGGCAGCCTGAAGCAGGCACGTTATGATGCACGCATCGATCAGCTGCGCCAGTTGCAGCAACGGTTTAAGCAGTACCAGAAATAAATCCGGCGCAGGCAGAGTGGCAGCGCCTGTTTGTAGCCCCGTGGCAGCAGCGTGCGCTAAATCCAGCGACTGCTTAACCTTACAATTGCTTTTGAAGTTCAGGCGCGCCAGTTTTTCCTGAGTAATACTTAACAGAAGCCAACTTACCTTTTACTACTTCCACCAAAAGAAAATCTCCATAGAAAAGAGCACCACTATTAAAATAATTTACACCATATTTATAAAGGGAAGTTACCTGATGAGTGTGCCCACAAAACAAGGCCTCAACATTATACTTATTGAGAAGTTGGGTGAATTTTTCCACTTCCGCATTATTAGCAGAATGTAAGTCCGGATGATGCATATTTACATAAAAATTTTTACAACCTCGCTCCTGTGCATCGGCTAAATCTTTTTCTAACCAGTCTGACGATTTTGTAATATATTGATTGGTTGTATCAGCCGCAGTGTAATCCTGTTGATAACTGGGGGAGTACTGTAATTGAATGAAATGAATTATTCCTACATCCCAGGAATAGGCCAAACTTCCCGTGCGTGTTTTACCACTAAAATCAAAAGAGAATGATGTCAACTTCCTCTCTAAAAAAGTAATATGGCGATACATATTCGAAATACTACCTATAGCACATCCATTTGAACTTAATTCTGAAACACCCAGATCGAAACAACTCTGAAAATTATTGACAATGTCATGATCTCCCAACCCATAGTAATATGGCATCTTTAATTGATTATACACACTAAGAAAATAATCCCTCTGGCTGGTTCTGCCATATTCTGATATGTCGCCATTAATAATGGTAAATTTGCACTTTTTTTCTTCACTCAGAGCATTCATCGCCTTTACCGTGTTTCGATTGATTTTCAACCATGCAGGGCCACTGGCACTCTCATCATTAGGATCCAAATTATTATCCATACCTGTTCTGTAGGGTTGTGGATCGGATGCAACAAAATAATTAAATGTGGACTCTACATTTTCTTTAGTAGTTGTTATTTTTATATAAACATTTGCATTATTCTGCCTTAATTCGACAGCTGCTTTTTCCTCAATATTATGTTCTTTTTCATTATTTTCTGCTGCATTCCTGCCCAATGTGTTGTAACTGAATATATAGTTATCTTTCGCAGCGGAAGGATATTTTATTAAATAACTGTTACTACCAATATGGGGGTTATTAAAATAGATATGCATATCATTATTGTTTTTTGAAGTGTAATAAACATCCAATCCACAACCTGTCAGCCAGGTTTCATTTTCAACACCAAAATGTTCTTCTGCGTTTGGCTTTATGATTGAAGAAGGACTGGGTGTCCATTCGCCGCTTAACAGGAGCTTTTTACTGCGTAAGGTGAAACTGTCATTTGTCTCATTGGTTATATACACGTCTACAGATCTTGCACTTTTTTTTGATTCTTTACTCATTCGCTGAATACCTTTTGATTCTTAAATCAAAAAACCAGTGGCCTGTCGCATTAATGAAAAATAGCCTGTTTCAAGCAGATTTCTGTTTTCAGGCTGTCAGGTCGAAGGTAAGTTTTTTTTAACAGTGACAGGCTGCCCAGCACGGATGCTGATAAATATCATTATAATTAGTTTTTTTATATCAAAAAAATGACATGCATCAAGCGCGGTTAAAGCTGTAGAGAAATAAAGCAGCGTGGCTACAGTGCCAGCGCCTCTTTAACAAAGGGAATGGTCAGCTTACGCTGCGCGCTGATAGAGGCGCGATCCAGCTGATCGAGGGTCAGAAACAGGGTGCGCATTTCGCGATCGAGGCGTTTCAACAGGAAGCGCCCGACGTCTTCAGGCAGTTCAAACCCGCGCTGACGCGCGCGCAGTTGCAGCGCCTGCAGCTTATCGTCATCTGACAGCGGATTAAGTTTGTAGATCTGCCCCCAGTCAAGGCGCGAGGCCAGATCTGGCAGGTGCAGATTCAGCTGACGCGGCGGGCGGTCGCCGGTGATCAGCAGGCGGGTTTTGCCGGTTTCGAGGATACGGTTATACAGATCGAAGATCGCCATCTCCCAGAGATCGTCACCGGCAATGCACTCAATATTATCAATGCATACCAGCGCCAGCTGCTCCATGCCGTCCAGCACTTCCGGCACAAACCAGGTGCGTTTATCCAGCGGTACGTAACCCACTGCCTCGCCGCGCGCGGACAGCTCAGCACAGGCCGCGTGCAGCAGGTGGCTGCGCCCGCCGCCTTCCCGTGACCAGAAATAGAGATAGCTACCGTGTTCCTGCTGGAGTGCGCTCTGCAGCGCAGCCAGCAGCGCCTGATTTTCCCCCTGCCAGAAGCTGGCAAAGGTTTCATCATCGGGCAAATAAAGTGGCAGTGAAAGCTGTGCCGGCGTGTTCAGAATGACCTCAGTGGTGTTAGCGTGTTAGCGGGCAGAATTCGCCAAAAAGTTTAACACAATTTGCCGAAGATCATGAAGTCTGAACCGGCAGCGTGCGTTAACACGCTGCCGCAGGTCATCAGTGTGGCGACGATCGCTCATCGTCAACATCAATCACCTGTTCTTCTTTATACCGTACGCTGATTAACTTAAAGATCAGGCTTAAGCCAACGCCAACAATGGTCGCCAGCGCCATGCCTTTCAGCTCCGCCGCGCCGATATGCACCTTGGCTCCGCTGACGCCAATAATCAGGATCACCGAGGTCAGGATCAGATTCTGCGCTTTACTGTAGTCCACTTTCGATTCGATCAGCACCCGGATCCCGGAAGCGCCAATCACTCCGTACAGCAGCAGCGACACGCCGCCCATAACCGGCACCGGGATCGCCTGAATCGCCGCCGCCAGCTTTCCAATGCAGGAGAGCAGGATCGCCAGAATAGCAGCGCCGCCAATTACCCAGGTGCTGTATACCTGGGTGATCGCCATCACGCCGATATTTTCGCCGTAAGTGGTGTTGGGCGTGGAGCCAAAAAAGCCGGAGAACACGGTGGAAATACCGTTGGCAAACATTGAGCGATGCAGACCAGGGTCTGTCAGCAAATCCTTTTTAACAATATTGGCGGTCACCACCAGATGCCCGACATGCTCGGCAATCACCACCAGCGCCGCCGGCAAAATAGTGAAAATGGCAAACCATTCAAACTTCGGCGTATAGAAGGTCGGCAGAGCAAACCAGTGGGCCTGCTCTACCCCGCTCCAGTCCACCATCCCCATAGTGGAGGCCAGGGCGTAGCCCACCAGTACCCCGATCAGGATCGGGATAATCGCCAGGAAGCCACGAAACATCACCGCGCCCAGTACCGTGACGCTCAGGGTGGTTAGCGAGACAATCAGGGTGTTGCTGTCAGCAACTGCGCCTTCTGCCGGTAACAGTCCGGCCATATTGGCCGCCACGCCCGCCAGTTCCAGCCCGATAACCGCCACAATCGCCCCCATTGCCGCCGGCGGAAACATCACATCCAGCCAGCCGGTACCGGCTTTTTTGACAATCAGTGCCACCAGGCAGAACAGCAGACCGCACATAATAAAGCCGCCCAGCGCCACTTCATAACCCAGCGGCAGCAGCAGTACCGGGGAGATAAAAGCAAAGCTGGAGCCGAGATAGGCTGGAATTTTGCCCTTACAGATAAACAGATACAGCAGCGTGCCAATGCCGTTAAACAGCAGGATGGTGGCCGGATTAACATGAAACAGGATCGGCACCAGCACCGTTGAGCCAAACATGGCAAACAGATGCTGGAAGCTGAGAGGAATGGTTTGCAGCAGCGGTGGCCGCTCGTTAACGCCAATTGCCCGACGCGTCATGATGTACCCCTTGTGAGATAAATTGCATAAATAAGCCGGCTCTGCGGCCGGTTTTGTGGCTTTGCAGCCTGTGCTTTTAAAAGCCAGGGCAAGTGAGCTGGGGCCGGGACTTTGCAGCCTGTGTCCTTAAAAGCCAGGGCAAGGTCAGGGACGTTTCACCATCCCGTTTCACGGGCTGGCGACAAGGGGCTTTCAGTCGCAATGGCCCCTTGACCCCATGCTTGCGGCGTCACTTCGCCCGCTGTCGCGGGTTCCCTCGGCCACGCCAATTTCTGGCGGACCGGCGTGATTCGACATCCTGTCTCAACACGCCTTTCGCCGCCGTCCTGGCGGCTCTTCCTGGAAATCCGCGTAACCTCGGCTCCGTTCCTGATGCCGCCCAAAGGTCAAGGTCAACATCAAACGCCAGGTCAAATTCAAAAGCCGAAAGAAAAGACCTGTGTCTGAGGGCGACCTGGCAGTTTTATTTGGTACCGAAGATCTTATCACCGGCATCACCCAGGCCCGGGATAATATAGCCCTTATCGTTCAGCCCTTGATCGATAGAGGCGGTATACAGCTCAACATCCGGGTGGGCTTTTTCCAGTGCGGCGATCCCTTCCGGAGCAGCCACCAGCACCAGCACTTTAATCGCGTGGCAGCCAGCCTTTTTCAGCAGGTCAATGGTGGCAATCATTGAGCCACCGGTCGCCAGCATTGGATCCACCACCAGCGCCATACGTTCTTCAATATTGGATACCAGCTTCTGGAAGTAAGGCACCGGCTCGAGGGTTTCTTCGTCACGATAGACGCCCACCACGCTGATACGGGCGCTGGGCACATGCTCCAGCACCCCTTCCATCATGCCCAGACCGGCACGCAGGATCGGCACTACGGTGATTTTTTTACCTTTAATTTGCTGAATCGCTACCGGGCCATTCCAGCCTTCGATGGTCACAGTTTCGGTTTCCAGATCGGCGGTGGCTTCATAAGTCAACAGACTGCCAACTTCTGAGGCCAGTTCACGAAAACGCTTGGTGCTGACATCATTTTCACGCATCAGACCCAGTTTATGTTGAACCAGCGGGTGTTTGACTTCGACGATCTTCATGGTTGTACTCCCGGAGTATTAGCTGCAAAAAAAATCGCGCGATTATACCGCTTTTTTGCAGAATGCCCTATGAGTTAAGGCAACAAAGCGGCGATTGTGGCGTGGTTTTCAGAGCAGGTATGGTGAAAAAGGTGGGGATGGGGGGTGATTTTTTACTGAGGGAGGTGAACAAATCGGTACTGGCGGGAACAGGGCTGTATAAAGCGTTAATTGACGGGCATACCATTGAATAAAAATTAAGGAGAATCGAGCTGATGCAAGGACTGATACAGAGATAGGGGATAAATTAGCTATAGTAAGAACATAAAAGGGGAAGAGGTCGGCATTGTGCCAAAAGCGGAAGTAGCTAACAGCACTTAGTGTTGATAACGGGGAGCAGGTCACACTCCCTGCCTGCCCTTTTGCGGCGATCCCTTTATACCTCCTGCAGCTGCCTAGCATACTAGATGTAGCGCCTGGCGGTGCGTTACACCTTCTTTCCGTGGAGATGTTCTGCACCCGCCCCACCCGGCCATTCGGTAAAACTTCCCTGCTGGCAGGTTTAATCGAATACGATTTGTCGCCAGTGGAATTTTTCTTCTTGCTTTTTTACAAACTTCACAATGGCGAGTTAGAGAATTTTATTCTGACATTAAGCCTATATCCGCTTCTCGTTCACAGAGGGCCTTCAGCTCAGTCAGCCCGTCCGATTAGACCCAACAAATGACGTTTTTAACCCATGTCATTATTCAATGGAGAGCAGGTCACATTGGATCTAAAGATACAGTTGAAGGTAAGTCGAAGGAGTCAGTCGCGTTCTGATATAGACTCAGCTGGCATCCTAATAAGCATGCCAGTCACAAAAGGTTATTAACTTTGTCCTGTTTATATATCAACACCGGGTATATATATCCGTCCAGCGGCTAGCCTGAATGAAACCATCAAAGCATTCCGTACTTCTGTTCGCGCGCCTCAAAGGCGTGCCGTCCGCCTTCCAGTACGTCACAGATGGCCTTACGCATGCTGTTTTCCTGACCATGCTCACCGTGCTCCAATGCGCCACTGCGGTAGCTGATTATTTCATCCTCATTACTCGCCACAATCACCTGCTCGGCATCGCAGTTTACAACCAAGTTGGCATTGTGGGTCACAATGATGACCTGACGATACAGTTTAATTTTACGAAAAAGCGGTACGAGTTGGCGCATAATAAAGTCATTATCGAGGTCGTCTTCGGGCTGGTCGAAAACGAACGGTGAGCCGAACGCGTCGGTTGCCAGCTTAAGGCAAACATAGAATGTTCCGCGCTGCCCGGCCGACAACTTATCCACGGTTTTCCCTTTGTATTCAAACTCGGCTCTGATCCTAAGATAGCTTTTGATTTGATCTGGAGCGTAAAGAAATCGCAGCAGTGCGTAAGGCCCCGGGCTGTTGAAATACTCTGATCTCCAGAGGAATGTCTCAAGCGTGATTTTCTTGCTAGGTTCCTCGGGGAGCTCAATAATGGCGTCTCCCCGTACGAGCGCCATAAAGTCATCGATGCTCCTGACGCCCAACAGCTGAGCTAGTTTTTCCGTACCAGACTGCTCACCTGCGGTACGAAACCTTCCCCGGTTGAGCCGCTCAAGAATACCGTTGTAAAAGGCCGTTAAGTCAAAGTGAGGCTGTCCATAAATGCGAATATCGGTTAGGATTTCCTTTATTAACGCCCGCTGAGCTGGAACTAGATGTGATTTTTCAGCCAGTGCTGCAAAGCAGGTATTTATCGCCGTTTTCTGCTCTAAGAGCTGACTGACATATTTCACCGTCAGGATCTCCCGCTGCCTGACATCATTATTGTACTGATTGATACGCTGCTTTATTTCGCCATCCCTGAGATTTGCCTGTTGAATGTCCCGCTGGTAGCCTTGGATTTTGTCGAGCACACCCGAGATATCCTGCTCAATACCTTGTTCCCTGAATTCACGGGTGATCCGACTGTTATCCTCGCCTGTCTGCTTTAACTGCGTCTGCAGCGCCTCCATATAAGCGGTGACCTTACCCTTTACTTCTGACAGATCCAATGGCGGCACTGGCACTACGCTTGAGGGCACCAAATTCATTCCGGCCAGCAAGGTATTCAGGGTGGATTCCGCGGCTTCTGCTTCCCGCATAAAGGCGTTTCCTGCATTTAAACCCTGCGTCAGCGAGGTGGTGCGCAGGCTGTTGGCCTGAAATCGCTCAATTAGCGCTTTGTTCTTTTCACTGGTAAGCGTGCTGATTTTGCCTTGGGCAACCCTGATCACCTCAACCTGGTGCTCCGGCGTATTGATGTAGCGCTGCTGTTCGTCTTGGGCTGAATAATATTCGCGAAAAGTCCGATAGGCATTAAGATTATCATCAAGCTCTCCTCGCAGTTCGTCAGGAACTTCACTGTCGGACAAACGCAGCATTTTTTTTATTTCATCGCTGATGAGGCCTGGCTGCTGACATAGAGTTTTGATTTCTCCCTGCGAAACGTGAAGATAGTCATAATTTTCGGTGCGGGCATCGAACCGTATCTTTTCTCCATCTGCTTTATCCAGCACAACGGCAAGGTGCTCCACGCTGACCGCGCGCTCCTCGCTACCGCGGGTGGCAGTGCCAGCAAAGAGTGAGCGCAGTGCGTCAAGCAACAGACTCTTTCCGGTACCCCGACCGCCGATAATGGCCACCATGTCCTTATTCAGTGGAATATCTAGCTTTCTAAACTGGATTGATTGCCCGTCGAAAATGGTGCCTTCAACCTCAATATGGCTAAAGTAAGCTTTGGGGATTATTTTTTCCGGCCAGTCATCACCCATCTGTAGGCGGCCTTCAGGCTCCAGCAGCGCTTGGCGGAGCCCCTCAAACGTGGGCTTTGCCTTGACCCAAGTGTAGGCCTTTCCGATATGTTCTATCCGGTGAGCGTCTGAACAAAGAAAAACCGGCTTAACTAAAGCCCCTGGATAACGCGAGGTCGAAAGGAAATACTCCCTATCGGGTAACCCGCCAAAAATGATGTTTCCCTGCCGATCTATTTCAGTGGCAATAGCTGCCGAACGTCCGTTTGCCCCCGGACGGTAACCGCCATAACCATTAGGGCAAACTGCAACGACGTAATCGAGAAAGGGCCTCATTGCTGACGAAAGATGCCCGAGTAGCTGGCTAAGGTCTACAACAATAGTACCCACATCATGCCCGCTGTCACGCACGCTGCTCTCACAGGCATATACCGCTTTTCCGCTTCCATCGGTAAGCTTCAGAGGAAGTCTTGAGAGAGTGTCATTTATTCTTTCAGTGCTGAGTTTGTCGGAAAACAGAACGTGCACGTTGATAAACGTCCCTTCCTTATTCTGCTGATCTAGGCGAAACTCAACGTTGCCCAGAACAGTAACGTTCAGGCCTTGACGAGCAACTTCATCTCTGATCGTCTCTAGTTCATTCTGGCGGAAGTAAAAATAATTGGTAACGCCGATTAAAGTCAGCTGTTGCTCGCCGATTTTTCTGACAAAGGCTTCAGCGTCACAGCTACCAGTGTACATGTTGGCCAGCCAAGTCATCGGGCTGTGCAGGTGTAGGTCCCACTTGTTCCATTCCGATCCTTTCATGCAGAGAAACTCCATCTCGTTAAGATTAATCTCAATGGCATAATAAGAGGAGTTATGCGCGAGTGCTATAAAATTGATCAGCACATGAAGTTCAGGTTATGCGATTGGCTTGTTCCCCGTTGATAATCACACGCAAATTTTAGTGATGCATTCCGGTTGTTACGACATATGTGAATTTACGCTCTTCGCTCAAATCAGCCGGATGGTGTTCAGTAGACCACGGTGCACTAAGCACTACCACAAATGCCTCAGGAATATCACTAAAGATATTTTTTGCCTGCAGTCGAAGTGGCTGATACGTTCGAGATGAAAACCAGCATTTCTCCCTCCGCCCTATACAGCCACACCACCAACCACCGGTCCAATCTCCCCCACTTCTGCCAGCAAATAAATACCCCAACCCAATCCCCCACCGCAATCAAAACGGCGCTCGCAAACGTTTGCCTGCGCTGGTAGAATCAACGCGCTTTATTTTATACCACCAATCGCAAACCGCGTGGGGACCTTGCAGTGACGGACAAAACCTCTCTCAGCTATAAAGACGCCGGCGTAGATATTGATGCGGGTAATGCTTTAGTCGATCGTATTAAAGGCGTAGTGAAAAAAACCCGCCGCCCGGAAGTGATGGGTGGCCTGGGTGGTTTCGGTGCCCTTTGTGCTCTGCCGCAAAAATACCGCGAGCCGGTGCTGGTTTCCGGCACCGATGGCGTGGGCACCAAGCTGCGTCTGGCGATGGATCTGAAACGCCACGACAGTATCGGCATCGACCTGGTCGCCATGTGCGTCAATGATCTGGTGGTACAGGGTGCCGAACCGCTGTTTTTCCTCGATTACTATGCCACCGGTAAGCTGGATGTTGATACCGCAGCCAGCGTGATTACCGGGATTGCCGAGGGCTGTAGCCAGTCCGGCTGTGCGCTGGTGGGCGGCGAAACCGCCGAAATGCCGGGCATGTACCACGGTGAAGATTACGATGTCGCCGGGTTCTGCGTTGGCGTGGTGGAAAAATCAGAGATTATTGACGGCAGCAAAGTGCAGGAAGGCGATGTGCTGCTGGCACTTGGCTCAAGCGGCCCGCACTCTAACGGCTACTCGCTGGTGCGTAAAATCCTCGAAGTCAGCAACACCGACCCGGAAACCACCCAGCTTGCAGGGAAATCGCTGGCCGATCATCTGCTGGCCCCGACCCGTATTTACGTGAAAAATTTGCTCAGCCTGATTGAGCAGGTTGACGTTCACGCCATTGCCCATCTGACCGGCGGCGGTTTCTGGGAGAATATTCCGCGCGTGCTGCCGGAAAATACTCAGGCAGTGCTGGAAGAGTCCAGCTGGCAGTGGCCGGCGGTATTCGACTGGCTGCAACAGGCCGGTAACGTCAGCCGTCATGAAATGTACCGCACCTTTAACTGCGGCGTTGGTATGGTGATTGCCCTCAGTGAACAGGATGCCGACCGCGCGCTGCAGCTGCTGCGTGAAGCCGGTGAAGAAGCGTGGAAAATCGGCGTGATTAAGGCCACCACTGGCGCGGAAACCGTGGTTATTAACCCATGAAGCGAATAGTGGTGCTGGTGTCCGGCAATGGCAGCAATCTGCAGGCCATTCTTGATGCCTGCCAGCAGGGAAGAATTAATGGCAGCGTAGCTGCCGTATTCAGCAACCACGCCGATGCCTTTGCCTTGCAGCGGGCGCAGCAGGCTGGCGTGCCGTCCCATGCGCTGGCGGCTGACGACTTTGCCGATCGTGAAGCCTTCGACCGCCAGCTGATGCAGCAGATCGACAGCTACGCTCCCGATCTGGTGGTACTGGCGGGCTATATGCGTATTCTCAGCGCGGAATTTGTCGGTCATTTCGCCGGGCGGATGCTGAATATTCACCCCTCGCTGCTGCCAAAATATCCGGGTCTGGATACCCATCGCCGGGCAATTGAAAACGGCGACAGCGAGCACGGCACCTCGGTGCATTTTGTTACCGAGCAGCTGGACGGTGGTCCGGTGATTTTGCAGGCCAAAGTGCCGGTGTTTGCCGATGACAGTGAAGCCGACGTCGCAGCCCGTGTGCAGCATCAGGAACATGCCATCTATCCGCTGGCGATCGGCTGGTTTATGGACGGGCGGCTGGAAATGCGGGATAACGCTGCCTGGCTGGATGGACAGCCGCTGCCTGCGGCGGGTTATGCGGTAGATTGACCGGTCGGGATCATAATTCGGAGCTGGTCCACTGGCGTGGGGCCGGTTTTATGGTTTGGTTTGGCTTTATTGTTGGTGTGTTCTTAAAACCAGGACCAGGTCAACGACGTTTCACCATTCCGCTGCGCGGACTGGCGACAAGGGGCCTTCAGTCGCAAAGGCCCCTTGACCCCGTGCTTGCGGCGTCACATCGCCTGCTGCGCAGGTTCCCTCGGCCACGCCAATTTCTGGCGGACCGGCGTGATTCGCCGTCCAGGCGAAGCACGCCTCTCATCGCCGTCCATGGCGATTCGTCCTGGAAATCAGCGTAACCTCGGCGACGTTCCTGATGCCGCCCTAAGGTCAAAAGCAAGGTCAAAAACCAAAACAACTGCCAGGCCAAAAACCAGGGCAACGGCCAGGGCAATTGAGAGAGCAAAATAAGCTGTTATAGCTGCATCTGAAAATTTCCTGTTTGCCAATTGTACTGGCGTTTTATTTCATCTACTTTGACTTCACTGATGATCAACCTTGTACAGGAACAGCCGTGTCAGAAAGCCAGACTGCAAATCACGCCGGGCAGAAAACCTTACTGATTATTCAGACCGGTACGCCCCCCGATGCCATTCGCCAGCAACAGGGGGATTTATCCGACTGGTTCAGCCAGCAACTCCCTCATTATCAGGAAAATATTCAGGTTATCCGGGTGTTTAAGGATGAACCTTTACCCCCGGTTAATCGCGATTATGTCGCCGTGATCACCGGTTCCTGGTCAATGGTCACCGACCGCCTGGCCTGGAGTGAGCGCACCGCCGGCTGGATCAGAGAGGCGATGACCATTGATATGCCGCTGTTTGGCGTCTGTTACGGTCACCAACTGATGGCTGACGCGCTGGGCGGAGAGGTCGACTATCTGAACAGCGATATTGAAATCGGCTGTAAAACGATTGAATTATCCCCCGCCGCCGCCGGGGATCCACTGCTCAGCGCCTGGCCGCAGCAGTTTGCGGTTCATCTGACCCACCGCCAGACGGTGACCCGCATTCCGGACGGGGCGCAGGTATTGGCCAGCTCCGATCAGGATCCGCACCAGGTGCTGCGTTATGGCAAAAATGCGCTGTCAACCCAGTTCCATCCTGAGTTTACTCCTGAGATCAGCAGAGCAATTATTCGCTACCGCGAGCAGCGCTTAAGGGATGTCGGACTGGATCCTGACAGTCTGTGCCAGCAGGTTACCGAGACACCCGCCGCCGCCCGCTTAATGCTGCAGTTTATTGACCAGCATATGTCTCCGGCCATTAACCACCGCTAATCCACGCGCTGCGGAAAGCCAGTCACTCTGCGCAGCGCTATTTTACCCGCCGGTTTTCTGCGCGTAACGCGTTGCATTCACTGACGTCACAACGTCGTTTTCATGTTACAGTCGCTATACTATTTCGTACCTAATGGACAGCCCCATCCTGAATCAGTCGAGCGGAGTAAAAATGGGTCAGGAAAAGCTTTATATCGAGAAAGAACTGAGTTGGCTCTCCTTTAATGAGCGCGTCCTGCAGGAAGCGGCTGATAAAGCCAATCCGCTGATTGAACGTATGCGTTTTCTCGGGATCTATTCCAATAATCTGGAAGAATTCTATAAGGTGCGTTTTGCCGATCTGAAGCGCCGCATTCTGATTGGCGAGGAGCAGGGCTCCGCCAATACCCCACGCCACCTGCTAAAAAAAATTCAGGCGCGGGTACTGAAAGCCGACCAGGAATTTGACGGGTTATATAACGATTTGCTGCTGGAGATGGCGCGTAACCAGATTTTCCTGATTAATGAACGTCAGCTGTCGCCCAATCAGCAGAGCTGGCTGCGTCACTATTTCCGCCATCATCTGCGCCAGCATATCACCCCGATCCTGATTAACCAGGATACCGACCTGACCAAGTTTCTTAAGGACGATTATACCTATCTGGCCGTGGAGATTATCGATGGCAGCGAGCTGGATTATGCCCTGCTGGAGATCCCTTCGGATAAGGTGCCGCGCTTTATCAATCTGCCGCCGGAAGCGCCGCGCCGGCGCAAACCGATGATCCTGCTGGATAATATTCTGCGGTACTGCCTGGGTGATATTTTCCGTGGCTTCTTTAATTACGATGCGCTAAATGCCTGGTCGATGAAGATGACGCGTGACGCCGAATATGACCTGGTGACGGAAATGGAATCCAGCCTGCTGGAGCTGATGTCTTCCAGCCTCAAACAGCGTCTGACCGCCGAACCGGTGCGCTTTGTTTATCAGCGCGATATGCCAGACGCCATGGTCGAACTGCTGCGTAATAAGCTGAATATTTCTAACTACGATTCGATTGTTCCCGGCGGCCGCTACCATAATTTCAAAGACTTTATTACCTTCCCTAATGTCGGTAAGGGCAATCTGGTCAATAAGCCGATGCCGCAGCTGCGCCATATCTGGTTCGATCGTTTCCGTAACGGCTTTGATGCTATCCGTAACCGCGATGTGCTGCTCTATTATCCCTATCACACCTTTGAGCATGTGCTGGAGTTTCTGCGTCAGGCGTCTTTCGATCCTGCGGTGCTGGCAATCAAGATCAATATTTATCGCGTGGCCAAAAATTCGCGCATTATGGATGCCATGATCCATGCCGCGCATAACGGTAAGAAAGTTACCGTTGTGGTGGAGCTGCAGGCGCGTTTTGACGAAGAGGCCAATATTCACTGGGCCAAACGTCTGACCGAAGCGGGGGTTCACGTGATCTTTTCCGCCCCTGGCCTGAAGATCCACGCCAAGCTGTTTCTGATTTCACGCCGGGAGCAGGGCGAAATCGTGCGTTACGCCCATATTGGCACCGGTAATTTCAACGAACGCACCGCGCGTATTTATACCGATTACTCTCTGCTGACCGCCGATGCACGTATCACCAATGAAGTGCGCCGGGTATTTAACTTTATTGAAAACCCCTATCGTCCGGTGGACTTTGAGTATCTGATGGTATCCCCGCAGAACTCGCGCCTGATGTTGTATCAGCTGATCGATACCGAGATTGTTAACGCGCAGCAGGGTTTACCCGCAGAAATCACCCTGAAGCTCAATAATCTGGTGGATAAAGGTCTGGTGGATCGCCTGTACACAGCCTCGGCCGCCGGGGTAAAGGTTAACCTGTTGATCCGTGGCATGTGCTCACTGATCACCGAGATTGAAGGGGTCAGCGACAATATCAGGGCGATCAGTATTGTTGACCGCTATCTGGAGCATGACCGGGTGTATATCTTCGAGAATGGCGGCGAGAAAAAAGTATTCCTGTCATCAGCCGACTGGATGACGCGCAATATCGACTATCGCATTGAAGTGGCGGTTGCTCTGCTCGATCCGATTCTGCAGCAGCGGGTGCTGGATATTATCTCTATTCTGTTCAGTGATACCCAGAAAGCGCGTTTTATTGATAAAGAATTGAGTAACCGCTATGTGCCGCGCGGCAACCGACGTAAAGTGCGCGCCCAGCAGGCGATTTACGAATACATTAACTCACTCGAACAACCTGAATAAATCACGATGCCACTGACCCATAAAAATACGCCCAAACCGCAGGAATTTGCTGCCATCGATTTAGGTTCAAACAGTTTCCACATGGTGATTGCCCGCGTGGTCGACGGCGCGCTGCAGGTGCTGGGACGGCTGAAACAGCGGGTGCATCTGGCGGACAGCCTGGACAGCGATAATCAGATTGATGAAGCCGCTATGACGCGCGGCCTGAGCTGCCTGGCGCTGTTTGCCGAACGTCTGCAGGGCTTCAGCGCCAGCAATGTCACCATTGTTGGCACCCATGCCCTGCGTCAGGCCAGCAACGCAGAAGATTTTTTGCGCCGCGCCGCGGAGGTTATCCCCTACCCGATTGAGATTATTTCCGGTAATGAAGAAGCCCGCCTGATTTTTATGGGGGTGGAACATACCCAGGCGGAGAAAGGCCGCAAGCTGGTGATTGATATTGGCGGTGGCTCGACGGAACTGGTGATTGGTGAGGATTTTGAGCCGAAGCTGGTGGAAAGCCGCCGCATGGGCTGCGTCAGCTTTGCCCGTCTCTATTTTCCTGGCGGGGCCATCAGTCAGGAACATTTCCGCCGCGCACGGCTGGCGGCAGTACAAAAGCTGGAAACCCTCTCCTGGCAGTATCGTCTGATGGGCTGGCAGTTTGCCCTCGGCGCGTCCGGCACCATTAAAGCCGCCTGTGAAGTGCTGCAGGCGATGGGCGAAAAAGAGAAATGCATTACCCCTGAACGTCTCGAGCGGCTGGTGGATGAGGTGCTGCGCGCCAAATCCTTTAACGCCCTTAATCTGCCGGGACTCTCCGAAGAGCGTAAAAGCGTGTTTGTTCCTGGCCTGGCGATCCTGTGTGGCGTATTTGACGCGCTGGCGATCCGTGAATTACGCCTCTCTGACGGCGCGCTGCGTGAAGGGGTGCTGTATGAAATGGAGGGGCGCTTCCGCCACCAGGACATTCGCAGCCGCACCGCGCAAAGTCTGGCGAATCATTATGCTGTCGACAGCGACCAGGCCCGGCGGGTGCTGGAAACCTGTGACCATCTGTATCAGCAGTGGCACGATTGCCACCCGAAGCAGGGCAATCCCCAGCTGAAAGCGCTGCTGAAATGGGCTGCACTGCTGCATGAGGTGGGCCTGACCATTAATCACAGCGGTATGCAGCGTCATTCAGCCTATATTCTGCAACACAGCAATATGCCGGGATTTAGCCAGGAACAGCAGACGCTGTTAGCCACTCTGGTGCGCTATCACCGTAAAGCGGTAAAAGTGGATGATATGCCGCGTCTGACACTGTTTAAGCGCAAACAGTTGCTGCCGCTGGTGTTTTTGCTACGCCTAAGCGTGCTGCTGAATAATCAACGCCAGGCCACCAGCCGCCCCGCTTTTCTGCACCTCGACAGCGATGAAGGCCACTGGATGCTGACTTTCCCGCGGGATTATTTTACCCATAACAGTCTGGTGCAACTGGATCTGGAGCGGGAGCAAAGCTACTGGAAGGACGTCAGCGGCTGGAAGCTGACTATTTGTGAGCAGGATAAAGATCCCGCTGGCAGTCAATCTGAATAAATGACCCATAATGAACCAAAGATCGGATAACTATTTTAGCGAGAAGTACCAGCTGACGCTGCCACACTCTGAAGTGCTGGCGGCAGAAAAGTATCTCAGCGGCGGCAAAGCGCTGGATCTCGGCTGTGGTCGTGGACGTAACAGCCTGTGGCTGAACAGCCGCGGCTTCGACGTCACGGCCTGGGATAACAACCCAACCCGTCTGGCACGGCTGGATCAGATTGTCCTTGAGGAAGGACTGCGCGATATCACCACCGGTATCCAGGATTTAAATACCCTGCGTTTTAACGGCGCGTATGACCTGGTACTGTCCACGGTAGTGATGATGTTTCTGCAGCCACAAACTATTCCGCAGCTGATTGCCGATATGCAGGCCAGCACCGTGCGCGATGGTTATAACCTGATTGTCGCCGCCATGGACAGCGACGACTATCCTTGCGCCCTCGGCTTTCCTTTTACCTTTAAATCTGGTGAGTTAAGCCACTATTACCGCAACTGGCATATCGTTAAGTATAACGAGCACCCCGGCCAGTTGCAAAAGACGGATGCCAGCGGCAATCATTATACCCTGCGTTTTGCCACCATGCTGGCCCAAAAGGCGCGTATTAAGGATTAACCGCCGCTTTGCTCCTGGCCACGGTGAATGCCAGTTCATCCAGGGGTAACGGTGCCGCCATCAGGTCGCCCTGCAGATAATCCACTCCCAGCTTGCGCAGGGCCACGGCGGCCCCTTCGGTGTCGACCTCGCAGGCGAGGATCTGCATACGCTTCAGCCGGGCAACAGCGCAGATAGACTCGATAACCTTATAATCCAGACTGCTTTGCAGCATATTGCGCACATAGCTGCCGTCAATCGCCACAATATCGGCCTGCAGACGTTTCAGGTGAGAATGGTTGCCGTAACCAATGCCAACATCGTCAATCGCCACGCGACAGCCCAGATGACGTAACTGGGTGATGGTGCGGTTGCCCCAGCTGTCATCACTTAGCAGTGCCGCACCGGCTACGTCAATTATCAGCTGCCAGGGTTCGATATTGTTGGCTTTCAGCCGACTGGCAATATCACTGGCCAGCTGTGGCCGGCATAATGTGGCAGCAAAGATATTGATGGAAAAGCGCATCCCCGGCACCCATTCGCGGTAGCGGTTCATATACCCCAGCGTCTGATCGATCAGCTGGCTGTCCACTTCCCAAGTCAGCCCGAAGTCCTGGATCACCGTGATAAATTTTTCCGTACCTACCTCCTCACCAAAGCGATTAACCAGCTGCCGGGTGATCCTGTAATAATCATCTCCGCGCATACCCTGGATCTTCTGCGCCATCAGCTGGAAACCGTCTTCCTGCAGGCTGCGCTGGATATCCTGCAAAATGGCGCGTTTCTCGCTGATCTGCTGCTGCACCGGCACCGCCGGCTTCTGTTGCAGGTTTTCCGCATGGCCGCTGTGCAGCGCGACTTCTGCCAGTTCACTCATTTCACCCAGCAGCTCATAGAAACTGCTGACCGGTGGCACCACATCACCAAAGCTGATCCCGACATCCGGATGAATAGGCAGTCCAACCCAGTTGAGCTGATACTCTTTCAGCCACATTTCCAGACTTTCAATACGCCGTCGGTCAGCGTATTTCTCCAGACGCATCACCAGATCAAAGCCCGGCAGCTGATAAATTTCTTCTCCAGGCAGCAGCCAGGGTCTGAGATGCTGCGCCAGATTACGTTTGTACTGGATACGCAGCTGCAGGCCATAGGTGCGGCTGAGACGATCCAAATCCGGAATACGTAAGAAACACAGCACCACCCCAGAGGTTTTACTCATCTGCTGAGTCAACGCACGCAGATTAGGCAGGCCGACTATCGGATCGGTTAACGCCAGGTGTTTGACTTTCTCCATCAGCCGGCGCTGACGGGTGCTGATGGTGGCAATCAGCAAAATGATCAGGGTAAAAATCAGCAGGTTGGCGGAAACTACCGCCAGGTGCTCCGGCTCCGTCGCCGGATGCATAAAGCGATCGCGCAACTGATACAGCACCACCAGCAAGGTACCCCAGCAAATGGAGGTAAACAAATAGCCGAAGCGGGCAGCGGCCCACAGCATCAGCGGCAGCAGCAGAGGAATGCCATAATCGGTAGCTAACAGGCTTTCCTTCGCATGGGTAAACTGAATAAGAATGGCCAGCAGCGACAGTAACAGCAGCCCCCACGCGGCAAACTCTCTCAGCGTTACCGTAGCGGCAAACTGGCTGTGGCAGCGTCTGCGCAGCACATTGAGAAATGACGGTTTTTTCAACACCCGGAACAGAATATAAAACATATCGCAGGTGGCGAAAGAAGCCAGCAGCACCGACTGATAATTCAACAGGCTGTGCAGCGAGAACATAGTACGGGAAAAAACCGAATGCTCCAGCGGCAGCATGCTTAACGGCGTGGCGATGCGTAACAGGGTCACTAACAGCGTAGGAAGGGCAAAAATCAGCCAGAAAAACCTGACCATCCCGCGATAGCGTCCCGCCAGACTAAAATTCCAGCGTCGTCGGTATCCTCCCCAACATAAAATCAGCGCCGTCAAAAATACCAGAACAATACTCGCCGCCTGAAGCTCATGGTAACGGGAAAAATAGTGCAGACATAATGCAATGGTAATTCCCGGTAATGCCGCCCAGCTAAATACCATCATCAATGCGATCATGACGGCCAGGGGCAGGTAGATAAGATAAACATACCCTTCTGGCAGCCACAGCCGCACCGATAGCGTAATAGCTACCGGCAGCACTATAACCGACAGTAACAACGGTAACCCCCAAAAGCGGGTAGTAAATGAGTTAAGAAACGCTAATCCCTTCATTATTTGAGTGTAATTTTGAATTGTGATTAAATTATAATATTTTCAGTTGATTATTAAATGCACTGAAAGATATCTGAGCCTTGGTTATAACTTATCTCCGATATTACCGGGTGTGACTGTTGTGAGTCTATCATGGATCCCTGAATCAACAGACTGTCTCATCGGGGGGCAAATGACAATAAGTCCTGAGAGATTCAGTCACGGAAAGGTAACAAATACGAATAACTCACATTTACAGACTGATAAACCATCAAAAAAACGAATGAGAGCAACATTACTAATATATAAAACTTATATACCGCACGCCTTGCCTTACTGTGAAGTTAGCAGGAGATTTATCCGGCGCGGACTATTTATCGTCAGCACACTGATTAACGTTACTAAAGTCAACTTACCTTGCCCCTGCCATTCTGCTTTTTACCCCCGCAGGAGCAACATGCCGTGATATCATTGACCTGTAGGTATACGCTGGCTAAATTAACGTGCACCCTGCTACAAGCTACAGGAAAACCAGCTGTGAATAACGTGATAGCGTTCCGAAAAAAACCCAAAAACAAACGCCTGACGCGTATCCTGCTGCTGATAAGCTTTCTTATTCTGCTAATGAGACTGCTATGGGTGATCCCGGCAGCCTTTGAGCACCATAAGCAGAAAAAAGCCCCTGATGCTGTCAGCGAAAACCAAACCGACACTTCGCCGAACTTACAGCGCAATAATGCGCTGATGCGCCAGAACTAACTAAGGACAGGATATGCCTGTAGCCCATTCCCATGTGCAACAACTGGCTGAGATCCGCAGCCGGATACTGAATCTGCTGCTGAACCATGATGAGCTGGTCGATAAACTGCTCAATCGCCCGCTGCGTGAATCTGCCGCAGAAGCCGAGGAGCTGCGCCAGCTGATCGCTGAAATTACCCACACCCTGCCCCTGCTGCACGCCGCAGATATTGCCGATCTGCTGGAAGCCCTGCCGCAGGATGAACGTCTGGCTCTGTGGCGGCTGGTGAGCAACGACCGTCGTGGTCAGGTGCTGGTGGAAGCTTCCGAAAGCGTCTGGGAAAGCCTGATTGAGAAGATGAGCGATCGGGATTTGCTAAATGCAATTAAGCCGTTGGATATTGATGACCAGGCGTACCTGGCGAAATATCTGTCGCGCGATCTCACCGGACGCCTGCTGACCTCGCTGACCCCCGATCTGCGCTCGCGGGTGCTGGATGTGCTGCATTTTGACCGCGACCGGGTTGGCCGCATTATGGACTTCAAGCTGATTACAGTACGTGCAGATATCAGCCTGGCCACGGTGCAGCGATTTCTGCGCCGCCAAAAGTCCATCCCGGAGGGCACCGATAAGCTGTTTATTACCGATAAAAACAACCTGCTGCTGGGGGAACTGCCGCTCACGGAGATCCTGCTGAATACCCCGGATAAAAAGGTCGCTGATTTAATGAACGCCCACCCCACCACCTTTCTGCTGGATGATAAAGCGGAAGATGCCGCCGGGGCATTCGAGCGTTATAACCTGATTTCCGCAGCGGTGACTGATGCCGAAGGCAAGCTGATTGGCCGGGTGACCATCGAAGATATTATCGATCTGGTGAATGACGAGAACGACAGTAATCTGCGTAAGATGGGCGGGGTAAATCCCGATGAAGACGTTTTTGCCCCGGTGAGAAAAACGGTTCGCACCCGCTGGGCCTGGCTGGCGCTGAATCTTTGTACCGCCTTTGTCGCCTCACGGGTGATCGGTCTGTTTGAAGACACCATTTCGCAGCTGGTAGCGCTGGCCACGCTGATGCCGATTGTCGCCGGTATCGGTGGAAATACCGGTAACCAGACCATTACCATGATTGTGCGCGCGCTGGCGCTGCGTCAGGTCGAGCCAGGCAATTTCACCTTTCTGATTGGCCGCGAGCTGGGGGTGGCGCTGATTAATGGTCTGTGCTGGGGCGGGGTGATGGGGGGCATTACCTGGGCGATGTACGGCAGTCTGGCGATGGGGGGCGTGATGATGCTGGCGATGGTGTTGAATTTGCTGCTGGCGGCGCTGATGGGAGTGTTGATCCCGCTGTTGATGACAAAGCTAAAGCGCGATCCTGCGGTGGGCTCAAGTGTGTTGATTACCGCGATCACCGATACCGGGGGATTTTTTATTTTTCTTGGGCTGGCGACGGTGTTTTTATTGCACTAAGACTTATAGATTAGCCTTTTAAAGGCAACGGCCAGGCCAGGGACAAAACCGGGATCAGGGGGGGTGTGGTTCCTGGTTACGGTATTTAACGATATCGGCAAGGATTGACAGCGCGATTTCTGCCCGGGTTATGCTGCCTTTCGCCAGGCCAATCGGTGCATGGATGCCAGTCATCTGCTCTGACGTTAATCCGCCGATATGTTGCAGACGCCGCAGGCTGTTTTTCAGGTAACCCATCGCCCCAATATAAAACGCCGGGGTCTTTAACGCTTCCATCAGGGTCAGATCGTCAATGCGCGGATCGTGGGTCAGTGAAACAATAGCGCTTTGCGCGTGACACCCCACATCTTCCAGATATCGCGCCGGGAACATGTTGACCAGCCTGACCCGGCCGCTTTCGCTATAGGCGTTGTAAAACTGACGCTGTTCCGCTTCACGGTGTTTACAGACCGTAATATCAAAGCCCAGCATCTCCGCTAGCTGGATACAGTTCAGCGCCACGCTGGATACCCCGGCAATAATCAGATGCGATACCGCCGCCAGACGAATAGTCAGACTGTCTCCCGCCCGCCATACCACCGGTACACCAGTGCTGTGTTCTGTCGGCAGCAGCGTGGCCGCCTGCGGCAGTACCACCTGTTTGATGCAAGACTGCTGACCGTGGATCGTCGCCAGCATGGATTTAATGCCTGTGCGCGCTGGCGCAGAGGCATTCAGATATTCGATCAGCACATCAATGGAGCCACCGCAGGGCAAACGTACCCCCGTGGCTGCTCCCCCTTCACCATAGCGGATCATCTGGCTGGCGACAGTGAACTCCCCGGCGACAATGCGCTGCAGAAAGTCTTCTCCAATACAGCGCCACCGGACAGTGAGGCCACGTAGTCACCACCGACAGTCGCCGCGAGCAGCGTGCCCGGTGAACGCGGTGAAGAACCATAAGTATGGATCTCCGTACATAACCATACCGGCTGCCCCTGTTCCAGCCAGCGCTGTACGTGCTCCAGCACGTGCACATCCATCGCCTGCATGTTTATTCCCTGATAAATGATACGTAAGAAGACCAGTGTTCCGGCAGATCAATATCCTGCACCACAGCGCAGTCTTCTGTATGAATCCATTGTGGCGACCAGCGCCGCAGCAGCGCTTTTGCGCCATTTCAACAATCCAGCACTCGTGAGGAAACACGTTTGGCAGCGCCGATACGCCATGCATCCAGGAGGGGCGCACAATCGGTGCTGCATCCAGGGCGATCACACGCATATGGGGATAACAATATTGTGGAATGGCGGTGAGGTCACCCATCTGCTGTACCACCGCGCTGTTAGCGACTTTGCCGGTCAGCACCAGCGGCAGTGTCGTCGCCCCATTGGACGGATAGCAGGTGCGCAGCTCATAAGCCGCCACATTCCCTATTTCATCCAGACCACCGCGAATGCGGATCAGCTGACCGGTGCCTTTCGGCTCCCAGCCAGCTTCCTGTTCGCGCATCAGCTGCACCCGCACCGGGCGGCCAACTGCCTGCGACAGGATCACCGCATCGGCAGAGACATCATCGGTACAGTTACGACCATAGCAGCCGGAGGCATCCATCCGGTTGATATGCACCGTTTCCGGCGCTCTGCCCAGCAGCAAGACCAGATCTTTGCGCAGGTCGTGCGAATTTTGCGTACCTGACCAAACTTCGGCTTTATCGGCGCTGACATCAGCCAGCGTGCAGGATGGCCCGATAGAGGAATGCATATGGTAAGGCCAGACGTAATCGGCATTAACGCGCTGATGCAGGGATGTCAGGGCGGCATCGGTGCCCTCATCATCACGCAGTACGCGGCGTTCGCCAGGTAGCGCGCTGAGGGTTTCATGCAGTTTGTCCGGTGACAGATCCGGCAAGCCCTGCCAGCTTTTCCACTGCACTTTCAGCTGACGCATCGCGGCAATTGCCTGCTCTTCGCGCTCAGCAACAATTCCGATAAAGTCTCTCATTCTGACCAGTTTAACAATGCCAGCCAGATGGGCGATGGAGGATTCATCCACCGAGATCAGGCTGTTACCCAGCGGTGCGCTGCTGTCAGCACTGCTGTAAGGCGGACGAACCACGCGCCCGTGCAGCATCCCCGGCAGACGGATATCATGCACCCAGGTCAGGCCGCCGGTCACTTTGGCCTGAATATCCACACGCGCCACCGGCTGCCCGACAGACACAGCCTGGGAAACCGGTTTTAACGCAGCGGTTTTATCCAGCGCCAGATGCAGATCCTGACCACTGGCTAACTGCGCATAGCTCAGACGCTGCTGCGGGTTAGCGCTAAAAGCACCCAGCCTTTCTCTGCCGTCAGCGCCTCTGCCGGCACTTTCAGCGCTCTGGCTGCCAGCGTGGTTAACTGCAGTCGCACCTGAGCCGCCGCCTGGCGCAGCGGCACCGAGGTCACCTGAATGGTGGCGCTGGCAATGGTCGGTTCCTGATCCGGGGTGTGGGCAGTATCTCCGATGATCATGGTGACGGATTCAAACCGCACGCCGGTTTCATCTGCCACAATCTGTGCCAGCGAGGTATGCACTCCTTGCCCAGATCCACATGGCCGTTAAACGCGGTTACCGTGCCATTGGCCGCTAAGGCGATTGCGCTCGGTTGATAAACACAAATATCCGTGATATTTACCGATAATGATTTAACTTAATTGCCGGTTGAATCAAATTTATCTGTGAAGCCAGGCTGAGATGTGTGGCAATAGCGCTGATATATATACTTAGCGTTATTATGAAATATAAACAATAACCTGATGCGGGTGCAGTACAGATAATCGCTGTTAACCTTAATGAAATTTATCTGTGCTTATTTAGCAGGGAAAAAATCTTTCGTCTGGATTTAGTCTTATTTTTTCAGGTTTAAATACAACATTCCTGATTGAAAACCTGCCGGATGAATCTGCACAGTACAAAAAGGTGCAGCGGTTGCACCATAAGTATCCGGTTGCGCAGGAAATTGCGCCTTTATAATCATAATATTTCATTTAATCAGTCAGTTAATAATCTGGCCTGATTTCTGCTTATGGAATTCCATCTTGTATACCAGTTGGAACTCATCATGCTATCAACTATTGGTTTACCCCTCAGCGAGTGGCAGGCACTTTATCAGGCCGATGCGCAACAGATTTCGCCGCTGCTGACGTCACACCTTGCCGCCCTTGATAAGCAGGACAATGCGTGGCTGTATCTCGCCACGGCTGAGCAACTGCTGGCGCAGACTGAACCGCTGCTGGAGCGTTACCTGCACGATCCGCAAGCGTTTCCACTGTTTGGCGTACCGTTTGCGGTAAAAGACAATATTGATGTGGCCGGATGGCCAACCACCGCTGCCTGCCCCGCGCTGACTTACCGTGCCACTGAAGATGCCCGGGTGGTGGCTCAGCTGAAAGCCGCAGGCGCGGTGGTGATTGGCAAAACCAACCTCGATCAGTTTGCCACCGGCCTGGTGGGCGCCCGCTCACCCTTTGGCGCAGTGCCTAATACCTTTGATCCGGCGTATGTCAGCGGCGGCTCAAGTTCCGGCTCGGCCTCGGTGCTGGCACGCGGTCTGGTGGGCTTTTCACTCGGCAGCGATACCGCCGGTTCCGGCCGCGTTCCCGCCGGATTTAACAATATCGTCGGCCTGAAGCCGACCAAAGGCTGGTTATCTTCCCGCGGCCTGCTGCCGGCCTGTCGCCTGAACGACACTATTTCGGTTTTCGCCTTAACCGTCGAAGATGCCTTTGCCGTCACCACTGTCGCCGCCGGTTACGACGAGGAGGATGCCTGTTCGCGCCATCATCCGCTTACTGCGCCCGCCAGTCTGAAAGCCCGCCCCGATCTGGCGGTGCCCGCCGCGCCGGAATTTTTTGGCGACAAGATGGCCGAAGCAGCCTGGCAGCGCGCCATGGAGCAGCTGACGGCAAGCGGTGCCACATTGCACCCGATTGATTTTACTCCCTTTCAGCAGCTGGCAGAACAGCTCTATTACGGTCCCTGGGTTGCCGAGCGCACCGCTGCGGTAGGCGAAATGCTGAACCGGCCGCAGGAGATGGATCCGGTGGTGTATGAGATTATTCGCAGCGGCCTGCAATACAGCGCCGTCGAGGCTTATCAGGCGGAATATCTGCGCGCCAGGCTGGCACGACAAATCGGGCAGATTCTGGCGCAGTTTGATGCGCTGGTGGTGCCGACTTCTCCGACCATCCGCACTCTGGATGAGATGAAGCAGGAACCGGTGCGGTTTAACTCACAGTTTGGTATTTACACCAACTTTACTAATCTCGCCGATCTCAGCGCGCTGGCGCTCCCTGCCCCGTTCCGCGCAGACGGTTTACCGGCGGGCATCACCGTTATTGCTCCGGCCTGGCACGACCGCGCGCTGGCCGGTTTTGGTATCCGCTGGCAGCAGCAGCTGGCGCTCCCCCTGGGTGCCACCGGCAACGCGCTGCCCCCCCGGCAGGCTGCCCTGCCGCATTCCGACGAACATGTGCGCGTGGCGGTAGTCGGTGCCCATCTTAGCGGGATGCCGCTTAACGTTCAGCTGACCCGCCGCCAGGCTGTGCTGGTGGAGGAGACGCAAACCGCCAGCAACTATCGCCTGTTTGTTCTGCCGGGCGGTCCGGTCAGCAAACCCGGCCTGCTGCGCGCTGAACAGGGCGCCGCCATCACCGTCGAACTCTGGGATATCCCGCTGGCACGCTTTGGCGAGTTTGTGGCGGAGATCCCCCCGCCACTGGGGATTGGCAGTGTCACCCTGGCCGATGGTCGGGTGGTGAAAGGCTTTATTTGTGAACCTGCGGCGCTGACACAGGCAGCGGAAATTACTGAATTCGGCGGCTGGCGTCACTGGCTGACCTCTCAGGGGAGTCACTAATCATGTTCAGCACCGTGTTAATTGCTAACCGTGGCGAAATCGCCTGCCGCGCCATCCGTACCCTGAAGCAGCTCGGCGTGAGGAGCGTTGCCGTCTACTCCGATGCCGACCGTAATGCGCGGCATGTTAAAGAGGCTGATATCGCCATCGCGCTGGGCGGCAACACCCCCGCTGACAGCTATCTGCGCATCGACAAAATTCTCGCGGCGGCCAAAGAAACCGCTGCCGAAGCCATCTGGCCGGGCTACGGTTTCCTCTCGGAAAGTGTGGCCTTTGCCGCCGCCTGTGAGGCCGCCGGGGTGGTTTTTGTCGGCCCCACGGCGCAGCAGATTGGCGAGTTTGGCCTGAAGCACCGCGCGCGTGAGCTGGCCGCCAGCGCCGGGGTGCCGATGACGCCGGGCACCGCGCTGCTGAACTCGCTGGAGGAGGCACTGCAGGCCGCCGCGCAGATTGGCTATCCGGTGATGCTGAAAAGCACCGCGGGCGGCGGTGGCATAGGGTTAACCCGCTGCGCGGATGCCGATACGCTGTGCAGCGCGTGGGAAAGCGTGCGCCACCTCGGCGGGCAGTTTTTTAACGACAGCGGTGTGTTTCTCGAACGCTGTATTGACCACGCCCGCCATATTGAGGTGCAGATTTTTGGCGACGGTCGCGGCACTGTGATAGCTCTCGGCGAGCGCGACTGCTCGCTGCAACGCCGCAACCAGAAAGTGGTGGAAGAAACCCCGGCCCCCCATCTGACGCAGGCTACGCGCGCAGCGCTGCTGACCTCGGCGGTGCGTCTGGGCGAGCGGGTTAACTACCGCAGCGCCGGGACGGTGGAGTACATCTACGATGCTGAGCAGGACGCCTTTTACTTCCTTGAGGTTAATACCCGGTTACAGGTGGAGCATCCGGTTACCGAATGCGTGACCGGCCTCGACCTGGTGGCCTGCATGTTGCAGGTTGCGGCGGGGGATGCCATTGACTGGGCGCGCCTGCAACAGGCACCGCTGGGCGCGGCAATTGAAGTGCGGATTTATGCGGAAGATCCGCTGAAAAACTTCCAGCCCGCGCCCGGGGTGTTAACCGATGTCAGCTTCCCACCAGACGTGCGCATTGACAGCTGGATCGAGACCGGTACGGAAGTCACCACCTTTTACGACCCGATGATCGCCAAGCTGATTGTCCATGCCGACAGCCGTGACGCCGCGCTGAGCAAACTGCAACAGGCGCTGGCGACAACCCGGCTGCACGGTATTGCCACCAACCTTGACTATCTGCGCCAGGTTATCGCCACCAACGAATTTCACCACGGTCAGCTCAGTACCGCTTTTCTGGATGGCTTTACCGTGACAGGCAGCGTGATTGAAGTGCTGCGGCCCGGCACCTTCAGCACCGTGCAGGATTATCCTGGCCGTACCGGCTACTGGGATATTGGCGTGCCCCCTTCCGGCCCGATGGATGATTTCGCTTTCCGCCTGGCGAACCGCATTGTTGGCAATCATCAGAGCGCAGCCGGGCTTGAATTCACTCTGCACGGCCCGACCCTGCGCTTCCACAGCGATACAGTGATTGCGCTGACCGGCGCGGACTGCCCGGCCGATCTGGATGGCCGCGAAATCGCTTACTGGCAGCCGGTCAGCGTGAAGGCCGGACAAACCCTGACTATCGGTGCTGCGCAGCGCGGCTGCCGCAGTTACCTCGCGCTGCGTAACGGTCTGGATGTGCCGCAGTACCTCGGCAGTCGTTCCACCTTCGCCCTCGGTCAGTTTGGCGGTCACGCCGGACGCCCCCTGCGCGTGGCCGATATGCTGCCGGTCTCACAGCCGCAGCTGCCTGCGTGCACCACACCAGCGCCGGTCAGCGCCCCCTGCGCACCGCATCACTCACTGGTGCCGCAATACGGCAGCGAGTGGCGCATCGGCGTGCTGTACGGGCCACACGGCGCGCCCGATTTTTTCACCGAAGCGGCGATTGATGAATTCTTTGCCAGCGACTGGCAGGTGCACTACAACTCTAACCGGCTGGGAGTGCGCCTGGTGGGACCAAAACCCACATGGACGCGCGCCAACGGCGGCGAAGCCGGGCTGCACCCTTCCAACGTGCATGACTGTGAATACGCCATCGGTGCGGTGAACTTTACCGGCGACTTCCCGGTGATCCTGACCCGTGATGGCCCGAGCCTCGGCGGCTTTGTCTGCCCGGTGACTATCGCCAAAGCGGAATTGTGGAAGGTGGGACAGGTCAAACCGGGCGACCGTATCCGCTTCCATCCGATCACCGTCGATGAAGCCGTGGCGCTGGAAAAAGCCCAGGCACACAGCCTGGAACAGCTGCGCAGCAGCCACGTCCCGGCTTTCGCTGCGCCGTCACTGGCGGCAGGCAGCCGGGGTTCGGCCACGCTACTGGCAGCGTTACCCGCCAGCGCCACCACGCCAGCTGTGGTCTGGCGTCAGGCGGGCGATAACTATGTGTTGATTGAGTACGGCGATAACGTGCTGGATCTGGCGCTGCGCCTGCGGGTCCATCTGCTGATGAATGCCCTGCAGCAGCGGGCGCAGCCGGGGATTGAAGAGCTGTCTCCGGGCGTGCGTTCGCTGCAGGTGCGCTACGACAGCCTGCTCATCAGCCAGCCGCAGCTGATGGCCATGCTGCTGGAAGTTGAAGCCACGCTGGGTGATGTCAGCCAGCTGAAAGTCCCGTCACGCATTGTCTGGATGCCGATGGCGTTTGAAGACAGCGCTACCCAGGGGGCGGTGGATCGCTACCGGGAAACGGTGCGCGCCAGCGCCCCCTGGCTGCCGAACAACGTCGATTTTATTCAGCGGATTAACGGCTTACCCCACCGCGATGCGGTGCGCGATACCCTGTTCGCCGCCCGTTATCTGATCCTCGGTCTTGGGGATGTTTACCTCGGCGCGCCCTGCGCGGTACCGCTCGATCCGCGTCACCGGCTGCTCAGTTCCAAATACAACCCGGCGCGCACCTTTACCGCAGAAGGCACCGTCGGCATTGGCGGCATGTATATGTGCATCTATGGTATAGATTCGCCGGGCGGCTACCAGCTGGTGGGCCGGACGCTGCCGATCTGGAATAAGTTTCTGCAGAATCCGCAGTTCACGGCAGACCAGCCGTGGCTGCTGCGCTTTTTCGATCAGGTGCGATTCTATCCGGTAAGCGAAGCCGAGCTTCTGCAGCTGCGTGACGATTTCCGTGCCGGTCGCGCCAGCCTGCGCATTGAAGAAAGCTGGTTCGACTTCGCCGCCCACCAGCATTTCCTTACTGTCCATGCCGACGATATTGCCCGCTTCCGCCAGCGCCAGTCTGCCGCCTTCGAGCAGGAAGTTACCCGCTGGGCGCAGCAGGAACCCGACGCTGCGCCGCTCAGCCCGCAGCCTGCGGCAGAAGAAATAGACGAGGAGGATGCGCTGGCGATAGTTGCGGATCTTAACGGCAACGTCTGGAAGGTACTGGTACAGCCCGCTGAGGTGGTGCAGGCCGGTCAGACGCTGCTGATTGTTGAGGCGATGAAAATGGAGCTGGAAATCCACGCCCCTCGAGGCGGGACGGTAAAACGCATTGCCTGCCAGGCGGGGCGTGCGGTGGATCCGGGCGATACCCTGCTGTGGCTGGAATAAGGCGCGGCTATGGCATCTATCCGCAGCAAAGGCCGGCCACAGGTGCTGGCGGAAAAGGTCTGTCAGGCAATCAAGGAGGATATTTTTGCCTTCCGCCTGATGCCCGGCGATCGCTTCAGTGAAAACGAAATCGCGGAACGGCTGGGGGTCAGCCGTACGCCGGTGCGCCAGGCGCTGTTCCGGCTGGAGCGGGAAGGCTATGTCAGCGTCTGATTCCGCAGCGGCTGGCTGGTCAGGCCGTTCGATTTTACCTGGTTCGAGGATCTCTACGATCTGCGCACCGTGCTGGAGTGCGAGGCGGTGCCACGCCTGTGCGGACAGCCACCGTTGCAGTGCGCCAGCACCCTGAGCGCCCTGAAAGCGCTGTGGATTGATAACGCGCCGCAGACGGACGGCAAAACGGTGTCGCAGTACGATGAAGCCTTTCATATGCAGCTGTTGGCGGCAGCAGGCAATCAGGATATGGCGCGTATTCACGCTGAACTAACGGAAAAAATTCGCATTATTCACCGTCTCGACTTTACCCGTGACGAGTGGGTGGCGGCGACCTACCGCGAGCACGCGCAGATTTTACGCGCCATTTTCCGGCAACACGGCGGGGGCCGTGATTGTTAATGGTGCCAAAAGCTGGTTTACCGTGGCTTTCCCGGAATACTGGCTGTTCTTCCTCGGACTGATATTTATCCTTGTCACGCTGTTCCTGCCGCGTGGCGTGGCTGGCCTGCTGCGCCGGAGGCGTGATGACTGAGAAACTGTATACCCAACCCCAGCCCGCCGATCGGTATCGTCGCCAGTCCGATCCGCTGTTGCAGCTGGATAAAGTCAACGTGTCGTTCGACGGTTTTCGGGCGCTGACCGATCTGTCGCTGCAGATAGGCGTGAGTGAACTGCGCTGCGTGACTGGACCTAACGGAGCCGGAAAAACCATCTTAATGGACGTGATCACCGGTAAAACCCGCCCCGACAGCGGCCAGATTATTTACGATCAGGATACCGATCTCAGCATAATGTCGCCGGTAGCTATCACCCGCGCAGGTATCGGACGTAAGTTCCAGAAACCAACGGTATTTGAAGCGCTGACGGTGTTTGAGAATCTGGAGATTGCCCTTAAAAACGATAAATCAGTGCGCGCCTGCCTGCGTGCCAGACTGAACGCGGAACAACGCGATCGTATCGACGAGACGCTGAAACTGCACAGGCTTGGCGGCGCGCGTCAGCGCCGGGCGGGGCAACTGTCGCACGGCCAGAAGCAGCAGCTGGCAATTGGGCGGGCGCTGGTCAGTAAACCGGGGCTGCTGATCCTCGATGAACCGACCGAAGGCATTCAGCCTTCTATTATCAAAGAAACCGGTGAGGTGATTAGGCAGCTGGCGCAGCAAGGCGATATGGCGATCCTGCTGGTTGAGCAGTTTTATGACTTTACCGCCGCGCTGGCCGACCAGTACCTGGTGATATCACGCGGCGAAATTATCCGGCGCGGCAAAGGTGAGGATATGCAGCAGGATGCTGTCAGAAATCTGGTGGCTATCTGAGGAGCCAGCCAGCGTAAAAAATAAAAAAACCTGACGGGTGAGGTCAGGTTTTTTTGACTGCTTCGGCCTGAATGGCGAACCGGGCCGCAAAGGTCGCTAATCTCTAACAATAGAGGCGGCTTTCGCGACAGGCAATGTAAGGGTAAATGAACGCTACATTGCTCCGGTAAAATGGAGATAAACGGATGATTGATAAAATAGTCATTTTACTAAGCATGTTGATTGCAATGCTGGAACTGATCCGTTGTCTGATGAATCTGCTCAGCAGCTAACGGAAACGTACCGGACAAACACAGGCAGCAGGCTAGTGCAATAACTACTTACTTATAAAATGTTTTCCCGCTTTCTATGATACCTAAGTGTTGGAGGGTGTCATTGACAGCATCAAGCAGCCCCAGTTCTCTTTTATCCAAATCTCCGGAAAGAACACTGCGTAAAGCGATATAGAAATCAATCTTCCCGGCAGCTATCTCGTCAGCCTTATCACCTTTGTCAATAATCCGACGGGCAGAAATATTGATCTGATCATCTGCAAATTTTCTCAGTTTCTCGTTCTGCATGGGTAATCCTCTGCTATTTATGTGCATGAGCGTTAAAAAGTAAGTGTAGCTAATAATTGACTAATTTCTATCAGCCTTTTCACTTAAATTCCTAAAAGACATCATCTGACATTTCTGTTACGGATTAAAATTCATTATAAACAATGAATTACCTTCTTCGCGTACGTTTTCGTTCCACTGACCCTCAAAGTCCGTATATTGCTCATGGTGGGCATGCATTATTTTCGTTTAAATCCGCATTTTCCGATGAAAATATGCAGGTACGCACCTGCTTACAGCCAGGTATTATCAGCCAGTCGATCGGCACAGAATATCAGCTGTTCGTTGCTGCGTATAATACCCGCCTGTGCTCTGAACAGTCGACAATCGATGCGCAAAACTGCGCCATCAGGGACTGGATGGAACTCTGCTAACCGTTAATAAAAATACCACAGTGCTTGCCGCTACGATGAACCTTACTGGCAACAGTATGCCGTCATTACCTTTAATCATTATGGTAAAGGCAGCGCAACCTATATTGGATGCCATATTGATACCAGCGTGCTGGAAAAAGTTTATCGTTACGGTTCAGGCCAGACGTGATATCGTCAGCAGCCGCTACCTGCCGTGACATTTCCAATTATTATCCGTCAGGGATTCGGTAAAAATCAGCAGCGTATTGTTAATTATTTCAATTACAGCATTGAACCTCAATCCGTGTTATTTAAGCACCCTCAAGCCGGATGCTTTTCGGCGGTAAAACCATCAACCACAATGACCCTGTCACCCGCAATGACTGGGATGTGCAAATTATTCTGCTGGAGGATCCTGAATGAGTACATGTATCGCTGAACGGCATGAACAGTAAAGTAGTACCCCTGGCTTTCGCGAACACTTTGCACAGCTGCAGAGAACCGATAGCCGGTGGCTGGATTAGCCACCGGGGCTGCCCGCACAAGACCAGGCCACTATCCTTGCCCACGCGGAACAACGATTTCCCAGCGCCCGCACTGTTGCAATGCCTGGTATTGTTCTTCACTGTCCTCAGCAAATCGCCCCAGTACGGCCGCCACCTGGCAGTGTTTGATGTCAATTGCTGGCCGGAATGATCTCGAAGTTTGACCAACCACATTGTCCTGCCTGTCATATCACAGGTAACGCCCTGCGTCTTCCCTTAAGGTCAGTGAATCACCTTCGCACAGTGCCCTGATGGCTTAAAGTATTTTGGCAGAAGAGGCGTGACGCCCGCTAAAACCAATGTCGATATCTTTTAACGTAAGTTGCTGAAAGGGGGTTTCCAGTCCGGCAAGCCGTTCACCTGTAAACACCGATTGCTGAATACCTTCGGTCAGGCTGTGGCTGAACGGATTACTGTCAGCGAATTCGCACAATGTCAGCGCTTGCTCTGCCCGGGCCATGCCAACGTAATACAGACGACGCTCATCAGCCAGCACGCTTTCCTGGGTGTTCCACCCACCGTCCAGCAGAACCACGTATCGGAACTCCAGTCCTTTTGCCGAATGTACGGTGCCCAGATACAGACCTTTCTTACGATGCTGGCGAACTTCGCCCGCTTAGCCGTACAGCCAGTCAACCAATGCTTCCCGACTCAGCAGACATTCACCAAACTCACCCTGCATTTGCTCAAAGGCAGTCTGGTAACAGTTACGCCATCGCCCCTCCACTAACAGATGCGTATTCTCAGACGAGTGCAGCCAGCCTCAGCAGCATGCATGGCTTAACTTGCTTTCCGCATAATGTCAATGACAACCACAAAACTGCGCTGTCGCACAATCGGTAAGGCGCTATCCTTGTCTGCCGCCAGTAAATAAGGAGTGTTGTGCCGCTCGCACCAGGCCTGGATCGCCCACAAGTAGCGGTGTGTTCGGGCCAGAATGGCACAACCATTCCAGCTGCTTTCATCATCCAACGCCAGCAATCTCACCAGCTCCGCTATCGCCGCCTGAGCCTATAAATGAGCGCACTGATGCCGGTCTGAATCAATCAGCAGCCGCAGTACCCGACCTCCCCGCTGTTTAACCCGCTCCTGCCAGATGCCACCCGCAGGCAAAGTCTGCCGTGCCCGGTTAATTTGAATAGGGTTACTCTGTTTCATACTGGCAGGATTCTGACTGATAAGCTGGTGAGCCGCAGCAATGACATGCCGGGAAGAACGGTAGTTATCCGTCAATCAGCCCCAACCAGAGCCAGCAGGCGTTATCGGATCTCATTTGCCGCATGGCGGTTGAAAGTCAGTGCCACAATACTGCTGGCCGCCCCCCGTCGTACACGAAGCAGGTAAGCGATACGATGCACAATCACCCGCGTTTAGCCGGAGCCAGAGCCAGAGCCAGAGCCAGCCAGTACCAGCCGGTTCTGATCCTCATCGTTAACAACGATCATCTTTTGCTCAGCACTGAGTGAGCCGATGATGGATTTCCAGGAATCTTCGCTGGTGGGCAGCTTAAGAACATTTTCTCTGCCGGGAAAATAGCGTTGGATAAATGCCTGCCCTGAAGCGGTGAACTGATCCAGCACCAGGCGCGATGAGCGGGTCATATCCTCCAGAGCGGCTTCAGCATACTCACGCATCACGTGCACCTGGATACGCTTTTCACGGTAGTGATCATCAAGCCGCAGGTAATCCTCTTTAAGGAAAGTTTTACGTTTGTCTTCCCGGTTGACTTCAATGGCCATGGCGCGGCGCATAACGGTCATACCATGATTAAGGGTTAAAATTTACTGACGATGCAGGTAAAGCAGCACATGTTCAATCACTCTGCGGCGGCGATCTGGCGCAATCTGATGCGGTAGTTCAAGGTCACTGGCAATCACCTGAAGCAGTTTCCCGAAACGTGGGCATCACCACCTGCTAAGTGAACCCCAGATGGCTGCACTCAGCACCAGTACAGCATGGCGGATATTCTGCCTGCAGGAGCTGACATTTACCGCACATCACGGAGAAATAGCGCTGTCATTATCAGTCAAACTCGGGACGCAGCAAATAATACAACCATAATTGCAGGCAAAAAATTACAATAAATTTTGTATCAATAAATAGTGAATCAACTAAACCAAAGAAAATTACCGGGATGATAAATAATGGCAAAATCACTCTAAGCATATTTTTCTTATAAAAGGCATAGAGCAGGCAGGTAAAAAATAAAATAAATATAAAACCGCCCCATATACCCTGAAGTGACATAGCTTCAATCAGATCATTATGTAAATGATAAACTGCATTTCGTTTTCCTTCAGGATTCCCTGCCTCATTACTGTCCATATAATCGACAACTTCATCATAACGAACCACAGCACTCTGCCCAAAAGGATGAATCTGGATAGCATATAACCCAGCCTTCCACATACTGATACGTGATCCCAGGGATGTATCATTATTTTCATGGTAGCCAGCCAGTTCGGAAAAAGTACTCTCCCATCTTTCCTGAACAGAAGGAGAGATCATTTTTGCTAATAGCGATAAACACAGCGCAAAAACCAGGACAATAACCATAACCCATCTAATTTTCATTATCTGGTGGAGCCAGACATAAGAAAAAAACAGAAATGGATAGATAATAACAGCACTTCTCGTTTGGGTTAACAGAATGATAGTATAAGCAACAAGCGCCACCACTGAAATCATCACTCGGTTATATTTGCAATCAAGGACTTTTATTACATGAATAATAAAAAAACTTTGCAGACAAATCAGATAAGCAGAAATCGTTGCTGCACTGTCAATCCGTAGCCTTGCATCCGGATAGTGAGAAAAAGACCAAATCCCCCTTGAGCACAGATACAAAAAGGTAAGCAGAGCAATAAGTGAAAGCAAGTTTTTATATTGGATGAGGCTACTTTTTAATCGGTAGTTATTTAATATCAACGTAGGGACGGCCGCCATCATCAGATATTTACCGGTAACCTGGTAATTGCTGTCCGCCAAAAAAACACTTGATTTTTCAGCAGGAAAGGCAAGCCCCCAAAGAGACTGCGACAGACCTAAAAGAAACAGGATGCTCCCCAAAATAACGGTTTCTTTCCTGAAGGTTAATGTCTTTACATTCATAAGGCCATAAATGGTGAAAGCCACAATCACAACGTAAAAAAGATTTCTTCCTAATATTTTATCCGATAGTGCAGTACATGATCCAACTATAACTATCAAAAATATGAAAGTTGAAAATAAATCCCTTTTAGATATCAACCTGTAACTCCTTAATTAGAATTATTTAAATCAGGGACCCATTTTTCCTTACAATCCCATGGCCGGGGCTTGCCATGAAAGCAAACAATCCTGACATCCTCAGGTACTTTACCGTTACCTATCGATTGTTTGAACTGCTTCGATTTTTTTACCACATGTTTTTTATAACTAACAATCTTTCCTGGGAAAATGCTTTGCCAGTTTTTTGCCTGCGGATAGATTTTACTAATAAACTCCTGATCGCCACCACTTTTATAGCGCCGCATAAACTGTTCCGGAAAACGATTAAACGTCTGCCAAGCTTTATTTTTTTGGTCGTGCGGGATATACATAATTGCTGAATTATATGTTTTTCCTGGTGAATAAAAATCTTCCAGCATCGTTAGATTTGTATTCATAAGAATATCTGTAATATCACCAATAATGACAACATCAAGATCGACATAAAAAATATCATCATCGATTTTTTCCGGGTCAAAAAGTTCTATTTTTGACCACCAACCCGGATAATTTTTTGTTAGCTTTATAGTCTTTATCCCTGGAATTTCAATATCCGTTAAGCAGACTTTCTCATAGCTTGTAGGCAACTGATTATATAACCATTTAACATGATTCGCATTATAATCACCACCAGAGCGGAGTACCGTTACTATCTTCATCAAAAATCCCATATTTAGCTATAAATATTAAATCGACTGAACTATTTATTCGAAAAAATCCTTATTAATTTCAGGGAAAATGACCATTTTATAATATTATCCCCCCCCCGATAACCAGACAGTTCCATGGTTAAAGGTAATCCTGCTCGATAAACTGTTTCAGCAAGACGTTAACAGTACAACAGGATAAGTGAAGTTGCTCATACCAGTTTTCACAATCGTTGCCCGACTCGACGCCACAAAGAATTACATGATGGTATCACATCACAACTAGTTTTTTTCCACATTCACGCAACAATGAGTATGATATCAGGATTATATTGAATTTTAGCCTCAAAAGATTTGATACTCTCTTCGCATGCGTTTCACGCCATCATAATTACCCGGCCTTGCCGTTGCTGGTTCACAACCAGCGCAGGGTAAACCCCTGGTCGATGCCGTTTTACAGCCCGTCTGCAGCAATCAAAACCTGTGCACTGTGGCGCGCCGACTATCACAATACTGACCATAAAATTGGCAGGTATCACCTGAGGTATGTTTGCAGGCCCTGTCAGCGCCGTCCAGTCCGGCATTACCTGCATACTGCACAGAAAAATTACGCTATTGAGCGTAATTGCTTTTTTTAGTCGTGCTGCCGGGATGACGATTTAACCGTTGGCTTCCAGCATTTCAACTAACTTAATTTCAAATTGCATGCCCGGCATCATTGCTTCCAGTCCGTCAGTCAGCATTTTTCCCGCCTCGTGCAGGGCCTCTTTCGGCATCTCTGGCAGGCTTTCGAGGATAAACCACATGTGCCTGTCTGAAGAACTCAGTCGCGTTCTTATGCCCTGCCGCCAGTTCCAGCGTCGGCAGGTGACGCCTGAATCGTCACACCAGACAACTTCTCCAACTTCGGGTTGTTCCACGCAGAGCTGCCCGTCTTTAAGGGTATCAAACGGCTCACTGCCATCTGCAATAATGAGACGAGGCATACCGCAATAGGCGGCCAGATTTTCACCTCCAACAGGCACGGCATAGCGCAGGCTTACCGCGTTATAAAGGTCCACTATGGGGTCAAGTGCCATCATAAAACCGTCGCGTAACACACGCTTACGCAGTGCTTCAGCTGAACAGGGCGTACGTTTCGGCTTTGCTCCGAAGGCGCGAAACACCTCAGCCCATGCATTCAGGTGAGCTTCCGCCCAGGCGGGCTGCCCGTCGAGCACTTCATTGCAGGCTTTGCGTAGCGCTTCCTGCCCTACGCTGGCGTTAATTAGCGGAGCAGCAGATATGCTGATGCTGAGCGCGCGAAAGCCTGGGGCCAGGCGGCCAACGTCAGAGCTGATTGACGGATGTACAGTTAACATTTAATAATCCTGAAATGAGCGTTTTCAATTATGATAATAACTAATGACCAAAAAAGTCAATATAATGACCGGTGCCGATGCATCCTCAATTAATGAGGCTCTCTCCGCTTCCCTCAGGCAGTACCGCAGCCAGAATAAGTTGTCACTGGATGAGCTTTCGCGTCAGGCGGGCGTTAGCAAAGGGATGTTGGTTGAAATTGAAGCTTGCAGGGCAAATCCCAGTATTGCGCTGCTCTGTAAGCTGGCATCAGCAATGGGCGTCTCAGTGGCAGAAATAGTTAATGTCGCCAGCAAACCCAGCGCTCATATCATTGCTTCAGAAGAGATCCCCTGCCTCTGGCGCGGTGAAAAAGGCGGCACGGCTCGCCTGCTGGCCGGCACCAGCGGGCCGGATATGATTGAGTTATGGGAATGGAAGATGCACCCTGGTGAAACTTTCGATTCACCGGGTCACTCTGAAGGCACATGTGAACTTTTGCACGTTGTGCAGGGCTCACTTCAACTGACCTTAGGGGAAGAAAGACTGACTGTGAATCAGGGCTGTTCAGCAATCGCCCGTACAGATGTGCCGCACAGCTACAGCTGTATTGAAGAACCGCTGAAATTCATTATGACGGTGAGCGAACGGGTACGTTAAAACATCCATCATCTGGTGGGTAAAGATTTTCCCGGTGATGCAGTTTATGTTTTGCACGCATTACATAAAAAGTCGTCACCGGGGATCGCTACGCCGTAGCCTGATATGGAAAATTCCATGAACGATTGAAAGCCGCAGTAAACCATGCCAGAGGAGCATATAAGCAGCGGCAATGCTTATACCGATATTTGCAGTGAAGACGCGGAAGAAATGCAGTAAAAACCCAGAGTGGGCATAACCATCACAAAAATGGCGATACACAAAAAAGCCCGCATTCACGCGGGCTCAGTAATTCTTAATGCTTTTTAGGCAGTCAACTCATTCCCACTCAATCGTCGCCGGTGGTTTACCGGAGATATCGTAAACCACGCGCGAAATACCGTCGATTTCATTGATAATGCGGTTGGAGACGCGGCCGAGGAAATCGTATGGCAAATGCGCCCAGTGGGCGGTCATAAAGTCGATGGTTTCCACTGCGCGCAGAGAAACGACCCAGTCGTATTTACGGCCATCGCCCATGACGCCAACTGAACGTACCGGCAGGAAGACGGTGAAGGCCTGGCTGACTTTATTGTAAAGGTCGGCGTTATGCAGTTCTTCAATAAAGATGGCGTCGGCACGGCGCAGCAGGTCACAGTAGGTTTTCTTCACTTCGCCCAGTACACGCACGCCCAATCCCGGTCCAGGGAACGGATGGCGGTACAGCATGGCGTGTGGCAAGCCCAGCTCCAGACCGATTTTACGCACTTCGTCTTTAAACAGCTCTTTCAGCGGTTCAACCAGACCCAGCTTCATCTCTTTTGGCAGGCCGCCAACGTTATGGTGCGATTTAATCACATGAGCTTTGCCGGTCGCCGAGGCAGCAGATTCAATCACATCCGGGTAGATGGTGCCCTGAGCCAGCCATTTCACATCGCTAATTTTTGTCGCTTCTTCGTCGAAGACTTCAACAAATACCCGGCCAATAGTTTTACGTTTGGCTTCAGGCTCATCAATGCCTGCCAGCGCGCTGAGGAAGCGATCTTCTGCCGCGACATGGATAATATTCAGGCCGAAGTGATCGCCAAACATTGCCATCACCTGCTCTGCTTCATTCAGACGCAGCAGGCCGTTATCAACAAACACGCAGGTCAGACGGTCGCCAATCGCACGGTGAAGCAGCATCGCCACCACTGATGAATCCACGCCGCCGGAGAGACCGAGAATAACTTTGTCGTTACCCACCTGTTCACGCAGGCGCTCAATCGCGTCTTCAATGATTTTTTCAGGGGTCCACAGCGCTTGACACTGGCAGATATCACGCACAAAGCGTTCCAGCAGACGCAGGCCCTGGCGGGTGTGGGTTACTTCCGGATGGAACTGTACGCCGTAAAAACGCTTCTCTTCATTTGCCATAATGGCATACGAGCAGGTCGGCGTGCTGGCAACGGTGACGAAATCAGACGGGATGGCAGTCACTTTGTCGCCGTGGCTCATCCAGACATCCAACTGCGGCTTGCCAGCGGCGCTGATGGCATCTTCAATATCGCGAGTCAGTGCGCTCTGCGCCTGAATTTCTACCTGAGCGTAACCAAATTCACGCTCGCTGGAACCGGAAACCTGGCCGCCCAGCTGCAGCGCCATGGTCTGCATACCGTAGCAGACGCCCAGTACCGGTACGCCGGCGGTGAAAACATACTCCGGCGCGCGCGGGCTGTCGTGCTCGGTGGTGCTTTCCGGGCCACCGGAAAGGATGATGCCGTTCGGATTGAATTCGCGGATCTGCGCTTCGCTGACATCCCACGCCCACAGTTCGCAGTACACGCCAAGTTCACGCACGCGGCGTGCAACCAGTTGAGTGTACTGTGAACCGAAATCGAGGATCAGGATGCGGTGTTTGTGGATATTTTCCGTCGTCATTGGGCTGTTACCTGGGCGATAAGGTGAAAAAGTATTCGGTTGGGAAATAAACGCCCGGTAAGACCGGGCGTGTAATTCTGGGGCTTCAGGAGCCCGTACGGTAGTTAGGTGACTCTTTGGTGATGGTCACATCGTGGACGTGACTTTCAGAGATACCGGCTCCGCTGATGCGCACAAATTCCGCTTTGGTACGCAGGGTGTCGATAGTAGCACAGCCGGTCAGCCCCATACAGGAACGCAGGCCACCCATTTGCTGATGAACGATCTCTTTCAGGCGGCCCTTATAGGCCACGCGGCCTTCAATGCCTTCCGGAACCAGTTTGTCGGCGGCGTTATCGGTCTGGAAGTAACGGTCAGAAGAGCCTTTGGACATCGCACCCAGCGATCCCATCCCACGGTATGACTTAAATGAACGTCCCTGATAGAGTTCGATCTCGCCCGGAGATTCTTCCGTTCCGGCCAGCATAGAGCCCACCATTACCGCTGCTGCACCGGCGGCGATAGCTTTGGCAATATCACCGGAGAAGCGGATACCGCCGTCAGCTACCACCGGAATACCGGTTCCTTCCAGCGCTTCTACCGCATCAGAGACGGCGGTGATCTGCGGAACGCCAACGCCGGTAACGATACGGGTGGTACAAATCGAGCCTGGACCAATACCCACTTTCACCGCGCTGACGCCGGCTTCGGCCAGCGCGCGCGCACCGGCGCCGGTGGCCACGTTGCCGCCGATAATATCCAGATCCGGGTATTTGGTACGGGTTTCACGGATACGCTGCAGTACGCCTTCGGAGTGGCCGTGAGAAGAGTCGATCAGCAGCACGTCAACGCCTGCGGCAACCAGCGCATCAACGCGCTCTTCGTTACCGGCGCCGGCACCCACCGCAGCCCCTACGCGCAGACGCCCCTGAGCATCTTTACAGGCATTCGGCTTACGTTCCGCTTTCTGGAAATCTTTAACGGTGATCATGCCCAGCAGATGGAAGCTGTCATCCACCACCAGCGCTTTTTCCACGCGTTTTTCATGCATTTTTTGCAGTACCACGTCACGCGCTTCACCTTCTTTCACCGTTACCAGACGCTCTTTTGGCGTCATCACCGCCGATACCGGCTGGCTCATATCGGTCACAAAGCGCACATCACGGCCGGTGATAATGCCCACCAGTTCGTTCTCACCGTTAACCACCGGATAACCAGCAAAGCCGTTACGCTCGGTCAAAAGTTTCACTTCGCTCAAAGTGGTGGAAGGTAAAACCGTCTGCGGATCGGTAACTACGCCGCTTTCATGTTTTTTCACCCGACGCACTTCTTCCGCCTGGCGCTCAATGGACATATTCTTGTGAATAAAGCCCAGGCCACCTTCCTGCGCCAGCGCGATAGCCAGCGACGCTTCGGTCACGGTATCCATCGCGGCAGAGAGCATAGGAATATTCAGACGGATATTCTTTGTCAGTTGGGTGCTGAGGTCGGCAGTATTAGGCAGTACAGTGGAGTGGGCGGGAACAAGCAGAACGTCGTCAAAAGTCAGGGCTTCTTTAGCGATTCTTAGCATGGCAATATCTCAACCTCAGGGTCAACGAGAACGTATAAAATATTGCCGTGGCATTATACAGGGCGTAACCGATTGCCTCCAGCACTTTTTGACTTTAATGCTTGATCCCTGCTCTGAGCCATGTAATATCGGTCAATTATCCCGTTGATTTAATACCTGATCCTCATCATATGCCGCTACCGCCAAACGCTACTGTTTTCACCGTCAGCCGCCTCAACGCCGGAGTGCGTAAGCTGCTGGAATCCGAAATGGGTCAGGTCTGGCTGAGCGCGGAGATTTCCAATTTTTCCCAGCCTTCCTCCGGTCACTGGTACTTCACGCTGAAAGATAACAGCGCGCAGGTACGCTGTGCTATGTTCCGCAACAGCAACCGCCGGGTGAACTTCCGACCGCAGAACGGCCAGCAGGTGCTGGTGCGCGCCACCATAACCCTGTATGAGCCGCGCGGCGATTATCAGCTGATTGCCGAAAGCATGCAGCCCGCCGGTGATGGCCTGCTGCAACAGCAGTATGAACAGCTGCGTCAGCAGCTACTGACGGAAGGGCTGTTTGCCGCTGAGCATAAGCAGCCGCTGCCCCAGCCTGCGCATCAGCTGGGGGTGATTACCTCAGCCAGCGGCGCAGCGCTGCACGATATTCTGCATATTCTGCAACGCCGCGATCCTTCGCTACCGGTAATTATTTACCCCACTCAGGTGCAGGGTCAGGAAGCCCCGGCAGCCATTGTGCGCGCCATTGAACTGGCGAATCAGCGCGCTGAATGTGATGTGCTGATTGTCGGACGCGGCGGCGGTTCGCTGGAAGATCTCTGGAGCTTTAATGATGAACGGGTAGCACGGGCGATTTTTGCCAGCCGTATCCCGATAGTCAGCGCCGTGGGCCATGAGACCGATGTCACTATTGCCGATTTTGTTGCTGACCTGCGCGCCCCTACCCCTTCGGCAGCTGCTGAGCTGGTCAGCCGAAATCAGCTGGAGCTGGTGCGGCAGCTCCAGACTCAGCAGCAGCGGATGGAAATGGCGGTGGATTACTACCTGGCCGGACAGCATCAGCGCTTTACCCACCTGCAGCACCGCCTGCAGCAACAGCACCCGCAGCTACGCCTGGCGCGCCAGCAGACGGGTTTGCTGACGCTGCAGCGTCGAATGACTGATGCCCTGCAGTTAAAACTGCGAGATCTGAGCCGTTCTCAGCATAACCTCGAACAGCGTCTGAATGGATTCCGACCGGATATTCGCCTGCAGCGTCTGCATCAGCAGTTGCAGCAATGGCTGTATCGGCTGCAGCAGAGCATGACTTTGCAGCTGAACCACAATAAACAGCGCTTTGGCTCCCTGGCGGCGCAGCTGGAAGGGGTTTCCCCGCTGGCGACCCTGGCACGCGGCTTTAGCGTTACCACCGCAGCCGATGGCAAGGTGCTGAAACACACCCACCAGATCCACAGCGGCGACACGCTGAAAACCCGCCTTGACGATGGCTGGGTGGAAAGCGCAGTAACAAGCATTACCCCGCTAAAGAAAACCCGCGCCCGCAAAACCCCAAAACCCGCTGACAACAGTTAAACCCAATCTGCTTTTGCCCTTGCCTTTGCCTTTGACCTGGCATTTGCCTTTGACCTTTGGGCGGCATCAGGAACGGAGCCGAGGTTACGCTGATTTCAAGGAAGAGCCGCCAGGACGGCGGCGAAAGGCGTGCTGAGCCAGGACGGCGAATCACGCTGGTCCGCAGAAATTGGCGTGGCCGAGGGAACCCGCTTTAGCGGGCGATGTGACGCCGCGAGCACGGGGTCAAGGGGCCTTTGCGATTGAAGGCCCCTTGTCGCCAGTCCGCGCAGCGGAATGGTGAAACGTCGTTGACCTGGCTGTTGCCCTGG
>CALYQW010000017.1 GCA_945290265.1 uncultured Erwinia sp.
TCGCCAGTCCGCGCAGCGGAATGGTGAAACGTCGTTGACCTGGCTGTTGCCCTGGCTTTTGCCATAAAAAAAACCCGCACAACCAACTGTACGGGCTTTTTCTTAAACGGATCAAAGGGGCAATCGCCCCCAACACCACGCTACCGCTTATTCTTCTTCAGATGACTAATCAAACGCTTACGCTTACGCTGCTGCGTCGGCGTTAACAGATTACGCTTTCCCTCATACGGGTTCTCACCCTCTTTAAACTGAATACGAATTGGCGTTCCCATTACCTGCAGTGAGCGACGGAAATAGTTCATCAGATAACGCTTGTAAGAATCCGGCAGATCCTTCACCTGATTACCGTGGATCACCACAATCGGCGGGTTATAGCCCCCGGCATGGGCATATTTCAGCTTCACGCGACGACCCCGTACCAGCGGCGGCTGATGGTCGTCCGCTGCCATATGCATAATGCGTGTCAGCATTGAGGTGTTAACCCGGCGGGTTGAGCAGTCATAGGCTTCGGTCACCGATTCAAACAGGTTACCTACCCCGCTGCCATGCAGCGCAGAGATAAAGTGGATGCGCGCAAAGTCGATAAAGCCCAGACGGTAGTCGAGGGTTTCTTTAACTTCTTCGCGTACTTCCTGCGACAGGCCATCCCACTTGTTGACCACAATCACCAGCGAGCGCCCGCTGTTAAGGATAAAGCCCAGCAGCGACAGATCCTGATCGGAGATCCCCTCACGGGCATCAATCACCAGCATCACTACGTTGGCATCTTCAATCGCCTGCAGGGTTTTAATCACCGAGAATTTTTCCACCGTCTCGGTGATTTTGCCGCGCTTACGCACCCCGGCGGTATCGATCAGAATATAGTCACGCTCATCGCGTTCCATTGGAATATAGATGCTGTCGCGAGTGGTGCCTGGCATATCGTACACCACGACCCGATCTTCACCGAGAATACGGTTAGTCAGCGTTGACTTACCCACGTTAGGACGGCCAACAATCGCCAGCTTAATCGGCAGATCCAGCGGGTTGAAGTCATCCTCTTCTTCAACCTCTTCACCGTTGGCCGCCGCTTCTTTGGCCGCCAGCTCTGCCCAGTAAGCTTCGTTTTCTTCTTCTTCCGTCAGCGCTGCCTGCGGCGCAACATCATCCATCCACGGCAGCAGCACCATTTCCAGCAGGCTGGTGACGCCACGACCGTGCGAAGCCGCAATCGGATGGATTTCACCGAGGCCCAGCGACCAGAAATCCACAATGGCCGAATCCGCGTCCAGACCATCGGTTTTATTCGCTACCAGGAAGGTTGCTTTTTCGCGCGAGCGCAGGTGTTTGGCAATCGCTTTATCCGCCGGCATTAATCCCGCGCGCGCATCCACCATAAACAGCACCACGTCGGCTTCTTCAATCGCCAGCAACGACTGTTCCGCCATGCGGGTTTCCACCCCTTCTTCAGTGCCGTCAATACCACCGGTATCAATACAAATGAACTCGCGCCCTTCCACTTCGGCACGGCCATATTTGCGGTCCCGGGTAAGTCCGGGGAAATCGGCGACCAGCGCATCCCGCGTGCGTGTCAGACGGTTAAAAAGTGTCGATTTTCCCACATTGGGACGCCCAACCAGCGCGACCACAGGTACCATAGTGAAGCCTCATTACAATAATTAAGCGCCTGACCGCGTAAATAACCGATGCAGAATCAGCAGTTTCTGCCACGGAGCTCAGGCCGATGGCGCTAAGAATACCACGCCACGAGAAAAACGAAACGGCCCCTGAATTCAGGAGCCGTCAGATAGCAGCCGAAACGGGTACTTACTTAGTGGCGGAAAGCGTAAATTTCGCCGTCTTTGCTCTGGATCAGCAGCTTATCGCTGGCAACCACCGGCTCACTGAGTAAGCCCGAGCTGTCTACTTTCTGCTGGGAAACAAATCGCCCGTCGTCAGTATTGATCCAGTGCAGATAGCCTTCCGCATCACCCACTACCAGGTAACCGTTATACAGTACCGGTGAAGTCAGCTGACGGTGCAGCAGATCGCTCTGACGCCAGATACTTACGCCGCCGTCGGTGCTCAGCGCGATCAGACGATCGTCCTGATCCACCAGATAGATGCGACCACTATCAACCACCATATCGTGAACTGAACCGATTTCACGTTTCCACAGGATCTGGCCGGAGCGCAGATCCAGCGCGGTCAGATTACCGTTATAGGCCAGCGCATACACCACGCCGTCAACCACCACTGGCGTCATGTCAATATCGGCCAGACGGTCAATTTCAGTTGCCCCGCTTGGCTGAGAGATACGCTGCTGCCAGATAATCTGGCCCTGGTTCATGATCACCGCGCTGACGCGACCGTTATCACCGCCCACAATGGCGGCACCAAAGGCGGTAGCCGGGGCTGACTCACCGCGCAGGCTGAGTGCCGGCACATCAAGGTTAACTGACCATTTTGCCATGCCGCTGGCCTGATCCAGGGCCTGCAGTATGCCATTGCTGGTATGTACCAGCACCAGGCCGTCACTGACCACCGGACGGGATAACACTTCACCGGCCGCTTTGGTCTGCCAGGCCACAGAACCATCGCTGGTATTCAGTGCATAAACCTGTGCCCGCTCACTGCCAATATAGACATGGGTGGCATCAACCGTCACGCCACCGGACAGCAGTGCCGGATGATTGGCAGAGAAAAAGCCGGTTTTCTCCGACAGATCCACTTTCCACTGTTGCTTACCGTCACCGGCATTGAGTGCTTTCACAATGCCGTGGCGATCTGCGGCATAGACAGTGCTTTCCGACCAGCCCGGATGCAGGTTCGAATAGAAATCCCCGCTACCGTCACCCACCGAGGTGCTCCACAGTTTTTCGGCGGTAAACTGGTTTTCAACCTTAGGCAGTGGTGACATTTTCACTACATCTTCTTCTCCACTGAACAATGAGCAGCCGCTCAGCATCGTGACAGAAAGTAGTCCGGGCAGAAGTAACTTACGCAATTCCATGAATTCCCTCTTGTGCCTGTGCAGGCCAATACATACCCGGGCGGATTAGCCCGGCAAATTGTTCACTTTCATCTGAAGCATTTCTTTCAGCGTCGATGACGCATCAGAAGCGGACCCTTTCTCCCACGCTTCACGCGCGCCCTGGGTGTCGCCTTTGCTGAGCAGCGCTTCGCCACGAATATCAGCGATTATCGCTGTCCAGCCTTCCCCTTTCACGTTCTCAAGGGTTTTCAGCACGGTATCGGGCTGCTTTTGCTGCAACTGAACGCGCGCCAGCCGCAGGTTCAGTACCGCCTGCAGATTTTCATCTTTGGTATCTTTAATGCCGGCCTGTAACTGCGCAGCCGCTTTATCCAGCTGGTTGGCATCAACATAGTGTTTTGCCAGATCCAGCGCTGCCAGCGCACCATAAGTATTGTTATTGGCACTGGCAAAATTCGCTGCCGCTTCCAGGGTGGCCGGCTGGCTGCTGTTGATTGCCGTGGTCACCTTCTGATAAGCCGCGGACGTATCGCGAGCACTTCTGTCTTCAAGATTATTCCAGTAATTCCAACCCACTAATGCGCCCACGCCAAGAACAGCGCCAATCATCAGCGCTTTACCATTCTGGCTGAAAAAGTGCTTCAGCGCGCTGACCTGCCGATCTTCGTTGCTATAAATTTCCACGTTATCCCTCCCCTTCAATCGTGATCCCGCCGGGCTTAGTGTTGTAAAGCTGCCACCAGCGCCGTAGCAACATCACTTTGCGCCAGCGTATGCTGTTCGCCTTTACGCAGATCTTTAATTACAACCTGGCCGTTAGCCACTTCGTCTTCACCCAGCACCAGTGCTACACGGGCACCCCATTTATCAGCACGGGCGAACTGTTTCTTAAAGTTACCACCACCAAAGTTGGTCATCAGTTTAAGCTCAGGTAACGCATCACGCAGGCGTTCTGCCAGTTGCATTGCCGCGCTCTGCACCCCCTGACCTGAAGCGATAACATAGACATCAACAACGCGTGTCGGTTCAAATTCCGGGTTAACTGCCTGTACCAGTAATACCAGACGCTCCATTCCCATCGCAAAACCGACTGCCGGCGTTGCCCGGCCGCCCAGCTGTTCCACCAGGCCATCGTAGCGGCCACCGGCACAGACGGTGCCCTGCGCCCCCAGGCTGTTAGTCACCCATTCAAAGACGGTCTGGTTGTAATAATCCAGACCGCGTACCAGACGCTGGTTAATGGTATAGCCAATACCGGCATCGTCCAGCAGGCTGCACAAACCGCTGAAATGTTCGCGTGAGACATCATCCAAATAGTCACCCAGGGATGGCGCATCGTTGAGCAATGCCTGTACCTCCGGGTTTTTACTGTCCAGTACCCGCAGTGGATTGGTATACATGCGGCGCTTACAGTCTTCGTCCAGTACCTCGGTATGCTGCTCAAGGAAAGCCACCAGCGCCTCGCGGTAGCGAGCGCGTGATTCCAGCGAACCGATGGAGTTCAGTTCCAGATGCACATGTTCGGCAATGCCCAGTGCTTTCCACCAGCGCGCGGTCATCATTATCAGTTCCGCGTCAATATCCGGCCCCTGCAGGCCAAACACTTCGGCACCGATCTGGTGGAACTGACGATAACGGCCTTTCTGCGGACGCTCATAGCGGAACATCGGGCCGATATACCATAAACGCTGTTCCTGATTGTACAGCAGACCGTGCTCAATACCCGCGCGCACGCAGCCTGCGGTGCCTTCCGGGCGCAGGGTCAGGCTTTCGCCGTTGCGGTCATCAAAGGTATACATTTCTTTTTCAACCACATCGGTGACTTCACCGATAGCGCGCTTAAATAACGGGGTCTGCTCTACTATCGGCAGGCGAATTTCACTGAAAGCATAACTGCCCAGTACCTGCTTCAGGATCTGCTCAACACGCTGCCACATTGCGGTATCAGCAGGCAGGTAGTCGTTCATGCCACGGATGGCCTGGATATTCTTTGCCACTAGCTTTTTCTCACCAAGTTTGTGCTTTGCAGCCTGCGGCTGTTTTCACCGCAGGCCGACACATTTTCTGTTTACTAATCAACCTGCTGCACAGCAATACGCTGGGATTCATCCAGCATTGTCGCTTTCGCCCGGATTCGGGCTTCGAGCTGGTCGATCATATTATCGTTATCCAGACGCTCGCGCTGACGAACGCCGTCTTCATAAAAACCGCTTTTTTTGCTGCCGCCGGTCACGCCCATGGTCGACACCGTGGCTTCGCCCGGGCCATTCACCACACAGCCAATAATTGAAACATCCATTGGCGTGATGATATCTTCCAGACGCTGCTCCAGCGCATTAACCGTACCAATCACGTCAAACTCTTGACGTGAGCAGGTGGGGCAGGCAATAAAATTGATACCGCGCGAGCGAATACGCAGCGATTTCAGGATATCAAAGCCGACTTTGACCTCTTCCACCGGATCGGCCGCCAGCGAAATACGCAGGGTATCACCGATACCTTCTGATAGCAGCAGACCGAGGCCAATTGCCGATTTCACTGCACCGGCACGGGCTCCACCGGCTTCGGTGATCCCCAGGTGCAGCGGCTGATCGATCTGTCTGGCCAGCAGGCGATAAGATTCCACCGCCAGAAAAACATCAGACGCTTTTACGCTGACTTTAAACTGATCAAAGTTAAGACGGTCAAGATGATCCACATGACGCATCGCGGATTCCAGTAACGCCTGCGGCGTCGGTTCGCCGTATTTTTCCTGCAGGTCCTTTTCCAGCGATCCGCCGTTTACCCCAATACGGATGGGGATATTATGATGGCGCGCGCAGTCCACCACCTGACGAATACGCTCTTCATTACCGATATTACCGGGATTGATACGCAGGCAGTCAACGCCATACTCCGCCACTTTAAGCGCAATGCGGTAATCGAAGTGAATATCCGCCACCAGCGGAACGTTAACCTGTTGCTTAATCAGGCGGAACGCCTCAGCGGCATCCATCGTCGGTACTGAAACGCGGACAATATCCACGCCAACGCGTTCCAGTGATTTGATTTGATTTACCGTGGCGGCCACATCAGTGGTTTTGGTATTAGTCATGGACTGAACAGCGATTGGAGCGCCATCGCCCACCGGCACCTTACCGACGTAAATGCGCGTTGATTTGCGACGGTTTATGGGGGCCTGGTTGTGCATATTCATATTCTCCACAATTACTCGCGAGGAAAGCAGGTGCGTTAGTTAGCGCCTACAGTCAGGCGGGCAACCTGGTTATTACGGACAAAACGGCTCAGATCAACAGGTTTTCCTTGGTACTGGATCTGTACAGCACCAGGCGCACCAATTTTCAGACGATACGGTGCAGTACCGCTGAGGCTAAGTTTACCGCCACTGCGCTGGGTTCCGCTGAACAGTTTTTTACCCGTTACATCAGCGACTTCCAGCCAGCATTCGTGGGTGAAGTTCATCACCAGCGCATTGGCGTTAGCCGCAGGCTGACTGATTTGCGCACTGGCCGTTGGCAACGTGTTGTCTGCCGTTGTGGTTTGTCCCGAGCTGGTGGCTGCAGGCTGATTATCTGCGGACGCTGCAGGCACGGTGTTGGTAGTCTGTGGTGATTGAGTACCAGAAGGTGACGCCATGGTTGGCTCGGCAGACGGAGAAACTGCGGCTGGCGCAGTTTCGCTGGTTGCCGAAGCCGCTGCGCTGTCCGTAGTGGCCGCTGGCGCAGTAGTTTCTGCCGGGCTGCTCTGTTTGGTAAGATCGGTCAGCGGAACCGACTGAGAACCGTCTTCGTTACTCACGGCGGCATTTTGATCGGACATGGATACCAGATCATCCTGGGCCGCTTTATGATTCTGCCACCACCAGGCTCCGGTCAGGCCCACCACTACAAACAGCACCAGCCAGGTAAAGATCATCAGCCAGCCGTCACGCTTCTTACGCCATTTTCCCAGCGAATAGCTTTGCATTGGCTGAACTTTGGTGGCTTTAACTGGTGCCTGGTGCGCCAGTAAAGGCAGTAGTTCTTCTTCCGGCACCTGCACCAGACGCGCGTATGAGCGGATATAGCCGCGCAGGAAGGTGGAAGCTAAATCGGGAGACACCCGATCTTCTTCAATCTCACGGATAGTGGTAAGTTTCAGGCACAGACGCTCAGCAACATTTTGCTGCGTCAGGCCTATAAGTTCACGAGCGCTACGCAGGCGCTCGCCTGTTGAATTTACATTCGATTTTTCTTGGTTGGCTTCAGTATTCATTCGCTAAAAAGTGCTGGTACTGTATCGATTGTGGAAAAATTCGCGCAAGTTGTGCGCCGAAACGTTGTACGTCATCGGGGCGCTCAGCCTGCGCAGCGAGGCGAATCTCTAACCACACACTTTCTGCCGCAGCAGGTAAGTTGTGCTGATATACATCTAAAAGCAGCCGCGATTCTGCGTATCTACCCTTTCCAAATCGCCTTTCGGCCTCTGCCAGCATAGGCAGTCCTTTGGACGGACTGGCCAGTACCAGTGCCGTCAGCCTTTCACGGGCATGTACCTGTTGCCCGGCATTCAGATAACAATAACCAGAATTCTCCAGGCTATCATAACAGACATCATTGGCTGAATATTCAGCGGCCTGACGAAATAACCGTTGTCCCGCATCATACTGCCCTATTCCGCAGAGAAACGCACCGTAATTATTAAGTACCTGGCGGTTGCGCGGTGCCAGTTGCAACGCCCGGTGATAATAGTTTTGCGCAACTACCGAGTCCGCCATCTGCTGAAAATAACGAGCCATAGCCAGCTGCACACGGTAGTCCTGCGGTGATAACTTGAGCGCCCGCTGCAGATTGCGCCGGGCGGCTGCTGTCTCGCCACGCATAAGATAGTTCAGCCCAAGCTGCAGGCGAATAGTCACCAGCGGTTCAGACGGCTGCGGGGCACGGCAGCCCGCCAGCAGTACAATGACAATCGCTATCAGTAACAGCGGCATTCTGTCCTCCCTGACCTGCGCAGTGTTTCTCCACCACCAAGGCTAGCAGGCCGGCACGCCGTTTGCAGTGTTTAAACCCCGTCAGCGTGCCGTTTTCAGAGCGCCTTCACAGCGATGTTTTCTCCGGCCATGCGCTTTTTAAGAGTTCGCTTAGTCCGGTCAATCACTTCTCCTGCCAGTTGTCCACAGGCCGCATCAATATCATCGCCACGCGTCTTACGAACAATAGTCGTAAATCCATATTCCATCAATACCTTACAGAAACGGTCAATCCGGCTGTTGGAACTGCGGCCATAAGGCGCACCGGGGAACGGGTTCCACGGGATCAGGTTGATTTTACAGGGCGTGTCTTTCAACAGCGCAGCCAGTTCATGGGCGTTGTCGGTGCTGTCATTAATATGATCCAGCATCACGTATTCAATAGTGACCCGCCCCTGATTGGCGTTGGATTTACTGATATAGCGGCTGACCGCCCCTAAAAAGGTTTCAATATTGTACTTTTTATTAATGGGGACGATTTCATCGCGGATAGTATCGTTTGGCGCATGCAGGGAAATTGCCAGCGCCACGTCAATCATATCTCCCAGTTTATCCAGCGCCGGCACCACACCGGAGGTAGACAGGGTTACGCGACGTTTGGACAGGCCAAAACCAAAGTCATCCAGCATGATTTCCATCGCCGGTACCACATTGGTCAGGTTCAGCAGCGGCTCACCCATTCCCATCATCACCACATTGGTGATCGGACGCTGGCCGGTGACTTTAGTCGCGCCGATAATTTTGGCGGCACGCCAGACCTGGCCAATAATTTCTGATACCCGCAGGTTGCGGTTAAAGCCCTGCTGGGCGGTGGAGCAGAATTTACATTCCAGCGCGCAGCCGACCTGTGAGGAGACACAGAGCGTGGCGCGATCTTTTTCCGGAATGTAGACCGTCTCGACCTGCTGACCACCCACCTGGATTGCCCATTTAATGGTGCCATCTGCCGAGCGCTGTTCTTCCGCCACTTCCGGTGCACGGATTTCAGCCAGATCTTTCAGCTGGTTACGAAACGCTTTATTAATATCGGTCATCTGCTCGAAGTCATCGCAGCAGTAGTGATAAATCCATTTCATCACCTGGTCGGCGCGGAACGGTTTTTCGCCAAGGCTGACGAAAAATTCGCGCATTTGCTGACGGTTTAAATCAAGCAGGTTAATTTTCTGTTTTTCTGGCTGGACGGCGGTAGCAGCGACCGGCGACGGGATGACATTGCATTCTGACATAATATTCTCTGGCCTCGTTATTACACGTTATGGCACGGATGATGAGTGAATTTAAATAAACAGCGCCCTGTCGGAGACGACTCCAACAGGGCGCATAATTCTACTCGTGACGGCGCTAAGGTTAAAGGGCTGTGGGAAAAAATTATCCCAAGCGGCCCTTAACGCAGATTAGCGGGTACGCGGGCAGACTTCACCTTCACCGAAGAAATAAGCGATTTCACGCGCGGCAGATTCAGCAGAATCTGAACCGTGGGTCGCGTTTTCAGTGAAGCTGTCAGCATAGTCAGCACGCAGAGTACCGGCCAGTGCGTTAGCCGGGTTGGTTGCGCCCATCAGGTCACGGTGACGCTGTACCGCATTTTCACCTTCCAGTACTGAAACCACAACCGGACCGGAAGTCATAAATTCTACCAGACCATTAAAGAAAGGTTTGCCCTGATGCTCAGCGTAGAAGCCTTCAGCCTGCTCTTTGCTCAGGTGCAGCATTTTGCTGCCAACAATGGTGAAGCCCGCGCTTTCAAAACGGTTAAAGATAGCGCCGATAACGTTTTTTGCCACCGCGTTTGGTTTAACGATGGAAAAGGTACGTTCAATAGTCATGTTAACCCCTGTCTGACTGTTATAAATTGCCGTGTATGCTTTCCGGCCGGTAAAATCGGCGCAGATTATAGAAGGCATTGTCCGGCTTGCCTATGAAAGTTTAATAAATTTATACAAAATCCGATCAGTAACGCAAAAATAAGCTGATGCACGCTTAGTCGTTCCGATACAGCCATGTTTTTTATGACTAAATTGCATCCGGTTATAAATTAATAAAGCCATTATTTATTAATAAGTATTGCACTGTTCATTCGGTTTCAGATTGCACTCTGCCACTTGTGACCGCTGCTAAAATCCCGGAAACTGACAGCATATTGCTTATCCGGAGGACACCATGACTACCCGTTCCTTTTTTGTCAGCGCTGCGTGGCTGGCAGAGCATCTTAACGATCCGCAGATTCAGGTTATTGATGCGCGGATGCTGCCACCGGCCCCGGTACAAACGCGCGATCTGAATCAGGAATACCTGACTGCTCACCTGCCGGATGCGCCCTGGTTTGATATTGAAGCGCTGTCCGATGGCACCAGCCCGTATCCCCATATGATGCCGCGTGCCGAAGCCTTTGCCGTGGCAATGCGCGAGCTGGGCATCAGCAGTGATAAGCACCTGGTGGTGTATGACGAGGGTAATCTGTTCTCTGCGCCCCGCGCCTGGTGGATGCTGCGCCATTTTGGCGTGACGCAGGTGTCGATTCTGGCCGGTGGGCTGAGCGGCTGGCAGCAGGCGGGACTGCCGCTGGTCAGTGGAACAGTCACGCTGCCAACAGGCGAATTTGAGTCCCGTGCGTCAGCAACGGACATTGTTTCCGTCACCGAGGTGCTGCTGGCCAGCCATGAGCACAGTGCGCAGATTATTGATGCCCGTGCCGCTAATCGTTTTCGTGGCGAAGTGGATGAACCGCGTCCAGGCTTGCTGCGCGGGCGGATCCCTGGCAGTCTGAACGTGCCGTGGAATATGCTGGTCAGTCAGGGGCAGCTGAAGTCTGAAGCGGAATTACGCGCTTTTTTCCACCAGCAGGGGGTGGATGTGTCACAGCCGGTGATTGCCAGCTGTGGTTCGGGCGTGACCGCCGTGGTAGTGATGCTGGCACTGGCGACGCTGGGGGCAGAGGATGTCAGGTTGTATGATGGCTCCTGGGGGGAATGGGGGAGTCGGAGTGATTTGCCATTGGTCAATGATGCCGTTGGCTGATCATTGTTGAGCTTTGCTGTTGATGCTTTTACAAGCCAGGTCAACGACCAGGTCAACTACGTTTCACCATCCCGTTTCACGGGCTGGCGACAAGGGGCGATCAGGTGAAGCACGCCTCGCGCCGCCGTCCGTGGCGGCTTATCCTGGAAACCGGCGCAACCTCGGTGACGTTCCTGATGCCGCCCTAAGGTCAACGACCAGATCAAGGTCAAGGTCAAAGGCAACGGCCAGGGAAAAACCTGGGGTTAGAGGTTTTTCACTTTGATATCGCGCAGGAAACTGCCCCAGCGCCGTTCGTAGAATGGCGTGATATGCGCAATAAAAAAGTGACTGATCCCTGTATCCCCTTCCACCACCTGACAAATATCTATCGGTTCATCTTCCGGCAGTGTGTCCGTTGCCACATTACCCGCAGCCTGGATAATGGCTTCCGCGTCGCCATCGGCTTCGATGCCAATCAGGATGTTGGCAGGCTGATCGGCCTGCTCGCGAATATGTGCCAGCCAGGCCCGACGTACCGGCTTGTGTTTGGCAAACAGTTGTGTCAGCGAATCCACCATCTGCGCCGGAGGTTGTGCAATTTTCGATAGCAGCAGCGAGCTGCCACCTTCCAGCACCGTCTGCTGGCTGAGCGCACTGCCGCCTTTATCCAGCAGATGCGTGATTTCAGACGGCGTAAACTCTTTCCCTTCTTCCAGCTTCGGATTAAGGAACAGCGTTTCGCCCTGCGTCATGGCAAACAGGGTGCGCACCGGCAGCGCGATCCACGCCTTCTGACCCTCAACCACCTGCTCCAGCGCCTCAACCGAGGTGAAAAACGGGATAACGCTGCTGCCGTCATCCTTTTCCCAGTGCTCCAGATCCAGCGCTGTCTCTTCCATCACCGGCCCTTCTCCCCCGGCGCGCTGGCCGGGGACGATCGCGCTGGATTCCATCAGCAGGGTAAAAAATTCTGGCCGGTGTGCTGGCTCCGTTGCCGCCAGTTTGAGAACCTCTTCAAGGCGGGGATTCAAATTATTCATTTTGATGTCCGTCATGCCCGATCGTCTGCCAGCAGCAGATTCGCCAGGGTTCTTACCCCCAACCCTGTCGCGCCCGCTGACCACTGCTCAACCGCCCCTTTGCGGTAGGTTGCCGAGCAGTCAATATGCAGCCAGCCCTGCTGATAATCCGTGACAAAGTGCGACAGGAACGCAGCGGCCGTGCTGGCACCGGCAGAGTGAGACGGGCTGGCAATATTGTTAAGATCGGCAAAGTTAGACGGCAGCTGGCTGCGGTGGAACTCCGCCAGCGGCAGACGCCAGAATGGCTCGTTTTCTGCGTCAGCACTGGTCAGCAGCGCCTGTGCCAGGCTGTCGTCAAAGCTGAACAGCGCATGGTAATCATTGCCCAGCGCGGTTTTGGCTGCACCGGTCAGGGTGGCGGCATCAATTAGCAGTTTCGGTGCCAGCGCGCTGGCGTCAATCAGACCGTCGGCCAGCACCAGACGCCCTTCGGCATCGGTATTCATCACTTCCACGGTTTTACCGTTACGGTAACGGATAATATCTCCCAGCTTAAAGGCATTTCCGCTAACCATATTGTCGGCGCAGCACAGGATCAGCTTCACCCGCTGATTCAGGCCACGACCGATCGCCAGCGCCAGCGCACCGGTCAGAGTGGCAGCGCCGCCCATATCCGACTTCATCGAGTCCATAAAGCCGCTCTGCTTCAGGCTGTAACCGCCGGTGTCGAAGGTGATCCCTTTACCGACCAGGCAGGCATGCAGCGGCGCATCTTCACTACCACCCGGGTTAAAGTCCAGGGTCAGCAGTACCGGTGGCCGCGATGAACCGCGTCCAACGGCATGCAGCCCGCTGTAGTTTTGCAGGCGCAGATCGTCACCTTTGGTGATCCGGTAGCTGATGCGCTCGCCACCCACCTCCGTCAGCAGATCAACCGCACGGATCGCCAGCTGCTCCGGCCCCAGATCTTCAGCAGGCAGATTAATGGTGTCACGCACCCAGTCGATAATCTGCAAACGTCGCGTCAGCTCATGCCGATCGTCGTCGCTCAGCTGCGGCCACTCCACCTGGCGCTGCCCTTTCGGCCCGCGAAACCCCTGCCAGAAAGCCCAGCTCTTTTCCAGTCCCCAGCCTTCGCCGCTCAGCTGAACATGGCGAATACCCTGGCCATCAATTTTGCGTGCCGCGCGCTGGATAACCGCCAGTGGATGCTGGCCGTTAAGGTGGATAGTTATCCCACTGTCGTTACTGCTGAGGATCGCTTTCTCGCCCCAGCGCACATCAGCCGCCGCTGCGGACAGCGCTACAGTCATAATTGGGGTAGTCATTGCATACTCCTTGTTTAGCTTTAATCATTCCCGAACGTTCGGCGCTACTGTTCAGCGCCGACGGGATCTTATGCTTGATGGGGTAACAGATTATCAGAAATGTTAATCAGATGTTGGTAGCGGATGCGGTTCAGCCCGCCGCTGCCGCCTGCTGTGCACAATATGCCTGCCATTGCGGTGAATTCATCCGCAGCTTAGCCACTGACGTCACAAACAGCTGAATGGCGTAATCAATTTCGTCTTCGCTGGTGAAGCGCCCGAAGGAGAAGCGGAAGGAGCTGTACGCCAGTTCATCGCTCAGCCCCATTTCATGCAGCACATAAGAAGGGGCCATACTGGCTGAGTTACAGGCCGATCCGGAAGAAATCGCCAGATCTTTCAGCGTCATCAGCAGCATTTCGCCCTCAATGTAACCAATGCTGATATTAAGAATATTGCCGGCCCCGTGCTGCAGTGAGCCATTGATCGCCACCTGTTCGACCGCGCTTATTCCCTGCCAAAAACGCTGACGCAGCGCGGCAATGCGCGCCATTTCTCTCGCCATTTCCTGCTGCGCAATCTGGCAGGCTTCGCCCATGCCAACTATCTGATGAACCGGCAGCGTGCCGGAGCGCATACCGCGTTCATGCCCGCCGCCGTGGATTTGCGCCTGCAGGCGCACCGCCGGGTTACGCCGCACATAGAGCGCACCGATGCCTTTCGGGCCATAAATTTTATGAGCAGAAAAGGAGAGCAAATCCACCGGCAGGCTGCTGACATCCACCGGCCGTTTGCCCACGCTTTGGGTAGCATCAACATGAAACAGGATGTCACGCGCCCGGCACAGTTCACCGATGGCGGCGATATCCTGCACCACACCGGTTTCGTTATTAACGTGCATAATGGACACCAGCACCGTGTCATCGCGCAGGGCATTTTTAAGCTGTTCAGGGTCGATCAGACCATTGGCTGCGGGTTTCAGCCAGCTGACGCTGAACCCTTCGCGTTCAAGCTGCGCACAGGTGTCCAGCACCGCTTTATGCTCGGTCACGCAGGTCACGATGTGTCGGCCTTTTTGCTGCAGCTCATGGGCTGCGCCTTTGATCGCCAGATTATTGGCTTCGGTGGCACCGGAGGTAAAGACGATTTCGCGCGGCTCAGCACCGATAAGATCGGCCACCTGATTACGCGCTACATCAACGGCTTCTTCAGCCTGCCAGCCAAAACGGTGCGAACGGGAAGCCGGATTACCGAAGGTGCCATCCTGAGTGAGGTACAGCATCATCTTTGCCGCCACGCGCGGGTCAGCGGGCGTAGTCGCAGCGTAATCCAGATAGATGGGTAATTTCATGACAGGGTTAGCTCCGTACAAAAGTGTTTGCACGCCGCTAACCCTGCCGCTGCTTCAGCTTGCGGTACTGCCCCCGAACGGGAGCAGCAGCATCCGAAGCAATATCACAGCGACAGCCGGATAGTAATCAGGCGCGCAGATTAATGTTAATGGTGTCCTGCATACGGCCATGGGGCGCACGGCGGTTCTCACTGGCATGCTGACGATCGGCAACGTCGAGGATTTCCTGGTTGTTGACCAGTTCGGCCAGCGTAATGTTATTCAGAAATTCGCTGATACGTTCGCTCAGATCGCGCCACAGTACATGAGTCAGACAACGCTCGCCGCCCTGGCATCCTTCTTTACCCTGACAGCGGGTGGCATCAACCGACTCATCCACTGCAGTAATAACCGCACCTACCGCAATAGCATCCGCCTCTTTGCCCAGCAGATAGCCACCACCCGGTCCACGTACGCTGGATACCAGACCGTTTTTACGCAGACGTGAAAACAGCTGCTCCAGATAAGACAGGGAAATGCCCTGGCGTTCTGAAATATCAGCTAATGGCACCGGTCCCTGGTGAGAGTGCAGTGCAACGTCAAGCATAGCGGTAACCGCATAGCGGCCTTTGGATGTCAGTCTCATGGCGTAAACCACCTTACTAATAGCCCCGGACGGGCGTTCTGGAAGATGGACGCAAGTCTGACATTCCCGAGTAAATTGGTCAAGTATTTAACCTGGTAAAACACTCAACTATTTAACCTGGTGTTTCACTCAGGTATCAACTACATGAATATCCTGAAAAATTACTTTCCTTGCGGATTTTCCAGCGATGACAGCATGCCGCGCAGGATATTCAGCTCATCCCTTTCCGGGCGCGCGCGGGTAAACAGACGTCGCACTTTGCTCATCACCTGCCCCGGATTCGCCGCCCGAATAAAGCCGCTGTCGACCAACATGGTTTCCAGGTGCTGATAAAAACGCTCAAGGTCATCCACCAGCGGATAAGGGGATGGCTGATGTTCCTGCTGTCCGCTTTCCAGCTGTTGCAGCCAGGCCATACGCACTTCATAAGCAATGATCTGTACCGCCATCGCCAGATTCAGCGAGCTGTACTCCGGGTTGGCGGCAATTGCCACGTGATAGTGGCATTTCTGCAGTTCGTCATTGGTCAGCCCTACGCGCTCGCGGCCAAACACCAGCGCGACCGGTGCCAGCTGCACCTCTTCGATACTCTTCACGCCGCATTCACGCGGTTCGAGCATCGGCCAGGGCAGTGAGCGTGAACGGGCGCTGGTGCCAACCACCAGACTGCAGCCGGCAATGGCGTCATCGAGGCTGTTAACAATTTTGGCATCGCCTATCACATCGCTGGCACCAGCGGCCAGCGCAATCGCCTGCGAGTCCGGTTTTACCAGCGGATTAACCAGATACAGACTGGTCAGCCCCATGGTTTTCATCGCACGGGCTACGGAGCCCATATTGCCCGTGTGGGAGGTTTCTACCAGTACAATTCGGATATTCTGCAACATGAGAGCATTGGATTCTGATGGGTTAATTTGAGGATGCTAACATATTTTCAGGACATTTGCCGTTACCGCTGATATACTATGCGCCGTTTTCTTTACTGTCCCGTGACAGGCCGTTCTTTAACATCCAGTGAGACGATACCATGCATCCGATGCTCAACATCGCCGTGCGCGCTGCGCGCAAGGCCGGAAACGTAATTGCCAAGAACTATGAAACCCCGGACGCCGTCGAAGCCAGCCAGAAAGGCAGCAACGACTTCGTTACCAATGTTGACCGTGAAGCGGAGCGCCAGATTATTGAGGTGATCCGTAAGTCTTACCCGAAACACACCATTATTACTGAAGAAAGTGGTGAGTTAGCCGGTGAAGATCAGGATGTGCAATGGGTTATCGATCCACTGGATGGCACCACCAACTTTATCAAACGTCTGCCCCATTTCTCCGTTTCCATTGCCGTGCGCATTAAAGGCCGCACTGAAGTGGCCGTGGTTTACGATCCAATGCGCAATGAACTGTTCAGCGCGGTGCGCGGACAGGGCGCACAGCTTAATGGCTATCGTCTGCGCGGCAGCACAGCACGCGATCTGGATGGCACCATTCTGGCAACCGGCTTCCCTTTCAAGCTGAAGCAGCATGCCACCCCGTATATTAATATCGTCGGGAAACTGTTTACCCAGTGTGCGGATTTCCGTCGTACCGGTTCTGCCGCGCTGGATCTGGCCTATGTCGCCTCCGGTCGCGTTGACGGTTATTTTGAGATTGGTCTGAAGCCGTGGGATTTTGCTGCCGGTGAGCTGCTGGTGCGGGAAGCGGGCGGTCTGGTGACTGACTTTGTGGGTGCTCACGGTTATATGCATTCCGGTAATATCGTCGCCGGTAACCCGCGCGTGGTAAAATCCCTGCTGGCCGCGATGCGTGATGAGTTGAGTGAGGCGCTGAAGCGCTAATTAGTGGGTGGCCCCTGAGTGGGGTTATCACATTGATGAAAAAAGCCTGCATGGCTGACATGCGGGCTTTTTTATTGGTTTTTTAAATGGGTGTTTTTTTAGGTCAGGATCAACGGCTCTGGCCAGGGCCTGGTTTGTTGCCGGTGGCGTTCTGTGAATCAGCGATGATTTTTTTGTGACCGACTTTGAGAAATCAGTGCCTATCCGCGCGTCCTGACACCTTCCGGCTATGCTTATGCCATGTTTCCTTTATTGATCAGTCGTGCCAATGATGAGCATAACTTCAGCGGATAATTCGGTGCTTTCCGCGGTGCAGCGACGCTGTCAGCTGGCCCTGATGCTTTGCCTGCCCGCACCGCCCTTAAGCTGTGAGGCTGTCTGCCAGTTTAACCGGGTCGGTCTTAGCGTCACCCTGCAGGATATCGCCGACGTAAATCACTCGCTGCAGCGCTGCTTTATTCTGAAGATTACCCTCAGCCGTGCGCAGGACAAGTTACAGCTTATCGGCTCCCCCCTGAGCCGCCATCTCTGCCTGCTGCACCACTTACGCCTGGCAATACGGCTGTCGCCGCTTTTTGTGCAGGACTATTTCTCTCCGGCCCTGCGCCAGTTGCTGCAGGAGAAGCAGACCGACCGTGCGCTGTATGATGATCATAATCTCAGCACCCTGACAGAATTAATGGCGCAGCAGTTACAGCGCACTTTCAGCCGCCACGATCGTCAGTTGATCTGTCTGTGGCTGCAGTACTCGTTTCTCGCGCAAGAACATCGGGTATTCAGCGATCGCCAGCTTCACTGGCTGGAACAAAAGCCGGAGTATGCCCTTGCCCGGGAAATTATTCGCTATCGGGCAAAACGCGGCTTTCCGTGCAATGATACCGATCAGGCCGCGCTGCTGGTGCTGGCCCTGAATCAGCTGTACATCCCTCATACCGCTAAGCTGACCTGTGAGTCGGAGCAGCAGTTACTGACCGCGGTGACGCGTCTGATGCAGCGCTTTCTGGCACTGTGTGGCGAAACTTATCATTTCAGTGTGGAAAGCGGATTACGCGAGCGGCTCTACAGCCATATGGCGCAGGCGCTGGATCGCAGCTACCTGCAAACAGACACCGAATCCGCGATTGCCGGCGAAGTAGCGCACAACTATCCTCGTTTGCTGCGCACCACGGTTGCCGCCCTGACGGAGTTTGAACGCCAGTATGATGTACAATTTTCTGATGAAGAGCTGGGGCTTACCACCATTATTTTTGGTGCCTGGCTGATACGCGGTCATACGCTGCATGAAAAACATGTGCTGCTGCTGACCAGCAACAATCCGCAGCTGGAAGAACAGCTGGAACTGCAAATTCGTGAACTGACGCTGCTACCCTTACATATCAAACGCCTTGATGTGCAGACCTTCCAACAGCAGGGAGCGCCGAAAGGGATCAGTATGGTGGTTACCCCCTACACCATCCAGCTCCCGCTGTTTTCCCCACCGCTAATCCACGTCACTCTGCCGCTGGATAAACAGCAAAGACAGTCAATCCGCGCCCTGCTGGAAACGGTAGTGGTCAACTAAAACTGACCACGACTTTCTCTATCCAGGCAAGTGATTACTCGATCCGTTGCCCATTGTGATCGAAGAAGTGAAGCGATGTTGATGGCAGTTGAAGCCACAGCGTGCTACCCATTGCCGGACGCACCGAATGCGGCAGGCGGACCACCATTTTGTTGCTGCCCCAGCGGCCATGAGCAAGATTATCTGCCCCCAGCATCTCCAGCGTATCCACCACCAGTGGAATGCCGCCGTCCTGCTGCGACGAGAGTTCAACATGCTCCGGGCGGATACCCACCGTTAGTCTGCGATCGGCCCATTTTGCCTTAGCCGCACTCAGCGGCAGCGCCATATGGTCGCTAAGATTGCAACGGCAACCGTCATTGTTCATCTGTCCGTCCAGCAGGTTCATGGCCGGTGCGCCGATAAAGCTGGCAACAAAACGCGTGGCCGGTCGCTCATAGATCTCCACCGGCGTACCCAGCTGTTCCAGTATGCCTTTATTCATTACCATAACGCGCTGTGCCAGCGTCATAGCTTCAACCTGGTCGTGCGTCACATACAGGCTGGTGGTGTTAAGACGACGATGCAGCTGCTGCAACTCCAGGCGCATCTGCACGCGCAGGCGGGCATCCAGGTTAGACAAGGGTTCATCAAACAGAAACACTTCCGGTTCGCGAACGATGGCGCGCCCCATGGCCACCCGCTGACGCTGACCACCTGACAGTTCACGTGGACGACGCTGCAACAGCGCTTCCAGTTCCAGACTGCGTGCCGCTTCCAGCACGCGCTTACGGATATGCTCTTTGCCCATGCCGCGAATTTTCAGCCCCCAGGCCATGTTCTCTTCCACACTCATGTGCGGATAGAGGGCATAGTTCTGGAACACCATCGCAATACCGCGATCTTTCGGTTCTTCTTCGGTGACACGACGCGTATCGATATAAATATCGCCGCTGGTCACAGATTCAAGACCGGCAACCATGCGTAGCAGGGTCGATTTTCCGCAGCCGGACGGGCCGACTATCACCATAAACTCACCGTTGTGAATTGATACATCCAGCGGCTGAATAATCTGGTTCCTGCCATCATAGGTTTTGGTGACGGCCTGAAGTCTTACGCCTGCCATAGTTTATTTCTCGCTCTCAACCAGACCACGCACAAAGGCGCGCTGCATCACTAAAACAATCACGACTGGTGGGATCAGCGTGAGGATCATCGCTGCCATTACCAGGTTCCATTGGGTTGCCGCATCACCGGTGGTTATCATGCTGCGAATGCCGGCCACAGCCGTGCCCAGTTTGCTGTCACTGATAATCAACAGTGGCCACATGTACTGGTTCCAGCCATAGATAAAGGTGATCACGAACAGCGCTGCCAGATTAGTTTTCGACAGCGGCAGCACGATATCCCGGAAAAAGCGCATCGGGCTGGCACCATCAATACGTGCGGCTTCCATCAGCTCATCCGGTAACGTCATAAAGAACTGACGGAACAGGAACGTCGCGGTAGCCGACGCCATCAGTGGCAGGGTTAAGCCACTGTAACTGTCGAGCATATTAAGGTCGGCAATCACGTCGACCGTCGGAAAAATACGGACTTCAACTGGTAACATCAGGGTGATAAAAATCATCCAGAAGAACAGGTTGCGCAGCGGGAAGCGGAACCACACCAGTGCAAATGCAGAAAGTACAGAAACGGTGATTTTTCCGGTGGTGATCGCCAGTGCCATAATCAGGCTGTTCAGCAGCATGCTGCTGAAAGGGGCACTGTTTTGGCCGACACCCCTGGTCCAGATCCTGGCGATGTTATCCCACAAATGCGTACCGGGGATCAGCGGCATTGGCACCTGAAACACCTGTTCCGTGCTGAGGGTGGCGGCTACAAACGCCGTATACAGCGGGAATAAAACGGTGATGATGCCAAGTGCCAGCAGGGTATGGCTGAAAATATCCAGCCCGCGTCGATTTTCGATCATTGATAGCGCACCTTCTTCTCGACGTAGCGAAACTGGATCACCGTCAGAATAATCACCAGCACCATCAGTACCACGGACTGCGCAGAAGATGATGAGAGATCCAGACCGGCAAAGCCTTCGCGGTAAATTTTATAAATCAGCGTGGTTGTCGCCTGCACCGGGCCACCGCCAGTAGCGGCATCGATTACCGGGAATGTATCGAAGAACGCGTAGACCAGATTGACCACCACCAGGAAGAAGCCGACCGGGGCGATCAGCGGCAGCGACAGGCTGAAGAAACGGCGAACCGGGCCAGCACCATCAATCGCTGCGGCCTCAACCAGCGATTTAGGAATGGATTGCAGCGCGGCAAAGAAAAACAGGAAGTTGTAGCTCATTTGTTGCCAGACTGACGCCAGAACCACCAGGAACATTGCCTGGCCACTGTTCTGCGCATGGTTCCAGCTGTAGCCTGTCAACCCTAAAAAGTGGCTAATCAGACCCTGGCCCGGGCTAAACAGGAACATCCACAGCACCGCAGCCACGGCGGGAGCGACCGCATACGGCAGCAGCATCAGCGTCTGATAGAAGCGTTTAAGACGCAGCACATAGTCCACCAGCGCGGCAAACAGCAGTGAAAGAACCAGGCCAGTCACCGTGACCAGACTGCTGAACACCATCGTAGTCCGGAACGATTCCAGGTAGTAGCGGTCACCAAACAGGCGAATAAAGTTCTCCAGCCCGACAAAGGTGCTGGAAATGCCAAAAGGATCAACATTCTGCACCGAATACCATAGAGCTTCGCCCGCCGGCCACAAAAAGAAAATGATCGTGATAAGAAGCTGCGGAAGGATCAGCAGGTAGGGAAGCGCTTTCGCGCGAAATACGGGACGGGGTTGGGACATAAGGTTTATCTCGTTAGCGGGCGGATTGCTGATCCGCCCCTGCATCATCCGGATCCTGGCGGGTGGATTGTTGATCCACCCTGAGTACAAACCTTATCGGGTTTGCTGTTCAAAACGGCGCAGCAGCTGGTTTCCACGTTCAACGGCGCTGTCCAGTGCCGCCTGCGGGGTTTTGTTACCCGTCCAGACAGCTTCCAGTTCTTCATCAACGATAGTGCGGATCTGTGGCATATTGCCCAGGCGTAAACCTTTGGTGAACGGCAGTGGATCTTTGTTCAGCATCTGCCGGGTGGCGATATCTGCACCAGGGTTTCTGTCATAGAAGCCCTGCTGCTTCGTCAGCTGATAAGCGGCTTTGGTAATCGGCAGGTAGCCGGTTTTCTGATGCCACTCGGCCGCAATTTCCGGTTTAGCCAGAAACTGCATAAACTCTGCAACACCCTTGTAAGTGGCCGCATCTTTACCCTTCATCACCCACAGGCTGGCGCCACCGATGATAGCGTTCTGTGGCGCGTTCGGCACGGTTGAGTCGTAAGGCATCATGCCAACGCCGTAGCTGAATTTGGCGTGGCTACGGATATCAGCCAGCGAGCCAGAAGATGCCGTGGTGATAGCGCAGTCACCGTTATAGAATTTGGCGGCAGACTCATCTTTACGGCCGAAATAGGTGAAATCCCCCTTCCGGTTCATCTCTTCCAGCAGGGCAATGTGACGAACCTGGGTGGGCTTGTTGAACTCCAGCACAGCATCAGTACCGTCAAAACCATTATTCTTAGTTGCTACTGGCAGAGCATGCCAGGCACTGAAGTTTTCAATCTGGATCCAACCCTGCCAGCCGCTGGTGTAACCGCAGGTCATGCCGGCTTGCCGCAGGGCTTCGGTGTCTTTTTCCAGCTCCTGCCAGGTTTTTGGCGGCTGCTCAGGATCAAGGCCCGCTTTCCGGAAAGCATCTTTGTTGTAGTACAGCACCGGGGTGGAGCTGTTAAACGGCTGAGAAATCAGCTGTCCTTTGGCATCACTGTAGTAACCCGCAACCGCAGGAACGAGCTGTTCAGGATCCATCGCGATGCCCGCGTTTTTAAACACTTCGTTGACTGGCACCGTCGCTTTAGACGCCATCATGGTCGCCGTGCCAACTTCGTACACCTGCAAAATAGCGGGCGCTTTACCTGAACGAATTGCAGCAATACCCGCTGACATGCTCTGCTCGTAGTTACCTTTATAGGTCGGTACAATTTTATAATCAGGGTGTTCTGCGTTAAAACGGGTCGCCAGCGAGTTAACCTCTTCACCCAGCGCACCTTCCATTGAGTGCCAGAATGGGATTTCGGTAGCAGCCATAGCATTGACGCTCAGGGTCAGCCCCAGTACTACGCTCAGTGCGGTATGACGAAATTCGATTGATGACATGTCGGTTTCCTGTTCCCGGTTTTGCAAAGCGCGATCTCGCGCATTCTTGTCATGGGGAAGTAGCCTGACACGGAAAAATGACAGAAAAATAACAGATTTATGACGGAAAAATGACAGCGGGCCGACGGCGATTATGGATATAAAAAAAGCCCGCATACCAAATATGCGGGCTTTTTCAGCGTAAAACCTTACGCCAGGACTATGCGTACACCGGGAAACGCGCGCAGATATCCAGAACCTGCTTCTTCACCCGTTCGCTGACACCCTGATCGTTGATATTATCCAGAATATCGCAGATCCAGCCCGCCAGCTCACGCACTTCCGCTTCTCTAAAGCCACGACGGGTCACAGATGGCGAACCAATACGAATACCTGAGGTCACAAACGGACTCTTCGGATCGTTCGGTACGCTGTTTTTATTCACGGTAATATTGGCACGACCCAGCGCCGCATCCGCTTCTTTACCGGTCAGATCTTTATTCACCAGATCCAGCAGGAACAGGTGGTTACTGGTGCCACCGGAAACCACGTTATAATCACGCGCCAGGAACACCTCAACCATCGCTTTGGCGTTTTTCGCCACCTGCTGCTGATAAGTTTTGAACTCAGGCTCCATCGCTTCCTTAAACGCCACCGCTTTACCGGCGATGACGTGCATCAGCGGGCCACCCTGTCCACCAGGAAACACGGCAGAATTCAGTTTCTTATACAAATCTTCGTCACCACCGGCGGCGAGGATCAGGCCGCCACGCGGACCTGCCAGCGTTTTGTGGGTGGTGCTGGTCACGATATGTGCATGTGGCACCGGGTTTGGATAAACGCCTGCGGCCACCAGACCGGCAACGTGGGCCATATCCACAAACAGCCAGGCATCAATGGAATCCGCGATTTCACGCATTTTTGCCCAGTCACACACGCCGGACCAGGCAGAGAAGCCGCCAACGATCATTTTTGGACGATGGGTTTTTGCCAGTTCGGCCAGTTCGTTGTAATCAATCTGACCGCTTTCATCGATACCGTAAGCCACCACGTTATACAGCTTACCGGACAGGTTAACCGGTGAACCGTGGGTCAGATGACCACCGTGTGCCAGGTTCATCCCCAGGATAGTGTCACCCGGCTGCAGCAGCGCGGTGTAGACCGCAAAGTTAGCCTGTGAACCGGAATGCGGCTGCACGTTGGCATAATCAGCACCAAACAGCGCTTTGGCGCGATCGATGGCCAGCTGCTCGACGATATCTACGTATTCACAGCCGCCGTAATAGCGTTTGCCCGGGTAGCCTTCAGCGTATTTGTTAGTCAGTTGCGATCCCTGCGCCTGCATGACACGCGGGCTGGTGTAATTTTCTGAAGCAATCAGCTCAATGTGCTCTTCCTGACGCACTTTCTCCTGCTCCATCGCCTGCCATAAATCGGCATCATAGTCGGCAATATTCATCTCACGCTTTAACATCCGCATCTCCTGACTCAACTGGCTTTCGAAAATGAATGACCCATCGGGTTGACGGGCAACAGTGTAAACTGTTTTCACTCCCGTTGAATAGCATCAGTCGCCCCTTTTTACGCAAACGATTGGCATCCGCGCCGGAAGAGCCTGGCTACATTTTTCTTAACGAACTGAAACAGGATGCTTATTCACTGAAACGGGTGGAAACAGTGGAGGCACACGCGCCGGTCGTGAGGCGCGCCGCACTGACAGTTAAATTGCTTCTTCGTCCTCTTCGCCGGTACGGATACGCACCACGCGCGCGACATCGTAGACGAAGATTTTACCGTCACCGATTTTACCGGTTTGCGCGGTCTGCATAACGGTGTCTACACAGGTATCGACAATATCATCTGCCACAACGATTTCGATTTTCACTTTAGGTAAAAAGTCCACCATATATTCAGCACCCCGGTACAGCTCGGTGTGCCCTTTCTGACGACCAAAGCCTTTCACTTCAGTCACGGTCATGCCGGTAATGCCGACTTCCGCCAGTGCTTCACGCACGTCATCAAGTTTGAATGGTTTAATAATTGCGTCAATTTTTTTCATGGCGGCCTCTAATATTCCTTCCATTCCCGGACGGATAATCATCTTAAAACGTTCAGCGCAAAGATTGCCCTGTCATTTATATCAGGGGGTTAAACTACCATAACTGAAGCGAAGAACGGCACTGAAATTATGCATTACCTCATTCAGCCAGGGGCTGGCAAAGTATGACCTGCGGGAGGAATAATGAAAAATGGCCGGTTCCGTGAACCGGCCATCAGGGCGCTGACGACAGTATCGTCAGCGCAGGATTAGGTGGTGCCTAACTCAACGTTACGTCCGATGCTTGATAACGTTACAGCGTAAGCGATTATCGGTGAGGTGGACGGCAGGCACCGTATTGTGCGTCATTCGGATGTTATGGGCACTTGGCCGCTTGCGCAGGGCTGTCATAACGCGGTGAATGAGCCACTAAGATAAATTATAGCAATAGCTGTGCCATCGGCGCAATGCTGTATCGGGAAATCGCCTTTGCATAAACTGAACGGCGGGCCAGACGCCCGTCCGATCAGATACACCGGCTTAGCCCAGCTGTTTACGCGCATTGCGGAAAATACGCATCCACGGGCTGTCTTCACCCCATTCTGCCGGATGCCAGGAGTTGGTCACCGTACGTGCTACCCGCTCAGGATGCGGCATCATAATGGTGACCCGACCGTCCTGAGTAGTGACGGCGGTGATCCCCTTAGGCGAACCGTTAGGGTTGGCCGGGTACTGCTCCGTTACCTTACCGAAGTTATCCACGTAACGCAGCGCCACCAGCCCCTGCTGCTCCAGCTGTGCCAGATGCTGTGCATCGCGCACTTCGACAAAGCCTTCACCGTGCGAAACCACAATTGGCATCCGCGAGCCGGCCATGCCCGCCAGCAGCAGCGACGGACTTTCCGCCACTTCCACCAGGCTGAAGCGCGCTTCATAACACTCGGACTGGTTACGGACAAAACGCGGCCAGACATCACTGCCCGGGATCAGCTCACGCAGATTAGACATCATCTGGCAGCCATTACATACCCCCAGCGCCAGGGTTTGCGACCGTTCAAAGAAGTCAGCAAATTCATCACGTACCCGTGGGTTAAACAGGATCGATTTCGCCCAGCCTTCCCCTGCCCCCAGCACATCACCGTAGGAGAAACCACCACAGGCCACCAGCGCCTGGGCATCCGCCAGTGAACGTCGGCCACTCAGCAAATCGCTCATGTGGATATCTTCGGCTTCAAATCCGGCACGGTGGAACGCGGCCGCCATCTCAATATGAGAGTTCACCCCCTGCTCACGCAGAACCGCCACTTTTGGCCGCGCGCCGCGCGCAATATAAGGCGCAGCAATATCCTCTGTGGCATCAAAGCTCAGTTTAACGTTCAGACCCGGATCGCTGTTATCCTGCTTCCCCTGATGTTCCTGATCGGCACAGGCCGGGTTATCACGCAGGCGCTGCATTTGCCAGGTGGTTTCTGCCCACCAGGTGCGCAGCGTGGTGCGGCTTTCGCTGTAAATTTCTTTACCGGCTGCCAGCACGGTAAAGCGGTCACCGCGTTCGGCCTGTCCCAGCAAATGGACGCAGTCCGCCAGGCCGTTATCGGCAAACACCTGCTGAACCGCAGCACAGTCGGCAGCCGCTACCTGGATTACCGCGCCCAGCTCTTCGTTAAACAACGCCGCCAGCGTATCGCTGCCCAGTGCTGCAATATCTACCGTCAGGCCGCAGTGACCGGTAAAGGCCATTTCCGCCAGCGTCACCAGCAGTCCGCCGTCTGAGCGGTCGTGATAAGCCAGCAGTTTGCCTGCCGCCACCAGCGTCTGCATCGCCTGCCAGAACCCGGCCAGCTGCGCCACATCACGCACATCGGCAGGCTTATCACCCAGCTGGCGATAGACCTGAGACAGCGCGGTGGCTCCCAGCGCGTTAACCCCTTTACCCAGGTCAATCAGCAGCAGCGCGTTATCCCCGGTCTGCAGCTGCGGCGTCACGGTTTTACGCACGTCTTCCACCCGGGCGAAGGCGGTGATCACCAGCGACAGCGGCGAGGTCATTTCGCGCTGCTCATCACCCTGCTGCCAGCGGGTTTTCATCGACATTGAGTCTTTACCCACCGGGATAGTGATCCCCAGCGCCGGACAAAGTTCCTCACCCACCGCTTTTACCGCGGCGTACAGACCGGCATCTTCACCAGGATGTCCGGCCGCCGCCATCCAGTTCGCGGACAGCTTCAGGCGGGTCAGCGCCCCGATGTCAGTCGCTGCAATATTGGTCAGTGCTTCTCCTACCGCCAGACGCGCTGAGGCAGCAAAGTCCAGTAGTGCCACCGGGGCACGTTCGCCCAGCGCCATCGCTTCGCCGTAATAGCTGTCAAGGCTGGCGGTGGTAACCGCACAGTTGGCAACCGGCACCTGCCACGGCCCGACCAGCTGATCGCGCGCCACCATGCCGCCTACACTGCGGTCACCGATGGTGATCAGGAAGGTTTTTTCCGCCACCGTCGGCAGATGTAATACCCGTTTAACCGCCTCCGCCAGGGTGATCTCATCACGTACCAGCGGCTGCCCCTTCGCCTGTAACGTATTGACTTCGCGGGTCATTTTCGGGGTTTTGCCCAGCAACACATCCAGCGGCATATCGATCGGCGTGTTATCAAAGTGGCTGTCGCTCAGCGTCAGATGCTTTTCTTCGGTGGCCTCACCAATCACCGCATAAGGTGCACGCTCGCGTTTACACAGGGCATCAAACAGCGCCAGGCTTTGCGGGGCAATCGCCAGCACGTAGCGTTCCTGAGATTCGTTACACCACACTTCCAGCGGGCTCATGCCCGGTTCGTCGTTAAGAATGTCGCGCAGATTAAAGCGGCCACCGCGTTCACCGTCGCTGACCAGCTCCGGCATGGCGTTTGACAGGCCGCCGGCACCCACATCATGAATAAACAGGATAGGGTTTTCTTCTCCCAGCTGCCAGCAGTGGTCGATCACTTCCTGACAGCGGCGTTCCATTTCCGGGTTATCGCGCTGCACCGAAGCAAAATCCAGGTCAGCATCCGACTGGCCGGAAGCCATAGAGGAAGCCGCTCCCCCGCCCAGCCCGATATTCATTGCCGGGCCGCCCAGCACAATCAGTTTCGCGCCGATGCTGATCTCGCCTTTCTGCACGTGATCCGCGCGGATATTGCCGATCCCCCCCGCCAGCATAATCGGCTTGTGGTATCCGCGCAGTTCGCTGCCATTGTGGCTGTTAACCCGCTCTTCATAGGTACGGAAGTAACCGTTAAGCGCCGGGCGACCGAATTCGTTATTAAAGGCTGCGCCGCCCAGCGGGCCATCCGTCATAATATCCAGTGCGCTGACAATGCGGTCCGGCCTGCCAAAATCTTCTTCCCACGGCTGCTCAAAGCCAGGGATGCGTAGATCGGAAACCGAGAATCCGGTCAGACCCGCTTTAGGCTTCGCGCCGCGTCCGGTTGCGCCTTCGTCGCGGATTTCGCCGCCCGATCCGGTAGCCGCCCCCGGCCAAGGCGAGATGGCGGTCGGGTGGTTATGGGTTTCCACCTTCATCAGGATTTCGGTCTGCTGCTGATGGAAATCATAGCTTCCTGCCGCATCAGCATAGAAGCGCCCGACCATCGATCCTTCCATTACCGCTGCGTTATCTTTATAAGCAGACAGCACGTGTTCCGGCGTGCGCTCGAAGGTGTTTTTGATCATCTTAAACAGCGATTTTGGCTGTTTCTCGCCGTCAATCACCCAGTCGGCGTTGAAGATTTTATGACGGCAGTGCTCAGAGTTAGCCTGAGCAAACATATAAAGTTCAATATCGTTTGGGTTGCGTCCGAGCTTTGTAAAAGCGGCCTGCAGATAGTCAATTTCATCATCTGCCAGTGCCAGGCCCAGCTTAATATTGGCTTCTTCCAGCGCAGTGCGTCCCTGACCCAACAGATCGATGCTTTGCAGTGGCGCAGGCTGATGATGCGCAAACAGCGCCTCAGCCTGGTGCAGTTCGGTAAACACCGTTTCCATCATCCGATCGTGCAACAGCGCCGCCAGCTGCCTCCACTGTGCCTCATTCAGTTCTGCTGCCTGAATATAAAAAGCCAGACCGCGCTCCAGGCGCAGCACCTGAGACAGTGAACAGTTATGGGCAATATCGGTGGCTTTTGAGGACCAGGGGGAGAGAGTTCCGGGGCGTGGCGTAACCAGCAGCAGGCGGCCTTCCGGTGCGTGTTCCGCCAGTGAAGGCCCGTATTTGAGCAGGCGTTGCAGGCGTGCCTTTTCATCGTTACTGAGCGGTGCGCTGACATCAGCAAAATGGACATACTCGGCGTAAATACTGCTCACCGGCAGGTGAGCATCCTGGAAGCGGGCCAGCAGTTTGTTGATACGAAATGCCGACAGAGCGGGCGAACCACGCAAAATTTCCATTATTAAGATCTCTCTTTGTGAAGCGGCGCAAGACGCTTCATTGGGCGCGAACTAAGGAAAACGGGCGCCATTATAGAGAAACCCGCCCGGATACGAAACCGTTTGCGTAGAATTAATCATCTCACAAAAAAGTATAAAAAAACGTCACTTCAGGCTGAATTCTGTTGCAGAGGCGGATGGAGTTGCGCAAAATGCCCCTCATCCGGGAGAAATTACTGATAATAAATACAGCCCTAAGGCAAAGCATCCCGGAGAGTACTGAGAGATAACTAATTGAAACGTATCAACTTAAATTATCTGCTTACCGGACTGATCACCGTGCTATTAGCACTGGCGCTGTGGCCAACAGTTCCCTGGCACGGTAGCTCAGGTGACCGGATTGCCCAGATAAAATCCAGGGGAGTGCTGCGGATCAGCACCATTAATTCTCCTCTTACCTACTCGACTCTGCACAAATCTCCCATCGGAATGGACTACGAACTGGCGAAACGCTTTGCCGGATATCTGGGAGTTGAGCTGAAAGTCACCGTTCGCCAGAACCTGAGCGATCTGTTTGACGATCTGGAAAATCATCGCGCCGATATACTGGCCGCGGGTTTAATCTGGAACAGCGAAAGGCTGACCCGGTTTCGCAGCGGGCCGGCTTGCTATTCGGTGTCGCAGCAAATGGTCTATCGTAAAGGGAATCTTCGTCCCAAAAATCTGGGCGATCTGAAGAGTCGGCTGGTGGTCGCCTCCGGATCCACTTATCTGTCTACCCTGCGGGTGGCAAAGCAGAAACAATACCCGGAGCTGGATTGGGCGATTGCCACCGATAAAACGCCACAGCGTCTGCTGCAGGAAGTGGCCGACGGCAAGCTGGATTATACCGTGGCGGACTCAGTGACCATTGCACTGATGCAGCGTATTCACCCGCAGCTGACGGTGGCTTTTGATTTGACGGATGAAGAGCCGGTCACCTGGTACACCCTGCGTGAACGTGGCGACAGTATGAATGCGGCGATGCTTGATTTTTTCAGCCAGATGAACGAACAGGGCGTGATGACGCGGCTGGAAGAAAAATATTTCGGACACGTTGGCACCTTTGATTATGTGGATACCCGCAGTTTCCTGCGCGCCATTGATGCCACGCTGCCGGATATTCAGCCGCTGTTTGAAAAATATGCACAAACTATCGACTGGCGACTGCTGGCCGCCATCGCGTATCAGGAATCACACTGGAATGCGCAGGCAACCTCCCCCACCGGGGTGCGCGGGATGATGATGCTAACGCGTAATACCGCAGACAGCCTGAACGTTAAAGACCGAACCGATCCTGAGCAAAGCATTCGTGGCGGCAGCGAATACCTGACGCGGATAATGGCCAAGCTGCCAGTGTCGATTCCGGACGAAGAGCGCATCTGGTTTGCCCTGGCGGCCTACAATATGGGATTCGCGCATATCCTCGATGTGCGTAAGCTGACGGCCAAACAGAAGGGTAATCCTGACAGCTGGGCCGATGTCAAAATCCGTTTGCCGATGCTGGGCCAAAAGCGCTATTACAGTCAGACCACTTATGGCTATGCGCGCGGTTATGAAGCTTATAACTATGTGGAAAATATCCGTAAGTATCAGATCAGTCTGGTGGGCTATCTGTTAGACAGAGAAAGAAAGCGTGCCCCAGTGGAAGTGATGGAAGCCCACACGGAGAGCGATAGCCAGAGCGGGCTGCCAGCAGCCACAAAACTGAAGAATATGCTGACCGCCGCCTTTTTCTCTTTCCCACTGTTCAGGACCGATCTGTTGAGCCCACCGGGCTGGCAGCTAACTTTTGCTGCTGACGCTGCGCCTTTTTCTCTGCGCGACGCTGACGAAAAAAGTCACTGAGCATCGCGGTACAGCGGGTATCCAGTACCCCTGAGGAGACCTGCATTTGATGGTTCATCCCCGGATGCCGGATCACATCAAGCAGTGAACCCGCCGCGCCGGTTTTTTGATCGCAGGCACCATACACCAGCCGGCCGATACGCCCGTGGATCATCGCACCCGCGCACATCACACAAGGCTCCAGCGTGACATACAGCGTGGTTTCCAGCAGGCGGTAATTATTCAGCACTTTTCCCCCCTGCCGCAGCGCCATAATTTCAGCATGCGCCGTGGGATCATGATGACCAATCGGCCGGTTCCAGCCCTCACCAATCACCTGACCGTTATGCACCAGCACTGCACCTACCGGCACCTCGCCCTCATCCCAGGCGCGGCGCGCCAGCCTCAGCGCATGGTTCATCCAGAATTCGTCACTATTGTCGTTCACCTGCGTCTCCGGTAAAAAAAGCGCGGCATTATATACTGGTTTCGCCCTGGCTACAGAAGCTTATTCCAGTTGCTGCAGGCTGCCCGTCGGCGTCACCCGGAAACGGTGACGGCAAAATGAGAGCAACGGGTTATCCTGATGGCTGTCGCTGTAGCCGCTGAACAGATCCAGCGGGGCGCAAGTACGCGCTTCCAGCTGCACCACTTTTTCATGCCCCAGACAGCGCAGCGGCAGCAGCAATCCGCCGCAGCCCGGCACCATCTGACTGGCGATCAGCTTCACTTTGGGTAAAAAGTCCGAGTCAAAATAGACCAGTTCCACCAGAGACTGCGGGGAACCGGTGATCAGCCAGACATCGGCATCGCTGCTGTTCAGATAATCATTCAGCCGCTGCTGCACCTGCGGAAAAACAATAACCCGCTGGCGGAACCAGTGGGCAAACGCCTGCTGGCGCTGGCGCAGCTTCTGCTTACTGTGACCGGCGCTAATCGCCCAAAGCAGCAGGCTCATCGGCCAGCGCGCCGCGCGCCCCTGTAGCAGCAACCCCGCGCCCACCAGTGGCAGCAGTGGCACCACCAGCAACAGATTGAGCGGCTGGCGCTTCAGCAGCCAGCGCATAAAACAACCGAACATATCCTGCTGATGCAGGGTGCCATCAAGATCAAAAAATACCACGCGCCGTGGCTGCTTAATTGTCAAACCGTTACTCCCGGCAAAAAAAACTTAGCGGTTAACTGATGCCAGTGCCGCACGTAAAAATCCCTGATGCTGTACCAGACGCTGACGCGCCTGCTCACCGTTCAGCCCGGAGAGGATCATCAGAATGGCAGTTTTGGTTTCATAGTCCACCGGCTGCAGGGCGGCTTCCGCCTGCTGACGATCGCAGCCGGTGGCCTTACATACCATCCGCACCGCGCGATCCACCAGCTTGTGATTGCTGGCTTTCATATCCACCATCAGGTTTTGCCAGACGCGTCCGGTTTTCACCATCGCACCGGTAGAAATCATATTCAGCACCAGTTTCTGTGCGGTGCCCGATTTCAGGCGGGTCGATCCGGTTAGCGCTTCCGGCCCCACCACCGGCGAAATCGCAATATCGGCGGCCTGCGCCAGCGGCGAGTCCGGATTACAGGAGATCGCCGCCGTACGGCAACCGGTCTGGCGCGCAAAGTGCAGTGCTCCCAGCACGTAAGGCGTGCGTCCGGAACCCGCCAGCCCCACCACCATATCGCTGGCGGTCAGCGCCACCTGCTGCAGATCGCGCGCGCCCTGCTGCTCATCATCTTCCGCCCCTTCAATCGAGTTCTGCAACGCCGCAGATCCCCCGGCGATAATGCCCAGCACTTTACCTGCCGGCACGCCAAAGGTTGGCGGGCATTCAGAAGCATCCAGCACTCCCAGCCTGCCGCTGGTGCCGGCACCAATATAAATCAGACGCCCCCCATTCTGCAGCGCAGCCGCCGCTGCGTCGACCGCCTCAGCCACCTGCGGCAGCGTCTGTCTGACCGCCGTCGCTACCGTGGCGTCCTGCTGGTTAAATTTGCTGACCATCGCCAGAGTCGACAGATTATCGAGGTCGAGGGTTTGCGGATTGCGGCTCTCTGAAATTAACGCACCAAGATCCATTATGTTCTCCTTGTTGTATCGTTCTGCACCGGCCACGCCTGAGTCGTCAGGCTCTTATTCTGGCTCAGCACTGCATATTATCCAGCTTATTGCGCGGAAAACGCGCCCCGTACAGAATCTGCGCACCCTTAACATAAATGCGCTCTCAAATCACAAACTGCCGCCTGAAACAATGTGATACCTGCTATCATAACGGGTCATCCACTATGATGAATCTGAAAGCCTGAGGATATACCATGAGTTCACTGCTGCGTATTCGTCAACTTTATCCTGAAATGACGCTGAATGAGCGCCGGCTGGCAGATTACCTGCTGTCACAACCTCAGGCGGCCGCGCAGATCAGTTCTCAGCAGCTGGCCAGTCAGTCCGGCGTCAGCCAGTCAGCAGTGGTTAAATTTGCCCAGAAGTTAGGTTATAAAGGCTTCCCTGCCCTGCGGCTGGCGCTGAATGACGCGCTGAAAGATCGGGAGAATCAGCCGCAATCTCAGCATCACCATGCATTGAAAACGTTAGGGGAAACCCTGCTCAGCCAGAAGCAGTCGGCCATCCGCGCCACCTTCGATATTAATACCGAGCAAATGCTGCTGGAAACTTTGCATATTTTGAATAATGCTGGTCGCATTGTGTTGATTGGCGTGGGCGCTTCGGGGCTGGTGGCAAAGGATTTTTGCTGGAAGCTGATGAAAATGGGCATCAGCGCGGTGGCAGAGCAGGATATGCATGCGCTGTTGGCCAGCGTGCGCGCACTGGAGCCCGGTGATGTGCTGCTGGCCATCTCTTACAGCGGCGAACGACGCGAGCTTAATCTGGCAGCAGAAGAAGCCCGGCGCATTGGCGCGACCGTATTGGCCTTTACCGGTTTTACCCCTAATACCCTGCAACAGTCGGCAACCCGCAGTTTGTATACCGTGGCGCAGGAGCAGGATAACGGCTGTTCGGCTATTGCTATTACCACCGCCCAGCTGGCGCTGACCGACCTGCTGTATATGGCATTAATTCAGCAGGATCACGATCGCGCCACCCGCTTTATTGATCACAGTGAAGCGCTGGTAAAAAAGCTGGTTTAATTTTTATCAGCGCTGACGCAGCCGTTCAGCGTGTTATAGGTTACGCCATGGAGCATCAATAAATTTCTGCCGCGCCACAGTAACCTCCAGATGGCTTTTGTGGCTGCCTGCCAGGTCACCATGGTACAACCGACAAAAGACGGGCGTACTGAATTTTTCAGGCTTCTGTGCTACAGTGCGCGCGCCTGAATTCCCGGTTAATGCAACGGCCAGGAAAAAACAATTGCTAAAAAACAACAAAAAGTTAATGAATTGCTATGGCTTTATTAATTACCAAACGCTGTATTAACTGCGATATGTGTGAGCCGGAGTGCCCGAACCAGGCGATTTCGATGGGAATGGAGTACTACGAAATTGATCCAGCGCGCTGCACCGAATGCGTGGGGCATTATGATGCCCCAACCTGCCAGCAGGTGTGCCCGATTGACCACACTATTATCGGCGATGCTCAGCACCAGGAAAATCAGCAGCAGCTGTGGGATAAATTCGTGCTGCTGCATCATGCTTAACCTTCGATAATCACCGTTGCGCAGGCATAATGGCGTTCATCGGCCAGGGTGACGTGAACATGCGCCACACCCAGCTGCTGCGCCAGCTCCTGCGCCCGCTGAAAGAAACGCAGTCCTGGCTTACCTTGCTCATCGTTCCAGACTTCAAACTGATTAAACGCCAGCCCACCACGAATGCCGGTGCCAAAGGCCTTAGCCGCCGCCTCTTTTACCGCGAAGCGTTTGGCTAGAAAACGTACCGGCTGCTGATGCGCCTGATACTGCTGCCACTCCCCTTCGCTCAGCACCCGCTGCGCCAGGCGATCGCCGCTGCGTGAGATCACCTGCTCAATGCGAGCGATCTCAACAATATCGGTTCCCAGTCCCAGAATAGCCATCAGCGACGCGCTTCCCGCATCAGCTGCTTCATCTCTGTCACCGCCTCCGCCAGACCGCTGAACAGCGCACGACCAATAATCGCATGGCCGATATTCAGTTCATGGATCTGCGGTAAGCGCGCCACAGGCTGTACATTATGATAAGTCAGGCCATGGCCGGCATTTACCTTCAGGCCGCGCGATGCTGCATAGACAGCGGCTTCGGCGATCCGTGCCAGCTCTGCATCACGTACAGCGCCCTCTTCGGCTTCCGCGTAAGCACCGGTATGAATTTCAATATACGGCGCACCGGCAGCCGCAGCGGCATCAATCTGCTGCTGGTCAGGATCGATAAACAGTGATACCTGAATACCGGCAGCATTCAGACGCTGAACGGCGGCAGTGACTTTATCCTGCTGACCGGCCACGTCCAGCCCGCCTTCGGTAGTGACTTCTTCACGCTTTTCCGGCACCAGGCAGCAGAAATGGGGACGCAGTTCACAGACGATATCCAGCATATCCTCGGTCACCGCCATTTCAAGATTCATCCGCGTCTGAATGGTTTCCCGCAGGATGCGCACATCACGGTCAGTAATATGACGGCGATCTTCGCGCAGGTGTACGGTGATCCCATCAGCGCCAGCCTGTTCAGCGACAAAAGCCGCCTGTACCGGATCGGGATAGTGAGTACCACGGGCATTACGCACGGTAGCAATATGATCAATATTTACGCCTAACAACAGCTCAGCCATAACAGTCCTCAGGTCGGTAAGGGCAAAAGTGCGCTTCAGTGTACAACGTTCAGCCCGGCAAAAAATATGTCTGACGGCTATTCATCCTGCTCAGACGGCAGATCCGGCGTTTTTTTCGGCAAAAACTGGCGAAACAGTTCGCTGCTTTTTAATGGCCGGCTGCCCAGCCAGGGCTTTAACGCCATGCGGGTAAAGCGCTTGGCAGCACGCAGGGTATCGGCATCGGGGAAATCACGCTGATACAGCGCGCGCAGCTGACGCCCGGTAAAACTGCGCTGACTGACTACCAGGCTGGCGATAAAGCCCTTTTCCTCGCGGTAGCTGTAGGTCATCGCATCACTGACTTCTTCGCCACTGCCAGCGCAGTGCAGAAAATCCACGCCGTAGCCCAGATGTCCCAGCAGCGCCAGCTCAAAGCGGCGCAACGCCGGTTCCGGTGCCGCCGGATCCGTTGCCAGTGCCTGAATGCAGTGCAGGTAATCGAAAAACAGCGCGTTGAACGGGGTTTCATGCTCCAGCACCCTGGACAGCAGTTCATTGACATACAAACCGCAGTAGAGTGCAGTACCGCTCAGGGGAAGTGCCAGCGAGATGGGTTCAGCACCGCGCAGCGTTTTGATTTCGCTACGCCCACCCCAGCGCACCAGCAGTGGGGTAAAGGGCTGCAGTGCGCCTTTCAGCGCGGAACGTTTTGAGCGGGCACCTTTTGCCAGCACCCGCACCCGACCATGCTGTTCGGAGAACAGATCGAGCAGCAGGCTGGTTTCGCTCCAGGGACGCCCGTGCAGGACAAACGCGCGATGCCAGCCTTCCACTTAGTCAGAGATCGTCGGTATAGCCCAGGCTACGTAAGGCGCGTTCATCGTCTGCCCAGCCGGACTTCACTTTAACCCAAAGTTCCAGATGAACTTTGGCTTCAAACATCTCTTCCATATCGCTGCGGGCTTCAATGCCGATGGTTTTGATTTTGGCCCCTTTGTTGCCAATCACCATCTTCTTCTGCCCTTCACGCTCAACCAGAATCAGGCCGTTAATATCGTAGCCGCCACGTTCGTTAGTGGCAAAACGCTCGATTTCCACCGTTACCGAGTATGGCAGTTCGGCACCGAGGAAACGCATCAGCTTTTCACGGATGATTTCAGAGGCCATAAAGCGCTGTGAACGGTCGGTAACATAGTCCTCCGGGAAGTGATGTTCAGCTTCCGGCAGGCGCTTACGCACGATAGCCGCGATGGTATCCACATTATTGCCTTTTTCTGCGGAGATCGGCACCACGTCCATAAAGTTCATCTGCTGGCTGAGGAACTGCAAATGCGGCAGCAGAATGCTTTTATCGGTGATGTTATCGATCTTATTGATCGCCAGCAGCACCGGCACTTTGCCGTCTTTCAGTTTATTCAGCACCATCTCATCATCAGCGGTCCAGCGGGTGCCTTCCACCACAAAGATTACCAGCTCAACGTCACCGATTGAGCTGCTGGCCGCGCGGTTCATCAGACGGTTGATGGCGCGCTTTTCTTCCATATGCAGCCCAGGCGTATCAACATAGATCGCCTGATATGCCCCTTCGGTATGGATACCCATAATCCGATGACGCGTGGTCTGCGGTTTACGTGAGGTAATGGAAACCTTCTGCCCCAGTAACTGGTTCAGTAAGGTGGATTTGCCTGTGTTCGGGCGGCCTACAATAGCAATAAAGCCGCAGTGAGGTGTTTGTTCGCTCATTCGATTCCCAGCTTAGTCAGCGCCTGTTCAGCCGCTGCCTGCTCAGCCTTGCGACGGCTGGATCCGGTACCTACCACCGGTTCTGCCATGCCGCTCACCTGGCAGTGAATAGTAAATTCCTGATCGTGTGCCTCGCCACGTACCTGCACCACCAGATACGATGGCAGCGGCAAATGCCGCCCCTGCAAAAATTCCTGCAGACGCGTTTTCGGATCTTTTTGTTTATCACCCGGGCTAATCTGTTCCAGGCGGCTGGCGTACCAGCTCAGGATTAGCTGCTCCACCGTTTGAATATCGCTGTCGAGAAAAATCCCGCCAATCAGCGCTTCGACCGTATCCGCCAGGATCGACTCACGGCGGTAGCCACCGCTTTTCAGCTCGCCCGGGCCAAGACGTAAACATTCGCCCAGATCGAACTCACGCGCCATTTCTGCCAGGGTATTGCCCCGTACCAGCGTGGCGCGCATCCGGCTCATGTCGCCTTCGTCTACCCGGGGAAAACGGTGGTAGAGCGCGTTAGCAATAACATAGCTCAGGATAGAGTCGCCCAGGAATTCCAGTCGTTCGTTATGTTTGCTGCTGGCGCTGCGGTGAGTCAGTGCCTGCTGTAACAGTTCGTGATGAGTAAAAGTGTAGCCCAGCTTGCGTTGAAGCTTGTTAATTACGATGGGGTTCATGCGTTACCAGTTTATTCATGCGTCAATAGTGCTGCACACGGAACAGGGCTGAGTCTGTAAATCAACACTATCTGTTTCGTGTGCAGGTGGCACCCCTGAGGTGCCACCCCGGTTTTATCACCCTTGAGGTGACTGAATTTAGTGGATGCCACCAATACGGCTTAAACGAACGCCGGTTGGCCACTGTCCTTCCTGTTTCTCAAAGCTCATCCAGATTGCCGTGGCCTTACCGACCAGATTGCGCTCAGGGACAAATCCCCAGTAGCGGCTGTCGGCACTGTTATCACGGTTATCGCCCATCATAAAGTACATGCCCTGCGGGACCACCCAGGTTGACTCTCGCTGACCCGGCTGATGGTAGTAAGCGCCTGGCTGGCTGGGAGCCTGCTGGACAATCAGAATGCGGTGTGTCACTTCTGCCAGGGTTTCGTTGCGGGTAGCTAAACGCAGCCCCCCCTGCATCGACTCACCCTGCGGCAGCTGATAGAAACCGTTGCCGGCTTCATTGCCATCAAAACCGCTGAAGGTCTGAACAAAGTCACTCGGCTCCACATCGCTGTAAGTCACCGGCACCGCTTTATCGCAGTTCGCGCCTGCTTCACAGCCGGAAATAATCGACACCGTTTTACTCAGCGGATCGTAAGTCACCCGATCACCCGGCAACCCTACCACGCGCTTGATATAGTCCAGTGACGGCTGTTTCGGGTATTTAAATACCGCGATATCACCGCGTTTAGGATGGCCGGTAGGGATCAGCGTCGTCTGGGTAATCGGATCCTTAATACCGTAGGCAAACTTCTCCACCAGAATAAAGTCACCAATCAGCAGCGTTGGCATCATGGATCCTGAAGGGATCTGAAACGGTTCATAAACAAATGAACGTACCACAAACACCACCAACAGCACCGGAAAGACCGATGCCGCGGTTTCGGCCCAGCCCGGCTTCACTTTCCCGGTGGTGGTTTGCACTTTTTCATCGCTAACGGCAAGCGCTTTAGCCCGGCGCGCCGGAGCCCACTTAAATTTATCCAGGCACCAGACGATGCCGGTAATCAGCGTTGCAATCGCCAGTATCAGGGCGAACATATTTGCCATTCAACTTTCCTCTCAGCCTGAGTACAGGCGTTATTTGCTCTCTTTACCCACATGGAGAATAGCGAGAAACGCTTCCTGCGGCAGTTCAACGTTACCCACCTGCTTCATACGTTTCTTACCGTCCTTCTGCTTCTGCAGCAGCTTTTTCTTACGGCTGACATCGCCGCCGTAACATTTTGCCAGAACGTTTTTACGCAACTGTTTGACGGTGGAACGGGCAATAATGTGATTACCAATCGCCGCCTGAATCGCAATATCAAACTGCTGACGCGGGATCAGTTCGCGCATTTTTTCCACCAGTTCACGTCCGCGATACTGGGAATTATCCCGATGGGTAATCAGCGCCAGCGCATCAACGCGCTCGCTGTTGATCAGCACGTCAACCCGCACCATATCCGATGCCTGGAAACGTTTAAAATTGTAGTCCAGAGAAGCATAACCACGCGAGGTTGATTTAAGACGGTCAAAGAAGTCGAGCACCACTTCCGCCATCGGAATGTCGTAGGTCAGCGCCACCTGGTTACCGTGGTAAACCATATTGGTCTGAACGCCGCGTTTTTCGATACACAGGGTAATCACGTTACCCAGATACTCCTGCGGCAGCAGCATATGACATTCCGCAATGGGCTCACGCAGTTCGAGAATGTTATTGATCGGCGGCAGCTTGCCCGGGCTGTCAACGTAAGTGGTCTGCCCGTCTGTGGTTTCCACTTCGTACACTACGGTAGGCGCGGTGGTGATCAGATCCAGATCATACTCACGCTCCAGACGCTCCTGGATAATCTCCATATGCAGCAGACCGAGGAAGCCACAGCGGAAACCAAAGCCCAGCGCGGAAGAGCTTTCCGGCTCATAGAACAGCGAGGCATCGTTCAGGCTGAGCTTGCCTAATGCATCACGGAACGCTTCATAGTCATCGGAGCTGATCGGGAACAGACCAGCGTAAACCTGGGGTTTCACCTTTTTAAAACCAGGCAGCGGTTTTTCCGCCGGGTTGCGCGCCAGGGTCAGGGTATCGCCGACCGGCGCACCGAGAATGTCTTTGATTGCACACACCAGCCAGCCCACTTCGCCGCAGTTCAGTAAGTCCGTATCCACACGTTTAGGGGTAAAAATCCCCAGACGGTCAGCGTTATATACCTGCCCGGTGCTCATAACTTTGACTTTATCCCCTTTGCGCAGGGTGCCGTTCTTGATACGCACCAGCGACACCACGCCGAGGTAGTTATCAAACCAGGAGTCAATAATCAGTGCCTGCAGCGGCGCGTCAGGATCGCCGTCCGGCGGCGGGATATCGCGTACCAGACGTTCCAGCACATCGGGAACGCCAATACCGGTTTTCGCCGAGCAGCGCACCGCATCGGTGGCATCAATCCCGACGATATCTTCAATTTCCTGCGATACCCGATCCGGATCGGCCGCTGGCAAATCGATTTTATTCAGTACCGGTACAACTTCCAGATCCATTTCCATCGCGGTATAACAGTTCGCCAGGGTCTGTGCTTCAACGCCCTGCCCGGCATCAACTACCAGCAACGCCCCTTCACAGGCTGCCAGTGAGCGCGAAACTTCATAGGAAAAGTCAACGTGTCCGGGGGTGTCGATAAAATTGAGCTGGTAAGTGTTACCGTCAGGTGCATGGTAATCGAGCGTGACGCTTTGCGCTTTGATGGTAATACCACGCTCACGTTCCAGATCCATCGAATCCAGCACCTGCGCGGCCATTTCACGTTCAGTCAGGCCACCACAAATCTGAATCAGACGATCGGAAAGCGTTGATTTACCGTGATCGATATGGGCAATAACAGAAAAGTTTCTTATGTGCTTCATTTATATGAATTTTTCGCAAGTTAGAACGTTGAATTCTTCGCAGTGGATACGACGACGACCATCACTATGGATGCACCCACCATTAATGTGACCGCATCTTACACTGTTAGCCATCCGGGCGAAAGAATACAAGGTAACAAGCTTCTTATATTAAGTAAAAATCGCGAAGCGACGGCGATGTAAGAATAGCGTTATTTTCCAGTTTATTATTGGGATCAATACTGGCAGGCATCTGATTTATGTTCTGCCGTTTGATCGCTGCCTCTGCATCTGTGATGCATTAGCCATATCAGATAAAATCATCAAAACCGGAATGGTGCTTCTTCCAGACCAAGGGTAGTTTTTACCTGTCTGTATAACCGGACAAAGTAAAACAACTATTCATGAGTCATGGAGGAATCGTTAAATGAAAACGATATTATGCACACTGCTGTGGATAGTGCTGACGGGCATAACGTCTGTCGCCAGCGCGGACAGCGTTTGTGATGAACAGAACCCGTGGTGGCCGTATTGTAACGATCAGGCCACCGGCCCCGATCCGGGCAGCGCCGAGTACCTTTACTCACAGCGACAATCGTAATACCTGTGAAGATGACGCCCCGCCCCCGGGGCGTCAGTCATTAAACACCCCACCGATTAATTTGAGCTGGTCGTCGACCTTGACCTGGCTTTTGCCCCAAATAAAAAAAGCCCGCATCAGCAAAGATGCGGGCTTAATCGCAAATTTTAAAACGCCCATCCCGTCAGGGATCAATCACCTGCAACGCATCCGGCGGTAACGCCACGCTCAGGATCACTGGCTGATAAGAAGCCGAACGGCTCAATATCCCGGCCCCCCCCTTCGCCAGAATTAATCCCCCCACTCCGCCCAGCAAAGCCCCGCAGGCCGCTGATAAATCGGTATGAAACAGCATCTGAAAAATACCGGCCACAATAAACAACCCAACCAGTGGCGTCATATAGATCAGCAAGGCCGAACTGAGCAAACTGCGCTCCGCAATCCCCAGTTCTATGCGCTGACCCGGTGTCAGCGGCTCAGTGCTGCGAATTTTCATAATATGCGCGTTTTTCGGTCCCAGCTTATTCAGCATCTGGCTGCCACACCCTTTGCGTGCCGAGCAGCTGCTGCAGGAAGTTTTCATTTCAGAATGTAGTGTTGCCACACCATCCTTCCAGGAAACCACCGTTGCCCATTCTCTCATCATGGTGTTTTACCTAAAGTCACGCTGTCTGCAATACGTTTGGCCGTTACCGGTGGCAGCTCGCCAATGACCGTGATTTCCATATTATTACGCACCACGGTCTGCAATGTGCGGCGACTGGTTCTCAGCTGCTGCGCAGCGCTGTTGCGCATAGCAGGCGTAACATTGATGGAAAAACTGAATAATCCGTCTGAGTACAGGCGGCTTTCCACCGGATTATTCAGCGCCGGCAGCTGACGAAGATTGTGCGAAACCTCTTTTACGCCAACCGGTAACCAGCTGGTTGTCCAGTTAAAGGCACCCGGAGTATCGGTAGAGACTGACAGTAACGGCGGCAGTTGCGCGCTTTTCAGCGACTGCATCATTTTATTGACGCCCTGATCGACAGCAAAGCTGACCACCCGATACTGCTCCAGCGCCTCACCGTCTCTGTCGAGCAAATCAGCCCGCAGCGGTAGCCAGGTTTCACTGTCCAGCCACACGACATAGCTGTAGCGGGTACCATCGCGCGGTACGATACGCACCACTTCACACAGCTGGTCAGCAATACGGGTACGGCCGACCGAAACAAAATCATAGCTGTCTGCCAGGCGATCAAAATCGGCATAAATTAATGATGGCAGGGAATCAACAATATGATTCCCTGCCATGGTAAAGGGATCCAGACCCGGCTCAAAGTAACTGATTTCATCGCCACGCTGGATGATTTCACGACGCGAGCCATCCATCTGTAGCAGCTGAGCATAGGTTTTATGATTAATCACCGCATGCCGATAGCGCAGGGATTCAATCCCTAGCCGCGAGACATTGATATAAGCAAGTTCATAACTCAGCGACTGGCTGGCCTGTTCCATCTTTTGCAACTGTGCTCCGGGTGCCATTTGCGCCGGAGCAACAGAGGAATAAAACAGGCTGCCAGCCGCAAAGCTGACCGCGCACCAGAATCGCTTCATTATTGCGCTTGATTATCGGTGGTCTGAGTAGAGGCCTGCGGTTCCGGCGTCAGTTGGAGCTGACCGGCGTGCAAACGGCGCTGCAATTCATAATCCTGCAACAGCGCATTCACCCGGCGATGCTGATCCTGATGGCTGGCATCATTGCTACGCACGCCACTATCTGCCGGCACGCCTAAGCTGACCTGTGAGGCCTGGCCCATCATCGGTAGAGTATTAAACGCAGGTGAATCGGTGACCGGTCCGGAAGCGGGTTTATTGTATTGCTGTACGCCAACAATCACCGCCAGGGAGACGCAGGCCGCCACGCCAACCTGAGTAATCTGAGAGGCCCAGGGCCGGACTTTTTCCCAGAACGGCATACGAGCCACCTGTTCAGCTACCGGCTGAGGTTCTGCAATCAGACTGGTAACATTTTTGCCCGGCTCATTTTTAAGCGCCGCCGCTACCCGAGCCGAAATATCAAAGTCGAGCGCTGCCGGAATATCACCACGCAGTGTATCGCGGATCAGATGATAGCTCTGCCACTTTTGCTGCAACTCAGCATCAGCAGACAGTGAGGATAACACTTCTGTATCCAGCGCTTCGCCATCTATCAAAGCGGAAAGTTTTTCTTTCTGCATGCCTAATACCCTTCAATAATTACGCTATCGCTAACGTTGGATAAGCGGTTGAATTTTCTTATCAATAGCCTCACGCGCCCTGAAAATGCGTGAACGAACCGTGCCCACAGGACAGTCCATGATCGCTGCGATATCTTCGTAGCTCAAACCATCCAGTTCGCGCAGGATGATAGCCATACGCAAATCGTCGGGCAGGGTTTCAATCGTACTAAAGACGATTTGTTTCAGTTCGTCAGACAACATTAAGTTCTCAGGGTTCGATATTTCTTTAAGTGCACCTGCACTTTCGAAATTTTCTGCGTCGATAGCGTCCACATCACTGGATGGTGGACGACGCCCCTGAGCGACCAGATAATTTTTGGCCGTATTGACAGCAATCCGGTACAGCCAGGTATAAAAAGCACTGTCTCCCCGGAACGAATCCAGCGCCCGGTAGGCTTTAATAAATGATTCCTGCACCACGTCAGGCACATCGCCCGAAGGAACGTAACGCGAAACCAGACTGGCCACCTTATGCTGGTAACGGACTACCAGTAAATTGAATGACCGCTGATCGCCTTTTTGTACACGCTCAACGAGAACCTGATCGGTTAACTGCTCGCTCATCCGAGGTAAGGTCTCCCCAAATTTGTGTCCACTTATCACCATACTCCCGGTAATGATTCTATGATTTCGGGCAAGCACGCTTTCGAGTTGTCTTTGTCAGGAAAGTTCCACGCGCCATGCTAATTTATCGGTTTTTAAAAAATCACCTCAGGCAACGCTCTGAACATGGTTATCGATGATCGCTGTGCTGAACCGGGGCATTTTTCCAGGCCTGGTGCCTATCATTATGGCAATCCCGGCAGAGTAACGCATAGAGGCCTTTTTTTCACGCTATAATCACGGCAGTATATTATTGTTTACCGGACTAAACACGCTATATTTTCCCGACAGTAATTGCTACCGCAGGTATTAAACTCCCGTTTGAGGCGGGTTTCCGTCAATTATTTACCAATAGTCCTTTTTGAACGCTGAAATCAGATGCTATCCTCACCAATCACGTTTAGTAGGCTAAACAAATGGCTTCTGATTTACGTCTTAATTATGATGTATTGATCTCAGGCAGCGGTGCGGCAGGCCTTTCGTTGGCATTACGTTTAGCAGGCAGCTGCCGGGTTTGTGTTCTGAGCAAAGGTGATGCGCACGAAGGCGCGACATTCTACGCTCAGGGCGGAATTGCCGCGGTTTTTGCCACCAGCGACAGTATTGAGGCACACGTTAGCGATACGCTAATTGCCGGAGACGGATTATGCGAACGGGAAGCATCGGTCTTTGTTGCAAGCCATGGGCGTCAGTGCGTACATTGGTTAATCGACTACGGGGTTGCATTTGATCTGCAGACAAGTGATGGCGTAGAACCCCACCACCATCTGACCCGTGAAGCCGGACACAGCCAGCGGCGTATTTTGCACAGTGCCGATGCCACCGGTAAAGCGGTGAGCCCCACCCTGCTCAGCCTGGCGCAGGCTCATCGCAATATTGATTTTCTTGCCCACCATCAGGCCATTGACCTGGTCAGTTCCCGGGGCGATCCTGCACGCATTGCCGGAGCCTGGGTTTGGGACAGTAAACAGCAAAAGATTCTGTACTGCTCTGCCGGCATGGTGGTGCTGGCCACTGGCGGCGCATCTCAGGTTTATCAGTACAGCTCGACGCCATCTGTGGCCACCGGCGATGGCATTGCGATGGCGTGGTGCGCTGGCTGTCGGGTGGCTAATCTGGAGTTTAACCAGTTCCATCCTACCAGCCTGTATCATCCCGAAGGCGGTAATTTTTTACTCAGTGAAGCACTGCGTGGTGAAGGTGCCTGGCTACGGCGTCCGGATGGCAGCCGCTTTATGCCTGATTAAGACTCGCGCGCTGAGCTGGCACCGCGCGATATTGTCGCACGTGGTATTGACCGCAAAATGAAGCGGCTTAATGCCCCCTGTATGTATCTGGATATCAGCCATCAGCCGGCGGATTTTGTTCGTCGGTACTTTCCCACCATTTACCGTAAGCTGCTTACGCTGGGAATCGACCTTACCCGCCAGCCGGTGCCGATAGTGCCCGCCGCACACTATACCTGTGGCGGCGTGGTAGTTGATCGTCACGGGCGAACGGATATCGGCGGGTTATACGCCATTGGTGAAATCAGTTACAGCGGCTTATACGGCGCAAACCGGCTGGCATCCAACTCGCTGCTGGAATGTCTGGTGTATGGCTGGTCAGCCGCAGAGAATATCCTGCGCAATTTACCTTCACAGGCCGAACCGGTGCCTGCCCTACCCTCTGAAACGCGCCAGAACGCTAATCCGCGCGAGCGGCAGACGCAGTTAAACCGCCTGCGCAGCGAATTACAGCACATCATGTGGCAACAGGCTGGCATTGTGCGCAGCAGTGAACAGCTGATGCAGGCGCAGCGGGATATTCACCGACTGCAGCAGCAGATCGATGATCTGTACAGCGAGAGCAAGCTGTCCGTCAGCCTGCTTGAAGTGCGCAATCTGATGCTGGTGGCGGCACTGATGGTACGCAGCGCGCTGAGTCGCAAAGAGAGCCGGGAGCTGCACTATATTCTTGATTATCCGTCAGCGGCGCCCGGTGAGCCACAGCCAACCTTGCTGCAGCCGGATTAGCGGTGCAGATAAAAATCGCGCGTCAGCTCGCAGTGCGTGCGGGAGTAATGCCCCTCTTCGGCGCGAATGGTCATGCTGTCATGCTGCCGTTCACCGGGCTGCAGCGACAGCGCCACCATCACCCGATTCTGCGGCCGGGAAGGTTTATCAGCAATATCGGTACGGCGGCGCAGCGCCCAGCCCTGCTGTTCTGCCAGTGCAACCAGATTATTCCCCGCCTCCAGCGGCAGAATGACGCAAAACAACCCGTCAGGCTCAATCAGCCGCTGTGCGCATTCCAACAATACCTGGTGAGTCAGCCCGCCGGTATAGCGTGCTGAAGCCCGCTGTGGGCTGGCGCAGTCTGAACCCGGCGCAAAATACGGCGGATTACTGACAATCAGTGCATAGCGCCGGTTACAATGCTGAGACCAGTGGATAATATCGCCCTGTTCAATCTGTATCCGTCCGGCCCAGGGTGATGCGGCCGCATTTTCCTGCGCCTGGCTGGCGGCGTCCTGGTCCAGCTCCACGCCCTCAATCATCACCTCTGCCGTGCAGCGCTGTGCCAGCATCAGGGCAATTAATCCGCTTCCACAGCCAATATCCAGCACCGAACCACCAGCCGGAGGCGGTGCCCAGGCGCCCAGCAGCACGCCATCGGTGCCCACCTTCATGGCACAGCGATCGTGAGCGACAAAAAATTGTTTAAAGGTAAACCCGTTGGCGCGATATCTGGCTTTCTGTTGAGACATTTGACTGACCTGAAAGAGAAACCGCGCTAGCATAGGACAAACCTGAAGTCAGGAAAAGTCATTAACCTGATACAAACAGATGAAGATCGGATTCAATCTGTCTATAATCAGCGCCCCAAACTGAGGTAGCCCATGACTGTAACCACATTTTCCGAACTCGAACTCGATGAAAGCCTGCTGGAAGCGCTGCAGGTTAAAGGCTTTACGCGCCCGACCGCAATTCAGGCGGCGGCAATTCCGCCGGCACTGGAGGGCCGTGACGTTCTGGGTTCGGCACCTACCGGTACAGGCAAAACTGCGGCCTATCTGCTGCCGGCTTTGCAGCATCTGCTGGACTTCCCGCGTAAGAAATCAGGCCCGCCACGCATTTTGATCCTGACTCCAACCCGCGAACTGGCAATGCAGGTGGCCGATCAGGCGCGTGAACTGGCAAAAAATACCCATCTGGATGTTGCCACTATCACCGGCGGCGTGGCGTTTATGAACCATGCGGAAGTGTTCAGCGAGAACCAGGATGTGGTGGTCGCCACTACCGGACGCCTGCTGCAGTACATTAAAGAAGAAAACTTTGACTGCCGCGCGGTGGAGACCCTGATCCTCGATGAAGCCGACCGCATGCTGGATATGGGCTTTGCCCAGGATATTGAAACTATTGCTGCAGAAACCCGCTGGCGTAAACAGACGCTGCTGTTTTCCGCCACCCTGGAAGGCGAAGCGATCACCGATTTCGCCGAGCGTATTCTTAATGAACCGGTTGAAGTAGAAGCCGATCCGGCACGACGTGAGCGTAAAAAAATTCAGCAATGGTATTACCGCGCTGACGATGTCAAACATAAAACCGCGCTGCTGATCCATCTGATGAAGCAGCCGGAAGTGACCCGCGCCATCGTATTCGTCCGTAAACGTGAGCGGGTGCATGAACTCTGCGGCTGGCTGCGCGAAGCCGGGATTAACACCAGCTATCTGGAAGGCGAGCTGGTACAGGCGAAACGTAATGAAGCCATTAAGCGCGTGGTGGATGGTCGGGTTAATGTGCTGGTCGCCACCGATATTGCTGCACGCGGGATTGATATCGATGATGTCAGCCACGTTTTTAACTTCGATATGCCGCTGACCGCTGATACTTATCTGCACCGCATCGGTCGTACCGGGCGCGCCGGTAAAAAAGGGATTGCCATTTCTCTGGTGGAAGCACACGACCACCTGCTGCTGGGCAGAATCAGCCGCTATATTAAAGAGCCGCTGAAGCCACGTACCATTGATGAACTGCGCCCGACAACGCGTTCGCCAAGTGAAAAGCTGAAAGGGAAACCATCAAAGAAAGTGCTGGCGAAGCGCAAAGAGCAGAAACAAAAAGACCACCAGGACGCGAAACCGCGCATCAAAAAACGCCATCGTGATACTAAAAATATTGGTAAACGCCGTAAGCCCGCGGGCAACGCACCAACCGGGAATGATGAATAACTGCTCAGCAGATAAAAAAACCGCCGTGATAATGGCGGTTTTTTTAATACTTAAACAATCGAAACAATCAGTAATAGCCAGACTACGTCGCAGAGCCTGAAATAGTCATTTTTTTTTGACAGCACTGCAAAATAATACATCCATTAAACTAATTTTTAACACTTTTTACCGTCATTTTTACTGCTAAATAAAACAGCACCTCGACAAAAATCTGTCAGCCTGAGCGCCTACAGACTTTCAGTAAAGGTGCGGGTAATCACATCACGCTGCTGTTCCGGGGTCAGAGAGTTAAAAGGCACCGCGTAACCTGAAACGCGGATGGTCAGCTGCAGATATTTTTCCGGGTGTTTTACCGCTTCTTCCAAAGTTTCGTGGCTCAGCACGTTAACATTCAGATGCTGCACCCTTCAATCCGCACCTGTGGTTTAACTTCCAGCGGAATTTCACGGTAAGCAAACTGACCCAGCTAGCTGACCGGCAGCACACTGTCTTCGCTGTAACCTGCTTTGGCACACACGCAGCGTACTTCTATTTTTCATCATCCAGCAACCGCAACGAATTCAGCAGCGCGCTGTTTTTGGCTTCAGTAATTTGGATTCCGGTAATCATATAATGCCTCCCAGGCGGTTAGATGCGATTGACTCCGCAATTACTTCAGTCACCAGCAAACAGCCTGACAACGAAGGAGCGGGGCCTGCATCAGATGTAATAAAACAGGCAATCCCATCGGCAGTTATTGGCAAGGTTAGTGCAGCAAAACAACAACCTGAACAAACAGCCAGCCTGAACAGGATATATTCTGTTCATCTGCATAACAGTGGACAGCGGCGGCTGTTTTGATACAAATCAAGCTCAGGCCGCCGGGTTTGGCGGATGGTTTTATAACCATCTGGTTTACATCATTTTTTCTGAAAGCTGAATTTAAGTTTTCTTTTATAAATTCAATTATTTTTTAAGTACCCCGCGCGCGCTGAGCACGTTAAGCTATATCTCTTACTGAGATAAAGGAGACGGTGATGGGCAACACCATAACCTGGCACGATGTGCTGGCTGAGGAAAAAGAGAAACCCTATTTTCGTGATACCCTGGCCGCTGTCGCCGCCGAGCGCGCGGCAGGAAAAACCATTTATCCGCCGCAGAAGGATGTATTTAATGCCTTCCGTCTGACCGAACTGGGGGACGTAAAAGTGGTGATCCTTGGGCAGGATCCGTATCACGGCCCAAATCAGGCGCACGGGCTGGCGTTTTCGGTGCTGCCGGGGGTGGCGGTGCCGCCGTCGCTGGTGAATATCTATAAAGAACTGGCGACCGATATTCCTGGCTTTGTGCGCCCCGATCACGGCTTTCTGGAGAGCTGGTCGCAGCAGGGAGTGCTGTTGTTAAATACCGTGCTGACCGTTGCCGCAGGCCAGGCGCATTCTCATGCTAAATTTGGCTGGGAAACCTTTACCGACCGGGTGATCGCCGCGATTAATCAGCATCGTGAAGGAGTGGTTTTTTTGCTGTGGGGCTCACATGCTCAGAAAAAAGGCAGCATTATTGACAGGCAAAGGCACCATGTGTTGCAGGCACCACACCCTTCTCCGCTGTCAGCACACCGTGGTTTTTTTGGCAGCGGGCATTTCTCGAAAACTAATCAGTGGCTGATTGAGCACGGCGGAGAGCCGATTAACTGGGCAATGTCATAACGCTGGCGCGTTGGTTGCAAAACTTTCAAAACAAAAGCCCTGGCTGATCACCAGGGCTTTGTTAGCAATCTGAGCGCTCTGCGGTGCTTAGCGATCTCTGTCCGGCTTAGCTTTTGGCTTTAGACACGGCCACCATCGCCGGACGTAACAGACGGCCATTCAGGGTATAGCCGCGCTGCATCACCATCAGTACGTGGTTAGGATCTACCTCTGCAGACTCCATCATCGACATCGCCTGATGTACGTCCGGGTTAAATGGCACATGGGTTTCACCGACCACTTCCACACCAAACTTGCGTACCGCATCCAGCAGCGATTTCATCGTCAGCTCGATGCCTTCAATCATCGCCGCCAGTTCCGGATTGGATTTGTCAGCCAGCTCCAGCGCACGCTCCAGGCTGTCGATCACCGGCAGTAGCTCGTTAGCAAATTTCTCCAGCGCAAATTTATGCGCTTTTTCTACATCCAGCTCAGCACGGCGTCGAATGTTTTCAATTTCAGCCTGCGCTCGCAATTGCGCATCGCGTACACCGCCCTGGGATACCTCCAGCTGGGCTTCCAGCTCTGCAATGCGCCCATCACGCGGATCCACCACATCTGCCGTCTCCGCGTCCTGATTTTTTACCTGCTCCATCTCAATTTCGTCTGAGACTTGCTCGTTTGAGGTGTTCTGATCTTTACTACTCATGAATTTCTCCGCGTTTGTGCATATTCATTGCGCTGGTTCGATTATTATGGGGATCGTAATCGTAGTTTCAAGGGAACCGACCATATTGTCGGGATAGTTTACCCGGTAAGGAGTAGCAGTAGTATGAATACCCGCTTTAACTGCATAGGGATCGTCGGTCACCCACGACATCCGACCGCTCTGAGTACCCATGAGATGCTATATCACTGGCTGGTGTCCAGAGGTTACCAGGTGATTATTGAGCAACAGATCGCCCGTGAGCTGAAACTGGAGGGCGTCGCCACCGGTTCCCTTGCCGAGATAGGCCAGCAGGCCGATCTGGCCGTGGTCGTTGGCGGTGACGGTAATATGCTGGGTGCCGCCCGGGTACTGGCGCGCCATGATATTAAAGTGATTGGCATCAACCGCGGTAACCTTGGCTTTCTGACCGATCTCGACCCGGACAATGCCCGCCAGCAGCTGGCAGATGTGCTGGAAGGAGAATACTTCAGCGAAAAGCGTTTTCTGCTGGAAGCGCAGGTGTGCCGCCAGTCAGGACAGCCACGCAGCGGAACTGCGATTAATGAGGTGGTACTGCACCCCGGCAAAGTGGCGCATATGATTGAGTTTGAGGTGTATATTGATGAAACTTTTGCCTTCTCGCAGCGCTCAGATGGTCTGATTATCTCCACGCCAACAGGTTCAACTGCCTATTCGCTCTCTGCCGGTGGCCCTATCCTCACCCCTTCTCTGGATGCCATTGCGCTGGTGCCGATGTTCCCCCATACGCTTTCCGCCCGACCGCTGGTGATTAACAGCAGCAGTACCATTCGCCTGCGTTTTACCCATATTCGTGGCGACCTGGAAATCAGCTGTGACAGCCAGATTGCGCTACCGGTGCGCGAGGGAGAGGAAGTGTTAATCCAGCGCAGCTGGTATCATCTGAATCTGATACACCCAAAAAATTATAATTACTTCAATACATTAAGCTCAAAGCTCGGATGGTCTAAAAAATTATTCTAAAAAACTCCATTCTGCTTTACTGGTTATAAAACCAGTATATACTGTACGTAAAACCATACGTGTGTTTACATACAGGAGTCCAGGCATGCTGGCACAACTCACCATTAGTAATTTTGCTATTGTTCACGAACTGGAGATCGACTTTCAGCGTGGTATGACGGCAATTACCGGCGAAACCGGTGCAGGTAAGTCCATTGCAATTGATGCTCTGGGCCTCTGTCTCGGCGGCCGCGCGGAAGCCGATATGGTGCGTCAGGGTGCCAGCCGGGCCGATATCTGCGCCTGCTTTTCACTGAGAGATGCTCCTTCCGCCCGCCAGTGGCTGCTGGATAACCAGCTGGATGATGGTCAGGAATGCCTGCTGCGCCGGGTGATTAACAGCGATGGTCGTTCACGCGGTTTTATCAATGGCACCGCCGTACCGCTCTCGCAATTGCGTGAGCTGGGACAAGCCCTGATTCAGATCCACGGTCAGCATACTCATCAGCAGCTGCTGAAACCGGAACATCAGAAGCACCTGCTGGATGCCTACGCCGGTGAAAACCAGCTGCTGCAGGAGATGGCACACAGCTATCGCCAATGGCATCAGAGCTGCCGTGCGCTGGCCAGCCATCAGCAGCAGACCCAGGAGCGTGAAGCGCGCCGTGAACTGCTGCAATACCAGCTGAAAGAGTTAAATGAATTCGCCCCGGTGTGCGGCGAATATCAGCAGATTGATGAAGAGTACAAGCGCCTGGCAAACAGTGGTCAGCTGCTCTCTGTCAGCCAGCAGGCGCTGCTGATGCTGGCTGATGGTGAAGAAAATAATCTGCAAAGCCAGTTGTACAGCACCCGTCAACTGTTGTCAGAACTGGCGGAAATGGATGAAAAGTTGGGCGACGTCTCCGGTATGTTGGAAGAAGCCGCTATCCAGATCAGCGAAGCCAGTGATGAACTGCGTCATTACTGCGACCGTCTCGATCTTGATCCCAACCGGCTGCAGGAACTGGAACAGCGGTTGTCGCGCCAGATTTCGCTGGCGCGTAAACATCATATTGCCCCGGAAGAACTGCCCACCTTTTATCAGCGACTGCTGGCGGAGCAACAGCTGCTGGAACAGCAGGAAAGCGCTCAGGAAGAACTGAGCCAGGCCGTCAGTGCACATCATCATGCCGCGCTAAGCTGCGCTGAGCGTCTGCATCAGCGGCGGGCACACTTTGCCAGCGAGCTGGGCCAGTTAATCACGCAGAGTATGCACCTGCTTTCCATGCCGCATGGCCGTCTGGAAATTGAGGTGCGATTCAATGCCGAACATCTGACGGCGGAGGGTGCCGATCGCATCGACTTCCGCGTCAGCACCAACCCCGGCCAGCCGCTGCAGGGGCTGGCGAAAGTGGCCTCCGGCGGAGAACTGTCGCGTATCGCGCTGGCGATTCAGGTGATCACCGCGCAGAAAATGGATACTCCGGCGCTGATTTTTGACGAAGTGGATGTCGGCATCAGCGGCCCGACAGCTGCGATTGTCGGCAAAATGCTGCGTCAGCTGGGAGACTCCACGCAGGTGATGTGCGTTACCCACCTGCCTCAGGTAGCCGGCTGTGGCCATCAGCATTTCTTTGTCAGCAAAGAAACCGATGGTGAGATGACTGAAACCCGGATGATCCCGCTGGATAAACGCGCCAGACTGCAGGAACTGGCACGCTTACTGGGCGGCAGCGAAGTCACCCGTAACACCCTGGCGAACGCAAAAGAGCTGCTGGCAGCCTGAGTACGGCACTTTTTTTACCGTTGGTGGTCATATCCATGCTTCACAGAGGTTTTAAACTGCGGAAAGGTTTATTATCATCGACAACTTACGCTGCTTACGTAGTTGTACACTGATATCCCCGACTCACCGAAGATTACTTTGATCGGCCGGGGAGACGAATATCGCCACAAAGGAATAAACATACTTATGCGCTGTAAAACGCTGACTGCTGCTGCGGTGGTTCTTCTGATGATGACTGCGGGATGTTCCACTATGGAGCGCGTAGTTTACCGGCCTGATATCAACCAGGGTAACTATCTGGTTGCCACTGATGTCGCCAAAATTCATACCGGTATGACCCAGCAACAGGTTGCCTATACTCTGGGGACGCCAATGATGCAGGATCCGTTTGGGGCGAGCGTCTGGTACTATGTGTTCCGCCAGCAGCCGGGCCATGAAGCGGTAAAACAGCTGACGCTGACGCTGACCTTTGACAGCAAAGGTACCCTGACCAATATTGATAACAAACCAGCGTTATCCGGCAGCGAAGGCTGAAGCCCTGCTGTCAGCAGAGGATAAGATAAGGCGCGTTATGCGCCTTATTTTTTGGCTGCGCGTTCTGCGCGCTGACGACGGAGTTCTTTCGGGTCGGCAATCAGCGGACGATAGATCTCGATACGATCGCCGCTCTGCACCGGATCGTGCAGCTTTACCTGACGGCTGAAAATCCCGACCTTATTCTGCTTCAAATCAATATCAGTGCGTAACTCCAGCAGCCCGGAGGCAACGATTGCCCGCTCCACGCTGCTGCCCTCTTCCAGTTTCACCGTATAAAGATACTGCTTTTCCGGCAGGGCATAGACCACTTCCACCGCGATCTCAGGCACTGTAAACCTCTTTTGCTCGCTGGGTGAACGCCTGCACCATGCTACTGGCCAGCTCTTTAAAAATCCGCCCGAATGCCAGCTCTACCAGCATATTGGTGAATTCAAAGTCCAGACTCAGCTCCACCTTGCAGGCATCTTCACTCAGCGAGGTAAAACGCCAGCCGCCGCTCAGCTTACGGAACGGGCCATCGACCAGCTGCATCTGAATACTCTGATTATCCGTCAGGGTATTACGGGTAACAAAGGTCTTACTGATCCCTGCCTTAGACACATCCACCGCCGCCGTCATTTCACCGGCGCTGGCTTCCAGTACCCGACTGCCGGTACAACCTGGTAGAAACTGCGGGTAACTGTCGACATCGTTCACTAAACGGTACATCTGCTCAGCGCTGTAAGGCACCAGTGCAGAGCGACTAATCTGGGACATATGCATTCCTGTCAATTCTGAAACTCACAAATAATACCATTGCCGTCATGTAAACAAAAATTCTCTGCGGCCATCCTTCTGCTAGAATACCTTTTTCCCTGCGGTGCGGTGTTACAGGGGATGCCAATAATCACCGCTTCATGTAGACTAAGTGGCACTATGAAAAAGAAAAAAGCACATAAACCCGGTTCCGCGACCATTGCCATGAACAAGCGGGCGCGCCACGAATACTTTATTGAAGAAGAGTTCGAGGCCGGCCTTTCGCTACAGGGATGGGAAGTCAAATCACTGCGTGCAGGTAAAGCCAATATCAGCGACAGCTATATCCTGCTGCGCGATGGCGAAGCGTTCCTGTTCGGCTCTACATTCCAGCCATTAAGCGTGGCGTCGTCGCATATCGTTTGCGATCCTACCCGCAACCGCAAATTGCTGCTAAAACAGCGCGAGCTGGATACGCTGTTTGGTAAGGCCAACCGTGACGGTTACACCATTGTGGCGCTGTCGATGTACTGGAAAAACGCCTGGGCCAAGCTGAAAATTGGCCTGGCTAAAGGTAAGAAAGAGCACGATAAACGCGATGATATTAAAGATCGCGAGTGGAAGCTGGATAAAGCGCGCATTATGAAGCACGCCAACCGCTAAACCACTGGCGCTGCAACAGAGTTTTCTGCTATAGTAACCGACAGTACTTGGGGCTGATTCTGGATTCGACGGGATTTGCGAAGCCCAAGGAGCATGCCGAGGGGCGGTTGGCCTCGTAAAAAGCCGCAAAAAAATAGTCGCAAACGACGAAAACTACGCACTAGCAGCTTAATAACCTGCATAGAGCCTTCTCTCCCTAGCCTCCGCTCTTAGGACGGGGATCAAGAGAGGTCAAACCCAAAAGAGATCGCGTGGATGCCCTGCCTGGGGTTGAAGCGTTAAATCCAATCAGGCTAGTTTGTTAGTGGCGTGTCCGTCCGCAGCTAACCGGCGAATGTAAAGACCGGACTAAGCATGTAGTGCCGACGGTGTAGTAATTTCGGACGCGGGTTCAACTCCCGCCAGCTCCACCACTTTAGACAGGACAGTGACAAGACAGCGTCTTATTTACAGGCAACTGGTCACTGAGCCCGGACATCGACCAGACGGTAACGGGGCGAAGAAGGATACGTAAAGGAGCCGCAGCTCCAAAACGATGAAAAGCCCGCGCTAAGCGGGTTTTTTTATTTTTGGCGTTTAAGCAGGAACCTCTGGCCACTCAATATCAGGCGCTGTAGAGGTGTCGATCCGGTTCAACAGTACACTGGATTTTTCCAGCTCAGCAGGCCGGCTCTTTCAGAATCAGTCGCCATTTCCAGGTCGACCACGTATTGTAGTGGTGTGTTGCGCTCGTTAGCCAGTCGCAGCAGGCACGTCTTTTCTTCATCAGCAAGAGAAATAATGTGCTTTTTTTCAGCCGCTGAATCAGTAACCCATTCGGTGCCGTTCCACGTATCAAAATCAGTTTCAGGTGCGATCAGTGTGTAACCGGCTGGAACTTCACCAACCGTCTGCAGTGTGGTCGAATATCGTTCGCCGGTATAATAAATTTTCTCGCCACGGTGATCAGGAATCAAAATCCAGCTCTTTTCATCCTCGCTGCGCACAATCGCCATTCCCTGAACCGCTGCGGCCGGAGCATCAAAATAAGCGCCGCCTGGAAGAGCTATGCCCGTTGAAACCTGCACAGCATATTGCCCGTGATTAACCCCCTCATAATTGGCAACGTGGGCCAATACCTCACCGTCAGATTTCGCAAAACCGTTCGCGTCAAATTCAACTTTTTTCGTTAATTAGCCCTCACTATCAGATTAAAAGGCATATTTCGCATTCTGGTTTTGCTTGAGGTTCTGGCGGCATTGGATAATTTAAAATCGAGGTTGTAAAACTGATCTCCCGAAAATGTGGCACTGATGACATAAAAAGGGCCACTCCTGTCAAAAACGCCCCCCACCGACTGATCGACCCTCAGTCCGGCAGCAACATACCCCCTCACGTCCTGACTTGAGTCCAGCTGTTCAGTTAACAATTCTCGATCCACATCAATACCGCGACCCTCGTCCCACTCGCGCAGCGCGTTACCACGGGCGTCTGGCAGTGTTCCTGACGGGAACAGCTCAGCCAGTTTGAGGTATTGTGACGTGTTAAATTCGCCACCGTTTCAGTGCAGAAACTTTATACCCAGAGTGTCGTTATCAGGCAATTTCGCGCTCGGCCAGAACAGCGGTATCCCGATGGGGAAACAGGCATCTATCAGGGGTTTAACACTTTCGCTTGTTGTGAATTTTTCCAGGTCGGACTGATCTGGTTTTTCATTAAGTTTGGCAACCAGAGAATTCCTCGCTGGCCCGTCCACTGGCTGAGGTCAGGCAGGGTTACAGTCGCGTCACCCTCGCCGGTAAAAATTGCAACAACCTCCGCCAAAACAGTAGCTATTGTTTTCCAGAACTGGTTAATTTCTCCAGTTTCAGGATCCTGAATACTGACTGCCTCCTGTATCTGAATCCGATGTCTCAGTTTCCTTACCCCACGGGATGCCCGTCTAAATACGTCTGAGATTCTGATTCTTCGCATTCAGCCCCATCCGTATACGGCGGGTAAATAATGGCCACCAGCGCTTCATTTGATTCTGCAAGGCGGTTTATCGCGTTGATTTGATTTTTCAGTGCTGACAGCAGATCGCTTGATAGCACCGGATATTCCAGGGCTATATTCAGTTGCACAGCTTACGGCATGATTGGCTCAATGCTCAGGTATTGGGACGCATAGTCAGGCAACATCGCTCGCAAAGTCTCCACATCCGTCTCAGCAAACACTCCGCTGGTTGGAACCAGTGCACCGTTATCAACAAAGCTATTTTCCGCACACAGGAACTGGTCGGGAGATAGCGTAAAAGTTGGCGAGGTAACGAGCGCTTCAGAATCATCACAGTTAATAAACTGGTTGGTAAACACCAGATAGTTTTCAATAATGATGGCCTTATCTTCACTGTCAGTGAAATTCTGCCAGTAGCTGATTCTCCCATCATTGAGATAGTTATTGAAAATATAGGTGTCCTTCATAATCAGCCAGGCATCATCAACGTTGTCGTACGAACGCGCGTTGAAGGAGATGCCCTTAAGATAGTTACCGGCGAATACCAGCCCCCTGGCATTACGGAACTTCAACTGGCCAGATGCCCGGTCATCGCCAGGCCATCCACCGAAGTAGTTCTGCACCACTTCAACCTGGTCGTACCGCTTAATATAGATATTATGGTCACGACCAATATCTTCCTCACCCGTTGCCGGGTTGTAGAGGTAAACCTCCTCGCTACCAGTGAAGAAGTTCTGACGGAATACACCTTTCTTCAGGTTACTGGTGGAGTACCAGCCTGCCACAAAATCTCCCTGCGCATCGTCGAATGCCATCGAGCCAGCTTCACGAAGTTCCAGTAAGGTCGCCAGCATTACCTGAGTCTCGTCATCGAGCCATGGCGTAGCCACAGCGATATCGCTGACTGAGCCCAGGAAGTTCTGTTCAATAACCAGGCCGGCAGCGTTTCCATAAGTACTCAGACCCACGCCTGCAAAGCCACGACCACGCATAAAGACGTTACCATTAATGGTATATGCGTTTGTGGAACAGGTGAGCTGTGCCGTAGAAGTGTCGGTTACTGTATTGATAAACACGTTATGGCGAACGCTGATATTCGTTTTATGTCCATAGAAGTGCACGCGGGCATTATCAAAAATTATGTTTTCGATGCTTAATGCTGTGACCGTGTTTCCATAGGTACTGTCACCAAACATCACGGCACTGCCGCTATCAGAAATACCACGGAATACCGTACCGCTGACTGAGCCTTTCAGCGAGTTATAGGACTTCATAATCACATCACCGGAGAACAGATAAATTCCCTCCGGGAAGTAGATACCTTTCTGCGAGGAGTTACTCTCATCAAGTAGCGCGGTCAGTTTCTCTGTAAGGTTCTCACCTGTCCCCGGGTTAATCCCTGCATCCGGCGCATGGATATATTCAGACAGGTCAATCGAGGTCTCAGTTATTACATCAGTCATAGTTAGTCCTTGGTTAATTAAAACAGGCGCAAATTCGCCTCATTCAAGCCACGCTATCGCGGCAGCCGCGCCCATACAGATGGGCAACACCCCAGAATACAAATTTTGTGAAAGTGACTCTCGGGTTGGTTATCGATGTTTCATTCAATGATTAGTAATTTTGGCTGCGACAGAGAAAGGACCTGCTCAAACTCCAATGCGAATGCGAGTAACTTCTTCTATCGCTTTCTGGCATCCATCATTTTACTGCCCATTCGCGCTTTGACTTCTGACCTGGCTACTTTCAAGGCATGTCGACGCAGAGCCTCTTCGCCCATTTCCTGCCAACGTAGTATTTGGTCAGCCGTTCAGCTAATGCCTGAATAAACTTAACCTTCATCTGCATGGCGGTTGTACCTGTAAATCTCATTACTTTAAGCATATAACTGTCTTTAGTTAGCTTGAACATGGGCTTAGCATCGCGATTTTTATCAATAAAACCAGTCTCTTCAAAATTTAGGGCAGCAAACTCGGTCATGCAATCTCTGAATGTTTGACGAACTTTCGTAAAACGTCGTCATGCCGCTTACCGAAGTAGCCAGCAATCTTCTGACCAGTAGTGAATGCTTGCCCCTGGATAGCCATGACCATTTCAGAGAAGCTGGTTTGTTTTTCGATTGATTGCATATCGGTATTTCCTTTTAGTGATGAACCCTGTCGCACAGGAAAACGGCCTCCAGAGATCCCCGACAGCCAGCCGGTTCCTCAAGGTGCATCCTGAAAGGTTCTGGGTTTTAAGCGCGTGCGTTACGCCAATAGAAAAGCCCACAGGTGGGAGAGGGCTTGTACTACTATTAATCTATCGTCTGAAAATATACGGAATTATGGGTAACTTATGATTAGCAACATTGACCATTTAGTATTAACAACCAGATCTCTTGATAGATGTGTTCATTTTTATACAGAGGTTTTGGGTATGGACTTGCAGAGCTTTGGCGAAGGAAGGAAAGCTCTTCATTTTGGGAGCCAAAAAATAAATATACATGAGTATGGTCATGAGGTTGAACCGAAGGCTCATCTTCCAGTACCAGGTTCTATCGACATTTGTTTAATTAGCAATAAATCAATTCAAGAGGTAGTGAACGTTTTCGAGAATCACTCAATAAAAATTGAGATTGGCCCCGTTAAGAGAACAGGTGCACGCGGTGAAATCGAGTCTGTCTATGTGAGAGACCCCGACTTAAATTTAATCGAGATCTCCAATTACCTGCCTTAAGATTTAAGCATATAAATTAACGATTGAACCTTATCGCCCTGTTCTGTGGTGACTTCGACTGGCACTCGTTCGTACTGTTCGCCTTCGAAGTCATCCAGAACTTTCCAATTAGCAGCTAAGTTTTCTGAGGTGAAAAGGAATCCATCAACTCGGTTACCACTTTTATCTAAAACGATTCCAGGATAGCCCATCTCCGCGCCCTATCCTTTCTGCTCCAGAGTTCCCTCGACACTTCCGTTTAGCCACGTCCCACCAATGTTTTCCATGATGTGAGCATTTGGTCTTCCCGGGCCAAGGTACTGCGCGCTGTACTGCTGCTGCGCGCTTTGCAGCTGGTCCCAGTCGGATGCCGAAATATAGTTCTGTGCCTTCAGGCCGCGTCCGCGCGCAAGATCGCGCTGCGCTTTATTCAGCAGGCTGTGCGCCTGCACCTGGGCCGCTATCGCCCGCTGCAGTGCCGCCTGCTGGGTATTGTCGTCGAGGGTGAACAGCAGCTGCCCCTGGCGGACAAAATCCCCCTCATGGAAATCCACGGTTTTTACCGTACCGGTAATTTGCGACTGAATATCAACCTGGTTAAGCGAGACCACGTGTACCTGGGTTTTCAGCATTAACGGCAGAGATTTAAGCTGCGCCTGAACCAGGCTGAGCAGCGGACTGGCGCTTTTCTGCGGTGCCGCCGCCACGCTGGTTTGACGCAGAAACAGAAAATAAAGGGCAATAAAACCCACCAGCAGGCAGATTATCAGCAACGGCCCTGAGCGAAGTAATTTCATGGCAATCGGTCATCCGGGAATAAATAGCGCCAGTCTGACAGACCGCGGTTGACAGAAAACCGATCGCCGGATGACAATTTTGTCATCTGAGACTCCCCGCGAACTGAGAGCGAAAGCACAGATGCCCGCCAGAGCCAGATTACCTTAGCGCGTCCAGACGTCAGGCTCACCCTGTCCCGCTGTGCTTATCTGCTGATCCTCAAATCGGTCATCGGAGCATTTGCCAGCGTTATCCCGGCATCCAGCTGGAAATCTCGGTTTATGACAGCACCGTCAATGTGATTGATGAACCGTTCGACCCCGGCATCTGCTTTGGCGATGAGCTAGCGGGCGGCGTGGTGGCACGTCAGCTGATGCCCCCCTTTCCACCAAGGACTGTTTGCCTCATCAGCTTATCTTGCCGCGTTCAGCCCCCTCACAATGCCCGTCGACCTTTATCAGCACAAGCCGAGCGACAAACCTTTAAGCCCATTCATCAGCTACAGCCGGATAAAGAGAGGTTTTTTACGCTGATGGAAAATTACTGGCATACCTGTCCGCCGGTGTATCTCTAATTACCCCAGAAATGCCGGCAAGACCAAAAGAGTGAAGGCACTGATTGATTTTTTACTGCAAAGGTAGCGACTGGCTCACCTCCACCCTTATCTCTGATAAGCAGACAATTAAAAGCCCCCTCACCGAACGCTGACAGTGGGGGAGCGTATATGATGACCCGCTCTTTGATCATGCCACAATTAACTGCGTAGCGTGACGCCAGCGCTGTCGGTCTCCACATCGTAGCGTGTTGACAGACACAGTTCGAAAGGCTGAGGCTCCCAGTCTACCAGAGCGCGTATTTCAAAATGCAGTATGCCATTACTGACCGGAGCATGATGGTCCCCATGCAGTGAAATAATAATGGAATCCTTGATTAATCGCGGCTCAAAGCGGATTAATGAATCACGAACCATCATTTCAATTGCACTCCAGTTATGCGGTGTGGAATAGCCCCCCACCAACGGTGAGATACCGTAGTTGACCACGGAGGTTGCCACCTGCTTATGCTTGAAAGGCTTTAGCTGTTTTTCGATATTCGCGGTATTAAGGATTTCAGTGATATCCCGTTGAATAACCTCTCGATACTTACGCGCATCAAAGTGATAACGATCCCATACCTCGACCTGGTTTCTTGGCTCGTCGTCAAGCAAACGATCTAATAAACAGGGCAGGAAGGGTTTACGCCTGACATTCATCTTCCACCACATTAATAGTCAGTTTTCCGGCTTCAAACAAAGAACACTCTCCCACACTGCTCATCCACATTTTCCGCCCCTGGCCGGTATAACGTGTTTTTTCAGGCTGTTCCCACAGCGTTTCCAGTCCGGTTTTATATTTTTGCTCGCTTTCTTTGGTGACCGGATAACGGGCAGGAATAAAACCATGCAGAGAACGGTCTGCGGTGGTCAGTGTGGCCGGAGCCCAGACAAAATCAGTAATCCCCTGCGGGGATTTAATTTCCAGGGTATGAATATCCGCAAAGGGAACCCAACGATAGCCGCCGGCAAAAATAAATTCACATACCGGCCCCAGGCGATCGTCACCGTCAGTAATCCAGGAAAACTCCCCCATGTTCTCACAGCGTCCGGCATGGGCAGTCGCTTGCTCTAAAGCCTGCTGACGCAGATTTTCCGCTTTTTCGTGTTCTCCACGCTGAAACAGTCCGTTGGCTTCCTGCAGAAGTTCCGTCCATTCTGGCAGCGTTCCTTCCAGCGAACCGGCTTTACGCTCACCTCCCAGCACGGATTCACGCAGACGTTCGCTGAGTAACAAATTTTTATACAGTTCCTGCTGTTTATTGGATTCACTGTCTATTTTTTCCAGTGTCTCCAGTTGCCGTAATGCACGATCCCAGTCAGCCTGCAGGCAATAAAGTTTGCACAGCTGCCAACGCACGTCCATATTTCCCGGCTCGGCTTTAACCTGATTAACCACTTTTGCGACCCATTCATCCAAAGAAAACGTGTCGCTGCCCATAGTCACTATATTCTCAGTCATTTTTTTCCTCGATGTTATTATTACAGGCGGCTGTCCAGCCCCAGTTTATACAGTTCACGATATAACAGTTCCGATACATCACGGCGGGCAATGCGAGAGGAATTATCCGGAGCCAGGGCAACCAGAATATCCTGCGTTTCCTCTTCAGGGATCTCCTCCTGATTAATGGTCATCAGCTCATCAATGACCCGTTCGATCAACGCTTCCTCATTAAAAATACATTCCACCATCGTTTTACCTTTAACGCTGTCCATAACGTTATCAAGGTAAGCATCACGCGCAGGCAGACGCGTTTCCTGTTGTACTTCTTTATTAATAAATGCCCGGCTTTGATCCCCCCACAGCAAGTAACGCTTATATTCATGAGTCAAATGTTTCAGCGCATCATCCTGCAGGGTTTCCGCAATAATCTCCGTATCAGCAGCCTGCCAGGTAGTATAGTGACCGCCATGGGCCACCAGGTTATCAAGCTCTGGCAACTGATCGCTTATATCAACTTTTGATTCCGGATCGCTGTAAACCGGCAGGTCCTCGCCATCATCATAAGGCACTACTTTAAATTTAAAGTGGCCTGCCTGAATCATCATGCCGTAGCGTAGCGGTTGTTCTGTTCCAGGGGATAAAACCTGGCCATCAACCACACAGATATAATCTTTACTGTCACATAGCATAACCGGTTGATGGTTTAACCAGAAGAAGCGCAGAAAGCCTGAACTTCCTGCGGGTTTTTCCGCAATAAACGCACCGCTGTCCAGGCAAAAATAGTCTGATGGTGGCGTTGCCTGAGCTTCAGACAACCTGTGGCACAGTGCGGTTTGCGGCCAGTTCATTTGAAGTTGCATCGTGGTTACTCCCCGATCAATACATCACCGGAACCACTAACAACAGCTGCACCACATCCGGTAATGTCTCCCAACCGTGCAGCTGGCATATTATTGATAAACACTGAACCTGAACCGGATGCGACAGGAGCCCCACCATGAAATGCACATGGGGCCACACTCATTCCCAACAGGCCTGCGGGTATCCCATTAATAGAAACATCTCCAGATCCGCTCACAATGGCGCCACCATGGCAGATAGCATCACCCATTCTTGCTGCTGGTTGCATGTTAGTTCCTCCTTAAATAACAAGGTAAACCCCGGTGAACCGGGGCTGTAGCAGACAGCATAATCAAGGATCTATTTCGTCACTTTCCGTTTCCGTTTCCGTTTCCGTTTCCGTTTCCGTTTCCGTTTCTGTTTCTGTTTCAGTCTCTGTCTCTGTCTCTGTCTCTGTCTCTGTCTCTGTCTCTGTCTCTGTCTCTGTCTCAGTCACCGATTCTGTTTC
>CALYQW010000018.1 GCA_945290265.1 uncultured Erwinia sp.
CCGATAGTACCAACGTTGACGTGCGGTTTGGAACGTTCAAATTTTTCTTTAGACACGACGATATTCCTTACTTTCTGTGCTCACCCGTTATACAGGTGAGCACGGGATCAATGTTGTTAAACCCGAAACTTATTTGCTGCGGGCTTCGATAACGGCCTGAGCAACGTTGCTTGGCGCATCATCATACTTCAGGAACTCCATGGAGTATGAAGCTCGGCCCTTAGTCAGAGAACGCAGCTGTGTCGCGTATCCGAACATCTCAGACAGCGGAACTTCTGCGTGAATCTGAACGCCGGTAGCGTTAGATTCCTGGCCTTTGAGCATACCACGACGACGGCTAAGGTCACCGATAACGTCACCGGTGTTCTCTTCCGGAGTCTCTACTTCAACCTTCATGATTGGTTCAAGCAGTACCGGGCTTGCTTTCTTAAAGCCGTCTTTAAACGCGATAGAAGCAGCCAGCTTAAACGCCAGTTCAGAGGAGTCAACGTCATGGTAAGAACCAAAGTGCAGACGAACGCCCAGATCAACTACTGGATAACCAGCCAGAGGACCTGATTTCAGCTGCTCCTGGATACCTTTATCCACCGCAGGGATGTATTCACCAGGAATGACACCACCTTTGATATCGTTGACGAACTCGTAACCTTTAGGGTTAACGCCCGGCTCCAGTGGGTACATATCGATAACAACATGACCGTACTGACCACGTCCACCAGACTGCTTGGCGTGCTTACCTTCGATATCGGTAACTTTCGCGCGAATTGCTTCGCGGTAAGCAACCTGAGGTTTACCGACGTTGGCTTCAACGTTGAATTCACGCTTCATGCGGTCAACGATGATGTCCAGGTGCAGTTCACCCATACCGGCGATGATAGTCTGGTTAGTTTCTTCATCAGTCCAAACGCGGAATGATGGATCTTCTTTCGCCAGACGTCCCAGAGCCAGACCCATTTTTTCCTGGTCAGCTTTGGTTTTTGGTTCAACTGCGATAGAAATTACCGGCTCAGGGAACTCCATACGCTCCAGAATGATCACGTTTTCCGGGTCACACAGGGTGTCACCGGTAGTCACGTCTTTCAGGCCGATTGCTGCAGCGATATCGCCCGCGCGAACTTCTTTGATCTCTTCACGTTTGTTAGCGTGCATCTGTACGATACGGCCCAGACGCTCACGCGCAGATTTCACCGGGTTGTACACGGTGTCACCGGAGCTAACCACGCCAGAGTACACGCGGAAGAACGTCAGGTTACCCACAAACGGGTCGGTAGCGATTTTAAACGCCAGCGCAGCAAACGGCTCGTTGTCGTCAGAGTGACGCACTGCCGGGGTGTCTTTACCGTCGTCCAGGATACCGTTAATCGCGGTAACGTCAGTCGGTGCTGGCAGGTATTCGATAACCGCATCCAGCATCGCCTGAACACCTTTGTTCTTAAATGCAGAACCACAGGTTACCAAGATGATTTCGTTGTTCAGCACGCGCTGACGCAGAGCGCCTTTGATTTCTTCTTCAGTCAGCTCTTCGCCGCCAAAGAATTTATCCATCAGCTCATCAGACGCTTCAGCAGCCGCTTCGATCAGCTTCTGACGCCATTCTTCTGCATCTGCCTGCATGTTTGCCGGGATATCTTCGTATACGAAGGTCACGCCTGCATCTGCATCGTTCCAGTTGATCGCCTTCATCTTGATCAGGTCAACAACGCCGGTGAAGTTCTCTTCAGCGCCGATAGCCAGCTGCAGAGGAACCGGAGTTGCACCCAGACGAGATTCAATCTGGCCAACAACTTTCAGGAAGTTTGCACCCATGCGGTCCATTTTGTTTACGAACGCGATGCGTGGAACTTTATATTTGTTTGCCTGACGCCATACGGTTTCAGACTGTGGCTGAACGCCACCAACAGCACAGTAAACCATTACTGCGCCATCCAGAACACGCATGGAACGTTCTACTTCGATGGTGAAGTCAACGTGTCCAGGGGTGTCGATAATATTTACGCGGTGCGGCTCAAACTGCTTAGCCATACCAGACCAGAATGCGGTAGTCGCAGCAGAGGTAATGGTAATACCACGCTCCTGCTCCTGTGCCATCCAGTCCATAGTAGCTGCGCCATCATGAACTTCACCGATTTTGTGGTTTACACCGGTGTAGAACAGGATACGTTCGGTAGTGGTAGTCTTACCGGCGTCGATGTGTGCGCTGATACCGATATTACGGTAGCGCGAAATGGGTGTTGTGCGAGCCATTTGATTCCTCTGATTCTCGGACGTTCTAAGTTAGTAAATCCCAGCGGGTTAGTCACCTGAACGCCCGCCGGGTTAATAACAACTACTGAGCTGTTACCAGCGGTAGTGAGCGAACGCCTTGTTGGCTTCGGCCATACGGTGAACGTCTTCACGTTTCTTCACTGCAGTACCTTTGTTTTCTGCAGCATCAGAAAGTTCGTTCGCCAGGCGCAGAGCCATAGATTTATCACCGCGTTTACGAGCAGCTTCTACGATCCAACGCATTGCCAGGGCATTACGACGGACCGGACGGACTTCAACTGGTACCTGATAAGTAGAACCACCAACGCGACGGGATTTAACTTCCACGGTTGGGCGGACGTTGTCCAGGGCTACTTCGAAAGCTTCCAGCTCGTTTTTACCGGAACGCTGAGCCAGGGTCTCCAGCGCGTTATAAACGATAGCTTCAGCGGTAGATTTTTTACCATCTACCATCAGGATATTTACAAATTTGGCCAGCAGCTCTGATCCGAACTTAGGATCTGGCAGAATTTTACGCTGACCAATGACGCGACGACGTGGCATGGAAATACTCCGTTGTTAATTCAGGATTGTCCAAAACTCGATGAGTTTATTATGACATTTAAGTTAAAACGTTTGGCCTTACTTAACGGAGAACCATTAAGCCTTTGGCTTCTTCACGCCGTATTTGGAGCGAGCCTGCTTACGGTCTTTAACACCTGAGCAGTCCAGCGCGCCACGAACGGTGTGGTAACGCACACCTGGCAGGTCTTTTACACGACCGCCACGGATCAGGATCACGGAGTGCTCCTGCAGGTTATGACCTTCACCACCAATGTAGGAGGTAACTTCAAAACCGTTGGTTAAACGAACACGACATACTTTACGCAGTGCGGAGTTCGGTTTTTTAGGGGTAGTAGTGTATACACGAGTACATACACCACGCTTCTGCGGGCAGGCTTCCAGCGCTGGCACGTTGCTCTTTGCAACTTTGCTTGCGCGTGGTTTGCGAACCAGCTGGTTAACTGTTGCCATTAAATAGCTCCTGGGATTTAGCTTTTGCTTCGTAAACACGTAATAAATCACCCCGTAAAATCACGAGGCCGCAGAATTTTAGAGCTGAGCTCAAAAGGTGTCAAGAAATAACCAGGATTACCGATGCTACCAGCTCAATTGCTGCGGATGTTTTACCGTCAGCGCCACAAATTGATTATAGCTGACTTGCGTTGCATTGGTTGAAATTTGACCAGTTAATCCGCGTGCCTGCAGATCTTCCTGCAAAACGTAAATTCCGGCCCCTGAATCCAGTAATGCCGCCAGCGCCTGGCTGCCCGTCATCGCGGCAATCACGCCATCCTGCAGCAGCAAAACATCATCGCCCGGACTCAGCAGCCGCAACATGGCAGGCAGGTCACAGGTAAACGGAGAAGTCATTAAGGTATGTAACATTGGCACCCTTAAAAAGTCATGATGCGGTCATACTGGTTAAGCCGGGCACGCAGCGTATCGGCGTCCAACACCTCTGCATCCAGCACGCGAGCCACATCAGGCGCAATGCCCCGTTCTGCCAGTGCGCTGGCGCACAGATAACAATGCTCAACATCGTACAGCGGTAACACGCCAAAGGTGGCACTATAGTGACGGGCCAGAATCTGCTGCGGCTGCTGATCTGTGGTCAGTTGCAGCACGCCGTCACTGACAAAAAACAGCGCCACTGCTTCACTCAGTGCGGAGGTAGCCAGCACCGCATCCAGCCCTTCGCGTCCGGCACTGGTGCCGTGCGGTGCGCGGGTGAAAACAAAGGCAATACGATTCATCAGAATTGCACCATCCTGTCGCATCGTAACGCGGCTTCTGCCAGCGCGCCTAACCCACTCAGACAAAAGCCGTCAGCCAGATTGTCCGCGGGCAAACCAAGCGTTTTCGCTTCCTGGCTGTCGCAGATACCGCGCCGCAGTGCGGCGGCAACGCAGATGTTGAGCGCCACACCATATTTCTGCTGTAACTGCTGCCAGCGGGCGGTAAGGTTGATTTCATCGCTGGCCGGCGCCGTTAACAGGCTGGCATTCAGCACCCCTTCACGGTAGAAGAAGATGCTGTCCAGCTGATGTCCCTGCTCAAGCAACGCGTTGGCAAACAGCCAGGCACTGCTGGCCTGCTGAGTACCATAGGCTGGTCCGGTAACCATCAAAGCAAAACGCATTACTTCTCCTGGCCGCAGATATCGCCATTTTTAAACTGGCGGATATACAGATAAACCGTATGCTTGGATATATTCAGCCGTTCAGCCACCTGATTAATGGCATCCTTAATATCGAAAATCCCCTTCTCATACAGATTAAGAATAATCTGCCGATTTTTTGCGTTGTTAGATACCGAACGGTCAACATTAACTTCCTCAATGGTGAATTCCAGCGTCTGCATCACCAGATCTTCGATAGATGAGGCAAAGTTCACCGGGGAAGCCATATCCTGGGTCTCCGGCGGCATAAACGTCGATATAAGCTGCGAGAATGGGACATCCAGGTTCATATTGATACACAATAAACCAATCACCCGCTGCTGGCCATTACGAATGGCAATAGTCACTGATTTCATCAGTACGCCACTTTTTGCCCTGGTAAAATAGGCAGCGTGTGCATTACTGTCGCCCTCCGCCATCGCGTGCAGCCGACGCAGAGCCAGATCGGTGACCGGTGAACCTATCTTGCGACCGGTATGTTCACCATTGGCGATCCTGACCGCTGAACAGTTCAAATCCTGCAGGGAATGCAGCACAATTTCGCAATGGGAACCGATCAGCAGTGCCAGACCATCCACCACGGCTTCGTAGGATTTCAAAATTTCCAGGTCACCAGCGGTAAACGAATGTTGCTCAGGCAGATCCAAATCAACACTCTCGCTGGTCAAAAATGATTCAGACATGAACGCTTTCATCCTTTGATAAGAGCCTGATAAACGGCACTATGCAGACTCGCGATAGTTAACATCACGCCGGATAGTCTGGCAAACAGGGATGGAAGCTGTCTAGCTGTTTAGCGATGAAATGCGTAACGTCGCAGAAACTGAGAGCAGATAAGGGCAGAAAATAGAAAGGAACCGCCACCCGGACAGGTGGCGGCAGAACCAGATTATTTGGTTTTTGCAGCAGCAGCAGCAGCAGGCTTCTCAGCTTTGGTATCGGTTTTAGCCGGAGATTTGATATCCAGCAATTCAACATCAAATACCAGCGTAGAGTTAGCCGGGATGCCCGGAACGCCATTTTTGCCATAAGCCAGGTTTGGTGGAATAACCAGCTTGATCTTACCGCCTTTCTTAACGTGCTTCAGACCTTCGGTCCAGCCAGGGATCACCCCGTCAAGACGGAATGACAGTGGCTCACCGCGGGTGTAAGAGTTATCAAATTCTTTACCATCAACCAGCGTACCTTTGTAATTCACCACGACGGTATCGGTATCTTTTGGCTCATTACCGGTACCTTCTTTCTCTACTTTATACAGCAGACCGCTTTCGGTTTTCTTAACACCTTTTTCTTTCAGGAATTTAGCGGCAAAAGCGTCACCTTTGGTGGCGTTTTCTTTCGCGTCTTTTTCCATCTTAGCCTGTGCAGCGGTTTTTACCCGGGTTTCAAACGCTTGCAGCGTTTGCTGAATTTCTTCATCAGTCAGCTTGCTCTTACCAGTGAAAGCGTCCTGGATACCACTCACTGCCTGCTCTCTGTCCAGAGTAATTCCCAGTTTTTCCTGCTCTTTCAATGAATTATCCAAGTAACGACCAATAGAGGCACCCAGCGAGTAAGCCGACTGCTGGTCTTCGCTTTTAAATGCTTTGTTTACTGGAGCCGCCTGCTCAGCTTTTGGCGCTGCAGCAGTTTCCGCCGCCATTGCCAGTGGTGCGCTAAATGCAACGGCCATAGTGGTCGCCAGTAAAGTAGTTTTAAATATTGATTTCATCCATTTCTCCAGGGCCGAAGCGTCTCACCTCGGGAATCATTTGCAGACCTGAGGTCTGTGCTATAACCAGGTGCAGGAATGTCACACCTTCGTCTCAAAACTCAAGTCAACTTCCGACCGCGCGATTGCCCGAAAGTTTCATTTAGTATCAATAGTGTCACTGATGAGAGATTTCAACCCCTCCTGGTAAATCTAAGTCATTTTAACTACTTTCGCTGCGCTGTTATCATTAGAATCAGATAATCCTGCTACCGCCAGCAGGTTTGGATCCATCATCATCAGAGGAAAGAAGTATGCAACAGGCAGAGTGGGAACAACGGCTGGAGCTACTGGAAAGCAAACTGACTTTTCAGGAACATACCATAGAAGAATTAAATCAAACCGTAGTTCAGCATGAGCTGGCAATGGCGCGCCTGCACGATCATCTGCGTTTACTGACAGATAAACTTAAAGCGGCTGCTCCCTCCATGATTGCCTCACAATCTGAAGAAACACCCCCTCCCCACTACTGACATAGCCGGTTCTGCTGGCGCTGGCGCCACATCTGAGCCCCCCGGGTAATCTGTGGCTGATTTACCGGGTGAAAGCCTGCGCTATGTTGGATGGAAGTGCTCACCAGCTTCTTTTTCTATTTTCCTGTTCTGCAAAAGAGATAGTCGCTTCCTGATAGAAAAGCCCGAACCAGGAAGATTATATTCCCCCCCTTTCTGACCAGGGAGGGAAACGCAGTATGCCTGTATATTCACTACAGCACCGGTATTCAACCGGACAATTTGAAAATCACCGTTCCAGGGGATACCGCAAGCAAAAAACGTCTGCCTCAGCGCTGGCGGGAAACCGCACTTATGACACATCAGATAATTATTCATTTATCAGCCAGATTATGCGCGGCGAAAATGCACACATCGAACGTAACCGCCTTGATTATCAACCACCTCACCACCGACAAAGTGCCGTTGCCACGGCAACACAGTTTCTGCTGCTGCTTAGCCAGATAAACCCGGTTAATCCCCCGCCTTTAATTCCTGCTCACAGGGAAAGGGGGTCGCTGTGCCAGATACCAGACCCGCATTCTTACAACGGCATTCCGTCGCTTTCTGCGCCATGGCAGACGCTGAAGACAGCATTATCTGAGGCCGGAGAGTATCTTGAACAATACTATACGCTGCGTTTTCCTGCTGCAGACGCGGCGGTATTACCTTCGGCAAATACAACCTTGCCCAAAGCGTTATATGACCTGTCCGGCAGCCAAATTGGTCAGGATTTATTTCGCGAACTGGTTAATCCGCACGGCGTCAATAACGCCAGCACCGGGTCAGTTTCTCCGGTCATTATTTTCACCACCCGCACCAATACCCCTCAGCGCAAGAAACGTGCTGAAGAAACCGCACTCAAAAATCGGCAGGATACTGCCCGGCGAAACTACATCGCCAGTCACTGTCATATCAGAACCAAAACCAATGATGGCCAGGTGACCGGGAATTTTCTGCTGGTTTCCGGCGAAACGGTGCGTAACACGATACGGGTTTTTGCAGAAAAATTTTATAAAAGCAGAACCGGCGGCCATGAGCTTCCCGAAGGACTGGTTAAATTCACCGAAGCCAGCAATATCGTCATGGATCTCTTGCTCGGCATAGTGACCCTGGGCGCTTACCCTATCTTTAAATATGCCGCAGCTAAAGCTTTAAAAACCTCCGGGCAATTGCTTAAGGGCGACAGCCAGTGCATTCAGAATGAATTTACCCCTGAAGAACTGGCCACGCTGTTATTCGATATTGAGAGCGGAATTACTCATCATCAGACATTTAAAGATTTTCCGTTTCGGCCAAAGCCTGCTGAATTGCAGAAGATAACAAAATTTCGCCCTGATGGCATGTTCGTGTTGGAGGATGTTGCCAACAAAGTCAGCACCGTCAAATATATAACCCTTGACTACCAGGGCGTTGAATATCACACCATTGAAATAAAACCGGACGAATACTGGGCCACCTATCCTCTGGCGACGCATCCAGAGCTGATGGAAAAAAGAGTCTGGTTTGATGAAATACACAACAAGATCCACTTCAGCAGTGACATGCCTGACGGGCACGGGCTGAATTACAGGATTATTGACGGTAAACGCTTTATCATTATTCATGGGGACGACCATGAATTTTTCTGGAACTGGGATAAGAAAAGGCCTGAAGTAACAGTCAGGAAACTGAATGGTGAAATTCTGAATATCCCTGTGTATATGGAGCCACTGTCAAAAAAGTGGCATTTAAGCGTAAATAATGAGCAGGCGACGTTGAGTCAGGCGCAAGATCTCTTGATCAAATCTCTGAGTTACGCAAAAGGTGCGGAATTCCGTTACATCCCCAGAGACACCAATAATGCAGAGTATTACGGCAATGGAAAAATCTACTTTCAGGAGCTGATTGACGATGCCGGGCACTATATGTGGGGACGTTACATTGAAATAAACGGCCATTTGGTGCCGCTGAGAAACCAGAAACATCAGGGTAAAGGTGCCCTGTATGAAGTCTTTGATGTTAAGAAACCGGAAGCAGCAGGTTATGCGGTTGAGTGGGATAGCAATCTCTGGATATTTGAAAGAAGTACCTCAACCCACGTCTCCGATAAGGTCGCCAGCTTTATCCATGAAGTAACCCAGTCGTCTGCCATCAACAGGGAACAACTCTCAGCCCCGGATAGCAAAGGACTACGCTGGGATAACCCAGGCAAGGCTTATATTAAAATTGATAATCGATATTTTAAAATGGAAGGTAATGCTGATCGTTGGACAATGCTGATCCCCGGAAAAAAGAATATTGCGGTCAGACTTAATTACGGTAATCATCAGTTCGGCGCTCCCAACCTGCATAATTATCAGACTAATCACCTCAGCTCCCGACCGTTATTACCGCCGCATTCTGACCATCTACTCCTGCGCAAGCCGGCAAAGAGAATCAAGTCAACAGCCACTCTGGCAGAACTGGTAAGTGATAATGTGATCCAAAGGGATCTTAAAGGTCATGATCTTAGCCGGGCATCCAGCAAGGGGGTGAGAAGGGATATCCATAGCCAGCAGAAATATATTCAAATCAAAGATGGCTGGGTAGAAATCCATAAAATTCCTATCGGTATTTATATTGATAATAATGGCAGCCCGCTGCGTATTCAGTTTTTTGAGAACCGCTGCATACCGGCAGCGACCGCGAAGGGCTATTCGGCCCAAGTCGGGCTGTATAAAGGTGAACAGGCTACCGCGCTGGTCCATTTTCAAGGGGGTGAGATCGTCACTATTCCTGTCAACTCAGAGAAAACGTTAACGCAAAATCTGCTGGAGCACTTTGATGCAATTGATGATGGGATCTATTCTGACGTCAGCAAACTTCATTCTGAAAAGAAAGATTTGTTCTGCATTAACAAAATCACCCTGCGCAAATCGCAAACTGAAAGAACTCTGTTTTATTCACAGAAAAAACAGCAATCTTTTGATTATGTAGAAAAGCTGTTTGACAGCACGCCAGTGGACGTTACCGATCCCCTGAAAATTCTGGTCACACCCAATGACTTTATCGCCGGCACCACCCGTTATGAGACGCCTGCGGGGAATTTACATGTTATGCAGCAGGGCACCATGCAATCCTGTGGTTATACCTGTGCCGCGATGGTTGCTAAGGATATTAAAGCCAGTAAAAACCCTATCGATAACTATATGAAGATGAAAGAGGGAGCCGCCAGTGGCGTTTTTCAACCCCACTTTCCGAAATGATGATTGGTGATAAAATTACCCACCGCTGGTCACAGCAGGCTAATCCAATCAGTTTTATTAAAGAGAATTTAAAAAATACGCAATGGATGGCGATTATCAATATTGACGGGCATTTATGTGTTATTTCAACAGCTGAGAAAAATGCATTTTATCTGCGCGATCCCTTTCAGGGGTTCCTGATCCGCGACAGCGCAGAGAATCTAAAAAATTATCAAATTACCAACGATTTCATTGAAGTGAATTTAGATTGAGCACCTGATGGAAATGCCCCGGAAACATCGAGATTTGCTCTCTCAGTTTGCAGATAATCTGCTGTAAATTATCGGCTTATCAAATGTTTTTTGATTTACTTCTATCCTCTAATTATCAGGGAGTTGACGCTATGCCAGTTTCATCACTGCAACACCGAAACTCAACCGGAAAATATCACCCTTCCAGCCAGCACACAGGTCGCAGGCACGACTTCCCGTCAGCTGAACGCAATGAGTCCTCTGCCGCTTATGCGCAGAACCTGCGACAATTTACCTCACAGCTGACCGCCATCGGCAGTCACGCACAGAGAGACTGTTATCCGCCTCCGCAGAGGTTTACTAAAAACGCGCCGGCGGTTACCGCTCAATTATTGTTACTGCTGAGCCAGATCAGACCCGATATCCATCCGCTGACGCAGCCTGTCAGCCCCGCGTGCTCTACCCTCGACAACGCGGGTGTTATCTCTCCTTATCAGGAAGATACCGGTAGCCCCGGATCGCGTGGTCTGTGGCAGGCGACGGTACTTAATGCCGCAAACCGTTTTATTTCTCTTCACGACCCCCTGAAATTTCCGGCAGCATCTGCATCAGTCGTTTCTCCTGAATCGCCCCACACCCTGCATGAAATGTATAACATTTATGACAGTAATTTTAGTCGATTACTATTTCAGAAGTTGAAAAGACAAAAAATTATCAATATCCCTGATACCCCTGGACTCTCACCCGTTGTTATCTTCTTCCCACGAAATGAAAAGGATAACAAAATTAAGCGTGCATCCTACGATGCAATAAAAGAAATACAGGATGCTAATTATAATAACTTTCTTACAAATCACTGCCATATCAGAACTAAGACCAATAAGGGAGAACCGATAGGCGATTTACTGCTTGTATCCGGAGAAACAGTCAGAAATCCTTTTCGTGCTTTAGCTGAAAAACTCTATGAGTCAGGAACAGGTCATCTGGAAATGCCGAACTGGCTGGTGGTTTTTACCGAGGGAGCCAATGTCGTGGTTGATGTAGTAGTAGGTTACTTTACCTTAGGAGCTTATTCCATCATTAAGTATGGATCAGCAAAATCCTTAAAAACCTCCGGACATGCTGTTAATAACGATATGAAATGTCTGAGAAATGAGTTCTCACCTGAAGAACTGGCCGCTTTGTTGTTCGATACGGAAGACGGTATTACTCACCGCCACCATTCCAATAGCGCTCCCGTTTATCCGAAACCCTCTGAAATGACTCACGTCAATGCATTTCAGCCTGATGGTTTTTTTGTTCATGAAAATATCGTCAATAAACTCAATACGGTTAAGAAGATGACTTTCCAGTATCTGGGCGAGCAATATTTCATCAAAGAAAAGGCTCCCGCAGAGTTCTGGGCTTCACGTAAAATATCAAAAAGTTCGGATATTATTGAAAAACGCGTGTATTTTGATGAAGTGCATAACAAAATACATTTTAGCCCTGATATGCCGGCCGGCCAGGGAATAGATTACGATATAATAGATGGTAAGCACTTTATAAATATTCATGGCAGCGATCATGAAATTATCTGGAGCGGTGAAAAGAAAACATTTGAGATAATCGTGAATAAGAAAAATGGGGAAACTATGAAAATTCCCGTGTATATGGAGCCATTATCAAAATCATGGCATATGAAAGTTCTTAATGACCAGCTTGTTTTCAGTGAGGAACACGAAAAAATAATTTCCATGATAAAAGTGAAAATGGAGAAAGATTTTTTCTATACTTCTACAGGAAACAAAAATCCAGACTTTTATGGTGAGGGTAGAATATATGATAAAGGAAAGATTGGTGATGCCAGACATCATGCCTGGGGGCAATATATAGAAATCAATGGCGAACTCGTTGCGGTGAGAGAGCAGGCGAATCAACTAAAAGACGTACGCTATGAGGTTTATAACAGAAAATCACCGGATAACGCCGGGTATCCTGTATATTGGTATAATGGTCGCTGGATATTCCAAAGCGAAGCACCTGCCAATTTACTGAATGATGTTCCTTCAGTTATTAAAAAGGTGAAACCCCTGTCCAATACCATCTCGATGGATAGATTATCAGCACCTGATAAAGTGGGTCTGTGTTGGGATAAAGATGGGAATGCCTTTATAAAATATATAGACCATTATTATAAGATGACGCTGACAGATAATAAATGGTATATGCATATCACTGATACCGAAAGCATAGGGTTCAGAATAAAAATCCGCAATAAAAAATTCAGGCTGAATAAAATTCAAAAAAAATTCCTAAGCACCGAAAAAAAATAACGGAACATCAACCCCATACTGACTCAGCACTTACCAGAAAAAACGCAATCAGAATAAAGACCACTTCACGCCTGGAAGAAAATGTAAATGATATCTTAATACACCGCAACTTCAAAGCTAATGACTTATCAACATATAACTCTCAGGGAGTAAAGCAGGATGCTTATCATAACAAATATATAAGAGTTAAAGATGGTTGGGTGCAAATATTCGAGGATAATATCGGAACTTATATTACCCGAAGTAAAAATAAAATCAGAATTGCATTTTCCAACAATCGCTGGATCCATGCACCCACCGCTCCAGGTTTTCCCCAGCAATTAAATTACTACAAGGGCGAAAAAGCCAGCGTAATTGCTTATTGTAATGAAGGTTATACCGTTACTTTCGCTATTAATCATGAAAAAAGTTTAACTATGAATTTATTAGATCACTTTGATCCTATTGATGATGGTCTTTTATATGATATGACAAGGATCCACTCCACCGGGAAAAGTATTTTTTCAATTAACAAGATAACCTTAATAAAAACCGACTCTGTCAAATCAATATACTTTCCTGCCAAAAAGCCGGGTGCACTTAAATATTACCATGAACTATTTGATAGTGCACCGTTATATTTTCCCGACTCCAACAGAATACTGGTTTCTCCGGATAACTATGTGTCAGAAATGAGATATAGCCAGTTTCCCTATGATATGCATCTGATGCAGCAGGGTTCGCTGGATTCCTGCGGACATACTTGTGCTGCGATGGTTGCCAAAGATTTACTAAGGGCCACCGGGACAGGACAGAGAACCGTTAATTTCTTTGTAATGAAAAGTAAACAAAAAACAGGGGGGATTTTTTTACATAAATTATCTGAAGAAATGCGATTACGTGGTATTAAAAATAAGTTTTTCCACATCATAGATCCGGTAACCTATGTCCAGGATAAAATGAGTCAGGATTATTGGAGTGGTATTGTTAGTGTGGGGGGGCATGCTTGTGTTATTTCAAAAGCGGGGAGTAATGAATTCTATATCAGAGATCCTTATCAGGGCATTCTCTACGTCGATAAATTAAGTAATCTAAAAAATTATCATCTGAACGAACAATTTATTGAAATTTATTAAGAGCCTTACCGGTCAGACTCTTTGGAGCCCGGAGTTCAGATTTCCGTATCACCGGAACTCCGGAAGCTGATGCTTAGTGACAGCCGCAGCCACCATTACCGCAACCACCCTGATCATGGTCGTGGTGATGGTCGTGCTCACCGTGCACGTGGCCATGAGCCAGTTCTTCTTCGGTCGCTTCACGCACCGCCATGATTTCTACGCTAAAGCTCAGGTTCTGACCTGCCAGCATATGGTTGCCGTCAACCACCACGTGGTCGTCTTCAACCGCAGTGATTTCTACCGGCACCGGACCCTGATCGGTTTCCGCAAGGAAACGCATACCTGGCTGCAGTTCATCAACGCCAGTGAAAACGTCTTTTGGTACGCGCTGCACCAGATTGTCATCATACTGACCATAGGCATCGTTAGCGCCGATATTGACGTCAAACTTATCGCCTGCCTCGTGATTTTCCAGCGCATTTTCCAGACCAGAAATCAGAGAACCATGGCCGTGCAGATAATCCAGCGGTGCGCTCGCCGGTGACTCATCGACTAATACGCCATCTTCGGTGCGTACCTGGTATGCCAGACTGACTACGCGGTCTTTTGCTACTTTCATGATTACTCCTGTCCGTTGAGGGACTCGCCCTTAACATTGCTTTGTTGGCCGATGCCAAACGATGTGGCGTCGATTGTAGCGAATTTCAATGCCGCTGTACGCTAAAGCGTAAAAAAAGCTGAGCGAGAGGCACGCAGCCTGACCCTCAGTCTGGCGTAAATACCCCTATCACCTGTTCGCTGTCGCGCACCTTATCGCGTACCTGCTTATCAGCTTCACGCATCTGGTGACCACAGGTGACACACTCCACCACATCCACATTATTTTCCCGCCATAGCGCCAGAGTATCTTTCGCCTGACAAGCCGGGCAAACCGCTCCGGCAATAAAACGTTTACGCATTATATTCCTGCACTTAAGGTAAAATACTACTCACCTACTCATACTCTTCCCAACCGCCATACTGCCTTTTTTCATGACGCATTTCCGCCTGAAAAATATCTTCCAGCTCGCGCCGGGCCTCTTTTACCCGCGAGATTTGCTGGCTGTCATTATGGTCCGGCTTCAGATCCAGCAGCATCTGCATATCCAGACGGCGGAAGTGCTGCTGCGCACGAAATGCCTGGTGGGGATGCATCCCCAGCGCGGTCAGGGTTTTGCGCCCCAGCTCCAGCGCACTGCTAAAGGTTTCACGGCTGAACTGGCTGACGCCAGCCTGCAACAGTTCGTGAGCCTCCACACGGCCCCGGGCGCGCGCCAGGATTTGCAGATGCGGGAAATGGTGCTGACACAGTTGCACAATAGTCATCGCATCTTCAGGTTCGTTACAGGTGATCACAATCGCACTGGCGGTTTCAGCCCCGGCAGCACGCAGCAGCTCCAGCTGCGTGGCATCACCGTAATAGACCTTATAATCATATTTGCGCATCAGGCTGACGGCACTGATATCTCTTTCCAATACCGTAATCCGCTTCTGATTGGCCATCAGCAGACGGGCCACTACCTGACCAAAGCGACCAAACCCCACGACGATCACCTGCGGTTTATCATCTTCCACATGGGGTTTTTCATCATGCTCATCACTGCCGTTATAGCGCCGCCGCAGGATTTTATCCACTCCCTGCATCAGCAGTGGGGTAGTCATCATCGACAGCGTCACCGCCACCAGCAGCAGCGACATCTGATCGCCGTGAAACAGTTTCGCTGAAGAAGCGGCAGAAAACAGCACAAAGGCAAATTCGCCCCCCTGGCTAAGCACGCTGGCAAACTGCAGTCGTTCAGAAGTACGCATGCCGTAAATACGCGCCAGCAGATACAGCACCGCCGCTTTCACCGCCACCAGCACCAGTACGCCAACCAGTACCTCAATTAAATGGGTATACAGTACGCCCAGGTTCAGCGCCATGCCTACCGAAATAAAGAACAGCCCCAGCAGCAGCCCTTTAAACGGCTCAATGGCGATTTCCAGCTCGTGTCGATACTCACTCTCCGACAACAGGATCCCGGCAATAAAGGTACCCAGCGCCATTGACAGCCCCAGCGCATCCATAAACAGCGCAGAGCCGATCACCAGCAGCAGCGAAGCGGCGGTAAAGACCTCACGCACCCCGGACGCGGCAATAAAGCGGAAAATGGGCCGTAACAGATAGCGGCCGCCGATCAGCATGCCGGCGAAAGCCAGCACCTTAATGCCAATTTTCATCCAGTCGGTATGCCCGCTATCATTACCGGCCAGTAAGGGCACCAGCGCCAGCGCCGGGATCACCGCCAGGTCCTGAAACAGCAGGACCGAAAAGCCTAACTGACCGGACTCATTGCCGTTCATGCCTTTATCGCGCATCAGCTGCAGCGCCATAGCGGTAGAGGACATCGCCAGGCCGATGCCGCCAACGACGGCGGTTTGCCAGGAAAAGTCGGTGAGTAACAGCAATCCGGCCAGCAGCAATGCACTGAAGATCACCTGAGCGGCACCCACGCCAAAAATTGAGCGGCGCAGCTGCCAGAGTTTTGCCGGGTTCAGCTCAAGGCCAATCAGGAACATCAGGAAAACCACGCCCAGCTCGGAGAAATGCAGAATTTCATCCACATCGCTGATAAAACCGAAACCCCAGGGGCCGATGGCGATCCCCGCCAGCAGGTAGCCCAGCACCGCACCGATACCGAAGCGGGCAGCCACCGGTACCACAATCACCGCAGCAAACAGGTAGACCAGTACCGCCATTAACAGGCTTTGTCCTTCCACTTAAACGCCTCCGTAGGGCAATGGGTTAGCCAACCAGTCACCGTATGCACGGGCAAAATTTTTCATCGCTTCCGCTCCCTGACGCCGCGCCTGGTAAATAATCATCGGTGTCAGCCAGTGCATGCTGCACATCTGCGCCGTCAGTTCAAAGGGACGCATAATCTCAGACATCGGGTAGCGATTAAGCCCATGATGATGATATGCCGTCTCCGGCTCGCCGGTGGTGACGACGCTGCGCCAGTATTTCCCTTCCAGCACGTTGCCGCCCGGGCCGCTGGCGAAACCACGTGACAGTACCCGATCCAGCCACTCTTTCAGCAGCGCCGGACAGCTGTAGGTATAAAGAGGATGTTGAAAGACAATCACCTGATGGTCGCGCAACAGCTGCTGCTCACGGTGAATATCAATAAAAAAGTCCGGATAGTGCGCATAGAGATCGTGAACCGTGACCTGCTGCTGATGGCGTGCAGCCTGCAGTAATTCCCGATTTGCCAGCGAATCCTGAGATTCAGGATGAGCATATAACAGTAAAATTTTAGGTACCTGCACTATCATTTCCCTCCCGATCGTCGTCACAGCGCAGGATTTCCGCTACCATGCACCACGCAACGGAACCTGTGGTTCCATAATAAAGATAACAGTAATCAATTTAACATATTCTAAACTGACGGCGCTTATGATTGTATTTTCCTCGTTACAAATTCGTCGCGGCGTACGCGTACTGCTGGATAACGCCACCGCAACCATCAACCCTGGCCAGAAAGTGGGGCTGGTGGGTAAAAATGGCTGTGGTAAATCCACCCTGCTGGCGCTACTGAAAAACGAACTAAGCGCCGATGCCGGTAGCGTCAGCTTTCCAGGCAACTGGTCACTGGCCTGGGTTAATCAGGAAACGCCGGCGCTGGCGATGCCCGCGATTGAGTATGTTATTGATGGCGACCGTGAATTTCGTCAGCTGGAATCCGAATTAGCCCACGCCAATGAGATTAACGATGGTCATGCCATTGCCACGCTGCACGGTAAGCTGGATGCCATTCAGGCCTGGAGCATCCAGGCGCGTGCCGCCAGCCTGCTGAACGGACTGGGGTTCAGTCAGCAGCAGCTGCAGCGTCCGGTCAGTGATTTCTCCGGCGGCTGGCGAATGCGTCTTAACCTGGCGCAGGCGCTGCTGTGCCGCTCTGATTTACTGTTGCTGGATGAACCCACTAACCACCTCGATCTGGATGCGGTTATCTGGCTGGAGCGCTGGCTGAAAACCTATTCCGGCACCCTGATCCTGATCTCCCATGACCGTGATTTCCTCGATCCCATCGTCGATAAGATCCTGCATATCGAGCAGCAGACGATTTGTGAATATACCGGTAACTACAGCTCGTTTGAGATCCAGCGCGCCACCCGCCTGGCGCAGCAGCAATCGATGTTTGAGCATCAGCAGCAAAAAGTGGCCCACCTGCAAAGTTTTATCGACCGCTTTAAAGCCAAAGCCAGTAAGGCCAAACAGGCGCAGAGCCGGGTAAAAATGCTGGAACGCATGGAACTGATTGCCCCGGCCCATGTCGGTAACCCGTTTACCTTCAGCTTCCGCCCGCCGGAAAGCCTGCCGAATCCGCTGCTGAAAATGGAAAAGGTCAGTGCCGGATATGGCGATAAGCTGATCCTCAACTCAATTAAGCTTAACCTGGTTCCCGGCTCCCGCATCGGCCTGCTGGGGCGTAACGGTGCCGGTAAGTCCACGTTAATCAAGCTGCTGGCCGGCGAACTGGCGCCGCTGCAGGGTGAAGTCGGGCTGGCGAAAGGCATCAAGCTCGGCTACTTCGCCCAGCATCAGCTGGAGTTTTTGCGCGCTGACGAATCACCGCTGCAGCATCTGGTGCGCATGGCACCCGGCGTACTGGAACAGCAGCTGCGCGATTACCTCGGCGGCTTCGGTTTCCAGGGGGATAAAGTCAGCGAAGTTACCGCCCGCTTCTCCGGCGGCGAAAAAGCGCGCCTGGTGCTGGCGCTGATTGTCTGGCAGCGCCCTAACCTGCTGCTGCTGGATGAACCAACCAACCACCTCGATCTGGATATGCGCCAGGCCTTAACCGAAGCGCTGATCGACTTTGACGGCGCGCTGGTGGTGGTGTCGCACGATCGCCATTTGCTGCGCTCTACCACTGACGAGCTGTATCTGGTGCACGATGGCCGCGTCGAGGCCTTTGACGGCGATCTGGAAGATTACCAGCAGTGGCTGAGCGAACTGCAGAAGCAGAGCACGACAGAAACGGTGGCTAAAAGTGACGGCACCAATAGCGCCCAGGCGAGAAAAGATCAGAAGCGCCGCGAAGCCGAACTGCGCAGCCAGACGCAGCCATTGCGTAAACAGATCGAGAAGCTGGAAAAGCAGATGGAAAAGCACAATGCCGCGCTGGCAGAAGCCGAAGCACGCCTGTCAGACAGCACCCTTTACGATCCTGCGAACAAAGCCGATCTCACCGCCGCCTTACAGCAGCAGGCCAGCGCCAAATCCGCCCTTGAAGAGTGCGAAATGGCATGGCTGGATGCCCAGGAGCAGCTTGAGAGCATGCTGGCGGGATAAACCGCCACATTTGAGGAACCCCGATGTTCGAAGAATTTGAAGATGAAATCCGCAAGGCAGAAATGCAGCGCGATATTGCAGTGTTCAGACTTACCGATCTGGACGAGCTGGTTGCCGATTTTCCGGATATTGAAGAAATCTATCTGTTCGGATCCAGGCGCTACCCTCATCAGAGCACGCGTTCGGATATTGATATTGTAGTTAAAACATCGAAATTTATCGCGCCGGGTCAGCTGAGGACTTACGTTGATCAATATCCCGCACTGGATATTTTTTATGCGGAGGGAGGTTCCATCACGAGCACCATCAACGAAAGTTATATCGACGCTGACTCTCTGGTCGCCGTGCTCGAAAAAATTGACGCCATAAAAATCTGGTCCAGAGAGCAGGGTTACTGCCGCTTACCTCCCGATCTGCCACCTTATTTCAGGATCCGCAAAGACGTAGAGTTTAAAAAGTCTGCTTTGCCCGAGACCTTCAGTCAGTTTCGTTCCTGGGATGATAAAAGGGCCGCTATTGAATTTATGGATTTACCAGTGCTGCCAATGATCGGGGAAAACTATGAGGAGGCAGCCGAGTTCCTGTGCCAGATTGCCCGTAATATGGTGTTTGACCACGCGCACTTCGCCAAGTCTAAAGGACAGGCCAGAGATTCCTGGATTACCCGCTTAGCATCTGAATACGACTTTCAGGATCTGTTTGAAATTGTATGCCGGCCATTCTTACCGGCGCTACAACGGGAACAGGTAACTATTCGATATGACAACCGTGATAAACGCTCTGATTTCAGCTTATTCAGCAGCAAAGTTGTCATTGAGATGAAACATATCAAGTCAAATGCCGGTATTGCGGCGGTCGAGAAAACCCTTGCCGGATTACAAACGTTTTACCAGCAGAATGCCAATGTGCGGGTGCTGCTGTTTTTAATCTTAGTGGATAAAAACGTGAAGCTGGATGACAGAAAATGGGAAGCCGATTACAGCCGGCGTACCACCACACCATTAATTATCACCAAAGTGATCCGTAACGCTATCTGAGCCTGTTCCCCGTCCCCGACGGGGAACCTGTTAGCGGTTAATACGGCGCATCCCCTAAAATCGTGGCGCGGTGCATCACCCTGCGCTGCGGCAGATAATCGGCATTGGCATAGTGCTGTGTCACCCGGTTATCCCAGATTGCCACATCGTTTTCCTGCCAGCGCCAGCGCACCTGAAATTCCGGTTTGGTAATGTGGGCAAACAGGAAGTTCAGCAGCGCCGCACTCTCTTTCTCCGTCAGCCCGACAATACGCGTGGTAAATCCTTCATTAACAAACAGCGCCTGCCTGCCGCTTACCGGGTGGGTACGGATCACCGGATGCAGCAACGGCGGATTAGCGGCCACAGCCTGCTGCCAGCGCTGATGCGCCTGCGCACTGTGGCGATATTTCCATTCCGGGAATGATTTAGTGAAATCATGTTCAGCCTGCAAGCCCTTCAGCAGGGTTTTAACCGGTGCTGACAGCGCCTCATACGCCGCGATCCCGCTGGCCCACAAGGTATCACCACCGGTATCAGGCAACTGTTTCGCGGCCAAAATCGCCCCTGCAGGCGGGGTACTGATAAAGGTGACATCGGTATGCCAGTTATCGTTATCCGGCGGATTATCGTTATGGGTATCCAGCACGATAATCTCGTCCACGCCTTCGGCATGAGGGTAAACCGGATGAATATGCAGGTCGCCAAAACGCGTGGCCAGCGCCCGCTGCTGAACCGGGGTCAGCGGCTGGTCGCGCAGAAACAGTACCTGGTATCGAATCAATGCATGATAAAGCTGTTCGTACTGAGCATCACTCAAGGGGCGGCTCAGTTCCAGCCCGCTAACCTGCGCACCAATATGCGGCCCCAGCGGTTGAATGATAAGACGTTCGTTCATGACTGCACTCCATACCAGGGGGTTAAACGGCGCTGCAACCTGCGCAGCCCCAGCTCAAGAATAAACGCGATGGCCGCAATCACGGCGATACCGGCCAGTACCACGTCAGTTGCCAGAAACTCTCCCGCTGACTGCACCATAAAACCCAGCCCACGGGTGGCGACGATCAGTTCTGCTGCCACCAGCGTTGACCAGCCGACGCCCAGCCCGATACGAATACCGGTCAGGATCTGCGGTAACGCGCCGGGCAGAATGACAAACCACACCAGCTGCCAGCGCCCGGCTCCCAGAGAACGCGCTGCCTGCAAACGCACCGGCTGTGCATTTTGCACACCGTCAAGGGTGGCAATCGCGACGGGGGCAAATATCGCCAGATAAATCAGCAAAATTTTCGCGGTTTCTCCGATACCAAACCAGATTACCATCAGCGGCAGATACGCCAGCGGCGGCACCGGTCGATACAGTTCAATCAGCGGATCAAGAATGCCGCGCACCGTTGAATTTAAGCCCATCAGTATGCCAACCGGCACCCCAATCAGGATGGCAGCCAGCAGGGCAATACCAATACGCGTCAGGCTGGCGACAAGATGCTGCCACAGCGTGGCATCCATAAAACCGGCCGGGCTGGCTATCGTCAGTAACTGATGCAGCACCTGCTGAGGCGGGGGCAGAAACAGCGGGGCGATCCACTGAGCGGCGGTAACCGCCCACCACAGCAGCAGCAATACCAGCAGCGTACCGACACTTAATGTCAGCTGACGGCTGACCGGCCAGCGCCAGCGTCGGCGGGGCACCACCGTGCGTTGATTAAGCAGAGAACTCATAGCACGGCCTCCCGCTGCTGGAATACCCGGCTGAGGACATACTCACGTTGGGCAATAAACTGCGGATCGGATTTCACTGAGCGGCAGGGTTCACCCGCGGCATAACGGCGACCAAAATCCAGCGTCAGGCGTTCAGTTATCCGCCCCGGCCCCGGTGACAGCAGGATCAGCTCGCTGGCCAGAAATACCGCTTCTTCAATATCGTGAGTAATCAGCAGGATCTGCTTACCGCTGTCGCGCCACAGGGCTAACAGCAGCTGCTGCATCTGCTCACGGGTAAAGGCATCCAGCGCGCCAAAAGGCTCATCCAGCAGCAGCAAACGTGGGTCGGCCGCCAGCGCCCGGGCAATGCCAACCCGCTGTCGCATCCCGCCGGACAGCTGCCAGATATAGCGTTTCTCCGCTCCTTTCAGCCCAACGCGTTGCAGCATCTGCCGGGCCGTTGCCTGGCGGACTGATTTCTCTGTCCCTGCCAGCTGCAGGCCAAAGGCCACATTGTCCAGCACGTTACGCCACGGCAGCAGGCCCTCATGCTGAAATACCACACCGCGATCGGCACCTGGCCCGGTGATGCGCTGACCATCAAGGGTAATCAGGCCACTGTCCGGGGTGAGAAATCCGGCAATCAGATTCAGCAGCGTGGTTTTGCCACAGCCGGATGGCCCGAGGATCACCACCAGCTCACCGTGGTTAATGGTCAGGCTGATATCCTGTAGCGCCGGTTGCCCGGCGTAGCTGGCGTGCAAATGAGAAACGGCAAGCATATGGCGATCCTCCGGTTACTGAGCCAGCGGCCTGATATAACGATCGGTGACATAATCGCGGTAGTCACTGGCTACCTGTGGCACTTTGCCCTGCTGATGCAGAAAAACGGCGGTGCTGACAATCGTCCGGTTTACCGGTTCCTGCAGCCACTCCAGCTGCTGACGGACGCTAAAGTAGGTATTCCCCTGCACCAGAGCCGGGACATCACTGGCCGGAGCGCCGCTCAGACGCGCCAGGGTACTGATATGCTGCGGTTGCTGTAACCACTGCGCAGGGTTAGCCAGATAAGCCTGCTGCGCCGCCAGCGCGCTGCGGGCAAAAGCGGTGACGACATCCGGGTGCTGTTGGGCAAAATCTTTGCGCACCACCCAGACATCCAGAGTTGGCGACCCCCACTGCCCCACCTGTGCCGAATCGGTCAGCACTTTGCCCTGCTTTTCCAGCTCACTGACCGCCGGTGCCCAGACATACGCGCCGTCAATATCGCCACGCTGCCAGGCGGCGATAATCGCCGGTGGTTGCAGATTAACGATCTGCACCTGATCGGGGCGAATATTCCAGTGTTTCAGTGCTGCAAGCAGGCTGTAATGGGTGGTCGAGATAAACGGCACAGCAATCCGCTTACCGATCAGATCCTGTGGGGAGTTGATCCCTTTTTTGACCACCAGCGCTTCCGAGTTCCCCAGTTGGGACGCCAGCAAAAACACTTCCACCGGCACCCGCTGACTGGCGGCCACCGCCAACGGACTGGAGCCAATATTGCCGATCTGCACATCTCCCGATGCCAGCGCCCGCACCACGCTTGCGCCACTGTCAAACTTGCGCCAGGCGACATGTGCGCCACTCTCCCGGGCAAAGGTATTCTCAGCCTGCGCTACTTTCGCTGGCTCCGCCGACGTCTGCCACGCCACGGTCACATCCACCGCCTGCGCACTGACGGACGCCAGCGCCATGCCTGCAGATACTATTAACGCCGTTAATTTAGCCGCCATAATGCTCTCCGGTAATTGCGGGGATCGGTTAATCCCTTTGTTTTACCCGCAAGCACCGGCCACAACAAAGTAATTAAAAAGCATTCTTTATGCTTAAAAGTACTTAGAACAATTCCCGCATTGCATCACCAAAAAGCGGGATTAGCAGGTGTACCCATCGCCCCCCCCTCAGTGTCAGGATTGGCGAAAAGCCGCTCTAAATAGCTGCGCCAAATCCGCTCTTGAAGAGTGTGAGATCGCATGGCTGGATGCTCAGGAACAGCTTGAGACCATGCTGGCGGGATAAAGCGGCAGCGTTTAGTGCAGGCCAGAGTGGGTAAATCATCTGGTCTGTTTTACCCCTTCCGTACTGCTCATGTTTAAAAAATGCAAAAATATGTACATATCGGCTGGATATGTCGATGGCATCGACATATATTGTCCTTATGCCGATAAAACGGGGTTTTTTAAACATGTCATTTGATGCCGCGATCCCCTTTGATCAGTTACCGCTTCTGCCGCCCGGTCTGGAGAAGATTGAGACACGAGCAGTTCTGAAAGCCTGTATCCCGGCACGAGCGGCATTAGCAGAACTGAAAGCGGCAGGTCAGCTGCTCCCGGAACAGCGATTGCTGGTAAATATTCTGCCGATGCTGGAAGCAAAAGACTCATCACGTATTGAAAATATCGTGACGACCAGCGATCAGCTGTTTCAGTACGTTAATCATGCCGACCAGGCCGATCCGGCCACCAAAGAGGCACTGCGCTATCGGATGGCGATGTATAAGGGAGTGGAGCTGCTGAACACATGGCCCTTATGTACCTCGGTTGCCGTAGAGATTTGTACCAGACTGCGGGCCATAGAGAGCGATGTCAGGAAAACCCCCGGGACTGTTTTACACGATCAGCATATGAACGTTATCTACACCCCACCGGTTGGGGAAGATAATATCCGCAGGTTGCTGTCAAACTTGGAGCAGTTTATCAATGAGGAGGACGATATTGATCCTCTGATTAAGATGGCGGTTGCACATTACCAGTTTGAAAGTATTCATCCGTTTTCTGATGGCAACGGACGCACAGGACGCATTCTGAATATTCTGTATCTGATGCAGAGTGAACTCCTTTCTCTGCCCATTTTGTATCTCTCGCGTTTTATTCTGGCCAACCGCAATGATTATTACGCTTTACTGCGCGGCGTGACGGAATGCGGAGAATGGGAAAACTGGATTTTATATATGCTGAAGGCCGTCGAAGTCACGGCAGCCTGGACCACCAGGAAGATCGCCACGGTCAGGGAACTGATAATATCAACCCGGGCTTATGTGCAGGAAAAGCTGCCCAAAATTTACACCTATGAGCTGGTAGATACGCTATTTATGCAACCCTACTGCCGAATAGAGAACCTTGTGGATGCCGGCATTGCCCAACGGCAAACAGCATCACATTACCTGAAACAACTGGTCGACGTCGGAGTTCTCGAAGAAATGAACGCCGGACGCGGAAAACTCTATATCAATACCCGTCTGTTGAAAGAGTTGAATGACTGATAAAGGTGAACATTGCTTGCATTTGGGAAATGACAGGTGCATAAAACCGGATTGCAGGGGATTACTACCAAAAACGGCTCTGCTATTGAATTGATCCCTGACGTGGCTGAGTTTCCTCTTTGGAAAGATTTTTTATATATGGAAAAGATAATTAATAGTATTATAAACAGTACATTCAATGGATGGGATATTTTTCAATATGAATATTAAGAAACTCGTTTACTTTTCTATGATGGCATTATCGTCTGCCCTATTTTTATTTATGCTTTTCACTATTTATTCTTTCGTTATCATCATGCAATATATATATGATGTTGGCGGACTTTCACCATTTAACTACAGTGATGTTGTAGGGCATATTTTAATTTTATTTTTTAGTCTGGGTTGTTTGTATTTTTCTTTAAAAACAACCCTTAAACTCAAAAAGAATTAAAGCATTTCAGACATTCTTAACAAAACCTTATTCCACTCGGATGGGTTTTGTTTTTTCAATATAATTGGGTCTATAAATGGCCCCGCATATCCGTCCACCAGGAAATAGAATAAGTCCACATCACCCATTTTTTTAACTGATTGTAAATTCCAAAATTAAACTCTTTTAACTGTCTTGAACCGTATATAGCCCTTGACCTTACACCTCCTATTGAATACACAGTTGATATTAATAAACTAACCACCATTTTGCCAACAAACTTTTTAGCGAAAATGGATGCCATATTATCCAGAAAAGCAGCGTTTATAACTATTTTCCCTGTTATCTCCCCTAAACTATTAGCAATGTTTTTTTCTTTGTCTTTTTTTATTTCCTTAACAAAATGCTCAGCAATTAAATTTAGTATTTTATTCAAATCATTGTTACTGATACCTTTCTTTAACCTACTAATCAACCGGATTGATTCAGACTGGTTTTCAAACCTGTTATCGATATCGAAAAAAATCAATAAATATTGCTGAAAGGTCATTGGAAAAATCGATTACCACTTCACCCGTTTTTCTAAAATATCTGGCGTAAGTCGTTTCGCTTTTCCTGCCTTTAGAACCGCCATTATTCTGTCTGCTACTATATTTGCTGTTGACATATATATCCATATAATTCCAAAAAACATCCAACACTCTTTCTATTAACGCACAATGCGAAAGACTATAACTTACAAAACAAATAATATTATGTCCAGTATTGCTCTGGAATCAGCAGCATTGCAATTTTTTATTAACACCAGACTAAAGGAAGGACTGTGAGTATGCGAGACAAGGCGCAAGGAAGTGAGCAAACGGAGCATACATCAGTATGTGAGTATTGCGAACTGACGCGGCAACGCGATCGCAGCTACTCACAGCCCTTCCCCCCAATATCAAGGAAGGACTGTGAGTTTGCGAGACAAGGCGCAAGGAAGTGAGCAAACGGAGCATACATCAGTATGTGAGTATTGCGAACTGACGCGGCAACGCGATCGCAGCTACTCACAGCCCTTCCCCCCAATATCAAGGAAGGACTGTGAGTTTGCGAGACAAGGCGCAAGGAAGTGAGCAAACGGAGCATACATCAGTATGTGAGTATTGCGAACTGACGCGGCAACGCAACCGCAGCTACTCACACACGCTCCAGACACCTAATGCCAGATGAGGAAGACACACCCTGCTGTAAGCAATCCCATCGCCAGATTAAACAGCTGCCAGGTACGGCGACTGTGCAGCAGGCGGCCTATCAGGGAGCCAAATCCCAGCCAGATCACCCCGGACACCAGATTTACCAGCGCCATGCCCAGGCTAATCGCCAGCACCGAATGGCGGTAACCCGCCCCGGCCAGGCTGAAGCTGGCTACCGCACCCAGCGCCATCAGCCAGGCTTTGGGGTTTATCAGCTGCAGTAAGCCGCCCTGCCAGAATGGCGTTGGGCTGGCTGGCTTACTGTCGGTGGCCAGTTCTTCATATTCTGCGGTGGCGATTTTCCACGCCAGCCACAGCAGGTACAGACTGCCGGCCACTTTTAAAAACCAGTGCAGCGAGGGATAAACCAGAATTAATCCGCCGATGCCAAAGGCCACCAGTAGCATCACCGCCTGCATCCCCATCATGATGCCAAGCAGCAACAGCAGGGAACGGTTAAAACCAAAGTTGGCACCGGCAGCAGTAAGTAACATATTATTAGGACCAGGCGTAATGGCGGCGACCCATAAAAAACCCAGCATTGAAAGAAACAGACTCAGTTCCATAAACCCGAGAACCCCCGCCACCAGAACAATGATTAATTTAATGAAGAGCCTTACCCGCCAGCTAAAGACGGCCATCTGACGGGACGGGTTCTAAGCTAACAGCGTGCTATGATTCCGACAAGCTCTGACCTGATAAATTTTAACCCAGTGAATTGCCGCGAATTTCGGCCACTTTCCGCTGCCAGAAATCCGCATCTGCAAACCGTGCTGCCGCGACTGATCCGCCGCCGTCTGCGGCTGCAACCGCACTGGCAGCGCCTGACGCTGCCGGATAAAGATTTTATTGATCTGGCCTGGAGCGAGCCGCCGTCACAGGCGTATCATAAACCGCGCGTAGTGCTGTTTCATGGCCTGGAGGGCAGCTTCTTCAGCCCCTACGCGCACGGCCTGTTGCAGACGTTCCGCGCACAGGGGTGGCTGGGTGTGGTAATGCACTTTCGCGGCTGTAGCGGTGAACCTAACCGCATGGAGCGTATATATCACTCCGGTGAAACCGGCGATGCCAGCTATTTTTTGCACTGGTTACGGGCGGAATGGGGAAAGGTTCCCACCGCCGCCGTCGGCGTATCTTTGGGCGGCAATATGCTGGCCTGTCTGCTGGCACAGCAGGGCGAAAACCGTTTACTGGATGCGGCAGTGATGGTCTCCGCACCGCTGATGCTGGAGCCCTGCAGTCACCGCCTGGAGCGGGGGTTTTCCCGGCTGTATCAGCGCTATCTGCTGGGACTGCTGAAGCAGAATGCCAGCCGCAAATTGCTCGCCTGGCCCGGTACGCTGCCCGTCAGCCGGCACAGGCTGAAACAGATGCGCACCCTGCGCGAATTTGATAACGAAATTACCGCGCCGATCCACGGCTTTCAGGATGCAGGGGACTACTATCGCCGCTGTAGCGCCCTGCCGCTGTTGGCGCAGATCCGCACACCGGCACTGATTATTCATGCCGGAGACGACCCCTTTATGACCCCTGAGGTGATCCCCGACCGACAACAGTTACCGCCCGGCGTGGAGTACCAGTTGACGCGTTACGGCGGTCACGTTGGTTTTGTTGGCGGCACGCTGCGACGACCACAAATGTGGCTGGAGCAGCGCATTCCGCAGTGGCTTATCCCCTGGTTGGAGCAAAAATGATTATTCCCTGGCAGGAAATTGACAGCGATACCCTGAATAACCTGATTGAAGCCTTTGTACTGCGGGAAGGCACTGACTACGGTGACCAGGAGCGTTCTCTGACGCAAAAGGTGGACGATGTGCGCCGCCAGCTCACCCGCGGTGAGGCGGTGGTGGTGTGGTCAGAGCTGCACGAAACCGTCAATATTATGCCACGCAGTCAGTTTCGCGGTGAGCACCGGTGATGACTTAACCGAACCAAACGTGTTCCAATGCAGATCAACCCGATCGTTTTCAGGGAGTTAGCATGTCAGCCAGATTTCCGGTTATCGCCGTTACCGGCTCCAGTGGCGCGGGAACGTCCACCACCAGTCTGTCATTTCGTAAGATTTTCCAGCAGTTGAATCTGCATTCTGCCGAGGTGGAGGGCGACAGCTTTCACCGCTTCACCCGGGCAGAAATGGATCAGGCGATCCGTAAAGCGCGGGATATGGGCCGACACGTCAGCTATTTTGGTCCGGAGGCCAACGATTTTGTGCTGCTGGAGCAGACCTTTGCCGAATATGGCCGCAGTGGCTGCGGCCAGTCACGCAAATATCTGCATACCTACGATGAAGCCGTGCCCTGGAACCAGCTCCCCGGCACCTTTACCCCCTGGCAGCCGCTGCCCCAGGCCACCAATGTGCTGTTTTATGAAGGGTTACACGGTGGAGTGGTGACAGCTGATCATGATGTGGCGCAGCATGTTGACCTGCTGGTTGGCGTGGTGCCCATCGTCAATCTGGAGTGGATCCAGAAGCTGGTGCGCGATACCAGCGAGCGCAGCCACTCACGCGCAGCGGTGATGGAGTCGGTGCTGCGGTCGATGGATGATTACATCAACTTTATTACGCCGCAGTTTTCCCGCACCCATATTAACTTTCAGCGCGTACCCACGGTGGATACCTCTAATCCGTTCGCGGCGAAAAGCATTCCGTCGCAGGATGAAAGCTTTGTGGTTATCCATTTTCAGAACGTGGGCAACATTGATTTTCCCTATCTGCTGACCATGATCCAGGGCTCATTTATCTCGCAAATTAATACCATTGTGGTACCTGGCGGCAAAATGGGGCTGGCGATGGAATTGATTATGGGGCCGCTGGTCAAACGGCTGATCGAGGGGAAAAAAGTCGCTGAAACGGTGACTTGAGTCTCTCTGAATCAGATGAAACGATACAGCACAAGACAGCCACCGTAAGCTATGCTACAAAAACAGCTCTGATGTTCCGTTGGCAACGTCATACGGAATAAAATGAGACGGCGATATCACACTACACTGAAAACAGATTCGGTGTTTACGCAGCCTGCGGATACGAAAGGCTATGCAGCGCCCGGCAGGAAATTGACTCCCGCGATACCTGAATACTGCAAATTTTAGTTAACATTTTTGCAACAGGGATGGTATGACAGGTATATTGAGGCACGATAACAACAGAGGATAACAGCGAATGGTTCTCGGCAAACCGCAAACAGACCCGACACTCGAATGGTTTCTGTCACACTGCCATATTCACAAATATCCATCCAAAAGCACGCTGATCCACCAGGGCGAAAAGGCAGAGACCCTCTACTACATCGTCAAAGGTTCGGTAGCGGTACTAATCAAGGATGAAGAAGGTAAAGAGATGATCCTCTCTTATCTTAACCAGGGCGACTTCATTGGTGAACTCGGTCTGTTTGAAGAAGATCAGGAACGCAGCGCCTGGGTACGGGCGAAAGCACCCTGCGAAGTGGCTGAAATTTCTTATAAAAAATTCCGTCAGCTTATCCAGGTTAACCCGGATATTCTGATGCGCCTCTCTTCGCAGATGGCACGTCGCTTACAGGTTACCTCTGAAAAAGTCGGCAACCTGGCCTTTCTCGACGTGACCGGACGTATTGCACAAACCCTGCTGAATCTGGCAAAACAACCTGATGCCATGACCCATCCGGACGGTATGCAAATTAAAATCACCCGTCAGGAAATCGGTCAGATTGTTGGCTGCTCGCGGGAAACCGTCGGACGCATTCTGAAAATGTTGGAAGATCAGAATCTGATTTCCGCACACGGCAAAACCATTGTCGTGTACGGCACACGCTAAGCAACGGATGCCCACTCCGGCGCGATAAACCTGTCGCGCCTTTTTTGTCTGGTACGGTGCATGTGGCGCAGACTGATTTATCACCCTGAAGTGAATTATGCTCTGCGGCAAACGCTGGTGCTTTGCCTGCCGGTTGCGGTGGGCTGGTTACTGGGCGATCTGCAAAAAGGCCTGCTGTTCTCGCTGGTCCCCGCCTGCTGTAATAATGCCGGTCTCGATACCCCTCACCGCCGTTTTTTCAAACGCCTGGTGGTTGGCGGTTGCCTGTTTGCCGGCAGCAGTTTTGTGATTCAATACGCGGGTGAATCCGGCGTTCCCCTGCCGCTGATCCTGCCGGTGATGGCGCTGCTGCTGGGCGTGATGGGCGAAATCAGCCCGCTGCACGGTCGTCTGCTGCCTGCCTCACTGATTGCCGCCATCTTTACTCTCAGCCTGGCCGGGCGGGTTCCCATCTGGCAACCCCCGCTGCTGTATATCCTCGGCACCATCTGGTACGGCGCATTTAACGGCTTCTGGTTCTGGCTGTGGAAAGAGCAGCCTATGCGCGAAACCCTCAGCCTGCTGTATCATGAGCTGGCCAACTATATCGACGCTAAATATGGCCTGCTGACGCGCCTGACCGATCCGCAAACGGCGCTGCCGCCGCTGCTGGAGCGCCAGCAGAAAGTGATTGATCTGATTAATATCTGCTATCAGCAGATGCATATGCTGGCGGCTAACCGCAACAGCCACTACCAGCGACTGACGCGATCGTTTCAGGTGGCGCTGGATTTACAGGAGCATATCGCCGTCAGCCTGAACAAGCCGGAAGAAGTGCAGAAACTGGTTGAAAAAAGCCATGCGGAAGCGGTGATCCGCTGGAATGCACGCACCATTGCCGCCCGTCTGCGACTGCTGGCCGATGATATTCTCTATCACCGCCTGTCGCCGCGCTTCAGCCTGGAAAAACCGATTCAGGCGCTGGAGAAAATTGCCCGCCAGCACCCGGATAATCCGGTGGGTAATTTTTGTTACTACCATTTCAGCCGCATTGCCCGGGTGCTGCGCACCCAGCATCCGCTCTATCGCCGCGACCTGATGGCCGATCGCCAGCGCCGCCTGCCGCTGCTGCGCGCCTGTATCAGCTACCTGTCACTGAAATCCGAAGCGCTGCGCACCTCCGCCCGCTACGGCGTGATGCTCTGCTTTGCCAGTTCACTGGCGCTGTTCTTTAATCTGCCGAAACCGTACTGGATCCTGATGACGGTGATGTTTGTCAGCCTGAATGGCTACACCGCCACCCGGGTACGCATTCAGCACCGTGCGCTGGGCACCCTGGCCGGGCTGACGATTGCCGCCCTGACCCTGCGTCTGCATATTTCCGAATCTGTAGTGCTGTCCACCATGCTGGTGATCACGCTGATCAGCTATCTGTTTATTCGTAAATTTTACGGCTGGGCGACCATCGGCTTTACCGTTACGGCGGTGTATTCACTGCAGTTGCTGTCGCTGAACGGCGCGAACTTTCTGCTGCCGCGCCTGATAGATACCCTGATGGGATGTCTGATTGCCTTTGGTGGGATGATCTGGCTGTGGCCACAGTGGCAAAGTGGTTTGCTGCGGCAAAACGCCCACGACGCGCTGGAAGCCGAGCAGCAGGCGCTGCGCCTGCTGCTCGGCAATGAGCATAACCCGGAGAAGCTGGCTTATCAGCGGATGCAGGTTAATCAGACGCATAACGCCCTGTTTAACTCGCTGCATCAGGCGATGCAGGAGCCGGGCTTTAATTCGAGCTATCTGGCGGATATGAATCAGTGGGTGACCCACAGCCAGTTTATTGTCGAGCATATCAATGCCATGACTATTCTGGCGCGCGAACACACCATGCTGACACCGGAACTGGCGCAGCGCTATCTGCAGTCCTGTGAAATCGCGCTGCAGCGCTGTCAGCAGCGCCTGGAATATGACGGGCCGGGGTCAGAACATAGCGTGCTGGACGGTGCTGAAGAGGTGCAGCCGGGCGCGGTCACTATCCTTGAACGCCATCTGCGGCAAATCCTGCAACATCTGAAGGTGATGTATACCATTTCGTCGCTAAGCTGGAGCCAGCGTCCACATCACGGACGCTGGCTGATCCGCAAACTGAGGGGATAAGGCGATCAGGCCGCCAGTACGCGGGCTATCGCATCACTGAAGCGCGCCATGCCTTCAGTAATATCCGCCGGTTCAATCAGTAATGAAGGCGCAAGGCGGATTACACCGCTACCCGCCACCAGCACCATCACCCCGGCATCAGCTGCGGCAGCAACCAGCTCACCGGCTTTAGCAACATATTCCGCTTTCAGCACCGCGCCCAGCAGCAGCCCCTTGCCACGGATTTCGCTGAAAATGCCGTGCTGCTGATTTAGCTGATTCAGCGCGTTAATAAACAGCTGATGACGCTGCTGCACGCCATCGAGCACCTGCGGAGTATTGATAATATCCAGTGCGGCTTCGGCAACGGCACAGGCCAGCGGATTCCCCCCATAGGTGGTGCCGTGTACACCGGGTGCCATGACCGAGGCGATTTCAGCGGTGGTCAGCATTGCACTCACCGGAAAGCCACCGCCCAGCGCTTTGGCGGTGGTCAGGATATCAGGACGCACCCCATAATGTTCACAGGCAAACAGCTTACCCGTGCGCCCCATACCGGTCTGGATCTCATCCACCACCAGCAGCGCCTGATAACGATCGCACAGCTCACGCAGCCCGTGCATAAATTCTGGCGTTGCCGGTAGTACCCCGCCCTCACCCTGTATCGGCTCTACCACGATGGCACAGGTATGATCGTCCATTACCGCCCTGACCGCAGCCAGATCGTTAAAAGGTACGTGGATAATATCTGCCGGTTTCGGCCCAAAGCCGTCGGAGTATTTGGCCTGACCACCCACCGAGACGGTAAACAGCGTTCGACCATGAAATGCGTTATAAAACGCGATGATTTTGCTCTTATACGGGCTGTGGTGCTTACTGGCGTAGTAACGAGCCAGCTTAAAAGCAGCCTCATTGGCTTCAGCACCGGAGTTGGCAAAAAACACCCGGTCGGCAAAGGTGGCAGCAGTCAGTTTAGTGGCCAGGCGCAGCGCCGGTTCATTGGTAAATACGTTGCTGGTATGCCACAGGGTTTCACCCTGGGTTTTCAGGGCATCCACCAGCGCCGGATGACAGTGGCCCAGGGCAGTCACCGCAATCCCACCGGAGAAATCAACATACTCTTTGCCCTGCTGATCCCAGACGCGGCTGCCTTTTCCTCTGACCGGGACAAACTGTGCAGGAGCAAAAACCGGCAGGATCACCTCATCAAATACTGCCCGGCTTACCGCTTGTTTATTCACCGACATCTTTACCCCACCTGTTTACAATTTGATTTGTATGAAATTATAGTCATTATATATGAATAAAAAATCATACAAAGGCAACCATTAATTCAGTATTTGAGGAAATTCGCCAACAGCTGATGCCCCTGCTCACTGAGAATGCTTTCCGGGTGAAACTGTACCCCTTCCAGCGGCAGAGTACGGTGACGGAATCCCATCAGTTCATCCGGCTGCCCGTGGCGCAGGCTCCAGGCGGTCGCTTCAAAATCAGCGGGCAGCGTCTCGCGGGCAACGATCAGCGAGTGATAGCGGGTAACGTTCAATGGATGATTCAGACCGGAAAAGACCCCGCGATCGTTATGTTCAATCGCCGATACCTTGCCATGCATCACCTGCCGGGCGCGCTCAACCCTGGCACCAAAGGCCTGGGCAATCGCCTGATGTCCCAGGCAGACGCCAAGCAGTGGGATTTGTCCGGCGAACTGGCGGATCGCCGCCAGCGAGATTCCCGCTTCATTCGGGGTACGGGGGCCGGGGGATATGACCATATGCTGTGGTGCCAGCGCCCCGATCTCCGCCAGGGTGATCTCATTGTTGCGGCGCACCATCACTTCCGCGCCCAGTTCAGAGAAATACTGGTAGAGATTCCAGGTAAAGGAGTCGTAGTTATCAATAAGCAGTAGCATGAAAAATCCGGGTCAACAGAATGCCCGACTATTCTACGAGAATCGGCGGCGTATGCGGATTATTTTATCAGGTAGACCCTGCCGGGCGCTGAAGCACCCGACAGAGTAACAAAGCAGAACGTTACGGCAGCACTTTCGCGGACAGAATCACCACCGGCTTAACCGGTACATTCTGATATGGCCCGACGTTTTGCGTTGGCACCTGGGCGATTTTATCGGCCACGTCCATCCCTTTAATCACTTTACCAAACACGGCGTAGCCAAAATCACGCTGACCGTGATCCAGGAAAGCGTTATCGGCCACATTAATAAAGAACTGGCTGGTGGCGCTGTCTTTATCTGCCGTGCGCGCCATTGAGATAGTGCCGCGCTTATTCAGCAGACCATTATCGGCTTCATTTTTAATTGGCGGGTTTGGCTGTTTCTGCTGCATATCAGAGGTGAAACCGCCCCCCTGCACCATAAAGCCCGGGATCACCCGGTGAAATACCGTATTGTTGTAAAAACCGCTGTTGACATAATCAACAAAGTTTTTTACCGACACCGGGGCTTTTTGATCGGCTAACTCCAGTTCAATACTGCCGGCAGAGGTCGTCAGCAGGATATGCGTATCCTTTGCGGCGAAAGCAGAGGCAGAAATGGCAGACAGTGCGAAAACTGTCGCCACTGCGGTCAACGTACGTTTCAACATGAAAGATTCCTTACGAAAGGCAACAAGGCTAAACCAGCATTGATTGTAAATATCGCCCTGGTAGCATGCCAGCCTTTTACCGTAATTTACGCGGCAAAATGTTACAGCGATACGAAAAAAACCCCACCGGGCAGTGAGCCCTCTCGCGTTATGCGTTAAACATATAATTATTTGTTGGTGCAGAGATTTAAGCTGGCTCTTAAAATCGTTACACTTCTGCCTGCTTACCACAGGCATCCAGCCTGATGAACTTCTTATAAACAGGTTTCATTATGACAAACAACGATCGACTCGGTCTTACCGCGATTAGTTTCCTCTCCTATGCGTTAACCGGCGCAGTGGTTATTGTCACCGGAATGGTGCTGGAAGACGTGGCCACCTGGTTCCATATTCCTGTGGCTCAGATGAGTAATACCTTTACCTTTCTGAATGCCGGGATCCTGCTGGCCGTATTCCTGAATGCCTGGTGGATGGAAATTGTTCCGCTGAAGAAGCAGCTGATTTTCGGCTTTATTCTGATGGTGCTGTCCCTGGCGGGATTGATGACCAGCCACAGTCTGAGCCTGTTCTCTTTATGCATGTTCGTGCTGGGGGTGGTAAGTGGTATCACCATGTCTATCGGCACCTTCCTGATCACCCATCTGTATCAGGGACGTAAACGCGGCTCGATGTTGCTGTTTACTGATTCGTTCTTCAGTATGGCCGGTACCATTTTCCCGATTATTGCTGCCGCCCTGCTGGCACGCCTGTTGCCCTGGTACTGGGTTTATGTGTGTATTGGCGTGATTTATCTGGCGATCTTTGTGCTGACGCTGTTCTTCACCTTCCCGGAGCTGGGAAAAAAAGCCGCCGTCAATAATGAAGCCCCGGTAAAAGAGAAATGGGGCATCGGCGTTGCGCTGCTGGCTGTGGCGGCACTTTGCTATATTCTGGGTCAACTTGGCTTTATTGGCTGGGTGCCACAGTATGCCACCGGTCAGATGGGCATGAGCCTTGAGCAGGCCGGTGCACTGGTGGGTAATTTCTGGACGTCATATATGATCGGTATGTGGGTATTCAGCTTTATCCTGCGCTTCTTCGATCCGCAACGTATTGTTACCCTGCTGTCACTGCTGGCTGCCGCGCTGATGTACTGGTTTGTCAGCGCCCATGATGCGGCTTCGCTGAAGTGGATTATGCTGGGTCTGGGCTTCTTCTCCAGCGCCATTTACACCACCATTATTACCCTGGGCTCGCTGCAGACTAAGATGTCGTCACCTAAGCTGGTTAACTTTATTCTGACCTGCGGCACGGTAGGCACCATGCTGACCTTTGTGGTTACCGGCCCGATTGTGGATGCAGCCGGCCCGCAGGCGGCGCTAATGACCGCTAACGCGCTGTATGCCGTCGTGTTCCTGATGTGCCTGCTGTTGGGCTTTGTCAGCAGGCATAAGTTGCATGGGAATGTGGCGGCGCACTGAGGGATCCAAGCTGCTCCACTGCGTGGGGCCTGGGTTTGGTGTTTAGCTTTGGTATTTAAGGGCCAGGGCTAAAAAGCAGGGTAAAGGCTGAGGTCGCGTTCCTGTTAAACAAAAACCGCCCGGTGGGCGGTTTTTTTATGCGGCTGTTCAGTTACGGGCAGGGTACAAAACCTACCGCCTGATAGGCTTTCTTCAGAGTTTCCTGCGCCTGGGCGCGGGCTTTTTCTGCACCCTCACGCATCACCTGCTCCAGGAAGGCATCATCGTTGCGGTAGCGGTGGTAACGCTCCTGCAGCGTGCTCAGCATACCGGAAACCGCTTCCGCCACTGCCCCTTTCAGATGACCGTACATCTGGCCGCTGAACTGCTGTTCCAGTTCGCTGACCGGCGTGCCTGTAACCCCCGAAAGAATATCCAGCAGATTTGATACCCCTGGCTTATTCTTCACGTCGTAACGCACCAGCGGCGGCTCATCGCCATCGGTCATCGCCCGCTTGATTTTCTTCACCACCGACTTCGGATCTTCCAGCAGGCCAATTACGTTGTTGCGGTTATCATCCGACTTGGACATCTTTTTCGTCGGTTCCAGCAGCGACATTACGCGCGCGCCGGATTTAGGGATAAACGGCTCCGGCACGGTAAAGATATCGCCATACAGCGCGTTGAAGCGCGCGGCAATATCACGACACAGCTCCAGATGCTGTTTCTGATCTTCCCCCACCGGCACCTGAGTGGTCTGGTACAGCAGAATATCTGCCGCCATCAGCACCGGGTAATCAAACAGACCGGCATTGATGTTTTCTTCGTAGCGCGCTGATTTATCTTTAAACTGCGTCATGCGACTCAGCTCACCAAAATAGGTGTAGCAATTCAGCAGCCAGCCCAGCTGGGCGTGTTCCGGTACGTGCGACTGCACAAAGATGGTACTTTTCTGCGGATCGATACCACAGGCCAGATACAGTGCCAGGGTGTCTTTGGTGGCATTGCGCAGCGCTTCGGGATCCTGACGCACGGTGATCGCATGCTGATCAACAATGCAGTAAATACACTGATAGTCGTCCTGCATCTGTACCCACTGACGCAGCGCACCCATATAGTTACCGATGGTCAGTTCACCTGAAGGCTGTGCGCCGCTAAATACGATGGGTTTGCTCATAATTCCGTCCTGATAATTACAGCCCGATGGCGGGCAACAAATCGTTAAAATGGTCAAGCGTCAGGTCTGGCCGGGTCGCTGCGACCGGCTCACCATAGTTATAACCGTAAGTCATGCCAATACAGGGACATCCGGCTCCCTGCGCCGCCTGAATATCATTGCGCGAGTCACCCACAAACAGCAGCTCCTGCGGCAGCAGGCCAAATTTTCCCAGTACCAGAAACAGCGCAGCCGGATGGGGCTTCTTCGCCGCCACGTCATCACCGCCGATAATCAGCGAAAAATAGCCGTCGATACCCAGCGACTTCAGCAGCGGAGCCACAAAAGGCGTCGGCTTATTGGTTACCACCGCCAGCGGCAGGCCGTTATCCGCCAGCGCCGCCAGGGTCTGTTTGACGCCCGGATAAAGCAGGCTGCCCCCTTTGACGCTGTTGGCATAATGCCGGTCCAGCAACTGGCGGCCCTGCTTTTGCAGTGCCACAGACGGGGTTTCATTCAGCGCCCAGCTCAGCGCGCGTGTAATCAGGATATCGGCACCATTACCAATCCAGGTGGCCACCCGCGCCACGCCGGCAGCAGGCAGATCCAGGTCAGTTAAGGCTCCGTCCACCGCGCTGGCCAGGCCCGGCGCGCTGTCCACCATGGTGCCGTCGAGATCAAAGGCCAGTGCCTGAATATCAGTGAAATGCGCCATGGCGGGATTTTTCCAGTTCGTTACGCATCTCGTCGATGACTTTTTTATAGTCCGGCTGCCCAAAAATAGCAGAGCCGGCGACAAACATATCCGCACCAGCTTCAGCAATTTCGCGGATATTCCCGGCTTTCACCCCGCCATCTACTTCGAGGCGAATATGGTAGCCACTCTGATCGATCAGCTGGCGCACCTGGCGCAGTTTATCCAGGGTACCGGGAATAAACGACTGGCCACCAAAGCCCGGGTTCACCGACATCAGCAGGATAACGTCCAGCTTATCCATCACATATTCCAGCACGTTCAGCGGCGTAGCCGGGTTCAGCACCAGGCCGGCCTTACAGCCATGCTCTCTGATCAGCTGCAGCGTGCGGTCAACGTGTTCCGATGCCTGCGGGTGGAAGGTGATATAACTGGCTCCGGCTTCGGCAAAATCCGGGATCAGGCGATCCACCGGCTTCGCCATCAGATGCACATCAATCGGCGCGGTAATGCCATAGTCGCGCAGCGCCTTCAGCACCATCGGCCCCATGGTCAGATTAGGCACATAGTGATTATCCATTACGTCGAAATGCACCACATCACCACCGGCAGCCAGCGCTTTCACCGTATCCTCACCCAGGCGGGCAAAATCGGCGGAAAGAATAGATGGGGCAATTAAGAACTGTTTCATCTGTTTCTCCCAGGTTATCCCCCGCAGCGAACCGGTGCTGAGCTCGACCGCCGGAGTAAAACATTAATCATCAGCGTCTGGTATACAGCGCCAGCAGTTCATTCACTTTGGCTCGGGTACCACCGCTGCGGCTGATTGAACGCCGCACGGCGATCTGGTGCAGCTGCGCGTCCTGATACCATTCACGGGTCAGCGGCGTATCATGGTTAGAGATCAGCACGGTGGCTTTCTCATCCTGCGCCAGCATCGCCGCCAGTTGCGCCAGACGCTGCTGCTGCTGCAGGCTGAATCCATTGGTATGATACGCGGTAAAGTTTGCCGTTGCCGACAGCGGCGCATAAGGTGGATCGCAATAAACCACCGAACCCCGCTGCACTTTTTGCAGCGTAACATCGTACGATTCGCAGACAAAGGTGGCGTGCTGCGCCTGTTCCGCAAACCAGTACAGCTCGGCTTCCGGAAAGTAAGGGCGGCGATAGCTGCCAAAAGGCACGTTAAATTCACCGCGTGAATTGTAACGACACAGACCGTTATAACAGTAGCGGTTCAGATACAAAAACAGAACCGCACGTTCGTAACTGTCACTACTGAGGTTAAACCTCTGGCGGCGGGCGTAATACACGTCGGGACTGTTGGCTTCGGCACTAAACATCGCGCGCGCATCGGTAATAAATTCCCCGGTGCGCTGCTGCACAATGTTATACAGGCTAATCAAGTCGTTGTTGATATCCGCGAGGATATAGCGGGGATAGCGGGTATTCAGGAATACCGAACCTGCGCCAACAAAGGGTTCGACCAGGCAGTCTCCTTCCGGCAGGTGGCGGCGAATATCATCGAGTATCGGATACTTGCCCCCTGCCCATTTTAAAAAAGCGCGATTTTTTTTCATGCTGTCGTTAATTTTTTACTCATCAGGCTGTGGCTTTGCCGGCAGCATATCTGCGCTTGTATCCTCGTCAGCGGGCACCGCCCGCTGACGTCTCCCGCAGGAGAATTCAATGACGGATCAGTGACCCGCTTCTTTTTTTACCTGGCTGACGGGCTTCACCCACGGATTCTTCGCCTGAACCTCGGCAGGCAAAGAGGCAACGGCGCGTTTCGCCTCACCAGAGGTGGCGTAAGAACCGCTCACCAGCACATACCAGGGCTGACCATTACGCGTGGTCTGATAAACATGATAGCCACTCAGATTTTGTTTTTTCGCCCAGGCATTCAGGGTGTCCGGACGCGAAGCACTGCTCAGTTGCAGTGTAAAGTGGCCGCCCGGAACGCTGCCGCTGGCAGCCGGGGCTGAATGGCTGGCAGCAACACTGCTCTGCGCCGCCGGATGATGACTGGCTGCTACGGCAGGCTTTTGCGCTTTTACCGTCGGCTTACTGGCGGTTTGACGGTGTTCCGTGGCCGCAGCATGATGACGCGGTGCCGTTGACGGATGCGGGGTAACCGCTGCCGCTTTGCTGCCACCCGGTGCCAGCGTGGCCGGATCGGTTGGCAGTGAAGAACCACTGACTTTCCCGTCTGTGGCCGACATCTGCTGCGGGTTAGCCGTCAGAGCGTTATTTAAATCACCGGTCACTTCAACCCGCTGCTGGTTTTGTGGGTGAGTCAACGGTGCTGCTTCTGTTGGCGTGGAGGAAACCGGTGGCGCACTCAATTGCTGAGGGGCAGTCTGTTGACCCGCATTCGCCGTCTGTGCCGGCGCATCTGTCGCCCCCGTCATCGGGGAGGATCCGGAAAGATCGATACTTTTTGCAGCGCCGCCATTGCCATTCTGTGCGGCCTGCTGTCCGTGGCTGTCACCCGGCGATTTCAGCGCCGAACCAATGCCCATCACCAGCAGTAACAGCACCAGAATGCCAATCCCCATCATCATATGCTGACGTGAAATAGCTAATTTAGGTACCGTGGGAGACGTTCTGCGCGATCGCACCGGTGGGCGGTCACTGGTGTCAGGTTTCAACTCGTCTTCCGGTTTGAACTCGTCCATTTACCCCCTCCCATCGAGCGGTAAAAGCCATTCGTGCCTTGTGAATAGCTGTAACATCAGGGTTGTAGCCAGCGAACTGGCCCGATTAACTGTCAGGTTTACAAACAATCCTGAACAGATGCTAAAACCATATCATGCGCCACACCACTGCGCACTTCAGCCTGGCCAATCGCCAGTGGTAACACCAGACGCAGCTGCGCATTCAGTACTTTCTTATCGCGCATCATCAGCGGCAGATATTCCTCTGCTGGCATCGCGGCCGGCCCCTGTACCGGTAACCCTGCCCGCCGCAGCAGGGCAATAATACGTTCACAATCGGCAGCGCTGAACTGGCCAAGACGCTGTGCGGTGCGGGCAGCCATCACCATTCCTGCCGCTACCGCTTCACCATGCAGCCAGTTACCGTAGCCCATCCTGGTTTCGATGGCATGACCATAAGTATGGCCGAGATTCAGCAGGGCGCGCTGACCGTGTTCATGTTCATCCGCTGCCACCACTGCCGCTTTCAGTTCGCAGCAGCGACGAATACAGTACGCCAGCGCCTGAGTATCCAGCGCCAGCAGGGCATCAAGATTATGCTCCAGCCAGGCAAAGAACTCAGCATCAAGAATAATACCGTACTTAATGACCTCAGCCAGACCCGCCGCCAGCTCACGCTTTGGCAGCGTTTGCAAACAGTCCAGATCAATCACCACCAACGCGGGCTGATAAAATGCGCCGATCATATTCTTACCAAGGGGATGATTAACGCCCGTTTTTCCTCCCACCGAGGAGTCCACCTGCGACAGCAGGGTGGTCGGGATCTGAATAAAACGCACGCCGCGCTGATAGCTGGCGGCAGCAAAGCCGGTTAAATCACCAATCACGCCACCACCGAGCGCAATCAGCGTGGTATCACGTCCGTGAGGCTTTTCAAGTAATGCGGTAAACACCTGATCCATAACGGCCAGGGTTTTAAACTGTTCGCCATCGGGCAGGATCACCCTGTCAGCTACCACCCCCAGACTTGCCAGACTCGCCAGCGCCTTATCAAGCCAGAGTGGTGCCAGCGTCTGATTGGTCACCAGCATGGCTCTGTCGCCTGCTTTAAGTGGCCAAAAAGATGCCGGATCGGCAAGCAATCCGGCAGCGATGGTAATCGGGTAGCTACGCTCCCCCAGAGTTACGGTAATCTTCTCCATGACGCTGCATCACCTTATTCAGCCTGATATACGGACGTTACTCAGCTTTTTTCCAGCATATTAATAATCTGGTTAGCGACTACTTTGGCGCTCTGATCGTCAGTGCGGATCACCACATCAGCGATCTCTTCATACAGGGGATTGCGCTCACTGGCCAGCGCCTCCAGTACCTCACGTGGTGGAGAGTCAACCTGGAGTAGCGGACGTTTTTTGTCACGCTGCGTACGGGCCAGCTGCTTTTCGATCGTGGTTTCAAGATAAACCACCACACCACGGGCGGAGAGACGATTGCGCGTTTCGCGCGATTTAACCGAGCCACCGCCTGTTGCCAGTACAATGCCCTGTTTTTCAGTCAGTTCGTTAATAATTTTTTCTTCACGATCGCGAAAGCCTTCTTCGCCTTCTACGTCGAATACCCAGCCTACGTCTGCTCCGGTGCGCCGCTCAATTTCTTGATCAGAATCAAAAAATTCCATATTGAGCTGTTGAGCTAACTGACGTCCAATAGTGCTTTTGCCGGCACCCATAGGCCCAACCAGGAAGATATTGCGTTTCTCTGCCATTTTTTTGGTATTACTAAGACAATTCGTTAATGATACCCCGCCTCAAACCTGGCAGGACATGAACTGAAACCTCATGAGCGATAGTGCGAGAATCAGACTAAAAATTATCTCAACACTGGAGGTGTTTTGGCAACCGATTATATTTGCCCTGCTCATGGCACCTGGTGCGTTTCAGTCCGCTTCATTTATCAGCCCGTGCTCAGGCACAGGCTACGCCGGTTGCGCGCGATAAAAAACGGTTAAAATTCATTCGCTGCTGCGGGCTACCCGCCCAATATTCGAAATCGCTAAACCTTGTAAGCTAATTCCGCTTCGGCGTCAAACCTATCTGTCATCAATCAAATAAAAAACGCCCCCTGTCACACCGGAAAAAGCGCCATTTCAGTCACTCAGTAACCTGGGAGTAATAAAGATCACCAGTTCACGCCGCTTCTGTTCACGCCTGTCGTGGCGAAACAGCCGGCCAATTCCGGGAAGATCGCCCAGCAGCGGCACGCGGTTACTGGCAACAGCACTTTGTTGCTGAAAAATACCGCCCAGCGCCAGAGTCTGACCATCATTGACTATGACCTGGGTTTTGATTTCCTGCTTATTAACTGTTAATAATTCACTCTCACCGCGACGTAGCGCCTGCCCCGGCAGATTATGAGTAATATGCAGCTTAAGCAGAATTCGCCTGTCGGCCTGGATCTCCGGCGTCACTTCCATCCCCAGCACGGCCTCTTTAAACTCAAGTGAAGTGGCACCATTACCCCCACTGGCGACTTCATACGGGATTTCCGTGCCCTGCTTAATGCTGGCCGTTTGCTGATGAGAAGTCAGCAGACGTGGGCTGGCGATAATGTCAGCCTGATTTTCCTGTTCCAGCGCGCTTAATTCCAGCTCGAGCAGTCCGGCATCCATACGTGCCAGATTAAATCCGATGCGCCCCGCGAGGCGATTATCCCGGGGATTAACCCGTAACTGACTGAGCCCCAGGGTATCACTCAGCTGCGCTTCGCTGTTCAGCCCCCAGCTGACGCCCAGCTCGCGCAGACTTTCTTCACTGATATTCACGATGTGTGCTGCCAGCTCAACCTGCGCCAGCGGCACATCCAGCTGACGCAACCAACGCACGGTCTGATCCAACGCCGCCGCCGTATCCCGCAGCAGAATACTGTTGGTGCGCGCATCCGGGGTATGACTGCCACGGGGCGTCATCAGGTGCTGACGTTCACTTTGCAGGCTGCTGTTTACCGTGCCGGCATCGGCATATTTCAGCCTGATATGGCGAGTCTGTAATGGCAGGCTAAGTTTATCAGCCTCCCGCTGCGCTGCAGCCGCGCGCTGTTTTTCCTGCTGCCGGCTGTGCGGATAAATCAGCAGCACGTTGCCTTCCTGTTCCATGCTCAGATCGCCGGTCTTCAGGACCAGCGACAGCGCCTGTTCCCAGGGAACCTGATGCAGCCGGAGTGACAGAGTACCCTCCACGCCGGGAGATACCACCAGGTTCAGCTGCTGATAGTCTGCCAGTGCCTGTAACACCTGCTCTACCGGCGTCTGATCAAAGGTTAATGAGAGTGGCAATGGCTTAGCGTGGGTCGGAGTGATCAGCACCAGCCAAAGGCAGAGCAGTCTTAGCATATCGCGCTCCTTTTATCAGTAACAACACGGTTGACCGACACTCGCCACGATTCTCCAGCGTGATGCCGTGGCGCTCACTCTGACTGATGTACCACCCGGTGCCCGGCAACCGATCGTGGCGCTCGCGCCGCAGCAACTTGCCTGCAGGGGTTACCAGCCAGGCGGAATAATATCCTTCCCGCCCGATCACGCCACGCAACTGCCATAACCCCGCCGGGCTTTCGGCAGGCTGGCACAGAGGGTTATCCGCAGAAAGAAAAGGATCGCGCGCCCGTGCAGCAGCGGTGAGCATCAGCAGACAAAGTAACCACCTTTTAACGGTCATGGCGCAGCACCATCATCAGTTGAAGCCGTGGAGGGCTACCCTGCAGCGTCAGCACGCTAATCCGGGGAGCAGGTTCCAGGGTGGCCAGATAGCGCAGCAACGCAATAAACTGTGACCAGCTCAGCTCAAGCGCCAGCTCACCTCCCGCCTGCTGTGGCCGCCAGTGAGTCAACCGGGCACCGCTGCTCTGCAATAGCGCTGGCAAAGAAAAGGCGCGCGGACTGACGCTCACCAGCCACCGGGACAGTTCATCACTTTGCTGCTTAATAGCTAACAATGAAGGCTGCGCCAGCTGTAAGCGGGCCTGAAGCTGTAACTGTTGCTGGTGCTGACGGGACGCCTGCTCCAACTGTTTCGACTGCTCGCTGGCCGGATAGCTCCAGCCCCGCCAGAGCAGCATATAAATCCCCAGCCACAGGCCACTAAAACTGCTCATTTTCACCCAGCGTGGACTTTGCAGCCACAGCATAAGCCCGTGCCATTTCACGGTGAATTCTCCTGCCCTGCCAGCCGTAAGCGCAAAGTAAAACGCAGCGCATCCTGCTTATCACGCTCAAGATTGCCCGCCAGCACCTGCTGCACCGCCGGTGCCTGACCCAGTGTATCGCTGAAGCGCTGCAACTGGCCGATATCCTGGCTGATACCATGCAGTTCCAGTTCATCCGCTGCCTGCTTCAGGCTCAGCAGCCAGACCGCTGCCGGAATGCGGGCTGCCAGCAAATCGCTGAACTCACGCCAGAGCACCATCTGCTGTTGATAACGCTGACGCTGCTGCCATTGTGCCTGTACCCGGCCTAAGCGCTCTTCATAGATCAGTCGCTGACGCTGCACTTCACGGAACTGCTGTAGCGCCAATTCCCAGCCGGCGTTCAGCGCATATTGCTGCCGGTTCAGCTCGCGCTGGCAGTAACCCTGAAGTATCCCGGGTAACAGCAGCATCCCCAGACTGAGCATCAGTCGCCCCCAGATACGCTGCTGCCGCTGCAGGCGCTGCTGACGCCAGGGTAATAAATTGACCGCCACCATCAGCAATCTGGCTCGCGTAATGCCAGCCCGGTGGCCAGGGTAAATGCCGTACTGCAGGCCGGAAGCGGTGGCTGAAACAGCGGAATAGCCGCCAGTGGAGAGAGTAACCGGGTGCCTGACGGAGCCGTTTCTGCCAGCGCTGAGCTATACCAGATCGGGCCGGCAGCAGAGAGATACTGGCGCTGCAGGGCGGCAAAATCAGGACATTCACTGTGCGGGCACCATCCCCACTGCTCTTCACCCAGCGCCTGACCGTACCATAGCCAGTGATCGCTGAGCCGGTGTACGAGCACGGCGTGAGTTTCCACTGCCAGTGCCTGTGCGACCACCGCCAGCGCGGCAGGTGTCAGCTCAACGATATTTGCCGTCAGCCCGGCCTGGTTCAGGCAATTCAGCCAGCTTTCCAGCGAATCCTGGCGCGCAGCGGTCAGACACAGGGCATCACGCTGTGGTGCAGTGAACCGGTAATCCATCGCCAGCGCATCCGGCTCCAGCGGAAAAACCTGACGCGCCGCCGCCCGGACATATCCCGCCTGCTCCGGTTCACGTAAGGTCATCGCCGGCAGCGGCAGACGGTGCTGCATTATCAGCTGTGGCGGAAAGCCCAGGCGCAACGAAATACGCTGTGGCAAACGCTTACGCCACTGCCGAAGTAGCACGATCAGGAGTTCTGATCGTTGCACCAGGCCATTTCTTAACGTATCTTGCGGCAACGCATGTTGCCACCAGTGTCGCAGCTGCCAGCCGTTACGACGGCGCTGGACGCTCAGGGCACAGATTTGCCCGTTCTGTATATCCAGTCCAACTTGCCATATCTGAAAAGCCATTGATGCGACCTCCATATCGCCAGTTATAAAACGACATATCAAAGGTTCTGGCTTACCCTTATACTACCTTGAGAGTGTATATAAACTGCTCAGCCGACTTTAAATGGGAAATATCAGGTGAAGTTCGTAAAGTATTTGTTCATCCTTGCAACGTGTTGCTTCTTGCTGGGAATTGGCTCTATCTATGGTTTGTACAAATTCATAGAGCCACAGCTCCCCGATGTCGCCACGCTGAAAGACGTGCGCCTGCAAACGCCGATGCAGGTTTACAGCGCCGATAATCAGCTTATTGCTCAATATGGTGAGAAACGCCGTATCCCACTGACCCTGCAGCAGGTGCCACCACTGATGGTGAAAGCCTTTGTGGCAACGGAAGACAGCCGCTTCTATGAGCATCATGGTGTTGATCCGGTGGGCATTTTCCGTGCAGTCAGTATTGCCATGATGTCTGGTCACGCCTCCCAGGGGGCAAGCACCATTACGCAACAGCTGGCACGTAACTTCTTTCTCAGCCCGGAAAGAACCCTGGTGCGCAAAATCAAGGAAGCTTTCCTTGCCATTCGTATTGAACAGACGATGAATAAGGATGAGATCCTTGAACTCTATCTGAACAAAATATATCTCGGCTATCGCGCCTACGGCATAGGGGCAGCCGCTCAGGTCTATTTTGGCAAAACCGTTGATCAGCTCTCGCTAAGTGAAATGGCGATGATTGCCGGGCTGCCAAAAGCCCCTTCAACCTTCAACCCGCTTTATTCCCAAGATCGTGCGCTGCTGCGGCGAAATACCGTGCTGGCACGTATGCTCGACCAGCACTATATCAGCCAGGCCGAGTACGATGATGCGCGCAGTACGCCGCTGGAAGCGCACTATCATGCGCCGGAAATCGCCTTTTCTGCCCCCTGGCTGACCGAGATGGTGCGCCAGGAAATGCTGAAGCGTTACGGTGAAAATGCCTATACCGATGGCTTTAAGGTGTATACCACCATCATCAGCAAGCTGCAGCTGGGTGCGCAGAAATCCCTGCAGGATAACGTCATAGGTTACGATATGCGCCACGGTTATCGCGGGGCCACCAGCGTGCTGTGGCAGCGGGGTGAACCGGCCTGGCTGAATGCGGATATCGTGAAAAAGCTAGGAACACTGCCGGTTTATGGTCCACTGCAGCCTGCGGTGGTGACCGCCAGCAACAGTGACAGCGCTCAGGCCATGCTGCGCAATCACAGTCAGGTCAGCATTGGTCTGGCGGGGGTGCGCTGGGCGCGGCCGTTCCGCTCAGATACAATTCAGGGGTCAACGCCTCGTGCCGTCAACCAGGTGTTGCAGCCTGGTCAGCAGATTTGGGTGCGCAAAGTCGATAATGACTGGTGGCTGGCGCAGGTGCCGGACGTTAACTCATCACTGGTTTCCCTTGATCCGCAGAACGGCGCGGTACTGGCGTTGGTGGGCGGGTTTGACTTCAATCTGAGCAAATTCAACCGTGCAACCCAGGCCGTGCGCCAGGTCGGCTCTAACATTAAGCCGTTCCTGTATACCGCCGCGATGGATAAAGGGCTGACTCTGGCCTCCATCCTGAACGATGCCCCGATTTCACGCTGGGATGCCGGAGCAGGTTCCGACTGGCGTCCTAAAAACTCACCCAATGTCTATGCCGGCCCAATCCGCCTGCGTCAGGGACTGGGTGAGTCGAAAAACGTGGTGATGGTACGGGCGATGCGCGCCATGGGCGTGGATTACGCCGCGGAATATCTGCAGCGCTTTGGCTTCCCGGCGCAGAGTATTGTGCGCACGGAATCACTGGCACTAGGTGCGGCGTCATTTACGCCGATGCAGGTGGTGCGCGGTTACTCGGTGATTGCCAATGGCGGCTTCCTGATAGAACCCTGGTTTATCCGTCGTATTGAAGATGAGCAGGGGCGCACCCTGTTTGAAGAAACACCAAAAATCGCCTGCGTATCCTGTAATCTGCCGGTGATCTACGGAGAGCTGCAGAAAAACGTAGCGCTTAACGAAGAAAGCGTTGAGAACGTGGCGGTTTCTGAACATGGCGGCGTTTTGCCGCAGCCTTATCTGGAACAGGTCAGCGGGCATCAGCCGCAGAGTAGTCAGCAGTATGCACCACACGTTATTGGTACTCCGCTGTCATTCCTGACTAAAAGCGCCATGAATAGCAATATATTTGGTGAACCGGGCTGGATGGGAACCGGCTGGCGTGCTGCGCGCGATCTGAAACGTAATGATATTGGCGGCAAGACAGGCACCACCAACAGCTCCAAGGATGCCTGGTTCTCCGGCTATGGTCCGGGTGTGGTGACGTCTGTCTGGATTGGTTTTGACGATCACCGCCGCGACCTCGGCCGCACCACCGCCTCCGGGGCGATTAAAGATCAGATTTCCGGCTATGAGGGCGGTGCAAAAACCGCTCAGCCGGCCTGGGATGACTATATGCAGGTGGCATTGGATGGTGTACCGGTTCAACCGCTGACCCCACCGGACGGCATTGTGACCGTGACTATCGATCGTGCCAGCGGCAAGCTGGCGCGTGGCGGCGGCAATACGCGCCAGGAGTACTTTATTGATGGCACGCAGCCGACTGAGTACCCGAGCTACGATTCCGGCACTACCATTATGGATAATGGCGAAAGACACGAGCTGTTCTGATCGCCCCCGGCGACATCAAAGCAATAGCCCCGGCCTGACAGCCGGGGCTTTGTTTTTGTGCAGTCCGCGCAGCGGGATGGTGAATCGTGGTTGACCTTAGCTCCGCGCCAGCGAAGTGCTTTTAGCTTTCGCCCCGCGAAAGCCCCCTACCCAGGTAAACGCCCCTGCCCCCGCAACCACTCCCGCACCAGAAACAGCGCGCTGACATTTCGCGCTTCGCGGAAGTCAGGCTGCTCCAGCAAGGCCAGCAGGTTATCCAGCGGCCAACGCACCTGCGGCAGCGGCTCCGGCTCATCACCTTCCAGCTTTTCCGCATACAAATCTTCCGCCACCACGATATTCATCTGACTGGAGAAATAGGAAGGTGCCATAGTCAGTTTACTCAGGCTCTCCAGTTGATATGCCCCGAAGCCCACTTCTTCCTTTAACTCACGATTCGCGGCATCGAACACTGTTTCGCCGGGATCAATTAACCCTTTCGGAAAACCAAGTTCGTAGTTTTCCAGTCCAGCGGCATATTCCTGAATTAAAATCAGGTGATTATCGATAATTGGTACTATCATTACCGCTTCACGATTTGAAGGACGCATCCGTTCATAGACACGTCTTACGCCATTACTGAAAGCAAGATCGACGCTTTCAATGGTAAACAACCGTGATCGTGCCACAATTTCGGTACTGAGAATTTCGGGTTTCTGTCGTTGTCTGGTCATCATCTCCCCGGAGATAGCCGGTAAGTGTCAGGGTCACGCTGAATAAACCAGCGCTATTGTGCGGCAGTCAGCACCGGAATCCAATCATTGTCGCGATAATTTTACTACTATATAACCCATAGAGGTCGCCCGAATTAAAATAATTTAACAGGTGACAATCTTCCTGGGTGCAAATAGGATTATACCGATACTGCCAGCAGCAAATGACAGCTAACCTGCTCGCAGGGAGTGGCATATATTTAATCCATTCATTAAGTTATAACACCATATTTGCCAGGAAACAGGCTGTGTCCGGCTTACAATGCCAGACTCAGACAATCTTCACGTCTTCGCTGGCAACAGCAACAGGAGCTATGTGGCGGGAATGAGATAAAGCATGAGTATCAGCGTTATCGTAATAGCTATTATGTTAGCCTGTTCAATCGCAGTAAGTTTCCTGTTGTGGTTCGCTATGCGCCACCGCCCGCCACTGGCAAAACCACTGCCTTTTATCCGCCCACCCCACCGTAAGCTGAGTGACAGTGAACGGATCGCCGCCGAACATTATATCGCCAGCCTGCCCCGCCCAACGTCCGTCGGTTCTCATGCGCAGCGGGATCTGGCGCTGACCTCACAAAGCAATAACGTTTATCCTGTTACTCGGGCCATTACCCGCTATGGTTTATCGACTGATGAACCCCACAAATGGCGCTATTTCCTCGATAATGTCGAAGTGCATCTTCCCCCAGCCTGGGAACAGTTTATCGCTGAAGAAAACGTTGTCGAGTTAATAAAAACCCAGACCCTGCCGCTGGTTATTTCACTGAACGGCCATACCCTTCCTCAATACCACACCGAAGCGGCTCCGGTGCCCGCGGTATTGGGCGCGACCGGACAAAATGCCTCCATCCGCAAAGAGGAAGGCGTTAGCGTTGAACTGGTCAGCGTGCGGAAAGAGAGCCCGGAAGAGCATGCGCTTAGTCGGCCGGATGGGATCCGTGAAGCGATTTACGTGGGCTTCGCTCTGCTGCTGTTTTTCTTCAGCCTGATTGGGCCACTGGTTGTGATGCCCTGGCTTATCCTCGCCGGACTGATGGTGATTGCCGTCAGCATCAGTTCACTGTACCGGCGACCACAGCGGAGCGATTTGTTGGAAATCCACTGTCTGCGTGGCGCTCCGAAACGCTGGGGGCTGTTCGGTGAATCCAATCAGGGGCAAACCAATAATATTTCAATGGGCAGCATTGATTTAATTTACCCCAGCCACTGGCAGAACTATCCCATCTGCGACCTCGGACAAATCACCGAAGTAGATATTTATCTTAATCGCCATGTGGTGCGCCAGGGGCGCTTCCTGTCACTGCAGGACGAAGTTCGCCGTTTTCCACTACAGCACTGGCGCAAAAATGCCGTACTGGCTGGCGCAGCGCTGATGGTGCTGTTGATGCTGATCACCTGGATGCCGCCCGGTATGCCGGTAAAACTCAGCCTGGCGTGGCTAAAGGGCACAGAGAGCCTGCAGGTCAACAGCGTTGCCGCCCTGGAAAAGGTCGATCTGAAAGTCGGAGACAGCCTGAAAGTCAGCGGGCGCGGAATGTGCTCGCTGCCAGGTATCTGGCACGGTAATCATAATATGACCTATATGCCGTTCGACTGTTCGGCGATTTACTGGAACAGCGCCCCGCCACATCCGCTGCCACAATCAGATATCATTGATAAAGCCACAGCATTACTGGATACCACCCGCCAGCAACTGCACCCGCAGGGCAGCGAAGAAGCCAAACTAAACCCACAACTGGCTACCGCTATCGAGAAATCAGGCATGACGCTGCTGGACGATTTCTCCGATATCGTACTAAAAACCGAAGATTTATGCCGTCAGGAAGCGGATTGTGTGCGTCTGAAAAATGCGCTGGTCAATCTGAGTAATGTGAAAGACTGGGAAACCCTGGTGAAACACGCCAATTCCGGGGCGCTAACTGGCATGAACGTGCTGTTACGTCCGGTCAGTGCAGAATCGCTGGAAAATCTGGTTAACAACGCCACCGCCGCTTTCTTCTACCGTGAAACCCGCCATGCCGCAGAATCACTGAACAGCCCGGCTCCCGGTGGCTTTTTAATCGTCAGCGATAAAGGCCAGCAAATGGTCAATCTGCCGGCACCGGTAACCTCGCTGTTTGACTACAACGCCCCCGATCAGTGGCCGGAACTGCAGCGGCGGGCGGCGCAGCTGTTATCCGCGCCGTTCCAGGCATCCGGTCTCATTACCAGCATTTCCGTCGATGCCAATGGCACGCGCCATATTGTTTTGCATACCGAGTCTGATGCAGTCGCCCTGCGCTGTACCCTCGGTTCCAGCCTGTTGCTGCTGCTATTACTGGGTATTCTGGGATGCAACACCATGCTGGCGGTCCAACGCCTGCGCCATAACCGTTTGCGTCAGGTGGAAATCCAGCGCTACTATGAGCAGTGTTTCAGCACGCTACAACGTCATTCTGCGCCTACTCCCCCCGCTTTCTGACTGGCCAACCCGGCTTGAAACCTGGCCGCCACACCCTTATATAGAGGTATTGCCCGAGAAACTGCGATGAAAGAGATATCCGTTAACAGCATCCGCCTGGATAAATGGCTGTGGGCCGCCAGCTTTTATAAAACCCGTGCCATTGCGCGTGAGATGATAGAGGGCGGCAAGGTGCACTATAATGGTCAGCGCTGCAAACCGGGTAAGACGGTGGAGGTGGCTGGCGAAATTACCCTGCGTCAGGGTAACGATGAGCGCAAAATTATTGTGCTGGCACTCAGCGACCGGCGCGGCCCGGCAGGCGTTGCTCAGCAGCTGTACAGGGAGACGGCGGAAAGCATCGAACAACGGGAAAAAATCGCTCAGGTACGCAAGCTTAATGCCCTGAGCATGCCCCATCCTGACCGACGGCCTGATAAAAAAGAGTGCCGTTCCCTGATGAAATTTAAAAATTCTGGCAATGACAACACGCCATAAGAGAGAAAACTATGTCCCAGCAAGATCAAATGCACCGTTACCTGTTTGAAAACCACGCCGTGCGTGGTGAACTGGTGACCGTCTCCCGGACGTGGCGCGAGATTATTGCCGGCCACGATTACCCTGAACCAGTACAGACGCTGCTTGGTGAACTGCTGGTTGCCACCAGCCTGATGACCGCCACGCTGAAATTTGATGGTGATATTACCGTGCAGTTGCAGGGTGACGGCCCGCTGAGTCTGGCAGTGATTAATGGCAATAACCGCCAGGAAATGCGCGGCGTGGCGCGGATGCAGGGGGAAATTGCCCCGAACAGCAGCCTGAAAGAGATGACAGGTAATGGCTACCTGGTGATCACCATTACGCCTACCGAAGGTGAGCGCTATCAGGGCGTTGTAGGTCTGGAAGGCGATACCATCGCAGCCTGCCTGGAAGACTACTTTATGCGTTCAGAACAGCTGCCAACCCGCCTGTTTATTCATAGCGGCGAGCATGACGGCCAGCAGGGCGCGGGAGGCATCCTGTTGCAGGTTCTTCCCGGACAGGATGCAGAGTCCGATGACTTTAACCATCTGACTACCTTGACGGAAACTCTGAAATGCGAAGAGCTGCTCAGCCTGCCGGCTAACGAGGTGTTATGGCGTCTGTACCACCAGGAAGAAGTGACCCTGTTTGATCCCCAGCCGGTGAGCTTTAACTGCACCTGTTCCCGTGAGCGTTGTGGTGAAGTGCTGCGTTCTCTGCCAGAAGAGGAAGTTCAGCAGATCCTGCAGGAAGATGGTCAGATTGATATGCACTGTGATTACTGTGGTAACCACTACGTTTTTGACAGTGTCGATATGGCGGGAATTCGCAAAGATTCTGCCAGCGCCGATCCGCAGATCCATTAATCTGCATTTTACGCTCAGTCGCGTAACGGGCCGGTTAATCCCGGCCTGTTACGTTACGGGCGGGTAACATATTGTTACTTCTCTGAGATTTCTCTGTTTATTACGCTTGACCTCTCATTTCTGTCGCCTGCTACTTTCACTGTGAGACAACGCGTGTAAACTGCGCACGATCGTGGCGTTCCCTCTTCCTCTGTGCGGGCATTTGCGGGCTTTCACTGCAGTCACACAGACATCGCCCTACCCTTATTACTACAGTGAACCCGATTTAAAGGAGCAGTAACATGCGTGTTAACGAGCGAACCATGCAGGATCTCGTTGCTTATGGCATCACTGATACGGTTGAGGTTGTATGTAATCCGGATTTTGACACTCTTTTTCAGGAAGAAACCCAACCCGGTTTAACCGGCTATGAACGCGGTATCGTTACGCAGTCAGGTGCTGTCGCCGTAGATACCGGTATTTTTACCGGCCGCTCGCCGAAAGATAAGTATCTGGTGCGCGACGATCTGACCCGTGACACGCTGTGGTGGAGCGACCAGGGAAAAGGTAAAAATGATAATCAGCCCATCGGTGAAGAAACCTGGCGCTCGCTAAAATCGCTGGTGACACGTCAGCTGTCTGCTAAACGCCTGTTTGTGGTCGATGCCTGGTGCGGAGCCAATGCCGACAGCCGCCTGTGCGTGCGTTTTATTACTGAAGTTGCCTGGCAGGCGCACTTTGTCACCAATATGTTTATCCGCCCGGATGCCGGTAGCCTGGCGAACTTTACCCCGGATTTTGTGGTAATGAACGGTGCCAAATGCACCAATCCTGACTGGCAGGCGCAGGGACTACATTCAGAAAACTTCGTCGCGTTCAATCTTAGTGAAAAAATCCAGCTGATCGGCGGTACCTGGTACGGCGGCGAAATGAAAAAAGGGCTGTTTGCGGTGATGAACTATCTGCTGCCACAGCAGGGTATCGCCTCGATGCACTGTTCCGCTAACGTCGGTGAGAAAGGCGATGTGGCAGTGTTCTTTGGCCTGTCCGGCACCGGTAAAACCACGCTGTCGACCGATCCGCTGCGTAAGCTGATTGGTGATGATGAACACGGCTGGGATGACGACGGCGTGTTTAACTTTGAGGGCGGCTGCTACGCTAAAACCATTAAGCTGTCTGCCCAGGCAGAGCCGGAAATTTATCAGGCCATCCGCCGTAACGCGCTGCTGGAAAACGTGGTGGTACGTGAGGATGGTTCGGTTGATTACGATGATGGCAGCAAAACCGAGAATACCCGGGTTTCCTACCCTATCGACCATATTGAAAATATCGTCCGACCGGTGTCCAAGGCCGGGCATGCGAAAACCGTGATCTTCCTGACTGCGGATGCCTTCGGCGTACTGCCACCGGTTTCACGCCTGACGCCGGAGCAAACCCAGTATCACTTCCTGTCGGGCTTTACCGCCAAGCTGGCTGGCACCGAACGCGGCGTCACCGAACCGACACCGACCTTCTCCGCCTGCTTTGGCGCTGCGTTCCTGACCTTGCACCCGACCCGCTATGCGGAGGTGCTGGTCAAACGGATGCAGGCTGCCGGCGCACAGGCCTGGCTGGTGAATACCGGCTGGAATGGTAGCGGAAAACGCATTTCATTGAAGGATACCCGGGCGATTATCAACGCTATCCTGGCGGGTGAACTCAACAACGCCCCAACCAGCCAGCTGCCAATTTTCAATCTGGCAGTACCGGATGCGCTGCCGGGCGTTGACAGTCAGCTGCTGGATCCACGCGCCAGCTATCCTGATGCTGCTGCCTGGGAAGAAAAAGCGCGCGACCTGGCACAACGCTTTATTACCAACTTCGATAAATTCACCGATACCGAAGCGGGTGCTGCGCTGGTCAATGCTGGCCCACAGCTGTAACCGCCGAAGCGTATAAAATAACGTGGCGACCAGGATGGTCGCCACGTTATTTTCTTCCGCCGTTAACCTGGCAGTTTTTAAAAAATCCGGCTGCACAACCTCAACTGGCCAGGTCAGGCAGCCCGCCACCCGCCGGTAACACCAGCCAGGCCCGAATACTCAATCCACCCCGCTCACTGCGACCAATATCCAGCGTCCCCTGATGGGCATCAATAATACGCTGCACTATCGCCAGCCCCAGCCCGGTGCCGCTGGTACTGCGCGCACTGTCACCGCGTACAAACGGCTGGAACAGCTGCTTAAGCTGATCCGGTTCAATGCCCGGACCATCATCATCCACCTGGAACCAGGCGCGATGATGTTCATAACCGGAACTGACCTTGATCCAGCCATTACCGTAACGGGCCGCATTTACCACCATATTGGCAACGGCGCGTTTAATCGCCAGCGGGTTAATATTCAGCATCAATTCGCCAGACATAATCTCGCTCTCAATCTGACGCTCGTAACCGCTTTCTGCTGCCACCACTTCACCCAGCACGCTGTTCAGATCGGCGCGCTCAAACTGCATCTCCTGGCCGGTGCGCAGATAATCAATAAATTGCTCAATGATCGCATTACACTCTTCAATATCCTTATTGATAGACTCCGCCAGATAACCGTCCTGCTGTGACATCATTTCGGTTGCCAGACGAATACGCGTCAGCGGAGTGCGCAGATCGTGACTGACCCCAGCCATCAGCAGGGTGCGGTCATCCGCCAGCTGCTTCACGCCGGCGGCCATCTGGTTAAAGGCGCGGGTCACCGAGCGCACTTCAGACGCACCGTATTCCCGTAGCGGTGGTGGGATTACGCCTTTCCCCACCTGCAGTGCCGCATGCTCCAGTTCCACCAGCGGGCGGTTCTGCATACGGATAAACAGCCAGGCACCGCCAATCGCCAGCAGCATAATCGCCAGCGTATAACGGAACAGCGGTGAGAAGTCGCCCTGATGAATTTCCGTTAAAGGCACCCGCACCCAGATATCCGGGGACAGCCAGGTTTTCAGCCAGACCACCGGTGAATTCTTATTCACCTCGACGCGCACATCGGTCGAACCACCGAGCTGCTGCGCCATCTGCTGACTGAGGAATTCATAATGCTGTGCCCAGCGTAATCCGCTCTCTTCCGCCGCTGCATTGGTATACAGCGAGATGCCGAGTTCACGATAAATTTCACGCCGAAATGCCGGTGGCACCTCAAGCTGGGTGCCATCTTCCAGCTGCAGGCGGTCGGTCATCAGCATGCGCACTTCATAGGCCAGAACCTTGTTGAACTGCTGCAGGCTGGGCAAAATCGCAAAGTTCAGTACCACCAGATAGGTCGTGACCAGGCTGACAAACAGCAGGGTAACGATCAACAGCAGCATCCGGGCAAATGAACTGCGCGGAGAGAATCGGAAACGCCTCATGCTTTACTGCCGTCCGGCACGAAGACATAGCCCAGACCCCAGACGGTCTGAATATAACGGGGATGCGCCGGATCTTCCTCGACCATACGGCGCAGACGCGAGATCTGCACGTCGATAGAACGTTCCATAGCGCTGTACTCCCGACCGCGCGCCAGATTCATCAGCTTATCGCGTGACAGCGGCTCGCGCGGGTGGCTGACCAGCGCCTTCAGTACCGCAAATTCACCGCTGGTCAGCGGCATTGGCTCGTCTTCGCGGAACATTTCACGGGTGCCGAGATTCAGCTTAAATTTACCAAAGGCGATCACCGCCTCTTCCTGAGAAGGTGCACCCGGCAGTTCATTGGCCTGACGGCGCAGTACCGCACGAATACGTGCCAGCAGTTCACGTGGATTAAACGGCTTGGGAATATAGTCGTCAGCACCAATTTCCAGGCCAACAATACGATCAACTTCTTCACCCTTGGCGGTCACCATAATGATCGGCATCGGGTTGCTCTGGCTGCGCAGACGGCGGCAGATAGACAGACCATCTTCGCCGGGTAGCATTAAGTCCAGCACCATTAGATGAAAAGATTCGCGGGTCAGCAGACGGTCCATCTGCTCAGCGTTCGCCACGCTGCGCACCTGGAAGCCCTGTTCGGTCAGGTACCGCTCCAGCAGTGCGCGCAGACGCATATCATCATCCACCACCAGAACTTTGTAGTTTTCTTGCATGTTGATACTCCAAAGGCGCTATTGCCTGAGCTGATATTTTCAAAAAAGAAGCTTAAATGTAACAGCCCTTAATGGTATATATTGTAGCCCAAATTGTTACAAAGCATATTAAACAGCAGCTTATATCGGTTTTAGCTGCTATTAAAGCCGCATTTTTCCGCTTTGTATCCACTTACCACTTCGTCGGCTAAGGCGAAGTTGCATCAGCGCCCGTGACATCTCAAAATAGCGTAATGACCTGTGCACTAACGGAATCTCTATGAAGACCAGGCTTGTCACCCGCGAAGGGTATAATCAGTTAAAACAGGAACTGGACTATCTCTGGCGCGAAGAGCGGCCGGAGGTGACCAAAAAAGTGACCTGGGCTGCCAGTCTGGGCGATCGCAGTGAAAATGCCGATTACCAGTACAATAAAAAGCGGCTGCGCGAAATTGACCGCCGGGTACGCTATCTGACCAAAAGTCTCGAGCAGCTGCGGATTGTGGACTATTCACCGCAGCAGGATGGCCGGGTGTTCTTTGGTGCCTGGGTCGAGATTGAAAATGATGCCGGTGACATTAAGCGTTTCCGTATCGTCGGTTACGATGAAATTTTTGGCCGCAACGATTACATTTCCATTGATGCGCCGATGGCGCGCGCACTGTTAAAAAAAGAGCCGGGGGATGCGGCAACGGTACATACCCCGGCAGGGGAAGCGCTGTGGTATGTCAACAGCATCAGCTACCAGCCTGAGCCGTAAGCGGGGATCAACCGTCATCAATAATCCGCTGACTGGCATTTTTACCCGGCAATCCGTATAACTGTCCCCTATTTACTGAGCCAACAAAGTAGTTAACAGATGAAAAATTCGCTGAGCCAGATTATCGCAAGTGAGCTGCAGGCCCGTGCAGAACAAGTTGAAGCCGCTGTTCGCCTGCTGGATGAAGGAAATACCGTGCCGTTTATCGCACGTTACCGCAAGGAAGTGACCGGCGGATTAGATGATACCCAGTTACGTCAGCTGGAAACCCGACTCAGCTACCTGCGCGAGCTGGACGAGCGCCGTCAGTCAATTCTGAAATCGATTGACGAGCAGGGTAAGCTGAGCGATGAACTGGCTGCGGCCATTACTGGTACGCTCAGCAAAACTGAGCTCGAAGATCTCTACCTGCCGTACAAACCGAAACGCCGCACCCGTGGCCAGGCCGCGATCGAAGCCGGGCTGCAGCCGCTGGCAGATACCCTGTGGCAGGATCCCTCGCACCAGCCGGAAACCCTGGCAGCCGGTTATCTTAATCCCGATCAGGGTGTGGCCGACGTTAAGGCTGCACTGGATGGCGCACGCTATATCCTGATGGAGCGCTTTGCCGAAGATGCTACGCTGCTGGCGAAGGTACGTAATTACCTGAGCAAAACTGCCCATCTGGTGTCGCGTCTGGTGGACGGTAAAGCAGATGAAGGTGCTAAATTCCGCGACTATTTCGATCATCACGAACTGCTGGCCACCGTGCCTTCGCACCGTGCGCTGGCGATGTTCCGTGGCCGCAACGAAGGTATCCTGCAGCTGTCTCTGAACGCCGATCCACAGTTCGACGAACCGCCGCGCGAAAGCTATGGCGAGCAGTTGATTAGCGAGCATCTTGGCCTGCGCCTGAATAACGCCCCGGCGGACAGCTGGCGTAAGGCGGTGGTCAGCTGGACATGGCGTATCAAAGTGCTGCTGCACCTGGAAACCGAACTGATGTCCACGCTGCGCGAGCGGGCAGAAGAAGAAGCCATTAACGTATTTGCCCGTAACCTCAACGACCTGTTAATGGCCGCTCCGGCCGGGATGCGCGCCACGATGGGCCTCGATCCCGGCCTGCGTACCGGGGTAAAAGTCGCGGTGGTGGATGCCACCGGTAAGCTGGTGGCGACCGACACTATTTATCCTCATACCGGGCAGGCCGCCAAAGCGGCGGCCAGCGTGGCAGCACTCTGTACCCGTCACCATGTGCAACTGGTCGCCATCGGCAACGGCACCGCCTCACGCGAGACGGAACGTTTTTACCTTGAGGTACAAAAACAGTTCCCCCAGGTGCAGGGGCAGAAGGTGATTGTCAGCGAAGCGGGTGCTTCAGTGTACTCCGCCTCCGAACTGGCAGCGCTGGAGTTCCCGGATCTTGACGTTTCCCTGCGTGGCGCAGTCTCCATCGCCCGCCGGTTGCAGGATCCCCTGTCAGAGCTGGTGAAAATCGATCCCAAATCCATTGGCGTCGGCCAGTATCAGCACGATGTCAGCCAGAGTCAGCTGGCAAAAAAACTGGATGCAGTGGTGGAAGACTGTGTAAACAGCGTTGGCGTGGACTTAAATACCGCCTCAGTACCGCTGCTGACCCGCGTGGCGGGCTTAAGCAAAATGATTGCGCAGAATATTGTCGGCTGGCGTGACGAGAACGGGCAGTTCCTTAATCGTCAGCAGTTGCTGAAAGTCAGCCGTCTCGGCCCGAAAGCCTTTGAACAGTGTGCCGGATTCCTGCGCATCAGCCAGGGCGATAATCCACTGGATGCCTCGACGGTACACCCGGAAGCCTATCCGGTGGTTGAGCGTATTCTGCAGGCAACCCATAAGGCGCTGGATGAGCTGATGGGCGAGCCGGCTGCGCTGCGTAGTCTGAGGGCAGTGGATTTCACCGATGAGCGTTTTGGTGTGCCAACCGTCAGCGACATTATCAAAGAGCTGGAAAAACCCGGGCGCGATCCGCGTCCTGAGTTCAAAACCGCGCAGTTTGCTGACGGTATCTATACCATGAACGATCTGCTGCCGGGCATGGTGCTGGAAGGATCGGTAACCAACGTCACCAACTTTGGTGCCTTCGTGGATATCGGCGTGCACCAGGATGGTCTGGTACATATCTCCTCGCTGGCCGATAAGTTTGTGGAAGATCCACACAAAGTGGTGAAGGCCGGGGATATCGTCAAAGTGAAGGTGCTGGAAGTGGATTTGCAGCGCAAGCGCATTGCACTGACCATGCGTCTGGATGAACAGCCGGTTGAAAGTGGCAAAGGTCGCGCCAGCGCCGCAGGTAACAGCCAGCGGGATAACGCGCGTCCGGCGAAAAACCGCAGTCGTCCGCAGGCTCAGTCAGTGGGGAATAGCGCAATGGGCGATGCGTTAAGTGCCGCCTTTGGCAAAAAACGCTGAGTTCATGAACTGGCCCTGCTAACTGTAGGCTGGCGGCTAACCTGACAGGAAAACCACCGGCCCGCCCAGGCGAAACTTACTTGTAGACCTCTGCGGTAGCGTGGATTTTCGCTGCTTCACGCGCTTCAATTACCAGGAAGTATTTGCCGCCTGCTTCATCGGCTTTTTTGGAAAGAGCACGTTTTGCATCCATTGGAGCCATTTTGCTGGATGTGGTCACAGTACCAATTTTCTCCAGGTGCATACTGGCAACCTGCTCTTTTGTTACTTCTTTTGCCGCCAGAGCGCCAAAAGAAACCAGACCCGCCATCAGTGCAACCGCAACATTTTTTGTCATATTCATTATTACTCTCCTTGGTTGTCCATAAAAATAAGCAGCCTGAGTACAGGGGGGCGAAGGTTCAGAGCCAGGCTCCGATTCCAGAGGGAGTTAAAATTGCCCCTATACCGGCCCAACTTACCTGCATAAGTTTCGTCTGTAATAGAACGAAATCCAGTTAATTATAGCATATGGCGCATTCTGATTTGAAATCAACAAGTTGCCTACAAAACTCATCAGAATGAGACAGGAAGGGCGCATGACCAGCCTGCTCAATAATCTGGCTGCGGCTCGTCGGCCACAGCGCATCCAGCAGCGCCGCAATCCGTCGGGGCACCAGACCATCCAGCGCGCCGTATAAACGCAGCAGCGGCGGCTTCAGGGCAACCAAATCCTGGCGCAAATCCGTGGTTTTCAGGATCTGCAATCCAGCTTCCAGTACCGCCAGCGAAGGTTCCGGCTGAGCCAGTACCACACTTTTTAGCGCGCGCGCATCCTGACGCGCACTGGCGGTACCCAGCGTCTGCAGCGCCAGAAAGCGCTCCACGGTGCGCTGAAAATCTTCCCCCAGCTGATGCTGGAAACCATTGAGCACCTGCGGTTTAATGCCCGGCCAGTCTTCTCCTTCACTAAAGCGCGGGGATGAAGATACCGTCACCACTCCGGCAACCCGTTGCGGATAACGCAGCGCCAGCAAACTGGCCACCAGCCCCCCCATAGACCAGCCCAGCCAGATCGCCCGCTGCGGTGCCAGCGGCAACAAGGCTGCCACCATCTCATCCAGCGTGCTCGCGCGACATTCCGGGCTGCGGCCATAGCCAGGCAGATCCACCAGGTGCAGGGTAAAGTGTGAGCTGAGTCGCTCAATAATGTCATGCCAGACTTCAGCGTTCAGTCCCCAGCCGTGCAGCAGCACAAGATGGCAATCTCCCTGCCCGATTGTTTGCCAGTGAAGCGCGCTCATAAGGTAATATCCTGTTTTTGCTCTGAGAGGCCGCTATGCTATCAATCCCGGCCACCTGTTGGCTATGTCAGATGCCTCTGGCGCAGGCAGCACAGGGTATATGCAGCGTCTGCCTGCGCGGGTTACCCGCTCAACCCGTCTGCACGCGCTGTGGCCTGCCCGCTGCCGCTCAGCAGCCCTGTGGACGCTGCCTGCATCAGCCTCCGCCCTGGCAGCGCCTGATAGCGGTCGGCGGCTGGCAGCCGCCCCTCAGTCAGCTGGTGAACCGGCTGAAATTTCATCGCGCCACCGCACTATCGCGCATGCTGGCACGGCTGATGCTGCTAAAATGGTTACAGCAACGCCGCCATCATGGGTTGCGCCACCCGGACCGGCTAGTGGTGGTGCCGCTGCACCGCCAGCGCGCCTGGCGGCGAGGTTATAATCAGTGCCATGAGATAGCCTGCCATCTGGCGCGATGGCTTGGCTGTGATTATACCCCGTCAGCCCTGCAGCGCCGGCGAAGGGGTAAAATCCAGCACCGTCTGAGCGCAGCGGCGCGGCGTAAAAACATGCGCGGCCTGTTCCGGCTTGAAATAGCGGTGCAGGAAGCCCATATCGTACTGGTTGATGATGTTGTCACCACCGGCAGCACCGCTGGCGAAATCAGCCGTCTGCTGCTGGCGGCCGGCGCTGCCAGCGTTCAGGTATGGTGCCTATGTCGAACCTTGTAGCCGCCCGGTGATGGGCGTACTATAAACAGCAACTTATTTATAACTATTGAGTAACTGCCATGATCCACATTACCGATGCTGCCCAGGCGCATTTTGCAAAACTGCTGTCTAAGCAGGAAGATGGCACCCAGATCCGCGTTTTTGTCATCAATCCGGGAACGCCCACGGCGGAATGTGGCGTGTCCTACTGTCCACCGGATGCGGTGGAAGATACCGATACCGAACTGAAATTTGACCAGATTTCCGCCTACGTTGACCAGCTCAGCGCCCCTTATCTGGAAGATGCGGAAATTGATTTTGTCACCGATAATCTCGGCTCACAGCTGACGCTGAAAGCGCCTAATGCCAAAATGCGCAAGGTGAGCGATGATGCGCCACTGATGGAGCGGGTGGAATATCTGCTGCAGGCGCAAATCAATCCACAGCTGGCCAGCCACGGCGGACGCGTCTCCCTGATGGAGATCACCGACGAAGGCTACGCCATTCTGCAGTTTGGTGGCGGCTGTAACGGCTGTTCCATGGTCGATGTCACCCTGAAAGAAGGTATTGAAAAAGAGATGCTGCAAGCCTTTCCGGAACTGAAAGGCGTGCGCGATACCACGGAGCACCAGCGCGGCGACCATTCGTTCTACTGAGAGCGCTAACCGCGCAGGAAACGGGGTTTGAGGGTCAACCGTGCAAAAAACCACGCTTAGCGACTAACAGCCTTAAATATGGAGGTTTATGAGACCATTTTTTAAGGCAAAAAAGCATTTCCAGATATCGTTTTGGGGTACCCTGAGGCCGGATCGTGTCCAGAATCGATTTCTGAGATCGCTTAACGTGGTTTTTTACATCACTGGC